>NZ_JBIVTO010000013.1:0-127446 GCF_044756805.1 Paeniglutamicibacter sp. NPDC091659
CACACGGGGGTGCGGACCCTGAAACCATTCACCAATAAAATAAATAAATTGGTATCAACAAACTTGGCACACTATTGAGTTCTCAAACAACAGACAGCTCCCGGTTCGGCGTCCGCTTGATTCAAACGAATCGGTCGGCGTTTCTTCCGGGGTGATGTTTATAATCTATTATTCAAATGTTTTATTGTCAAATCGAATTCATATCGACTTGATTTCAACAATCAAATAATTTCATTCCAACGATTCAACGTTGTAAAAATCTGGTTTGTCTTTCGCGGCTAGAAGCTTTTCGCTTGCCTTGGCCGCGGCGACTTAGAAAACAATACACACGATTTCACCTCCCGGCAAATCCCCTGTAACCACCCAAGTCACCGCCGCGATTCCCGGGTTTACGCGGAAAACGGGGCCAAATTGGCCCGGAAACCAGAAGGGCCGGAGTTGGGAAGTGTCGTGAATCACCACGCTTCCCAACTCCGGCCTTCCATCAAATCCTATATACGGTGTGGCGAAGCCTTAGTTAGGCAACTTCTACAACCGCCAGGTTCTTCTTGCCTCGGCGAACCAAAAGGAACCGGCCGTGAAGCAGTTCTTCACGGCTGACTACTGCATCCAGATCCGAGTACTTCACGTTGTTGATGTAGGCGCCGCCTTCACCAACCGTGCGTCGAGCGGCCGACTTGGATTCGGAAAGCCCGGAAGCAACCAATACCGAAATGATGTCCAGCTCTTCACCGTCGACGGTGGTGCTTTTCAGTTCCCCGGTGGCTGCGCGCAGAGTCGCTTCGTCCATATCGCGCAATTCGCCCTGGCCGAAGAGTGCAGCGGAAGCGGCAATGACCTTTTCGGTTGCTTCGACACCGTGAACCAACGAGGTCACGAGGTAGGCAAGTTCCTTTTGGGCCTTGCGGGCAAACGGGCGCTCTGCGATCTCCTTTTCCAGGGATTCGATCTCTGCGCGGCTCAGGAAAGTGAAGACCTTCAAGCGCGAGGCGACGTCGGCATCGGAGGTGTTCAGCCAGAACTGGTAGAACGTGTACGGGCTGCACATCTCAGCGTCCAGCCAAATGGCGTTGCCCTCGGACTTGCCGAACTTGGTTCCGTCCGAGTTGGTGATGAGCGGGGTGCCGTAAGCGTAGGCACTCTTGCCCTCAACCTTGCGGATGAGGTCCGTACCGCTGGTGAGGTTGCCCCACTGGTCCGAGCCGCCGGTCTGCAGGGTGCAGCCGTAGAGCTTGTGCAGCTGCAGGTAGTCGTAACCCTGCAGTACCTGGTAGCTGAACTCGGTGTAGCTGATGCCCTCGTCCGAGTTCAGTCGGGCAGCGACGGTTTCCTTCTTGATCATGGTGCCGACGCGGAAGTACTTTCCGACCTCGCGAAGGAAGTCGATCGCGCTCAGCGGCGCGGTCCAGTCAAGGTTGTTGACCATGCGTGCGGCGTTGTCCCCCTCGAAGGAGAGGAAGCGAGCGACCTGGGCCTGCAACTTGCCGACCCACTCGGCCACGGTTTCCTTGGTGTTGAGGACACGCTCCGCGGTCTGGCGCGGGTCACCGATCAGGCCGGTGGACCCGCCAACCAGGCCGAGGGGCTTGTGGCCGGCCAGCTGCAGACGGCGCATGTTCAGCAGCTGGACCAGGTTGCCCAGGTGCAGCGACGGAGCTGTGGGGTCGAAACCGCAGTAATAGGTAATGCTCTCCTCGGAGAGGACCTTCTCCAGCTCGGTTTCATCGGTGGAAACATGGACCAGGCCACGCCACTTCAGCTCCTGCCAGATGTTTTCAAAGGACGGATCATTACTTTGTCCCGACAGTGCGGGATTCTGCTCAATTTCAGACACACTACTAAATTAGCAGTCTCCGGCGATCTTTTCCCTTAGGCGTCGATCCCGGCCGGGAGCGATCCCTCGGCAAGGATGCGCAGGCGCTGGGTCGTACGCGTCATGGCCACGTACAGGTCGCCAACGCTTCCCTCGACCTCGTCGACCAGTTCCTGGGGTTCCAGGACAACGACGACGTCGAACTCCAGGCCCTTGGATTCGCGCGCGCCAAGCACCACGATGTCCTGGCTCAACCCGCCGGAGCCGGTGCCCACGCGGCGCCCGAACTGCTCGACGACCGCCGAACGCACCGCGCGCAACATGGATTCGGGAACGATCACGGCCAGCAGGCCGCCGTCGGCGATTTCCACCTCGCCGGGCAGGATCTCGCGGAGCTTCTCCAGCATGGTGCCCTGCGCCAGTCGGTCCACGATCGGCGGCCATTCGCCCTCGCGCACGGCCTTGGGCGTGGAGATGGTCAGGCCCGCAGCGTGTGCCACCCGGGTCGCAGCCTCGGCGATCTGCATCGGCGTGCGGTAGTTGACCGTCAGTTCCTCGAGCGTGAAGCGCTCGGCCACGAACGGGCGCATGGCCTGCTCCCAGCTGGTGGCGCCAGAGGCCGAGGAGGTCTGGGCGATGTCGCCGACCACCGTGAACGACTTCAGCGGGCAGCGGCGCATCAGCAGGCGCCACTGCATCGGGGAAAGTTCCTGCGCCTCGTCGACCACCACGTGGCCGTACGCCCAGTTGCGGTCGGCCATGGCACGCTCGGCCGCGGTCTGGCGGACCGCGGTCTCCTGGTTGATCTCGGCCAGCTCCTCCGCGGTGACGAGCCCGTCCATGCCCGCGTTGAAGAGCATCTCGTTGACGTTGCGCAGCGTTGCCTCGGCGTTTTCGACGTCGCGCTTCATCTGCGCCTCGGCGCCGGCTTCCTTGTTGCCCACCGCGTGGAACTCGCCCAGCAGCTCGGCGGCCTCGTCCAGCAGCGGCACGTCGGCCTCGGTCCACGGCGAACCCGGGGCCCGGTACAGGGCCTTGAGCTCCGCCTCGCGCAGCTGCGGCGCCGCGGCGGCCAGCAGGTGCGGCTTCGCGAAGAGTTCCTCCAGCAGGGACTGCGGGGTCAGCGGCATCCAGCACAGGTTCAGGGCGATGCGCACGTCGCGGGACTCGCGCACCTCCTGCACCAGGTAGCTGCGGTCCACGGCGTTGCCGTTGCCCGCCGATTCCTCGAGCTTCTGCTGCAGCTGTTCGGCCAGCTCGCGCACCAGGGTCTTCACGAAGATGTCCCGGGCCTCGTTGTGCGGCTTGTGTGCCGAGCGGGCACGTTCGCGGGCGTGGCGGACCTGGCCGCGGGTCAGCGTCAGCCGGGTGCCCTCGACCACGACGCGGCGGTCCTCGGCGAGCAGTCGCTGGCGGTTGGACACGGCCTTGGCCACGACCTTGGCCATGAGCTGCCGGCCCTTGACGCGGGCGGTCTCGCGGTTGTGTTCCGGGATGGCGCGCAGGCCCGGGTACAGCTCCCCCACCGAGGACATGACGACGCCGGTCTCGCCGAGGGAGGGCAGCACGCGTTCGATGTAGCGCATGAACGAGGAGGACGGGCCGACCAGCAGCACGCCGGCGCTCTTGAGCCGTTCGCGGTGCTCGTAAAGCAGGAAGGCCGCGCGGTGCAGGGCCACGGCGGTCTTGCCGGTGCCCGGTCCGCCCTGGACCACCAACACGCCCGCCAGCGGCGCGCGGATGATGCGGTCCTGTTCGGCTTGGATGGTGCCGACGATGTCGCCCATGCGGCCGGTGCGCTTCTGCGTCAGGGCAGCCATCAGCGCGCCCTCGCCCTGGTGGTCGTGGGCCTCGCCGAAGAGCTCGGTGTCCAGCACCTCGTCGTCGATGCCCAGCACGGTGCGGCCGCGCAGCATCAGGTGGCGGCGGCGGCGCACGCCCTGGCGGTGCAGCGCCGTGGCCTGGTAGAAGGCGGCTGCCTCGGGGGCGCGCCAGTCGACCATCAGGCGGGTGAGCTCGTCGTCGGTCATGCCGATGCGGCCGATGTAGCGCGGGGCGCCCGGCTCTTCGCCGGCGCGGTTCACGTTGTCGTCAAGATCAAGGCGGCCGAAGACCAGGCGGTCCTCCACGGCGTTCAACTGTGCCAGCCGGTCCTCGTAGAGGGCAGCGAAGGAGTCGCGTTCGGACACGTTCTGCAAGGTGCCCTGCGCCCCGGTGGCCCGGGTGCGGGTCAGCTGTTCCTTCTTTTCGGCGCGCAACTCATCGAGCCGGCTGTAGAGCTTCGCAACGTAGTCGCGCTCAGCTTCTAGCTCCCGGTGAACGGTCGTGGACTCTGACATTCAGCACTCCTGATGGAACGAATTCGTGGACAGACAAGTTTACTCTCTTGCGCGCCCGCCAAATGACGGTCGCGCCGCGGCGCGCCTAGACCAGCTGGAGGGAATGCACCGTGTGGCCGGCGAGCTTCTCGCGCCCGCCCATGCCGTCGAGCTCAAGCACGACGCCCACGCCGATGACCTCGGCGCCGGCCAGCTCGAGCAGGCGCACCGCCGATCCGACGGTTCCGCCGGTGGCCAGCACGTCGTCGAGGATCAGCACGCGGGTGCCGGGAGCCACGTCGTCGCGGTGGATCTCAAGGGTGCCGGTGCCGTACTCGAGGGTGTATTCGTCGCGGAAAACCTCGCGCGGCAGCTTGCCGGCCTTGCGGACCGCGATCATCCCGGTTCCGGTGGCGTAGGCCCCGGCGGCCGCCAGGACGAAGCCGCGGGCCTCGAGCCCGGCGATGACGTCGAACTGCCCCCGGAAGGGTTCGATCACCGTGTCGACGATGCGGCGCAGGCCCTGGGCATCGGCGAAGACCGGGGTGAGGTCCTTGAAGGAAATGCCGGCGCTGGGGTAATCGGGAACGATCTCGCTCAGTCGGTCAAGCATTTCGGTAATGGTTTCAGGCTCTGGATTCACCCGTACAGTCTAGTGCCGATTATGTGCCCCGCCGACGCGGCGCGGCACGGCGGTACGGCGAGACGCTCGGCTCCCCCGGCAGCCAATACCTGTAGGGGTAGGCCTCGCCGCCGCCCTCGCCGGACACACCGGTGCGCGGGCCGCGGCAGTGGGCCAACGGAATTGCGGCCAGGTTCTCCAGTCCCAGCGAGGGTCCGGGCTCCCCGGCGGTGCCCCGCAGGTAGCTGGTTCCGTTCTGGCGCAGGCCGAGTCCCAGCCCCTGGGCCAGGCGTGCCGGGCCGCTGAGCAGCACGTGCGCCGGCGCGGTGCTGTTGCCGCGCCTGGCGCGGACGGCCTCCTCCCCCGCGAGCACCTCCCCGGCCCGCATCAGCACCGCCGAGGCCGTGCCGTCGCTGCCGCAGACCACGTTGGCGCAGTGGTGCATGCCGTAGGTGAAGTAGACGTAGGCGGTGCCGGGAGGCCCGAAGAGCGCGGCGTTGCGCGGCGTCCGTCCGCGGTAGGCATGGGAACCGGGATCGCTGGACCCGTTGTAGGCCTCGACCTCGGTCAGGCGCACCACCACCAGCTCCCCGTCGATGAAGCTGGAGACCAGGGCGCCGAGCAGGTGCGGGGCAAGGCGGACCGAGTCCAGCGCCAGCAGCTCCTCCCTGGTACCGCTCCCCATGCGCCCGTGCCTTCCAGCTCCCCCGGCGTGCTAGTTCTTGGCCTTCAGCTTCACGAACCAGGGACCGAGTTCGGGCAGGGCGGCGCCGTCGGCACCGGCGGTGGCCTGGATGGGCCCCAGCGGCTCCCGGCCGGCCAGCCAGGCGGCCAGGTCGAAGGCGGTGCCGCTGAGCACCGTGGCGTCGTCCCCGCCGCCCAGCACGATGCGCTGGGCGCCGTGCGGCTGCAGGATGTAGCGGCGGGCTTCGGGAACCCGGCCCTCGAGGGCCTCGAAGAGGTGGGCACAGAAATCCGGGTCCCAGTCGGCGACGGAATAGGCCAGGGCCAGGTCCGAGGTGTGGATGACCAGCTCGCGCCAGATCGCGTAGAAGAGGTCCTCCACGCTGCCGCCGTCGCGGAACCCGGTGGGCAGGGTCCACTCCGCCGGGCTGATGCCGCGGATGCTGGCTTCCAGCGCGTCGAGGGCCTCGGAAGTCCGGGCCAGCAGCGCATCGGCGCGCATCAGCGCGGTCAGTTCGATGGCTTCGTGCCGCCTGTCCATTCCGCCGTCGTACATCTCGAATGGCTTCTCCGCGCCGGCGGTGTCCAGCTGGCGCGTGGCGGCACGGCTGAATCCGTCGATGTGGGCCAGCACGTGGGCACGGCTCCAGCCGGGCAGCACGCTGGGTTCGGCGGCGGCGGCCCCGTCCACGGAGGAGATCGTTTTCCGAAGGGTCGATACGGCGGCGAGGATCCGGGCGGCCAGGTCCTGTTGCGAAAGCTCAGTCATGCCGATCAGCATATCCGCACCGGAAGCCGGAAATCACGAAGGCGGGGCCCGGTTGAACCGGTCCCCGCCTTCGCCCGCGTCACCTGCAGGTTGTTAGCCGGCGAAGCCGCGCACCGGCACGAGTGCCGCCTTGAGCGCCTCGAGCTGGGCGGCGACGGCCGACGGGGCGGTGCCGCCCTGTGCCGAGCGGGAGTTCAGCGAACCCTCGGTGGAGAGCACCGTGCGGACCTCGGGGGTGAGGTGCACGGAGATGCCGGCGTAGTCCTCGTCGGAGAGGTCCCACAGCTCGATGTCCCTGGACTCGGCGAGCTTGACCGCGGCGCCGGAGAGCTCGTGGGCCTCGCGGAACGGAACGCCCTGGCGGACCAGCCATTCGGCGATGTCCGTGGCCAGCGCGAAGCCCAGCGGCGCGAGCTCGGCCATGCGAGGGGTGTTGAACTTCAGGGTGGCGATCATGCCGGAGACCGCGGGCAGCAGCAGTTCCAAGGTGTCGGTCGCGTCGAAGACCGGTTCCTTGTCTTCCTGCAGGTCGCGGTTGTACGCCAGCGGCAGCGCCTTGAGCGTGGCCAGCAGGCCGGTCAGGTTGCCGATCAGGCGCCCCGCCTTGCCACGGGCCAGTTCGGCGACGTCCGGGTTCTTCTTCTGCGGCATGATCGAGGAGCCGGTGGAGAAAGCGTCGTCCAGGGTGACGAAGGAGAATTCCTTGGTCGCCCACATGATGATTTCCTCCGAGATGCGGGAGAGGTCGACGCCGATCATGGCGGCGATCCACGCGTACTCGGCGAACACGTCGCGCGCGGCGGTGCCGTCGATGGAGTTCCAGGCCGCGGAGTTGAAGCCCAGGTCCGCAGCAACGGCGTTCGGGTCCAGGCCCAGCGAGGAGCCGGCGAGCGCGCCGGAACCGTACGGGGAGACCGCGGCGCGGGCGTCCCAGTCGGCGAGACGCTGGAGGTCGCGCAGCAGCGGCCAGGCGTGGGCCAGCAGGTGGTGGGACAGCAGGATCGGCTGCGCGTGCTGCAGGTGGGTGCGTCCGGGCATCGCGGCGTTCGGGTGCGCCTCGGCCTGTTCAACCAGGGCGTCGATGGTTGCCAGCACGCCGCGGGCGATGATGCGGGCGTGGTCCCGCAGGAACATGCGTCCCAGGGTGGCGATCTGGTCGTTGCGCGAGCGGCCCGCACGCAGCTTGCCGCCCAGGGCCGTTCCGGCGCGTTCGATGAGTCCGCGTTCGAGGGAGCCGTGGACGTCCTCGTCGGAGTCGGAGGCCACGTAGGCGCCCGAGACGACATCCGCCTCGAGGGCGTCGAGGGCCGCGATCATCCCGGCGAGTTCCTCGGCGTCGAGCAGCCCCGCGGCGTGGAGAACGCGTGCGTGGGCGCGGGAGCCGGCAATGTCGTAGCGTGCCAGTCGCCAGTCGAAGTGGGTGGACTTGCTCAGCCCGGCGAGGGCATCGGCCGGCCCGCCGGCAAATCGTCCGCCCCAGAGTGCGCCTTCATTAGTTGACGATCCCATATCTTGTCCTTCCGAGCGCCGCCAGGGGCGCCGGTTCGCTAGCTGTCCAAAACCACTGTCCATCCTAGTCCAGCGCATGTGAGCCAGATCTAGTTCCGCACAGATTCCTAATACTTATGCATAAGTCTACATAACTATTCACAACGGTGTGCACACAAGGGTTTCCGGCGGCGCAAGCCGGTACGATTTCCCCATGACTGAAACGAACGCCGACGGCGCACTGACCGATGAGGAACTTGCGTTCCTGCATTCCATCTTCGACCTGGCACGTGAAGGCGAAGCCGAGAAGCTCATGGCCATCATCGACCAGGGAATCCCCGTGGACCTCACCGACTCCAAGGGCGACACCCTGATGATCCTTGCCGCCTACAAGGGGCACGACGCAATCGTTGCCGGCCTGCTGGAACGCGGCGCCGACATCAACCGCCTGAATGACAAGGGCCAAGGCGCCCTGACCTGCGCGGTCTTCCGCAAGAACGAACCGCTGACGCGCTTCCTGCTGCAAAACGGCGCGGACCCCAAGCTCGGCGCGCAAAACGCACTTGCCGTCACCGACATGTTCGGGCTGCCCGAGCTCAAGGCAGTCATCGAGGAGTACCTCTAGGCCCAAACGCCGGCCGCGCATTCCCCGGGCAATCCCCCGAGGGCATGCGCGGCTTCGCTGTTGCGGTGACCGCACACCTACCCGGCGCGCGGTCCCCCGCTGAACGGACCGACTGCCCTCCCCATTTGCGCTCTCCCCCGCAAGACGGCATGCGCCCCGTCTGCATGGACCGCGAGCGCGACCAGCCTGCCGTCAATACCGCTTCCCACTTCGGCAACTAGCGACTGACCGCATGACACACTCGACAAATGGCACTCATTCCCTGTTCCGACATTTCACCTGCCGACTGGATCGCAACCAGCACGCGCCCTTGGGAGGCCTTGGCTTCCTTCGGCCCGCACGGTTTCCCGGAGCACGCCAGGCTGCGATTCCTGCCGGACCCCGCGTACCCGGGCCAGTCCGAAGGCGATGCCGAAACAGCGGAGGACGCACCCACGGAAACCGATCTGCTGCGCACCGCCCTCACGACACTGGCAAGCCACACTGCCACACCCGATGAGTGCTACTTCGCCCTGTGGGAGGGATGGGGCTCCGAGCTCTTCGGCGGCGATGGCGCTTGGTTCGTCGACGGGGAAACCCATGCCGTCACCAAAGGCCCGCAAAGCGCCCCGGCCTTTCCAATCTCCGTGATGAACCACCCCAAGGTCGAGATACCGAACCGGTCCTACTACCTGTTCCGTGGCAGCATCCAGGACTTCGGCAATTGGGGCGCCGCCGAACTGTGGCCTGGGCAGCCCAGATTTTCCATGCCCAACCCCGCATTCATCTGGCCCGCCGACCACGCCTGGTGCATCGCCAACGACGTCGATCCGCACTGGGCCGGGATCGCCGCCCGTGCAAAAGCGATCGAGCAACTCCTGACAACCCCAAGCCTGGATCTGGTTCGCACCGACCCCGGCGAGGAACATCCCTACTACCGATAGCCGTCACCGAGGCAGTCTTGAAAGCGGGCGTTCCGACGTCGGCCGGATGCGGGCGCCCCTGTCCCCGCCGGCCGTGCGGGCCGCTCGCCTTCCACGGTCGCACGAGCCCGCGTCCGCAAGCGATCCCGGCCGCCCCGGACGGCCCGGCGTCATGAACTGTTAATAGGCTGAAGGTCCCTCCCCAAGGGGTAAACGCGGGCGTATGGTGTTGCTTATCAGGAGATTTCGACCACTGACAGGAGCACCGAAATGCAAATCGACATCGTGCAGGCGGACATCACAACGCTGAAGGTTGATGCGATCGTCAATGCTGCAAATACGTCGCTTCTCGGCGGCTCCGGCGTTGACGGTGCGATTCATGCAGCAGCGGGTCCCGAGCTCTTGGCCGAATGCCGCAAGCTCCGGGCAACCACCTATCCCGACGGACTTGCCTCCGGGTTGGCCGTGGCCACCGGCGCCGGCAATCTCCCCGCGCGGTGGGTGATCCACACCCCGGGCCCCAATCGCCATGTCGGACAGACGAGCACCAAGGTTCTTGCGAATTGCTTCATCAACAGCCTGTACGTCGCATCCCGCCGGGGTGCCACGAGCATCGCGTTCCCGGCCATCGGGGCCGGGGCCTACGGCTGGGATCCGGACGAGGTCGCCGAGGTCGCCGCGGAAGCAATCAAGAACTGGTTCGATACCTACAAGCACGTGACATCGATCCACCGCGTGGTCCTGGTCGCCTACAACACCGATGTCGAGGCCGCCTTCCACAAGGCATTCGACACCCCGCGCACCGAGAGCGAACTGGTCCACGACCACTGATTCGTCCCGCGCCCGATCCAGGCAAGGCGTCGCTCCCCGCAACATGCGGGGAACAACGCCTTGAACTCCTCAATCGTCGCTCCGGACCCGATGGCGAAGGCCGACCACGCCCCAAGTTTCCTTGCCGCGGGCCTGCTTCAAAGGTTTCGCGTTTGCAGGTGCAGCGACGTCTGCGCCGCAGGAGCGGGCTCCTGGCCGGTTTCCCGCTTTTCCCAGCAGTCCCGGACGCCTTGGATATACTCGCTCGCCGGGGACAACCCGTGCGGCAGTACCTCAAAGACGATTTCCCGCCCTGCACGCCTTTGGCGCACCAGCCCGGCGGCGCTCAGGACACCAAGGTGCTTGGCCACCGCTTGGCGGCTGATACCGAGCGGCGGGCTGAGCCGGGAGGCGCTGGCTGCCCCGCCTCCCAGCAGTTCCAACAGCTCGCATCTCGTGGCATCCGCAAGCGCGGCAAAGATCCGTTGTGGCGACACCCCAACGGATTGGCTGGTCATTTTCCGCTCAGGTGACGCTTGGCTGCCTGCAGCTCTACCTTCCACCCGAGCGTATTGGCGGAAATCACGCGGGAGTGCTCCTCCGCATCGAATCCGGCGAAGCCGCTTTCCATGACCCGCAGGCGCACACCGCCCGCGTTGATCCGCTCGATCCAGAACTCAATGAGCGTGTTAGGCACAGGGTCGTCCCATTCGTCCCCCCCAAGAGAACGAAAAGCGGCGTACCGGGGTGAATCCAGGGTGATTGCCTCGAATTCGAACCGCCCGTAAATTGCATCGTGCACGACGGAAAACGCGCCGTTGGTTTCTATCCGGTGTTTCCCGATCTCGCCGCCGTTGATGAACCATCCAGGCTCCCTGACCAGTTCCCACACAGTGCCCGCGCTGGAATCGATGTCCACCGAAACCTCGATGGCATCTTGAAGTGTTGTTTCCACGAGTTCCCCCTCAAAAAAAGCCGTCCCCCTGTGCAACAGAATGATTGCACGTGGGACGGCTCTTCTCAAGGTTTGTTCGCGGCCACCCGCAGGACGGAGCAACCGGTGGGGGAAGACCCCGCAGGCAGACCGGCACCTGGTTGGCCGGCCTGCGGAACCTGACTACTGCGGATCCGCCAGGGCCAGGAATCGGGCCGCGACCTCGGCCCCGCCGTCCACCTCGCGGGTCACCAGCATGACGGTGTCGTCCCCCGCGATGCATCCAAGGATCTGGGGCATCGTCGAATGGTCGATCGACAACGCCAGGAAATTCGCCGCTCCCGGAGGGGTCCGCAGGACCACGATGTTTCCCGAGGCCTCGGCCGTGATCAGGAGTTCCGCGCACTGCTTGGCAAGCTTGGCGTCGTGGACCTCCTGGCTGACCCCGGCGCGCGGGCTGCGGTCCCCGCCCTCCTGTCGCATGGCATAGACCAGTCCGCCGTCCACGCCCCGGACGCGCACGGCCCCCAGCTCGACCAGGTCGCGGGACAAGGTTGCCTGGGTGACAGCCATGCCCTCCTCGGCGAGCAGGGCCACCAGTTCGGCCTGGGAACGGACGGTGCTGGTCGACAGGATGGAGCTCACCCGCGCCTGGCGGGCGATCTTCGTGGTGGGCTGGAAGGATGCGCTCGAGTTCATCGGTTCCCGGCCACCCCTGCAACCTCTGCCAGGTCCGACTTCGCCATCAGCCAGGCCATGATGGCCTTCTGAGCGTGGACGCGGTTTTCCGCCTCGTCGAAGACGACCGACTGCGGGCCGTCGATGACGTCGGCGGAGATCTCGTAGCCGCGGTAGGCCGGCAGGCAGTGCAGGACGATGGCGTCGTCGGCTGCCTGCGCCATCGCGGGTGCATCCACCGCGTAGTCGCGGAAGAGCTCCATGCGCTCGGCCTTCTCGTCCTCCTGGCCCATGGAGACCCAGGTGTCGGTGGCCACCACGTCGGCGCCTGCCAGGGCCGCCGCGGCATCGGTGGTCACGAGCACCGAACCGCCGGTTTCGGCCGCACGCTTTTCGGCTGCGGCGACGATCTCCGCGGACGGCAGGTAGCCCTCCGGGCCGGCGATGCGCACGTGCATGCCGGCGGTGACGCCGGCCAGCAGGTAGGAGTTGGCCATGTTGTTGGCCGAGTCCCCCAGGTAGGCCATGGACAGGCCTGCCAACGTGCCCTTGTGCTCGCGCACGGTGAGCAGGTCGGCCAGCAGCTGGCACGGGTGGTAGTCGTCCGAGAGCGCGTTGATGACCGGGACGTTTGAGTTCTCGGCCATTTCCTCCAGGCCGGACTGGGCGTAGGTGCGCCACACGATGGTGGAGACCATGCGCTCGAGCACCTTGGCCGAATCGGAGATCGACTCCTTGTGGCCCAGCTGGGACTCGCCGGAGTTGATGATCAGCGGGGACCCGCCGAGCTCGGCGATGCCGGCGGCGAAGGACACTCGGGTGCGGGTCGAGGTCTTATCGAAGAACACGGCCACGGTCTGCGGTCCGGCGTAGGGCTTGTAGCCGTACTTGTCCTTCTTCATGGCCACGGCCAGGTCGAGGACCTCGGTCTGCTCGGCCTGGGTCAGGTCGAGGTCGGTCAGGAAGTGGCGAACGTTGTTGGTCATGGGTCTTACTCCTTGGTGCTGGAAACGGCCGCGGCGTAGAGCGCCGGCAGGGCCGCAACGAAGGTGTCGAGCTGTTCGGTGGTGACGATCAAGGGAGGTGCGAGGCGCAGGGTGCGCGGACCCGGTGCGTTGATGATGAACCCGGCATCGAGCGCGGCCTTCACCACGCCGGGGGCGACGTCCTGCGCAAGGTCGAGTCCGATCAGCAGGCCGCGGCCGCGGACCTCGGTGACGAAATCCAGGGCGGCGAGCTTGCCACGTACATCCTCGCCGACCTTGTTGGCGTGCGACAGGAGGTTCTGTGCCTCGATGACGTGCAAGGTGGCCAGGGCCGCGGCGGTTGCCACGGGGTTGCCGCCGAACGTCGTCCCGTGCTGCCCGGGGGTGAGCAGTGCCGTGTTTTCCTCGCCGAAGACGATCATGGCGCCGATCGGGAAGCCGCCGCCCAGGCCCTTGGCCAGGGTCATCGCGTCGGGGGTGACGCCAGCGGAGGCGAACCAGGAACCGGTGCGCCCGATGCCGGTCTGCACCTCGTCGAAGATGAGCAGCGTGCCGGCCTCGGCGGTGATCTCGCGCGCTGCCTTCAGGTATTCGGCGCCGAGTTCGATGACGCCTGCCTCGCCCTGGATGGGTTCGATGAAGACGGCGGCGGTGTTCTCGTCGACGGCCGCGCGGAGGGCCTCGACGTCGCCGGCAGGGACCCACTCGACGCCGCCGGGAAGCGGTTCGAAGGGCTCGCGGTAGGCGGACTTCCAGGTCAGTGCCAGGGCGCCCATGGTCCGGCCGTGGAATCCCTGCTCCAGTGCAACGATCTTGGTGCGCGGCGCCTCGGCGGTGCCGGCGTTGCGGCGCGCCAGCTTGAAGGCTGCCTCGTTGGCCTCCGCGCCGGAGTTGCTGAAGAAGACCTTGGAGCCGGCCGGGGCGTCGCTGAGTTCCAGCAGCTTTTCGGCCAGCGCGATCTGCGTGGGGCTGGTGAAGAAGTTGGAGATGTGTCCCAGGGTGGCCAGCTGCGAGGAGATCACGGAGGTCACCAGCGGGTGGGCGTGGCCCAACGCGTTCACTGCGATCCCGGCGAGCAGGTCGAGGTATTCCTTGCCGTCGGCGTCCCAGACCAGGCAACCCGCGCCGCGGACCAGCACCTGCTGCGGGGTCCCGAAGACCCCGAGCAGCGACTTGTTGTAGCGGGCCAGCAGCTCGCTGCCGGCCAGGGTGTTCAGTTCACCGATTTCTTCGGCCATGATCTCGTTCATGCTGCGTCCTTGGGGATGACTTGGGTTCCCACGCCGGCGGAGGTGAAGACCTCCAGCAGCATGGAATGCGGTTGGCGTCCGTCGACGATGTGGGCGCGTTCCACGCCCTCGTCCACGGCCTTGAGGCAGGCTGCCATCTTCGGGATCATTCCCGATTCCAGGCTCGGGAGCAGCGCGCGCAGCTCCTCGGTGTCCAGCGAGGTGATCAGCGAGGACTTGTCCGGCCAGGCGGCGTAGAGGCCCTCGACGTCGGTGAGGATGACCAGCTTGGAGGCGCTGAGCGCGCTGGCCAGGGCCGCCGCGGCGGTGTCGGCGTTGACGTTGAGCACCTGCCCGGTGGGCTCGTCGTGGTCGTCGACCTCCGGTGCCACCGTGGAGACCACGGGGATCTTGCCGGCGGCCAGCAGGTCCAGGATCTGGTCGGGCTTCACGCCCGTCACCTCGCCGACCAGGCCCAGGTCAACGTGGTGCCCGTCGATGTAGGTCCCGGTGCGCATGGCGCGCAGCAGGGCGCCGTCCTCGCCGGAGAGGCCCACGGCGTAGGGGCCGTGCGAGTTGATCAGGCCGATGAGCTCGCGCTGCACCTGCCCGGTGAGCACCATGCGGACCACGTCCATGGTTTCCGGGGTGGTTACCCGCAGCCCGCCCTTGAACTCGGATTCGATGCCGAGGCGGTTGAGCATCGAGCTGATCTGCGGTCCGCCGCCGTGCACCACCACGGGGTTGATGCCCACGTGGCGGAGGAAGACGATGTCCTCGGCGAAGGCGCGGCGCAGGTCCTCGTTGATCATGGCGTTGCCGCCGTACTTGATGACCATGGTGGTTCCCGCGAAACGCTGGATCCACGGCAGGGCCTCGATCAGGGCCTCGGCCTTGCGCTGGGCGGCATCCATCTGGGTGCGCTGGGTGTCGGGCATGTTGGTGTTCCTCACTGAAAAGCTTGGGACCGGATGGTTGTGTCCGGAAAGGTGGCGGGTTCAATCCCCGTTACCCACCCCGGTGTGCCGTCTGGCTAGCTGCTGTAGGCCGAGTTCTCGTGCACGTACTCGTGGGTCAGGTCGTTGGTCCACAGGCTGGCCTCGGCGGCGCCCGCGTTCAGGTCGATTTCCACGAGCACCTGGCGGCCGGTGAGGTCCACGAGGTTGCGGTCGTCGCCCACGCCGCCGTTGCGGCAGACCTGCACGCCGTTGATCGACACATTCAGTTCGTCGGCCTCGAAGGCGGCCTTGGTGGTGCCGACCGCGGAGAGCACGCGGCCCCAGTTGGGGTCTTGGCCGAAGATGGCGGTCTTGAAGAGGTTCGAGCGCGAGACGGTGCGCGAGACCTCGACGGCGTCGTCCTCGGTGGCGGCGTTGAAGGTGCGGATGGTGATGTCGTGGGCCGCGCCCTCGGCGTCGCCGATCAGCTGCTTGGCCAGGTCCACGCAGATACCGGTCAGGCCCGCGGAGAACTCGGCGAGGTCAGGGACGGTGCCGCTGGCGCCGGAGGCCATGATGATGACGGTGTCGTTGGTCGACATGCAGCCGTCGGAGTCGGCGCGGTCGAAGCTGACCCGGGTTGCCTCGCGCAATGCGGCATCCAGCTGTGCGGATTCCAGCACGGCGTCGGTGGTGATGACCACCAGCATGGTCGCCAGGCCCGGTGCTAGCATGCCCGCACCCTTGGCCATGCCGCCGATGGTGTAGCCGTTGCCGGCGAAGCCGACCTGCTTGCTCACGGTGTCGGTGGTCATGATGGCGGTGGCGGCCGCCGCTCCCCCGTCGAACTCGTTGCCGGTGCCCAGGGCCGCGGCCGCGGCGTCGACGCCGGGAAGGACCTTGTCCATCGGCAGCTGCTCGCCGATGAGCCCGGTGGAGCACACCAGCACGTCGCCGCTGGAAACGCCCAGCACCTTGGCGGCGTGTTCGGCGGTGGCGTGGGTGTTGGCGAAGCCCTCGGGGCCGGTGCAGGCGTTGGCGCCGCCGGAGTTCAGCACCACCGCGTCGGCGCGGCCGTCGCTGATCACCTGGCGGGACCAGTGCACGGGCGCCGCCGCCACGCGGTTGGAGGTGAAGACCGCAGCCGCGTTGAAGGTCGGGCCGAGGTTCTTGACGATTGCCAGGTCCGGGTTGCCCGAGGCCTTCAGGCCGGCGGTGATGCCGGAGGCGTTGAAGCCTGCCGGTGCGGTGATTCCCAGGGGTGCGTTGCTCACGGTGCTACTCCTTCAAGACCCAGTCCTGCGGTTTCGTTCAGGCCAAGTGCGATGTTCATGGATTGGACGGCACCGCCGGCGGTGCCCTTGGTGAGGTTGTCGATGACCGCCGAGACGATCACGCGGTTGGCGTGCGGGTCGAAGGCAAGCTGGATCTGGGCGTGGTTCGATCCCAGGACCGAGGATGTCGCCGGCCACTGGCCTTCGGGCAGGACGTGCACGAACGGCTCGTCCCGGTAGGCGTTTTCCCAGGCGGCGCGCAGCATGGCCTCGTCGACACCCGGCTTCACCTTTGCGGTGGCCGTGGTGAGGATGCCGCGCGGCATGGGCGCGAGCATCGGGGTGAAGGAGACCGTGACGGGAACGCCTGCGGCCTTCGAGAGCCCCTGTTCCATTTCGGGGGTGTGGCGGTGCCCGCCGCCGACGCCGTAGGGGTTCATCGAGCCCATGATCTCGGAACCGATGAGGTTGACCTTGGCCGTCTTGCCGGCACCGGAAGTGCCGGTCGCCGAAACGATCACCACGTCGTCGGGTTCGAGCAGGTTGGCCGTGAAGCCCGGGACCAGCGCCAGCTGGACGGAGGTCGGGTAGCACCCGGGAACCGCGATCCGCTTGGCGCCGACGAGCTTTTCACGGGCTCCCGGAAGCTCGGGAAGGCCGTAGGGCCAGGTGCCGGCATGTGCCGACCCGTAGAATTTTTCCCAGGCCTCGGACGATTCCAGCCGGTGGTCTGCTCCGGCATCGATGACTAGGGTTTCGGCCGGCAGTTGCGCGGCGATTTCCGCGCTTGCCCCGTGCGGCAGCGCCAGGAAGACCACGTCGTGTCCGCTGAGTTGTTCAACGGTGGTTTCAACCAGCACCCGGTTCGCGAGCGTGTGGAGGTGCGGGGCGAGTTCCCCCAGTCGCTGTCCGGCGTTGGAGTGCGCGGTGATCGCGCCGATGGTCACGTCGGGGTGGTTGGAAAGCAGGCGCAGGACTTCGCCACCCGCATACCCGCTGGCTCCGGATACAGCTACTGAAATCGTCATGATGAAACCCTACTACGCATTTATGCATGATGGCTAATAAATATTCAGGCGGCGGATGTCGAACGTCATCCCGCTTCAAGTCTTGGTGGCGGATGGCGCAAAACCTATAGGGTGGCCATGAGTCACCTCGTCACCTAAGGAGTTCGCCCATGAGTCCCCATGCAATTATCGCCCCCAAGGCCGGCGGACCCGAAGTTTTTGAGTATGTTTCGACCGAACTGCCCGTGCCGGGACCCGGCCAGCTGCTCGTCAAGGTTGCTGCCGCCGGAGTGAACTTCATCGAGACCTACCAGCGTTCGGGCGTCTACAGGGTCCGCTACCCCTTCATCCCAGGCTCGGAATGCTCCGGAACCGTCGAGGCGGTCGGTGCCGGCGTGAGCGGCTTCACCCCCGGCGACCGCGTGGCAACAGCCGAGGGATCCGCAACCTACGCCAACTACACCGTCCTCGATGCAGACAAGGCGCTGCCGGTTGCGGACGGGGTTTCCCTCGAGGAAGCCGGCGCACTGCCGCTGCAGGGAATGACAGCCCACTACCTGATCAATTCCAGCTACGACGTCAAGCCCGGCGACACCGTGTTGACCTACGCCGGGGCCGGCGGGGTGGGCTTGCTGCTGATCCAGCTCCTCAAGCTTCGCGGCGCAACCGTCATCACCACGACCTCGACCGAGGAAAAGGCCGCACTGGCTCGGGACGCAGGAGCCGACCACGTACTGGCCTACGACGAGGTGCCCGCCCGCGTTCGTGAAATCACCCAGGGCCGCGGCGTTGAGGTCGTTTACGACGGCATCGGCAAGGACACCTTCGAGAACTCCCTCAATTCACTGAAGACCCGCGGCACCCTCGTCCTCTTCGGCGGAGCCTCGGGCCAGGTTCCACCCTTCGATCTGCAGCGCCTGAACGCGCACGGCTCGCTGACCGTCACCCGGCCAAAGCTTTCCGACTTCCTGCTCGACGCGGAGGAACGGCGCTGGCGCTCGGGCGAGCTTTTCGGCCTTGTTGCAGAGGGCAAGCTCAACGTCCGGATCGGCGCGAGCTTCCCGCTCGCCGAGGCCGGCGCGGCACACACGGCCCTCGAATCCCGGGCAACCACCGGAAAGGTGATCCTGGTTCCCTGACCCTTTTCCGGCAACTGGCAACTTCTAGCGGCGGCCGGCTCTTACGATCCTTGGATCGTAAGAGCCGGCCGCCGCATTGCGTTGCGGTTCACACCGCAGCGAACGCTCCTACTTCGTGAACGGGTTCCTGCTGCAGGCCAAATTCGAACTTTCAATCTCACGTTGCTTTGGTGATCCAGGGGTTCGGTGCCCGCCGAACAATCCGTACCGTTCGCAATGCTGCGCGACGGAACGTCCCATAACGCTGACGCGCCAGAAGTGGCCACCGCCCAAACACCACACGGAAACCACTTCCAGAAACACGATGGTCCGGCTCAAATCATTAAACCGAACCCCTTCGGCACGCCTAGGACCAGGGACTAAGGCCAGTGACTAGGATTCTTGAAAGATTCCTCAAAATACTTGACCAACCCGCTAGGGGCACCCCACATGAAATTGCCTTTCAACCCAAGGAGCAGCATGAAGAGTACTTCCAGGACGCTGTTGGCTCTTGGAGTTGCTGGCACCGTGATGTCCCTTGGACTCACCTCTTGCACCCCGCTGTCCCAGCCAAATGGCACCACTACCGCACAGCCCTCGAACGGAGCGGCATCCCCGGCACCGGCGCCTGTTCCGCTGGTGTGGGCCGATGGCACCAGGGTCACCGCCCATGTCCAAGGTATCGAGCGTGCCCGTGCGGCAACCAAAGACGAGGACTTCACCATAGAATCCGATACTCGTGGCCTCGTGAACTCGAAAATGGTGTTCTTCGCCGAGGCGGTGGACTCCTCCGGAACGCTGGTGGGACTCTACGGACCTCGCCTATCGGATCAGGAGCAGGAGCGGGAGAGCACCGAATATGGCATCGATCCGGAATCCCAGCGCCTCGGGCGCTACGTTGAGGGGGCCCTTGAGCCGTTCACCGTCGCGGGAACTTCAAAGAAGGATTATCTGCCGCAAAAAGTTGAGGGTATGACGGTTACCGATGCAGGGATAATTTGGGGCGAAATCTATTCCGAGAATGCCTCGAGCAGGGGATGGAAAATCCTCAGTGTCTCTCCCGGGAGCACCGAGGTCCGGGTGCTGGCAAAGCGTTCATGGAAAAAGGGTCCCAACGATATCTTTGAACACACGATGCTCAGCTCTCCAGTATTGGCGGACGGCAGGGTCTATTGGAGCTTCGAGCGCAGTAACACCGAGGATGACTTCTCAGAAGAGAAATTGTTCTCTGTGGACTTTGAAGACCCCGCGACCGTGCGGGACGAATTCGATCCGACCCTCACCGATGAGAAACTGCCGAAAAATCTCCTGTATGTGAATATGTGGGAAGACAAGGTACTGGCTGCGGTCGATGTCCCGGACGACAGCGAAAAGGGCTATACGGAAACGATCAGTTCCTACGTGCCGGGAGGAAAGCGGGATGAAATCCTTCGCGTGGCAGAGGACTCCACCGCGGAATATGGCATGGGGTTTCTGGGCTCTGATGAGCGTGGGTTCGCGTTGGATTATGACAAGAACCTTTACCTCGTTGACCCCCGCACCCGCGAAACAGAAATGTTCCAACACCCCGAAGGCGCTGAGATTGGGGGGCTTAGCCAATGCGGAAGCCGGGTTTCGTGGATGTATCAGGAGGGTGAGTTCGAAGATCCCGTCATCAATCGCTACGTGTACGACCGCGATTCCAAGGACCTGTCGGTGGTGTCGGTTTCGCGGGCAGGGGGCATGGACTATTGCTCCGGGGACTACATGAGTTGGCCCACGAGCGACCCCCAGGACCCCGAAGCCGATTCAAGCGACGTCGTTGTCCGCTGGAAGAACTAGCTTCCCGGCGGGTTGACGGTGTCGGCTCCGGTTATGTTGGGCAGCTGTCCGTGCCGCGGTCGACCCGTTTGCTGGCGGAGCCCGGGTCAATCTTGTGAACCTCCCACATCAAAGCGAAAAACTCTGGGCATGGTCGGAATGCTTTTCCGGCAACGCGGGGCCCATCGTGTTCGCAAGTCCATTTCGAGGTTCACGGAATATCCCTTGGCCGGGTTTTGGGCATGACGGTGCGATCCGGGCCTGCTGCTCCGGACCGGACCACGGGCGCCGTTTGGGCTTTCGGCCCAGGGGGACACAAAAGCCTCTGGTGGATGGCGCCATCGCGCAGCATCGCGAACAACACGTTGCAGCGCCGGCGGGCGAGGGCGATGACCGCCTGGTCAGGCTTCCTGCCGTTGGTGCGTTTCTTCTCGCAGTAGGCCCATGAGATGCGGTCCTTGCATTTGAGCGACGCGACCACGGAGGAACAGGGCGCGTTCGAGAATCTTGTTGCTCTTCATGGAGTACTGCTCCCGCGGATGGAGATTCCCGAGCGCCCGTCACCTGGGCCAAGCCGGCGTAGGTGGCCAGGTGCCCGAGACCACCACGGTTTCGGGCACCCAGCGCCCTGTCGATCTCCTTCAACCGCTCCAAGCCGGGGCGCGTGTTTGCGCAGCAGGGCACTGAACGCTGAAGGAAACTGGCCATTTTCTGTTGCGATTCGCAGCCAGCAGCGGATCCTTCAAACAAATTCCCACTTTCAAGTGTCAATTTTGCGTTCAAGAACATCTTCCATCAAACGAATTTGCGTTAAGTTCTTGACGCCAAGAGGCATGATCACACACGCTTCTAAGCATGACCGCAGATCAACATGTCAGGGCCCGCAACCAGAACCCCGGGTCGCAGTCGGCCCTGCGCGTGCTCAACGAACAACGCGTTCTCGCCACGCTGCGGACCCAAGGAACGCTCACCCAGGCGGCCTTGGCGCGCGCAACGGGCCTCTCGACCGCGACGATCTCCAACATCGTCAAGTCACTGGCGTCCACCGGGCGCGTGGCCACATCGCCGACCACCAGTTCGGGACGCCGCGCACTGGGCGTCACCGTCCTCGACGAGGCCGACGTGGCGGTGGGCATCGATTTCGGCCGCAGCCACGTCAGGGTCGTCCTGGCCCAGGCGGGGTTCCGGCTGCTCGACGAGGAATTCGCGGCATTGGAAGTCGGTCACCGCGTGGCAGCCAGCATCGACGTCGCCGCCCGTATGCTCGAAAGCCTCTGTGAGCGCACTGGCACAAGCCGGAGCCAACTCATCGGCGCTGGCATCGGCATCCCCGGGCCAATCGACCACCGCACCAACATGGTGATCCGCGGCGCGATCCTGCCCGACTGGGTGGACCTCGACATCGACGCGCGCCTGCGCCGGGCACTTGACCTGCCCGTATTCATAGACAACGACTCCAATCTGGGAGCCCTGGCCCAAATCACCTGGGGCGAACACCAGGAATGCGCGGACCTTTGCTTCCTGAAGATCGGCAGCGGAATCGGAACCGGGCTGATCCTCAACGGGTCGCTGTACTACGGGAACCTCGGCGTCACCGGCGAGATCGGGCATTCGACAATCTTCGACCAGGGCCTGATCTGCCGCTGCGGCAATCGCGGCTGCCTGGAAACCGTGGCATCCACCGGCATCATGGTCGAATTGCTCAGCCGCACCGAAAGCGCACCCGTGAGCATCAAGAGCATCATCGAACAGGCCAAGGCCGGGGACTCGGCGACCCTGCGGGTCATCGACGACGTCGGCGTGGCGGTTGGCCACGCGCTGGCGAATGTCGCCAACCTGATCAATCCGGAGGTCATTGTCCTCGGCGGCCCGCTGGCCCCGCTGGGCGAAATACTGCTTGCCCCGATCCGCCGGGGCCTCGTGCGGCACGCCATTCCCGTCGTCGGGGAAAACACCACGCTGTGCATGTCGCTGCTGGGCGACCGCGCCGAGGCCCTGGGAGCGGCGGCCCTGGTGCTGCGGCAGAGCGCGGCACTTCCGAAGCCTGACTAGGCATCACGATAGTTATAACAATTTGCGTTAAGTAGTTGACTGCAATATGTGACCGGGGTAACTATTGACGGGGTTGCAAACACACAACTCGACAGAATCACACATTTTCAAACACTCGTGGAGGTAGATTATGCGTCGTCGTCTTACGCTGGTTGCAGCGGCCGCAACACTGGGGTTGACCCTTGCCGGCTGTGGCGGTGCCGCGGAAAAGCCCGCCGAGTCGGCAGCTCTGCCAAGTGAAGCCACGGGCAAGGTCGGTGTGTTCACCTGGTGGGCCGACGGCTCCGAGAAGGTCGGTCTTGATGCCCTTGTCGGCGTCTTCAACAAGGACTACCCGAACCTGACCTTCGACAACCTCGCCGTCGCCGGCGGCGCCGGCTCGCAGGCCAAGAGCGTGCTAGCCGCACAGCTCAAGGCCGGCAATCCGCCGGATTCGTTCCAGGCACACGCCGGAGCCGAACTGCAGGACTACATCGACGCCGAACAGCTCGAGGATCTGAGCAGCTTCTACGCCGACAACAAGCTGGCCGACCAGTTCCCCAAGGACCTCGTGGACCGCCTCACCGTCGACGGCAAGATCTACTCGGTTCCCTCAAACATCCACCGCTCCAACGTCGTGTGGGCAAACGTGGAGGTCCTCAAGAAGGCCGGGCTTGACCCGGCGAAGCCGGCCGAGAACCTCGACGCCTGGTTTGCCGACATGGACAAGATCAAGGCGACGGGCAAGACCCCGTTGGCCGTTGCCGGTTCCTGGACCCAGGTCCAGCTCTTTGAGAACGTGCTGCTTTCCAGCCTGGGCGTCGACGGCTACAACGGCCTCTGGGACGGCAAGACCGATTGGAAGGGCGCCGACGTCACCAAGGCCATCGAGGCCTACAAGAAGGCCCTGAGCTACACCAACTCCGATCGCGACTCGCTCAGCGACTGGGCACCGGCCACGCAGCTGGTCCAGGATGGCGCGGCCGCCTACAACCTCATGGGCGACTGGGCGGAGGCCAAGTTCGCACAGGACGGCGACAAGGCCGGCGTCGACTACACCTACTTCCCGATGCCCGGAACCCAGGGCGTCTTCAACTTCCTGGCCGACTCCTTCACCCTGCCGGTCGGCGCCCCGAACCCCGACGGCGCCAAGGCATGGCTGACGACCATCGGTTCCGCCGAGGGCCAGAGCGCCTTCAACAAGGCCAAGGGTTCCATCCCGGCCAACATCACGGCCAAGACCGACGACTTCTCCGAGTACCAGAAGAGCGCCATCAAGGACTTCTCACAGGACAAGATCGTTTCCTCGCTCGCCCACGGTGCCGCAGTTCCCGTGGCCTGGCTCAACGACTTGAGCACCGCGGTCAGCAAGTTTGGTGGCGACGGCGACGTGGCGGCCCTGCAGGAATCGGCCGCGGCAACCGCAGCCAAGTTCGCCCAGTAATTCACCCATCATGCATGTGGGGGCGGTCGTAGCCGGCACGGTACGCATCCGCCCCCACATGTTTGTGGCGCCAACTTCTTCCGGGAGGAAACCATGTTCAGGCGTGTAAAGCACTGGGGTCCGGGGCTGCTGCTCCTGGCTCCGACCATCATCCTGGTCGGCGTATTCGTCTACTGGCTCATCTTCGAGAACTTCCGCGTCAGCCTGACCAACCAGCACACGGCCAAGCCCAGCAACAAGTACGTCGGGTTCGAGAACTACACCAACCTGCTGGCCGACCCGAACTTCCAGCACGCACTGTCCAACCTGCTGATCCTCACCGTCGTGTTCCTCTCCGGCACGCTGATCTTCGGCTTCCTCTGGGCCTGGCTGCTGGACAAGCCGGCCAAGGGCGAGGGCTTCTTCCGCGCCGTCTACCTCTTCCCGATGTCGGTGTCCTTCATCGCCTCCGGCGTGGTCTGGCGCTGGCTGCTCTCCAGTCTGCAGACCGACCAGCCCGGCGGCGAACGCACCACCGGCCTGAACCGCCTGCTGGACTCGGTGGGACTGGGCTTCATGCAAAACGACTGGTGGTCCAACCCCACCTGGGGCATCGCCGCGATCGCGGTCCCGGCCATCTGGCAGCTGTCCGGCTACGTCATGGCCCTGTTCCTTGCAGGCTTCCGCGGCATCCCCGAGGAGCTGCGCGAGGCCGCACGCATCGACGGCTGCAGCGAATGGAAGCTGTACCGCCACGTGATCTTCCCGCAACTGAACCCCGTCATGCTTTCGGCGGTCATCATCATCGGCCATATGTCCCTGAAGCTCTTCGACCTGATCCGCGCGATCGTCCCGGATGCCAACACGTATGACGTGCAGGTCCCGGCGACCATGATGTGGGTCAAGTACATCGGCAGCGACTACGCGGACGCCGCGGCGATCGGCATGATCCTGCTGGTACTGGTCGCACTCGTGGTGGTCCCCTACCTCATGTACACCTCGCGAGCGGAGAAGCGCTAATGGCCACCTCTATCATCGACGGCGCCATCCCGGGCAGCACCGACGAGCTGCCTGCCGGCGCCCCGAACAAGGGCAGGCGCCGGATCAACCGGACGCTGAAGTACGCACTGCTGCTGTTCTTCGTGATCGTCATCCTGATCCCGGCCTACGTCCTGTTCATCACCAGCTTCAAAGGGCCCTCCGACGCCGATCCGTCGCGCGCCTGGCTCATGCCGCAAAGCTGGGAAACCGCGGGCTGGGCCAAGGCCTGGACCACGCTGGCCCCGGCTCTGGGGCGCACCTTCCTGTTGGTGATCCCGGCTGCCATCATTTCCGCCACGCTGGGTTCCATCAACGGCTACGTATTGTCCAAGTGGCGGTTCCCCGGCGCGAACGTCGTGTTCACGCTGATCCTCTTCGGCATGTTCATCCCCTACCAGGCGGTGATGATCCCGCTGACCCAGCTGATGAGCAACCTGGGCGTGCCGCAGGGCATTCCGTCGCTGCTGCTGCTGCACATCGTCTACGGCCTGCCGATCTGCACGCTGATCTTCAGGAACTACTACGAGTCGGTCCCCAGCGAACTGATCGAGGCCGCCCGCATGGACGGCGCCGGCATCCTGCGCACCTACGCCTCGGTGATCTTCCCGGTCTCCGCCCCGGGCTTCGTGGTCGTGCTGATCTGGCAGTTCACCTCCGCCTGGAACGACTACCTGTTCGCGGCGTTCTTCTCCTCGGGACGCAACGGCCCGGTGACCATCGCGCTGAGCTTCCTGGCCGGCGGCCAGCTCACCGACTACGCGGCGTCGATGGCCGGCGCGCTGATCGCCTCGGTTCCGACGCTGATCGTCTACATCCTGCTCGGCAAGTACTTCGTCGGCGGCCTGATGAGCGGCTCGGTCAAGGGCTGATCCGGAGTTGGATCGAAGTTGGACAGAAGGAGCGCGGTGGCGCCGGCCGATCAGGCCGGCGCCACCGCGCTTTTAATCAGGCTTATAGGACAAAAAGTGTGTCTGCCCCGAGTGTGTCACCCGGGGCTTCGCCATGCCAGGGCTAGGTTTAGCAGGGCCTTCCGGCCCATCCTTTTCTGACCCAGAGTCCTTCGGTCTCGCTCAGTGCGGTGCCCAGCATGTCCGGCCCGATCTTTTCCTCTGCGATTTCCTTTTGTGTAGGTTCCCGGGTGTGGTGTTCGGGGCGGATGAGGGTGTGCGGCGGCGCCGGGTTTTCACCGTGCGTGTGCAGCCACCACTCGATCGCCCGCTTCGCATGCGCCGGCGGCATTCCCCGGTGGTCCCGCAGCAGGGCGAGCAACTGGGTGTTCACCCCGCCCTCGATCCGGTTGGTCGTTGATTCGATCCCGTGCTCCTCGAGCTCCGGGTGCAGGTAGGTGAACAGGTGCCCGTGCTTGGTGAGGCGTTCCATGAGCCGGTAGGCCTTGCGGAGCCGGTCGTGGGTGTACCACCAGGTTGGTGCTGTTCCCGCCCCGGCCTGCCGGGGGCCGTAGGGGTAGGTGCGTTCCTTGATCATGTCCCCGTGCTCGGCGTGCCACCGGTTCAACGCCTGCATCCACCCGCTGGCCTCCTCCCGGGTGCGGATCCGTGTCAGGGCCAGGGAAATCCGGCGCAGGGCCCTGCCCGCCTCGGTGCGCGGCCGCAGGGTCAGGTGGGTGCGCACGTTGCGCTGGACGTGGACCAGGCAGCGCTGGATCCTGGTTTCGGGCCATGCCTGGGCCAGTGCGGAGGCCAGGCCGGATCCGCCGTCGATGATCACGACCCGGGGCGCCGGGAATTGGTCCAGCAGTGCCAGCCAGGCCGCCTTCTTCTCGGTGTCGCACCATTGCCAGCCGATGACATAGCCGTTGGCGATCGCGATCAGGCAGCACCAGCCGCGGCCCAGGTAGATCCCGTCCATCTGGATCTGGTCGTGGATCTCGCCGGTGACCGGGAGGGTGGGCTCGATGTTCCAGCACCACGCTGTGGTCCTGCGGAAGGTGCGGCCCTGGCCGGGCCCGAACGAGGCCTGGGAATCCTTGCCCATCATCCACCTGAGGAACCTGTCCAGCTCGGCCCTCCGGGCCAGGTCCGGGCGCCTGCGCACGCTGCTGGAACCGCAGTCAACACACCTCCAGCGTTGGGTTCCGGCGGTCGTTTTTCCATTGCGTTTCAGACGGGACCCGCATACTTCACAGCGCTTCGAATTTCCAGAACCATTCACGGTTAATGGCTCAAAGGTATAAGTAACCCCGTCCTGCCGCGCCGGCGTTGGGATGCAAGTCGGTCACGGACACACTTTCTGTCCTATAGGCCTTTAATCAGGTCGTCAGATCGGCGCCCAGACGATGCTGCCGATCAAGCCATCGGGCAGCACGTTGCCCAGCGTGTCGGTGGTTCCCGGAACCAGGTCCACGGCCCGGGCGCCCGGGCTGCGCAACAACAGGTGGCGTTTGGGTCCAACGACCACCGGGATTCCCCCGGCGCCGGCAATCCCCTCGCCGGCCGCCTTCGCCACGGCTTCCTTCAGGGCCCACCACTGGGCCCTGCGGAATCGCCGCTGGTCCGCAGGCAGCGCAGCCAGTTCCTGGCGTTCCCCCGGCGCGTAGGCATAGCCATCGAACGGGCCGTCGCCCTCCGCCGGCGCAAAGACCGGATCGTTCACGTCGGCCAGGTCCACGCCGATCCGCCATTTCGCGGGGGCCAGACCCAGCAGCAGCCAGCCCGCGGTGCGCGCGTAGGACAGGGAAAAGGACTGCCCGGTCATCGGCACCCGGAGCCGCGGGACGCCGTGCCGGGAAGAAGCGCACTTGGGGCAGTATTGGGTCAGCTCGAGCTCGTCGGGGCGTACCTCGCGGGCCAGTGGCCTTGCACGAGCCAACAGTTCCGCAGACAACGCCCGAACCAGGATCCGTCCCGCCACGAAGTCTTCGCGCGGGCGCCCGGGAAGGTATCCACCGGCGCGGTCGATCTCACCGGGAGCCAGCCGGATGTCCGGGTGTCGGGAGGCCATGGCCAACGGGGAAAAGGCCAACCAGGGCCCGTCTGCCTGCGCATCCGTGCCGGACGCCATTCCTTGCCCTTGGGCCATGCCACTGCCTCCTTCCGGAAACGTTTCGGTTTCCGTGCCCTCTGTCCGATCATCCTGTCCGATCATCGCCCACGCCACCGCGGCCGCGAACGCCAGGCCGGCGGGGTTCCGGGCGGCTTCAGTGCCAAGGGTATCTCGCGTGCACGGCGGACGCGGCATGGACATGGCCGCGATTGTGACGCATGATGTTCGAAAAACGTGTGGTCATCACCGCTTGGACACCTTCCGTTAACCTTCCATGGCTACGGTGAACCCGTACGTGCCGGCCGAGCGGTGCCGGACACCCGATCGGTGTGCCATCTGCTCAGAGCCGGGCGCCAACGTCCCGGGCCGCCCCGCAGGGGGGAAGGCCGTGCACCACTCCAAGAAAGCCACAGTGGAATCGATCCCCAGCATTTCCCGCCAGGAAGCCCCCACCCCCGGCTTCCTGCCGCAATACCCGGGCAGCGACTGGGCCCCGGAGCCCCGCACCCTCATGGACATCCTCGAGGCAAGCGCGGCGGCCAACCCCGACGCCCCCGCCCTGGATGACGGCGAGCGCTCGCTGACCTACGCGGAACTGCTTCTGGCGATCGGCGAGACGGCCGAGCGCCTGCGTGCCGCCGGCCTGGGCGCCGGGGACCGCATCGGCATCCGCATCCCCTCGGGCACCCGCGAGCTGTACATCGGCATCCTGGCGACCCTGAAGATCGGTGCCGCCTACGTCCCCGTCGATGCCGACGACCCCGAGGAACGCGCCCGGCTCGTTTTTTCCGAGGCCAAGGTCGCTGCGGTGCTGGGCGAAAAGGGAAAGATCACCGTCCTGCGCAACGAGCCGAACCCGGCGCCCGCACGGGAAGCCGCGCTTGGCGACGATGCCTGGATCATCTTCACCTCCGGTTCCACCGGCACCCCCAAGGGCGTTGCCATCACCCAGCGCTCCGCCGCAGCCTTCGTCGACGCGGAGGCGCGTATCTTCCTCACACTCGAACCGCTGGGCCCCGGGGACCGCGTGCTGGCAGGCCTCTCGGTCGCCTTCGACGCCTCCTGCGAGGAAATGTGGCTGGCCTGGGGCCACGCCGCGTGCCTGGTGCCCGCCCCGCGCGCACTGGTCCGCTCGGGCATGGACCTGGGGCCCTGGCTGGTGACCCGCGGCGTCACGGTGGTCTCCACCGTCCCCACGCTCGCCGCCCTCTGGCCCGCCGAGGCCCTGGAAAACGTGCGCCTGCTGATCTTCGGAGGCGAGGCCTGCCCGCCCGAGCTTGCTGCCCGGCTCGCCGTCCCCGGTCGCGAGGTCTGGAACACCTACGGCCCGACCGAGGCAACGGTCGTGGCCTGCGCCTCGCAAATGGACGGCACCGACCCGGTGCGCATCGGCTTGCCGCTCGACGGATGGGACCTGGCCGTCGTCGACGCAGAGGGCGTGCCGGTGGCCCCGGGGCAAAGCGGTGAGTTGATCATCGGCGGCGTCGGACTCGGGCGCTACCTGGACCCGGACAAGGACGCCGAAAAGTACGCGCCCTTCGAGACCCTGGGCTGGGAGCGCGCCTACCGCTCCGGCGACCTGGTGCAGGCGGACCCCGACGGGCTGGTCTTCCTGGGCCGGATGGACGAGCAGGTCAAGCTCGGCGGACGGCGCATCGAACTGGGAGAGATCGATGCCGCACTGCAGTCGCTGCCCGGCGTCTCCGGCGCCGCGGCGGCCGTGAAAACCACTGCCGCCGGAAACCAGATCCTCGTCGGCTATCTGGCCGCGGATCCCGGCTTCGACACGGCCGCGGCCCGCGAGCGGCTGGCCGGCATGCTTCCGGCCCCGCTGATCCCGCTGCTGGCCGTCGTGGACACGCTGCCCACCAAGACCAGCGGCAAGGTCGACCGCCACGCCCTGCCCTGGCCGCTGGCCGGCGCCACCGACACCGGCGGGGTCCTCCCGGATCTCGGCGAGGACGCCCGGTGGGTCGTCGACCAGTGGACGGCGGTGCTGGGAACGGAGGTCGGGTCCCTGGACGCGGACTTCTTCGCCTCCGGCGGCGGTTCGCTCTCCGCCGCGCAGCTGGTCTCCGCCCTGCGCGTGCGCCACCGCACGGTCGCCGTCGCCGACATCTATTCACACCCGCGCATCGGTTCGCTGATCGAGGCGCTCGGCGCCGGGTCCGACGAGCCTGTCGAGGCACGCACGGTGGCACGCACCACCCGCAAGGCCCAGGTCTTCCAGACGCTCATGGGCATCCCCACGTTCATCCTGGTGGGCATGCGCTGGCTCGTGTACTTGGCGGCCGGCAACAACGTGCTCGGCGCCCTGGGCGTGTTCACCGACGCGCCACGGCTCTCCTGGTGGGCGGTCGGCGCGCTCTGGCTGGTCTTTGTGTCGTCCCCGGGGCGCATGGCGATTTCCGTCGTCGCTGCCCGGGCGCTGCTGCGCAACCTGGAGCCCGGGATCTACCCGCGATCGGGCAGGGTGCACCTGCGGCTGTGGATGGCCCAGCAGATCGCCGACCTGGCCGACCCCGTGTCGCTGGCCAGCGCCCACTGGATCCAGTTCTACGCCCGCGCCCTGGGCGCAAAGGTGGGAAGCGACGTGCAGCTGCACTCGGTCCCGCCGGTCACCGGGCTGCTCACCGTCGGCCGCGGCGCCAACATCGAGCCCGAGGTCGACCTCACCGGCTACTGGATCGACGGGGACCGGGTCCACGTCGGCGCCATCGAGGTCGGCGCCGAGGCGAGCGTCGGGGCGCGCAGCACCCTGATGCCGGGCTCGGTGGTCGCCGACGGCGTCGTGCTGGCGGCGGGCTCGGCCCTGGCCGGAAGCACCAGGGCGTTCTCCGCCTATTCGGGTTCCCCGGCCACCCGCACCGGCAAGGCCAAGCCGGAATGGCCCCGGGAACCCGTTGTCCGCCGCCCCGGCAAGGGCCGCGGCGCCATGTCCGCCGTCGCCTCCGCGGCGCTCGGCGCGCTCCCGCTGCTCTCGATCCTGGGCGCCCTGTGCGTGGCTGCCCTGCTGCTGCGCGGCCAGGAATCCCTGCACGGATCCCTGGGCAGGCTTGCGGTGGCGGTTCCCCTGGCCGCACTGGTCTGGTTCGGGCTCAACATGCTGCTGGTGCTCGCGGCAACCAGGCTGCTGGGCCTCGGCCTGCGCGAGGGCTGGCACCGGGTCGACAGCAGGATCGGCTGGCAGGTCTGGGCCACCGAACGCCTGCTGGACATGGCACGCGACCTGCTCTTCCCCCTCTATGCCTCGCTCTTCACCCCCGTGTGGCTGCGCTTGCTCGGCGCCAAGGTCGGGCGCAACGTCGAGGCCTCCACGGTGCTGCTGATCCCCAAGATGACCACCATTGCCTCCGGCGCCTTCCTTGCCGACGACACCATGGTCGCCACCTACGAGCTCGGCGGCGGCTGGATGAAGGTGGGCCGGGCCAAGATCGGCAAGCGCGCCTTCCTGGGCAACTCCGGCATCGCCGGGGCCGGGCGCCGCGTGCCGCGCAACGGCCTGGTCGCGGTGCTCTCGGCCACCCCCGCCAAGGCGAAGGCAGGGACCTCCTGGCTGGGCAGCCCGCCGGTGCGCCTGCGCCGCACGGCGGTGGCCGCCGACGACTCGGTGACCTACGCACCGCCGCTGCGCTTGAAGGTCGCCCGCGCCCTCTGGGAGCTGTGCCGGTTCGTGCCCGTCGTGGTCACCGTGGGCGTCGCCGCCCTGGTGCTGGTGCTGCTGGACGCCCTGGCAGCCGGCTACGGCTACCCGGTGGCGGCGTTGCTGAGCGGCGCCGTGATGCTGGCCGCCGGGGCCGTCGCCGCAGCCTCCGCGGTGACCGCGAAGTGGCTGCTGGTCGGCCCCATCCGGCCGGGCGAACACGCCCTGTGGAGCTCCTTCATCTGGCGCAACGAGGTCGTCGACACGTTCATCGAGATGGTCTGCGCCCCATGGTTCGCCCACTCGGCGGCGGGGTCCCCGGCCCTGGTCTGGTGGCTGCGCGCGCTGGGCGCCAAGATCGGCCACGGCGTGTGGTGCGAAAGCTACTGGCTGCCGGAGGCCGACCTGGTCACCCTCGGGGACTCCGCGACCGTCAACCGCGGCACCGTCGTCCAGACCCACCTCTTCCACGATCGGGTCATGGCTATTGATACGGTGGAACTCTCCGCGGGATCCACCATGGGCCCGCACGGGGTCATCCTGCCCGCCGCCTCGCTGGCGGAGGGCGCCACCGTGGGCCCGGGTTCGCTGGTGATGCGCGGAGACTCCGTCCCCCCGTCGAGCTACTGGATGGGAAACCCCGTCCAACCCTGGAGCCGTCCGCTTTCATGAGCCAATCCCCACAACACCTCCCCGGCACGCAGGCCTCCTTCCTGCCGGATGCCTATGTGCCCCGCTCCGGGAGCGCGGATTACCGGGTCCTGCACTACGACCTGGACCTGGACTGCAAGCTCGGCGGCAACCGCCTGGACGGGCGTGCGGTGATCACCGCCGTGGCGACGACCGAGCTGCACCGCATCAGCCTGGACCTGTCCGGGCTGCGGGCCTCCCGCTGCCACGTCAACGGCGCCAAGGTTGCCAGGTTCACGCAGAAGGCCGGCAAGCTGGAGCTCCACCTGTCCTCCCGCGTGCCCGCCGGGGAGCAGGTCACGGTGGAGATCCGGTACAGCGGGAATCCGGGAGTGCGCCAGGGAACCTGGGGAGAGGTCGGCTGGGAGGAACTGACCGACGGGGTGCTCGTGGCAGGCCAACCCAACGGGGCCGCCACCTGGTTCCCCTGCAACGACCACCCCAGCCAGAAGGCGACCTACCGCATCGCGATTGCCACCGACGCCGGCTACCGCCCGGTGGCCAACGGCCGGCTTGTCGACCGGCACCGGCGCGCCACCCGCGAGACGTGGACCTACGAGGTCGACGAGCCCATGGCCAGCTACCTGGCAACCCTGCAGATCGGCCGCTACGAGCTCCGCGCCCTGGCCGGCACCGACGCAGGTTCCGAAGCCGGCGAGGTCCCGGCGGGCGGACGGCACGCCGATTCCCCTCACGAGGTCCCCCAGTGGGTTGCCGCGAGCGCCGGGCAGCTGCAGGCCGCGGGGGTCGCGCTGGCGGACCAGCCGCGGATGATCGAGACCTTCGTCGAGGCCTTCGGCCCCTACCCGTTCGCCGAGTACACCGTGGTTGTCACCGAGGACGACCTGGAAATCCCGCTGGAGGCGCACGGGATCTGCATCCTGGGCAAGAACCACCTGGCGCCGGGATGGGAGCAGCAGCGGCTGATCGCCCACGAGCTGTCGCACCAGTGGTTCGGCAATTCGCTGACCGTCGGCGCGTGGGAGGACATCTGGCTGCACGAGGGCTTCGCCTGTTACGCCGAGTGGATCTGGTCCGAGGCCTCCGGCTCGCTGGGCGCCGATGCGCGCGCCAGGGAGGCCTGGTCTGGCCTGGCCGCACTGCCCCAGGACCTCGCGATCGGGCAGCCCGGTGCCGCTGACATGTTCGACGACAGGGTCTACAAGCGCGGAGCCCTGGCGCTGCACGCCCTGCGCCTGGAGGCCGGGGACCGGGCCTTCTTTGCGATGCTGCGCTCCTGGAGCGCGGCGCGGCGCCACGGGACCGTCACCTACGCCGGGTTCCGCGACCACGTCGATGCGCAGCTGCCCCTCGGCCGCCCCGCCGGGGAGTTCCTGGCGCCCTGGCTCTTTGAGAAGGCCCTGCCTGCGTTGCCGGAGCGCACCCCGCGCGCCGGCTGAATAACGGCTGAAAACACCGCCGTGCCATGTCAGGCCCCGGACGGGCACCTTCCGTTCACCTTCCGTTCACCGCGCCGCTGTAGCTTCGGGCCATGCAACTGCTTGATTTGGCCGCCCACGGCTACTCCGTCCGCGACGACGACGATGACGACCCGGTGCTGCTCACCGCCTCCGGGGAACCCGTGGACACCTGGCGGGAGGACTACCCGTATCCCACGCGGATGGACCGCGCCCAATACGACATGGAAAAGCGGCTGCTGCAGATCGAGCTGCTGAAGCTCCAGGTCTGGATCAAGGCGACCGGGCACCGGCTCGTCGTGCTCTTCGAGGGCCGCGACGCCGCCGGCAAGGGCGGGACCATCAAGCGCTTCACCGAGCACCTGAACCCGCGCGGGGCACGCACCGTGGCACTCGGCAAGCCCAGCGAACGCGAATCCACCCAGTGGTTCTTCCAGCGCTACATCGCCCACCTGCCCGCGGCCGGGGAAATGGTCCTCTTCGACCGCTCCTGGTACAACCGCTCAGGCGTCGAACGCGTCATGCGCTTTTGCACCGAGGAGCAGTTCGACCGCTTCATGCACCAGGCCCCGGCCTTCGAAGAACAGCTGGTCGACGACGGCATCACCCTGGTGAAGTTCTGGTTCTCAGTGTCCCGCCGCGAACAGCTCACCCGCTTCACCATCCGCCAGATCGACCCGGTGCGGCAATGGAAGCTCTCCCCCACCGACCTGGCCTCGCTGGACAAGTGGGACGCCTACACGGCGGCCAAGGAGGAGACCTTCCGCAGCACCGACACCGACTGGGCCCCGTGGACCGTGGTGAAGTCCAACGACAAGAAGCGCGCCCGGCTCGGGGCCATGCGCCACGTGCTGAGCCTCTTCGACTACGAGGGCAAGGACCATGAGCTCGTTGGGACCCCTGACCCGCACATCGTCGGACCGGCCGCCGCCGTCATCGCCGACGGCGAGGAATTCTAGCCCGGTCCACCGTCCCGGCGCCCGACCCGCCTCTGGCCGACAGCCAATCCCCGGCGCATAATCGTTGCACGGGGGCCAGTCCCCGCACGGAACCCACGAGACGGGAAACGGGGACATGGACCGGGAAACTTTGCGCGGCGTGCAGCAGCCGCTGAAACAGCTCTATCGCGAACGGCCGGAAGCGGGGACCATCCTGCTGGAGGCCAGCGGCACCCTGGGCGAAGAGGGACTGTCCTGCTCCGTGCAGACGGGCAGGGCCATGGTGGAGGCGGGCCTCCACCCGGCCACCGGCGGCGACGGGTCGCTGGCCTGCTCGGGCGACCTGCTGCTGCAGGCCCTGGTGGCCTGCGCCGGGGTCACGCTGGCGGCGGTGGCCACCAACCGCTCGATCGCGGTGTCCGGGACGGTGCGGGCCGAGGGCGAGCTGGACGTGCGCGGCACCCTGGGCATGGATCCCGGGGCGCCGGTGGGCTTCCGGAACATCCGCCTCTCCTTCGAGCTGCAGACCGATGCCGGCGACCGGGAGGTGGCCGACCTGGTCGCCACCACGGAAAAGTACTGCGTGGTCCTGCAGACGCTGCTGGGCCCGGTGTCCGTCGCCGTCACGGCCCACGCCACGACGGCGGGCCCCGAGGCGCAGGCCCAAGCCTGAACCCGAGCACTAGCCTGACAAAACGGCGAAGGCCGGCCGCTCCCCCATGCGGGGCGAGCGGCCGGCCTTCGGCGTTCGGTGTCTGCTAGCGCTGCACGGCCGCGAACCGCTCGGCTGCCAGGGCCACGGCGGCGGCACGCGCCTCCGAGGCCTCGTCGGCGGTCAGCGTGCGGTCGGCGGCGCGGAAGCGCAGGCCGAAGGCCAGCGACTTCTTGCCGTCCTCGATGCCGGTGCCGGAGTACACGTCGAAGAGCGCAATGTCCTCGAGCAGCTCGCCGGCGCCCTCGCGCAGGGTCTCCAGCACGTCCGCGGCGACCACGTCGGCGTCGACCACCAGGGCGACGTCCTGCGTGGAGATCGGGAAGGTGGAGATCTCCTTGGCCACGATCACGTCGGCGGATGCCTCGAAGAGCGTGTCCGCGTCGATCTCCATGGCGACGGTGCGCTCCGGCAGGTCCAGCTCGGCCAGCAGCTTCGGGTGCAGCTCTCCGGCGTAGCCCACGGGGGTGCCGTTGCGCAGCGCCAGCGCCGCGGTGCGGCCCGGGTGGAACGCCTGGTGGGCGCCCTGCGAGACGACGACCTCGACGCCCAGCACGTCGGAAACGAGCTTGGCGACATCCAGCGCGTCCGCCCAGTCGTAGACGCGCGGGACGTGTGCGGCGGCAACCGGCGAATCGTGCCCGGTGAGCACGGCGGCGATGTGCATCGGCTGGTGCGGCAGGCCGCCGTAGAGCGCGTCCAGTTCCGCGTCGGAGGGCTTGACGCCCAGCGGCGGGATCGTTGCGGTGCCCAGGGTTTCGCCCGGCAGGAACACCAGGCCGGCCTCGTACAGGGCCAGGTCGCGGAAGCCGCGGCCGTGGTTGCGGCGGGCGATGCCCAGCAGGCCCGGCAGGATCGAGGTCCGCATGAAGCCGAACTCGCTGGAGAGCGGGTTGGACAGCTTCACGGCCGGAACCTCGCCGGCCGTTGCCGCGCCGAAGGTGTTGTTCTGCACCGCGGAAACGAACGGGTAGGACAACACCTCGGTGAGGCCCGAATCGGCCAGGGCCGCCATGACGCGGCGGCGCTGGGCCTGGGTGCGGGTCAGGCCGCGGCCCGGAGGGGCCGTCGGAAGCGTCGCCGGGATCAGGTGGTAGCCCACCAGGCGGGCGATCTCCTCGGTCAGGTCCTGCTTGGTGGCCAGGTCCGGGCGCCACGACGGGGCCGTCACCTTGTAGCCGCCGTCGACGACCTCGACCTGTGCGCCGATCTCGGTCAGCGCCCAGGTGATCTGCTCCGGGGTGTAGTCCACGCCGATCAGCTGCGAGGCGAAGTGCCCCGGCAGCTCGATGACGACGCCGGCCGGCGCGGTTCCCACGTCGGTGATGAGCGTGGTGGCGGTGCCGTCGGCGAGCTCGACCAGCAGGTCGACCGCGCGCTGGGCGGCCACGTCGGCGATCTCCCAGTCCACGCCGCGCTCGAAGCGCTTGGACGCCTCGGAGGGCAGCTTGTGGCGGCGGCGCGAGCGGGCGATCGAGATCGGCTCGAAGTGCGCGGCCTCGATCAGCACGTTGACGGTGCCGTCGGAGACCTCGGTGGTCCCGCCGCCCATGACGCCGGCGATGCCGATGGCGCCCGATTCGTCGGTGATCAGCAGGTCCTCGACGTGCAGCTTGCGTTCCTTGCCGTCCAGGGTCTTCAGGGTCTCCCCCGGGTTGGCACGGCGGACAACGATCTCGCCGGTGAGCTTGTCCGCGTCGTAGAAGTGCAGCGGCTGGCCGAGCTCGAGCATGACGTAGTTGGACACGTCGACGACCAGCGAGATCGAACGCATGCCCGCGAGGCTCAGGCGGCTGGCCATCCACGGCGGGGTCGGCAGCGAGGGGTCGACGCCGGTGACGCTGCGGGTGACAAAGCGGTCGCAGCCGTCCTTGCCGTAGATGCCCGCGGTGTCGGCCAGCTTGACCGGGTGCCCGGCGCCGGTTGCCGCGTCCACGGTGACCAGCGAGGCCGGGTCGGTGTATGCGGTGCCCGTGGCGTGCGCGAATTCGCGGGCGACGCCGCGGATCGAGAACGCGTAGGAGCGGTCCGGGGTGACGTTGATTTCCGCGGCCTGGTCGTAGAGACCCAGCAGCTCCATCGCGTCGGTGCCGATCTCCGGGTCGAGGCCCAGGCGGGAGAGCACGATGATGCCGTCGTGGTCATCCCCGATGCCCAGCTCGCGGGAGGAGGCGATCATGCCGGCCGAGAGGTGGCCGTAGGTCTGGCGGGCGCTGATCTTGAAGTCGCCCGGGAGCACGGCGCCGGGAAGCGTGACGACGACCTTGTCGCCCTCCACGAAGTTGTGCGCACCGCAGATGATGCCCTGCACACCGGAGGGGTCGATGCCCTCGTTGGTCAGGGTCTGCTCGGTGCCCTCGGGCACCACGCGGACCTGGCACCAGTTGATGGTCTTGCCGTTGGTCTGCTCCTCCTTGACGATGGAGAGCACCTGGCCCACGACGATCGGGCCGGAGAGCTCGTCGGCGGGACGGTGCACGTCCTCTTCCTCGAGGCCGACCTTGACCAGTTCTGCCATGACGTCTTCGGCCGTTGCATCGGCAGGTACCTGCGCGAACTCGCGCAGCCATGAAAGTGGAATACGCATGTCTTAGATCTCCATCCCGAAGTGCTCGCTGAAGCGGATATCGCCCTCGATCATGTCGCGCATGTCGGGGACCTCGTTGCGGAACATCAGCGTGCGCTCGATGCCCATGCCGAAGGCAAAGCCGGAGTATTCCTCCGGGTCGATGCCCGCGGCACGCAGGACGTTGGGGTTGACCATGCCGCAGCCGCCCCATTCGATCCAGCGCGGGCCGCCCTTGGCGCCGGGGTGCCAGATGTCCAGTTCGGCCGAGGGCTCGGTGAACGGGAAGTAGTTGGGGCGCAGGCGGATGGAGGCGTCCTCGCCGAACATCTGCCGGGCGAAGTGCTCCAGGGTTCCGCGCAGGTCGGCCATGGTCAGGCCCTTGTCGATGGCCAGGCCCTCGAACTGGTGGAAGACCGGGGTGTGCGTGGCGTCGAGCTCGTCGGTGCGGTACACGCGGCCCGGGCACAGCACGTAGATCGGCACCTCGCGCTCGAGCATGGAGCGGACCTGCACCGGGGAGGTGTGTGTGCGCAGCACCAGGTGGGAATCCACCGGGTCGATGAAGAAGGTGTCCTGCATTTCGCGCGCCGGGTGGTCCGGGGCGAAGTTCAGTGCGTCGAAGTTGAACCACTCGGACTCGACCTCGGGGCCCTCGGCGATTTCCCAGCCCATGCCCACGAAGATGTCGGACACGCGGTCCTGCAAGGTGGAGAGCGGGTGGCGGGCACCGGCGCGGCGGCGGCGCGGGGCCGCGGTGACGTCGACGGTCTCCTCGACGAGGATGCGTGCGGCGTCCTCTTCCTCGAGGACCGCGGTGCGTTCGGCGAGCGCCTTGTTGACGCGTCCGCGGGAGGCGCCCATGAGCTTGCCGGCGACTGCCTTCTCGCTCTTGTCCAGGCGGCCGATCTCGCGGTTGGCCAGCGAGAGCGGGGACTTTTCCCCGGTGTGGGCCAGGCGTGCGGTCTTCAGCTCGTCCAGGTTGGTCGCTGCGGCAAAAGCGGCCAGTGCCGCTTGCACCGCGATATCGATGCCAGCCTCGTCGGTGGGATGCGGGACGACCGGTGATTGGCCGTCGTTGACGCCCTCTTCCGGACTCGTGGGTTCAGACATGGGGTTCTATGGCCCTTTTCACTGTTGTTTGCGTCTCTGGTTTTCTCTGTCCATTCTAGGTGCTGGAATGCGGTGGGACTGAATCGCGGCGCGGTGGCGTCGGCGGCGCGGGTCGTGGACATCGCCGTCGGCCGTAGGCAATAGTGGTTCCCATGTCTCGTGTTGCAAGAACCTATGCCCTGCCCGCCGCCGCCCTCCTGCTTCTGGGGTCCCTGAGTGCATGTACGGCACCGCCCTCCCCCGACGCCGCTGCCGGCCTCCTGGCCAGCGGGCTGGGTTCCCTGGATCTCTCCATGGTTCCGCTCACCGGCCCGGGTTCCGACACCGCCGCGGCCGACCTTGGCCAGGCCCTGGAGCCGATGGGAAAGGTAGCCCGCACGGTGTCGCTGGACTCCGTCGCCGTGGACGCGGACTCGGCCAACCCGAAGACCGCCACGGCGACCATGAGCACCGTGTGGGACATCGACGCCACCGACACCGACTGGACGTACAAGACCACGGCAAAGCTGGAACTCGACGAGAAGACCAAGACCTGGCTGGTCCGCTACGATCCGGCGATCGCGGTTCCCGGGCTGAAGACCGGAGAGTACGTGGCGCGAAAGACCGTGGCAGGCAAGCGCGGCGACATCATGGGCAACGAGGGGCAGACGCTGGTCACCGAACGCCCAGTCATCAACGTGGGCATCAACAAGGAAGGCCTCGACGAGTCGGCGTGGGCTTCCTCCGCCAAGGCCCTGGCCAAGCTCGTGGACATCGACGCCGATGCCTACGCCAAGCGCGTTGCGGCCGCCGGGCCCCGGGCCTTCGTCCAGGCCATCACCTTGCGCAACGACAAGGACCAAAAGATCACCGACGCGCAGTTCGAGGCGATCCCGGGCGTCCTGGTCCAGCCGGGTTCGCTTCCGCTGGCCCCCACGCGCTCCTTTGCCCGACCGATACTCGGAAGCGTCGGCGAGGCAACCGCCGAAATGGTCCAGGACTCCAACGGCCTCCTCAAGGCAGGGGACACAGTCGGGCTCTCGGGCCTGCAGAAGGAATACCAGGAGACGCTCGCCGGAACCCCCGGCTACTCCATCGGCATCTACGACCAGCAGAAGAAGCAGGTCTCCACCCTGCTTGAGGCCGAGCCCGTCGACGGGGCCGACGTGGAAACCACGCTCGACAGGGACACCCAGACCCTTGCCGAGTCGCTGCTGGTGGATTCGGCCAGCGACAGCGCGCTGGTTGCCGTGCGCCCTTCCGACGGCGCCATCCTCGCCGCGGCCAGCGGACCCGCAACAAACGCACAGAACACGGCGCTGCTGGGCAAGTACGCGCCGGGCTCCACGTTCAAGGTGGCCACCGCGCTGGCCATGCTGCGTTCCGGGGACACCCCCAAGACGACCGTCGACTGCCCCGCCACCATGAGCGTCGACGGCAAGAGCTTCAAGAACTACGACGGCTACCCCGCCGCGGCGCTGGGCAAGATCCCGCTGTCCGAGGCCCTCGCCCAGTCCTGCAACACCGTCTTCCTCCAGGGGGCCCAGGACGTGAAGGCGCCTGCCCTCGCCGAGGCCGCCGCATCGCTGGGACTCAACCTGGATGCCGCAACCGGCGCGGCGTCGTTCCTCGGGTCGGTTCCCGACACCTCCACGGGCACCGAACAGGCGGCCAACGGCATCGGCCAGGGCGTGGTCCAGGCTTCTCCCCTGGGCATGGCCACGGTCGCGGCCTCGGTCGCCAACGGGGCCACCGTGAACCCGCGCCTGGTGAACATGCCCAAGCCCGCCGCGGCACCGGCACCGAAGACCCCGCTGGGCGCCGCGGAGGCCAAGGCCCTGGCGTCCATGATGGCGGAGGTCATCGACCACGGGACGCTCAAGGACCTGAAGAAGATCCCGGGCAAGCCGCTCATCGGCAAGAGCGGCACCGCCGAATACGATTCCGAGCGCAATGCCCACGCGTGGACCATCGTGGCCCAGGGCGACCTGGCCGTCGCGGTCTTTGTGGCAGACGGGAGCGGCGGCGCGGAGACGGCGGGCCCGATCGTCGCCAAGTTCCTGACCGGGCTCCGGTAGATGCTCCGCTAAGTCCGGGTTCCGGTGCCAATGCAAAAGGGACAAACGTTTGAAAACGTTTGTCCCTTTTGCGTTGCCTGCCCTCAGCGCCCGCCGCTCCCCCGGTCGGCGCTGGGGCAGGATTGCCGTATTAGGCGTGGTCGGTGTGCGCCACTGCCTTCTCCGGCTTGCGCATCATGCCGACGGCGACGACGGCACCCAGCAGCGCCAGGCCGCCGAACAGCAGCGACAGGTAGATCGCGCTGTGGTCCGCCTCCTTGGCGATGGCGGTCATGGTTCCGGTTGCCGTGCGCATGTCCCAGGTCACGGTGTTGCCCTCGATAGTGCCGCCCGTGCTTGCCTCGGTGACCTTGCCCGGGAAGGTGACGGTCATGTTGGCTTCGGTCAGCGCGGCGGTGTCGTTGCCGCCCAGACCCTGGGCCGAGAAGTAGTACAGGCCGTCGCGGTACTCGATGTCGACCTTCGGGCCAAGCTTGCCGGAAGTGTCGCTGATGTCGATCAGTGACTTGTCGGCTGCCGTGAAGGTGAAGCCCTGGAAGCCGTCCTTGTCATAGGGCGCGCGGGCGACTCCCTCCGGGAACCCCTGGAAGAGCGCTTCCTCGGACGCGCCCATCTGTTCCAGGGCCTGCTCAAAGGTGCGCCCGCCCAGTGCGTTCTTGTCCACTGCGACGACCATGTTCAGCGTTGCCTTTTCCGGGCTGGAAACGGCGAGATCCACATCCATCTTCACGCAACCGGTCAGGCTCAGCACCAATGCCACCATGACACCAATGACGGATACGATCTTCTTCATAAGTTCTCCTCGATGTGGGGGTCCGATCTGGAAAGTGTTTCCCCCGATTGAGTTTCAACTCTATCGGTTGGAGCTGTGAGCAAAATAATTCCGACCAGCCGCCCACCTGCACTCTTGCTGCGCGGGGGCCTCTGGCTACACTGGTGCCCATGGGCAAGTGGGAAAGCCTCCGGGCGGGGCTGAACTGGCTGAACCTCAGTACGCTGAGCGGCCTGGCACTGGCCCGTTGCACCGGGTGCCGGATAGAACCCGGGCAACAAGGTCTCATCTATGCGTCGAACTACCGGCCCAGGTTGCCCGTTGCCGGTGCATTCACCGTAGGCAACGTGGTCTTCTTTCGCAAGCATTATTCCGATCCCGGCAACCACCCGTGCCTGCTGGAACACGAGGCCGTGCACGCCACCCAGTACGCGCTGTGCCTGGGGCTGCCGTTCATACCGCTGTATTTCCTGGCCGCCGGCTATTCGTGGCTTCGCACCGGGGACCCGGCCTCCCGGAATGTGTTCGAGCGGCGGGCCGACCTGCTGGCCGGCGGCTACACGGAGCGTCCCGCCGAAAAGATCATGCCGCGGCTGGCCCGCGGCCTGGCCCGCGCCACCCACCACCCGAAGCAGCAGCCAAGCCCCTCGAGGAGAACCCCCGCATGAGCAAGAAGAACAGCATCACCATGTTTGGCTCGGCAACGGCCGGCGCGGTGCCCGACACGATGAGCGTTTCCCTGGGCATCGAGGCCCGGCACGACCGGGCCGAGGGCGCATACTCGCTTGCCGCCTCCCGGGCGCGGGACCTGGTTGAAGCGTTGGGCCAAGCCGTGCCCGGGGCAAAGCTCTCGACCACCGGCATCGGGCTGCGCGCCCGCACGGTGTGGCGCAACGACGAGAACGTCCTGGCCGGCTACGAGGCGGATACGATGCTGCGCCTCACGCATGTCGGCATCGAGCAGGTTTCCGAGGTGCTCGGTGCCGCCGTGGCTGCCGGCGGCGACGCCCTGCGCATCCACTCGGTGCAGGCGGAGGTCTCCGATCCCTCGATCGCCTACGCCAAGGCCCGCGAACTGGCATTCGCCGACGCAAGGGCCAAGGCCGAGCAGGTTGCGACCCTCGCCGGCTGCACCCTGGGCAAGGCACTGCGCGTGAAGGAAACCACTCAGGGCTCCCCGTTGCCGATACTCCGCGTCAAGGCAGCGGACATGGCCGCGTCCTCGATGCCGGTGGCTGCCGGGGAGCAGGAGCTTTCCGCCAACATGGAGGTGTGCTGGGAGCTCCTGGACCGGATCCAGGGCCGGCCCTAGGACTCCCGGCCTGCACTGAAGACGGGTTCCGGTTCGGCGCCCTGCGCCAACACGGCGATGTCCGCCACGGCCCGCGCATGGTGCTCGATCCGGGGATCGTTCGCCTCCAGCCACGGCACGTGGATGAATCCGCCGTGTGCGCCGGGGCTCCCCTCGAGCCTGTGCATCAGGGCGTAGAACACCTGGTTGCAGACGAAGGTGCCTGCGGAGTAGGAGATCTCCGCCCGCAAGTGGCTGCCGGCCTGGCCCCCGGGCTCCGCTGGACGTTGAAGCGCCCGCAATGCGCCCTTCAGCGGCAGGGTGGAGAAGTAGGCGTTCGCTCCCCCGGGAAACACCTGCCGGTCGATGGGCTGCTCGCCCGCGTTATCAGGGATCCGGGCGTCCACGTGGTTGATTGCCACTTTTTCCAGGCTGAGGGTGTCCCGGCCCGCCGCCAGCCCCAGGCTGATCACCACGTCCGGTTCGTGTTCGTCGACCAGCTCGTTGAGCCGCCCCGGCGCCAGGGCAAAAACGCACGGCAATTCCGCGGCCCGTGCCGGGATCGAGCGTTCCGCGAGCACCTCTGCCGCACGGAATGCTATCGCCCGGGACGGGTTGAAGGTGTCTCCGCCGAAGGGTTCGAATCCGGTCAGCAGGATCATCGGGTTGCGTCTGCCTCGACCTCGGCCAGCACCGCGCGCACGATCGGCAGGTCTGCCGGGATCCAGGCCAGGGACTCGAGCGAGGGGCCGTCCAGGTCGACCCATTCAAGGAGGTCGTGGTCCTCGAGTGCCTGCGGCGTGCCGTCGGTGATCTCGGCGAACCACACCCGCATCGCGGCCTGTTCGTTCAGTTCCCATCCCTGGTCGAGCGGGCCGAAGACCTCGCTGCCCAGTCGCACCTTGACCCCGAGTTCCTCGAGGATCTCGCGGTGGACCGCATCACGGCAGTCTTCGCCGGGTTCCAGTTTTCCGCCGGGAAACTCCCACATCCCTGCCACCGACTCGGGGGCGGTGCGTCGTGCGGAGAGCAACTTCGTTGGCTTCTCCAGCGAGTCAAGGATTGCGGCCGCAACGATTTGCTTCAATGCCATGGTTACTTTTCGACGCTCTCGCTCGGGTTACCAGCCTGGGTCTGGGAGAAAACGTCCGGCTCAATGTAGACCACGCACTTGAGGTCGACCGCGGCGCGGATCCGCACCTCGATGTCGTCGATGGCTGCGGCGATCTGTTCGCCTGTCGAGTTTTCCGCCACTGACACCTTCGCGGCAACAAGGATCTCCTCGGGGCCCAGGTGCAGGGTCTTGAGGTGGATCAGCTTGGCGCCGTCGCGCGTGATGGCTTTGCCGATGGCCTCGACGTGTTCGGCCGTGGCCGATTCACCGAGCAGCAGGGACTTGGTCTCCATGGCCAGCACGATGGCGATGAGCACCAGCAGCACGCCGATGCATGCGGTGCCGAGGGCGTCGAAGATGCCGTTGCCGGTGACGAGCGTCAGGCTGACGCCGGCCAGCGCCAGCACCAGGCCGACGAGTGCCCCGAGGTCCTCCAGGAGGATCACCGGAAGTTCGGGCGCCTTGGCGGTGCGGATGAACTTGGACCAGGACTGCTTGCCGCGCACGTGGTTCGATTCGATGATCGCGGTGCGGAAAGAGAATGATTCGGCGATGATTGCACCGATCAGCACGGCCAGCGGCACCCACCACCATTTGCCTTCGATGCCGTGCGGGTGTTGGAACTTCTGCCACGCCTCGTAGAGGGCGAAGAGGCCGCCGACGCTGAAGAGGACGATTGAGACGATGAACGAGTAGACGTAGCGCTCGCGCCCGTACCCGAAGGGGTGTTGTTCGTCGGCCTCGCGGCGCGCCTTCTTGCCGCCCACCAGGAGCAGGACCTGGTTGCCCGAGTCGGCGACCGAGTGGATCGCTTCGGCAAGCATCGATGACGATGCCGTGACCGCCCAGGCGATGAACTTGAACACCGCAATGGTGAGATTTGCCGCCAATGCGGCAACTACCGCTTTCGTTCCTCCGGAGGCCGCCATGGACCTGCCCCTTTCCTCGTGCGCACGGCCCGGCAGTGGCCGGACCGTGGATTCGGTTCCAACGTTATCGCGTGCAGGGGCACGGCGACGCATCAAAAGGCGTTGTCGCGGTCTCTTTTTGGGGAGGTCCGGGCAGGCTTGGCCCGTGTTCGAAATCGTGCCGAGTCCCCGGCGGGCGGTGCGTTGCCACCGCCCGCCGGGCAATCCGGTTGCTAGCCGCGTCGCTGGGCGCGCGCCGAGGCGTACATGCAAACGGTCGCGGCGGTGCTGACGTTCAGCGATTCGGCAATTCCGTAGAGCGGCACTGCCACCCGGTGGTCGGCACGGGAAAGCTCGTCCTCGTTCAGGCCCTGGCCCTCGTTGCCGAACAGCCAGGCCGTCGGCTCCTCAAGGACCGGATCGCCCTCGGTCGACTCGAACGTACCGCCGGTGCGGCGCGCCGCGCTGGCGTCCTGCAGTGCGTCAAGGTCGGCGGTGCCGTAACCGTCCGCGGCCAGGATGGTGCTGCCCTGTCCCTTGAGGGCCGCAATGGCTTCCGAGAGCTCGACGTTGGCGACGATCGGCAGGTGGAAGAGCGAACCGACGGTGGAACGAACCGCCTTGGGGTTGTAGATGTCGACGCTGCCGTTGGTGATGACCACCGCATCGGCGCCTGCTGCGTCGGCGGCGCGCAGGATGGTTCCGGCATTGCCCGGATCCTGCACGCGGCACAGCACGGCCACCAGGCGCGGCTTGCTGGCGAGGACTTCCTCGATCTTCACCTCGGGGATCACGCACACCGCGACGATGCCCTGGGGAGTTACGGTGTCGGCCATTGCCGCCAACACCTCGGGGCTCACCAGCCGGGCGTGGACGCCGGGGGCCTTGGCCACCATTTCCTCGAATTCCGGGTAGCGGTCAAGGCAGTCGTCTGTCGCGAAGATCTGACGCACCACGGCTTCCTTGCCTTCGGCTTCGCGCGAGATGTGAGCCTTCATTGCTTCGCGGACCGCTTGCGGGCCCTCGGCCAGGAACTCTCCGCTGCGGGCACGACCGGTGCGGGTTGCCAACCGGGCGACCTCGCGAACCTTCTCGGCACGCACGTTTGTCATGGTTTCTTCGTTGTCTGCGGGGAGATTCATGCCTATGACTTTACCGGGGATACGGCAATGGGACGGAATCGCGAGGATTCCGTCCCATTGACTTAGAGCATTAGCGGCTCAAAGACTAGGCGTCCTTGATCTGCTGGCGGGCTTCGCCACCTGCAGGCTCGAAGCCTGCAGCCTTGGCATCTTCGATGCCCTTGAACCAGAACTCAGCAACAGTCTGCTCGTACCAGGTCGAACCCGGTACGTGGTACTTGTTGGACTGAGCGTTGCCCTTGACAATGAAGTCGGCCGGAGCCGCTTCGCCATCTACAACCTTGTAAGCACCGGCTGCCACTGCCTTTTCGGCGGGGGTGGAGCCTTCAACGACAGTAGCCTTGGCAGCGGCCTTAGGGGCCTTTGCCTTAGGTGCGGCTGCTACTGCCTCAGATGCTTTTGGGGCGTTGACGTCAGCCGGAAGGGCACCCTTTGCAATCTGGACCAGTGCGGCGAAAGCCTTGGAGTCGGACACTGCCAACTCGGCCAGCATGCGGCGGTCAACCTCGACCGCGGCAGCCTTCAGGCCCTGGATCATGCGGTTGTAGGTCATGCCGTTGGCGCGGGATGCAGCGTTGATGCGCTGGATCCAAAGGCGACGGAAGTCACCCTTGCGCTTGCGACGGTCGTTGAAGCTGTAAACGTACGAGTGGAGCAGCTGCTCCTTGGCCTTACGGTACAGGCGCGAACGCTGACCGCGGTAGCCCTTGGCGCGTTCAAGAATAACGCGACGCTTCTTATGGGCGTTTACTGCCCGCTTCACACGTGCCACGTGTGTACTCCTTTGGTTCTGTTCCACCTGGCCTCAAATATTGGGCCAGGCAAAAATGCTTTAAGTGGTCGGGACTCCAAGACTGGATTCCCAAGACGGAGTGGTGTTAGATACCGAGCATCCGCTTGATGGTCTTGACGTCCGCCTTGGCGACCAACTGGTCAGAGGCCAGGCGACGGGTGATGCGGGAGGACTTGTGCTCCAGGTAGTGGCGGCGGTTAGCCTGCTGGCGCTTGAGCTTGCCGCTACCGGTGAGCTTGAAGCGCTTCTTGGCGCCACTATGGGTCTTGAACTTCGGCATATCCGCCGTTCTCCTTACTTGCTCCCGGGGTCCTTTCGGGCCGGGGATCTTGCGCACTCCCGCGTTTGAGGGAATCCGTTGTTCTAGTGTTGCTCTTGCGAGCGTGCCATGCTCGGAGCGACCTTACTTGGTCGTCCCGGGCTTGGCTGCGCGGGTTGCGGGCTTTGGACCCGGCTTGCCCGCAGGCTTGGGAGCGGCCATCGGCTTCGGCATGGCCACTGGCTTAGGTGCTGCAACAGGCTTGGCAACAACAGGCTTCGGGGCCTGTGCTGCTACGGCCGGCTTGGAAGCGGCGGCCGGACGAACCGGGGCCTTCGCCGTTGCCGGGCGAGCGGTGTCGCGTGCCGGCGCTGCCTTGGCCGGAGCCCTGGTGACGACCGGAGCGGTCTTTACCGGGGCAACCTTGGGAGCGAGCAAAGCGGCTGCCTCTTCGGCTGCGGCTTCGGCACGAACCTTGGCAAGCTTCTCCATGATGTCGGATTCGATGACGTCTGCAACGGAGCCGCCCAGGTCGCCCTGGGGTTCCGAGGTGTCGATCCGGTTCTTGGAGTCGGCTGCCTTGGCCTTGTCGTTTTCACGCTGTTCCAGGCGGCGGGCTTCAGCCTTGGCTTCTGCCTTGTTCTTGAGCGGTCCAACAACCATGACCATGTTGCGGCCATCGATGCGGGGGCTGGACTCAATAACGCCGACCTCTGCAACTGCTGCTGCAAACTTCTCCAGCAGACGGATGCCCATCTCTGGACGCTGCTGCTCACGGCCGCGGAACTGAATCATGGCCTTGACCTTGTCGCCCGCTCCGAGGAAGCGCAGCGCGTGGCCGACCTTGGTTTCGTAGTCGTGGGTGTCGATCTTCAGGCGGAAACGAATTTCCTTGAGGACCGTGTTGGTCTGGTTCTTACGCGCTTCGCGCGCCTTGACCGCAGCCTCGTACTTGTACTTTCCGAAGTCCATCAGTTTGCACACGGGAGGCTTTGCGGTAGGCGCAACCTCAACGAGATCAAGATCGGACTCCACGGCAAGACGAAGAGCATCCTCAATACGGACAATGCCAACCTGTTCACCGGCTGGGCCGACGAGCCGCACCTCTGGGACGCGGATTCGATCATTAATGCGTGGATCGCTGATGTGTAGCTCCTGAGTAGTTCGTAGTTTCAGGCCACCACAGCAAAGAGAAAGGCCCTCGGCTGCGGGTGCAGGCGAAGGCCTCGATATTCGATCGATGATTGCTCATCTAAACCCGCCACACGAGGTGACAGGTACCGAATGTACCCGGCCGCCTGATTCGGCTGCTGCGGGTGGGAGTGGCCTCCACTTGCTTACTGGATCCAGGCTGGTTGGTCACATTCACCGCTTGGGTGACGCTACCAAATACACAGATTCAGTCGGTCTATGGAAAGCTTAGCATCATGAGTACTCCTGAAACCAATCCGGACGCCACCAACGAAATTCGCGACATCGCCGAAGTGGCAGCCGTTGAAATCATCACCACCGCCGCCGTTCACCTGATGAGCGCCGCCGCCGTCAAGTGCGGCCTTGCCGCCGGCGAAGACGCCGAAGAACTGAAAGACCTCGACGAGGCACGCAAGTTGATCACCGCGCTGGCCGGCCTGGTCGTCTCCGCAGCACCCGAGATCGGATCCCAGCACGCAGGGCCGTTGCGCGACGGCCTGCGCTCGCTGCAGCTGGCCTTCCGCGAAGCGTCCTTCATCCAGGACGAACCGGGCAAGGGCCCGGGCGAAAAGCTCACCGGCCCGGTGAACTAACACTTCAGCTCCATCCTCAAGAAGGAGTGCGGGTCCCGTTTCAAGCGAAACGGGACCCGCACTTTTTTGTTGCTCTTTTGCGCCTAAGCCACGGCGTGTTCAGGCCTCGCTGATGAGCGTGCGCACCCGCGCGCGGCGACGCCGGCGCACCTGTTGCGCGACCAAAGCGGCAACGCTGACGGCAGCGCCGATGCAGCCCACAGCGATGAAGGCGGCAGCAGATCCCAGCGCATCGACCGTTGCGCCGGTGACCGGGGAACCCAACGCGGTGCCGCTGGTCAGTGCCGAGCCGTACCAGCCCATGGCCTCGCCGCGGCGCTTCTCGGCCACGAGGTCGGTGAGCCATTCCGAGGCGGCCGAGAGCACCGGGGCGCAGAGCATGCCCGGCGGGATCGAGAGCAGCGCCAGCGACCAGGTGTCCGTGGCAAAGGCCATCGGCAGGGTCAACACGGCCATCGCCAGCAGCAGCACGATCGGCGAGATGCGCCGGCTGAGGCTTCCGTAGATCAGGCCGCCGACCAGCGAGGCGCCGCACCAGAAGAAGAACACGATGCCCAACTGGCCCGAGCTGTCCTTCTCGTCAAGCAGCGAGAGCATGCCCACCTCGGTGCCCGAGAGCACGAGCCCGGCACCGGACGCGGCGATGAACACGGCGACCACCGAGGCGCTGACCCAGCCGAACTTGTTGCGGAAGGCCTTGCCGCGTGCCGCGATGCGGGCCTGGGTCGACTTGCTGCCGGCCAGGATCAGTTCACCCTCGACGTTTGCCAGCCCGCCGGGGCCGGAGGCGATCAGCGACGCCTCGGCGGCCAGGCGTTCCTCGTGCGGGTTCGCCTTCTTGGCGACGGCGCCCGGCTGGCCGCTGCGCGTGGGCGGGTTCAGGATCATCAGCACCAGGCCGCTGAGCGATGCCGCAACCGCGATCCCGATCATGCCGATGGTGGTGTTCAGGCTGGTGGCAACGATCCCGGCCGTGGCCGGCCCGACGATGAACACCAGCTCGGTGGCCATCGCGTCGAGCGCGAAGGCCGAACGCCGGGTCTCCCCCGTGGTCATCACGCCCAGGGCGGTGCGCACCACGGAGAAGACGGGCAACGAGAACAGCCCGCCGAGGAACACCAACGGCAGCACCCACGCGAACGAAACCTGCGGCACGATGCTCCACACCACCGCCTCGACGATGATCGAGGGCAGCAGCGCGCGGCGCAGCCCGTACATGTCGACCACGCGGCCGCGCCAGGGTGCGCCCAGGGCGATGCCGATGGTCATCAGCGCCACGACCAGTCCGGCCGATCCCCAGTCACGGTCAAGCACGTTGACCAGGTGCAGCAGCAACAGCATGCCGACGGCCGCGTGCGGCAGCCTGGCCACCATGCCGACCAGCAGCAGCGGCGCCACCCCGGGTTGCCGGAGCAGTTCGCCGTAGCGCCCGAATTTCATGCGTTCGGGCCCGCCTGCGTCGGCGCGCCGGCCTTCAGCGCGACTTCCAGCGAATCGACGTTTTCGGCGAAGTCCGCGTTTGCGGCCAGCGCCGCGTGGATGCGCGTCACGCAGGCACGTGCCGAAGCCTCGTCGACCCCCGGTTGGAAGGTGAACTCCAGGCGCAGTTCCGGGCCCGATCCCCCGCCGGGCACACTGGTCCCCTGCGCGGTGCGGCTTCCCACGCCCTGGCCCGGGGCAATTCGGATCGAGGCCAGGGCCGATTCGGTTCCCGCCTGCCGTGCGACGATGGCCGCGAGTTCCTCGTTGAGGTAGCTGGGGGTCCAGTCCTTCTGCTGGGCCAGGGCCCACATTCCGGGACGGCGCAGCACGAAGGTGAAGTCGGCCCCGGGATCCAGGACCAGCATCTGGGCCTCCTCGGCGACTGCGGAAAGCGCCGCGCGCGGGGCGTACACGGCAACCGGGCGGGCCTCGCCGTGCCAGGCCTGCAGGCGTTCGACGCTGCTGAAGACCGGCAGCGCCTTGCGGCCGTCGGGCGCGTTGAGCGTCACCAGGGCCATGTCGGCTTCCTTGTCCTCGGTGAAGCCGTGTTCGCCGAGCCCGCCCTCGGCCAGCTGGGCCACCACGGCAATGTAGATGCGCGATTCGGCAAGTGCCGCGTGGACGCCCTGCTCGCTGCCGGTCCCGGCAACGAGTGCGTCGATGGCGGCCGCGAGCTTTTCGTCGATGAGCCCGTTGTCGTTGTCGAAATTATGCAGGGGGTTGCCCTCCCCGCTGAGGTCGCGGCCTTCCCAACTTTGCCCGGCGGAATCGGTCTGCGATCCGGCCCGGGCCAGCGCCGCGGCGATGTGTCCGGGCAGGTGTCGGGGGCTTTCGGGTGCCCCGTGGGAAGAAGGTGAATTCGCGCTCATAGCCAAATGCTATCGTGCGGCACGCACAAGGGCCGGTCGCCATTCGCATGGTGACCGGCCCTGATTCCCTACTGCCGCGCAGAACTTGGCGCGGGCGGCGGGGTGGGTAGTGTGGTGCAACTCGCCCGCACATGACGGGCTCGCGGGTGGATGCTAGCGGCGGCCCGCAACGTCCAGCGCCTCGGGCATGGTGAACTTGCCCGCGTAGAGCGCCTTGCCCACGATGGCTCCCTCAACGCCCAACGGGACCAGTTCGCGCAGCACGCGAAGGTCCTCGAGGCTGGAGATGCCGCCGGAGGCGATGACGGGCTTGGAGGTGTGTGCGCACATTTCGCGCAGCAATTCCACGTTCGGGCCGCGCAGGGTTCCGTCCTTCGTCACGTCGGTGACGACGTATCGGGCGCACCCGGCGTCCTCAAGGCGCGCCAGGACCTCCCAGATGTCGCCGCCTTCCTTGGTCCAGCCTCGGCCGGCCAGGGTGGTTCCGCGAACATCCAGGCCCACGGCGATCTTGTCGCCGTGGCGGGCGATGGCGCGGGCGGTCCACTCCGGGTTCTCGAGGGCGGCGGTGCCCAGGTTCACGCGGGTGGCGCCGAATTCAAGCGCCCGTTCAAGCGACTCGTCGTCGCGGATGCCCCCGGAAAGCTCGACCTTGATGGTCAGCTCCTCGGCAACGCGGCGAAGGATCTCGGTGTTGTGGCCGCGGCCGAAGGCTGCGTCCAGGTCCACCAGGTGGACCCATTCGGCGCCGGCGTTCTGCCAGGCAAGTGCGGCTTCCAACGGGTCGCCGTAACCGGTTTCGGAGCCGGCTTCACCCTGGACCAGGCGAACCGCCTGGCCGTCCGCCACGTCGACGGCCGGGAGCAGTTCGAGGATGGGGTTTTGCGTGTTGGTCATGATCAATCCTTAGGTTTTTCCGGGCCGTTGGCCCTGCCGGCACCGCGTGGGTGCCGGCTCGGGGTTCTCAGAAGGTCAGTAGGTATCCGGCGAGCAGGGCCATGCCGGCGATGATCCAGCAGGCGATGATCCAGGAGACGTGTGCCCGTTGCTGGCGCAGGGAAATTGCGCCGCCGGCCAGAAGCCCGGCCAACAGCATGAGCAGGATCGTCCACATTTAGAGGGTCTCCAACCAGTTGCGCAGCAATTGCGCACCGGCTTCTCCGGACTTCTCTGGGTGGAACTGCAGGGCGCACAGCGGGCCGTTTTCCACGCCTGCCACGAAGGGGACCCCGTGTTCGGACCAGGTCACCTGCGGCGGGAGCATCTTGGGCTGGGCCACGTCGAAGTTCCATTCCTGCACCGCGTAGGAGTGCACGAAGTAGAAGCGTTCGTTTTCGATTCCCTTGAAGAGCTTGCTGCCTTCAGGAGGCGTGACGGTGTTCCATCCCATGTGCGGGACGACCGGTGCCTTGAGCAGTTCCACGGTGCCGGGCCATTCGCCCATGCCCGGGGTTCGCACGCCGTGTTCGACGCCCTCTTCAAAGAAGATCTGGTGTCCGACGCAGATGCCCAGGACCGGGCGGCCGCCGGCGATGCGGCGTCCGATCCAGCGGATGGCCCCTACCTCGTTGAGCTGCTTCATGACGGCGGCGTAGGCGCCGACGCCCGGGACAAAAAGCCCGTCGCAGTTGAGGATGTCGTCGGGCTTGGCAGAGAGCGTTACCTCGGCCCCGGCCGCCTCGAGAGCGCGCACGGCGGAGCGGACGTTGCCGGATCCGTAGTCAAGAACCGTGACTTTCTTGCGCTCGGCCATTTACAGCGCACCCTTGGTGGAAGGGATGGCGTTGCCGATGCGGGCATCGGGCTCCACTGCTTCGCGCAGTGCGCGGGCGAAGGCCTTGAACTGGGCCTCGACGATGTGGTGCGGGTCCCGGCCGCCGATCACCGTCATGTGCAGGCAGATCTGCGCGTGCAGGGTGAGTGCCTCGAAGATGTGGCGGGTCAGCGAACCGGTGAAGTGGCCGCCGATCAGGTGGTATTCCTGGCCCGCGGGCTCGCCGGTGTGCACCAGGTAGGGGCGCCCGGAGATGTCGACAACGGCGTTTGCCAGTGCCTCGTCCAGCGGAACGGTGGCTTCGCCGAAGCGGCGGATGCCTGCCTTGTTGCCCAGCGCGGTGCGCAGGACCTCGCCGATGGTGATGGCAACGTCCTCGACGGTGTGGTGCACGTCGATGTGGGTGTCGCCGGTGGCGCGGACCGTCAGGTCGATCAGCGAATGCTTGGAAAGTGCAGTCAGCATGTGGTCGTAGAACGGAACACTGGTGCTGATTTCGGAGCGGCCGGTGCCGTCCAAATCGAGTTCGACAAAGACGGAGGACTCGCTGGTGGTGCGTTCGAGGCGAGCGCGACGACCCGTGAGTTTTTCGGCAGACATGCACATTCCTTTTGATCAGGCGTTTAGACGAGGATGTGAAGCACGGGGATGGGGACACGGATGTGTCGGCCACAACCCCGCACCTATGAGTTTAGCGTTAGTGCCCGTGCGGACCCTGATTGAGCAGCTCTTCCAGGCGGACCAGGAATGCCGTGGTTTCGGCTTCGGTGCCTGCCGTGACGCGCAGGTGGCCCGGGATGCCTACATCGCGGATGATGACTCCCGCTTCCAGCAGGCCTTCCCAGATGTACCGGGGGTTTTCCAGTCCGCCGAAGAACACGAAGTTCGAGTCCGACGACGCAGGGTTCAAGCCCATGCGGGTCAGCTCGTTGACGATCCGATCGCGCTGGGACTTGATGTCCTCGACGTTGGCCAGCAACGCCTCGACATGCTTGAGCGCGGCGTTGGCCGTTGCCTGGGTCACCGCCGAAAGGTGGTACGGCAGGCGGACCAAACGGATGGCATCGGTGACCTCCGGAGCGGCGGCGAGGTAACCGACCCTGGCACCGGCCAGGGCGAAGGCCTTGGACATGGTGCGCGAGACGATCAAGCGCTCACGGCCCGGCAACAGGGACAACGCGGACGGGGTCCCGTTGTGGGCGAATTCGGCGTAGGCCTCATCCACGATGACGATGGCGTTGCTTGCAGCACCGGCCTCGTAGACCGCTTCGACGACGTCCAGGCCCAAGGCGGTGCCCGTCGGGTTGTTGGGTGAGCAAAGGAAAACGATGTTGGGCGCCGCGGCCCGCACCTGTTCCGCGGCGTCGGCCGCGGACAGGGCATAGCCCTCTGAGCGAACACCCGCGATGTAGGCGGTGTCGGTTCCGCTGGCCAGCAGCGGGTACATCGAATAGGTGGGAGGGAATCCCATGACCGTTCGACCCGGTCCGCCGAATGCCTGCAGGATTTGTTGGAGCACTTCGTTGGATCCGTTTGCCGCCCAGATGTTCTCGGCGTTCAGGCCGTGGCCGAGATAGGCCGCCAGGCGCTCGCGCAACTCGGTGAATTCACGGTCCGGATAGCGGTTGAGTCCCAGCGCAGCGGCGGATACCTCTTCGACGATTGCGCGATGAACGGCCTCGGGCAGCGGATGGGTGTTTTCGTTGACGTTCAGCTGGATTGGAACGTCGATCTGGGGTGCGCCGTATGGTTCAAGACCTTGAAGATTCTCTCGCAGGGGCAATTTTGCCAGGCGATTTAGCCGTTCATTCACCCCATAAGTCTAGGGCGCTCGGTGCAAGGCATCAGAATCAGCAATGTGGAACGGGGTAACAATCGGTTCGCAATGAAGCGGGGGTCACACCCGCCGTCAGCAACGCGGCAGTTACCGTGCCGATGGAACGTATATCTCGGTTCCCGGGAACAGGACGCTTCCCTCAAGGTTGTTGATCTCGGTGATCTGGCGCACGGCCTCGCGGGGGTCCAACTGGGGCGCGAACTCGCGAGCCAGACCCCAAAGGGTGTCGCCCTCGATGACGGTGACGCTGACGGCTTCTACACCCAGTGGCACATCGGCCGAGGCCTTGGCCGGCGACAGGAACAAGCCCAGAATCATGAGCACGCCCACGCTGGCCAGGAAGATCGGCATGGCGATCAAAACGAATTTCCCCCGGCGAGTCAACCGCAGCGGAGCTTCCTGCGGGGCGTGGTAAGCGATGGGGTCTGGAACGAGGTGGAGCGGGGCCGAGAGAGCAGCGTTTGCCATGTCTTTGCCTTTCCTTTGAGTACGACGGGCCGATGCAAGCGGGCCGCGAGTCGAACAAGCTTCTATTGTTCGAACACGTCTTTCGAATATGTGTTCGTAGTTCGTAAGTTATTTCTAGCACTTTTCAACGACACGTGTCCAGATCGGTTCGAACAAATCTTTGAAAGCGCCGCTTCCGTCCACTAACATGAGTGATGTGGAACGGTGAATTCACTTCATCACTCCGCACCGACAAATTGCGGAACGCGCGGGCCAACCGCCGACGATCGGGATGAGGCACAAAGAATGACGACCGAACAACGAACCCCTCGACGTGACGCGAAGAGCCTGACAATTCGCCAGAAAAAGGTTCTCGAAACAATCCAGCGCTCGGTCAGTGCCAACGGCTACCCGCCTTCCATGCGAGAGATCGGTGACGCGGTGGGCCTGGCCAGCCTCTCGAGCGTGACCCATCAGTTGAGCCAGCTGGAAAAGCTTGGCTACATCCGCCGCGACCCCCGCCGTCCGCGCGCCATGGAAATCCTGCTGCCATTGCAGCTCAAGACCGACACGAAACTTGAAGTGGTTTCCGGGCAGGCCGAACTCAAGGCAGCGAACGGCATGAACGTCTCTGAGCTGACGACCTCGTCCGACACGGCAATGGTCCCCCTGGTGGGACGAATCGCCGCCGGCAACCCGATTCTCGCCGACCAGGCAGTGGAAGACGTGTTTGCGCTGCCGCGCCAGCTCGTGGGCCATGGCGAACTTTTCATGCTAAAGGTCAGCGGCGACTCAATGATCGACGCCGCCATTTGCGATGGCGACTGGGTCGTCGTGCGACGTCAGCAAACGGCAGTCAACGGCGACATAGTTGCAGCGCTGCTCGATGACGAAGCCACCGTCAAGACCTTCCGCCAGCGCGATGGCCACACCTGGCTGCTGCCACAGAACTCCCGCTACGAACCGATCCTCGGTGACGCGGCAACGGTCATGGGCAAGGTCGTTTCGGTCATGCGCTCCATTTAGGGACGTCACTGGCATTTCAACGAGTCAGGGGCCGGTCATCGCGACCGTCCCCTGACTCATTTAACGTTTTGACGCATGGACTCCCAAGTGAGCCGCGCTGCCCCTAGCCTTCGCTGAGCCGTTCGAGCGCGGCCAACACCGTCGGCTTGTCCGGGGTGGCCCACAACGGCGGCAAGGAGGCCCGCAGGAAGCTTCCGTAGCGTTCCGTCGCCAGGCGCGAATCCAGGACGGCCACGACACCGCGGTCGTTGACCGAACGAATCAAGCGCCCAGCGCCCTGGGCCAACCTGACGGCGGCATGGCTCGCAGCCACCGCCATGAACCCGTTGCCGCCATGCTTGGCGACATCCCGGCTGCGCGCCGAGGAGAGCGGGTCGTCGGGCCGCGGGAATGGGATCTTGTCAATGATCACCAGGCGGCATGCATTGCCCGGCACGTCGACGCCCTGCCACAGTGTCATGGTGCCGAACAGGCAAGTGTCCGGTTCGGCAGAGAACTGGTCAACCAGGGCCTTCATGCTCGATTCCCCCTGGCACAGGATCGGCACGTCCAGCCGGGAACGCAGGATCTCGGCCGCTTCCTCCGCCGCTCGGCGCGAGGTGAAGAGCGCCAAGGCCCCGCCCCCGGATGCCTTGATGAGGTCTTCGATCTCGCCGATCATTTCCTGCGACATCTGGCGCCCGGGCTTCGGCAAGTGCTTGGCCACATACAGGATTCCCTGCTTGGGGTAGTCGAAGGGGCTTCCCACATCGACCCCGTTCCAGGTGGGCGCGCCGTCACCGACCAGCCCCAAGGCACCGGCGACTGGTTCGAAAGCCGCGCCGATGGCCAGCGTCGCGCTGGTCAGGATGACAGTGCGGCCGTCGAAGAGCCCTTCGCGCAGCTTGCCGGCAACCGACAAGGGCGCGACATTCAGGGTGGGCTGGCTCGACTCGTCCGGCTGGACGTAGCCCTCCCCCGGGCTGAAATGCCCCGGGCGCGAAGCCCAGATGACTTCCCGTTCCTCGGTCATTTCAAGCATCTTGGTGCATTGCTCGACCAGGTACATGACCTGGGAACGTGCCATCTGCCGTCCGCCGTCCGCGGGCGCGTTGGCCTCGGGCTTCGAATCGGAGAGCACCACGCGTGCCGCCTCGGCGATCTGGTTGATCGCGGCTTCCTGTTCCTCGTTGAGGCCGCGGGCCATCAGGCCCGTGGGGACGCCTTCGAGGCTGCGCTGCAGCGCCTTAGCACCCTGGTTCAGTGCATCCACACTCACCGCGCAATGCTTGCGGGCCGCCGAAGCGGCGGTCTGCACCATGTTGACCGACATCGGGCGGGTCACCGAACTTGTCACCCGGTCCTGCAGTTCGTGGGCCTCGTCGATGATGACGGTGTCGAAGTCCGGCAGCACGGCCAAGCCTTCGAACGCCGACACCGCGAGCATTGCGTGGTTGGTGATGATCACGTCGGCATCGGCCGCTCGGGCACGGGCCATCTCACTGAAGCATTCGGAAGCCATCGGGCACTTCTGGGAACCGAGGCAGTCCATCGCACTGACCGATACCTGGCGCCAGGCCTTGTCGCTGACACCCGGGGTCAGGTCGTCGCGGTCACCGGTTTCGGTGCGCTCGGCCCATTGGCGCAGCCGCACGACCTCCTGTCCGAGTGCGGATGACGGGCCGTCCGCGAAGCCGCCGGCGGCCGGGGCGTCGGATTCGATCGAGAACAGCGTTCCCTCGTCGTCGTCCGGGTAGCCGCCGCCGAGCTTGTACTGGCACACGTAGTTGGAGCGGCCCTTGACCAGGGCCACATCCATCTCGCGGGGCAGTTCGTTCTTCAGCGACTTCAAGAGCCGCGGAACGTCGCGCCCCACGATTTGAGCCTGGAGAGCCAGCGTTGCGGTCGAAATCACCACGGGCTTTTCCGAGTCCAGCGCATGCGCGAGGGCGGGAACCAGGTAAGCCATCGACTTTCCGGTTCCGGTCCCGGCCTGCACCAAAAGGTGTTCGCCGGTTTCCATGGCACGTACTACCTGTTTTGCCATCTCGTGCTGGCCCGGCCTGCTTTGCCCACCCATCGCGGACACCGCAGCGTCCAACAGGGCGATGACTTCTGATTCCTCAGCCATGAATACTAAATTGCTCCACTTCCGCGGCCATGCCTTCGCGCACCTTGACCATCATGCGTGTCCCGTTTTCGGTGTGTTCGATGGCCAGGATTTCAGCCTCGGCGCCGTGCAGCTTGTTGACCACGTCGCCTCGATCGTAGGGAATCATCAATTCTAGTTGGATGCTGGGGCGCGGAATTGCGGCACTGATCTTCTGCAGCAGTTCTTCGATGCCGTCACCGGTGCGGGCCGAGACAATCACGTGGTTCGGCTCGCGTTGGCGCAGGCGTTCCACCACGAACGGGTCGGCCACATCGGCCTTGTTCAGCACGATGATTTCGGGGATGTTCCGGGCATCGATGTCGTTGAGCACCGTGCGCACCGCCTGGATCTGCCCTTCCGGGTCCGGGTGCGCCGCATCGACCACGTGCAGGATCAGGTCCGAGTCCGCGATCTCCTCCAGAGTGGAACGGAACGCCTCCACGAGCTGGGTGGGAAGCGACTTCACGAAGCCCACCGTGTCGGTGAGCGTGTAGTTCAGGCCGTCGCCGGTTTCGGCCTGTCGCACCGTGGGGTCCAGGGTCGCGAAGAGCGCGTTTTCCACCAGGACACCTGCCTGGGTGAGCCTGTTGAGCAGCGAGGACTTGCCCGCATTGGTGTAGCCAACAATGGCGACCGAGGGCACTTCGTTGCGCTTGCGGTTTGCCCGCTTGGCTTCCCTGGCCGGGAGCATTCCCTTGATTTCCTTGCGAAGCTTGGCCATGCGGTCGCGGATGCGCCGGCGGTCCAGTTCGATCTTGGTTTCACCCGGTCCGCGGGAACCGATGCCGCCGCCCGCGGCACCCACGCGGCCACCGGCCTGGCGCGACATGGAGTCGCCCCAGCCGCGCAGTCGCGGCAGAAGATATTCGAGCTGTGCCAGCTCGACCTGGGCGCGCCCCTCGTGGCTCTTGGCATGCTGGGCGAAGATGTCCAGGATCAGCGCGGTCCGGTCGATGACCTTGACCTTGACGACGTCTTCAAGCGCACGGCGCTGCGACGGGGAGAGCTCGGAGTCGATGATCACCGTGTCGGCGCCCGTGGCGGCCACGATCTCACGCAGTTCCATGGCCTTGCCCGAGCCCAGGAAGGTTCCCGGGTCCGGCTTGGCGCGGCGCTGCACGATGCCGTCAAGCACCTCGGAGCCGGCCGTCTCGGCCAGGGCGGCGAGTTCGCGCAGGGAGTTTTCAGCGTCCTGCGCGGTGCCTTCGTTCCATATCCCGGCCAGCACCACGCGTTCGAGGCGCAGCTGTCGGTATTCGACCTCGGTGACGTCCTCGAGCTCGGTGGACAGTCCCGCAACACGGCGGAGTGCCCGGCGTTCGGCAAGATCTTCCTGTGCGCCGTCGAAGGACGAATGTTCCCGGGTCTGGTTGCTCAGTGCCTGGGCGCGGCCCGAGAAGATTCCCTCGTGCTCGGGTGCCCCGAAATGCTTGCTCTTATCGGCAACCGAATGGTCGCTGGCAAGGATCCTTTCGATGGCGGCCTGGATCTGCGCCTCGTCCATGTCGTTGTCGTGTGGACCGGAATGCTGTGAGTTGGTCATGTTCCCCTTTGCGTGCTGTATTCCAGAATAGTGCCCTGCGCCGACAGAAGCGCCGTATTCGTGTGCTTGATCATCATGAGAATGCATGTGTTGTCCTTGGATGGATCGTTTCGAGGGGGTCCACCGCATGCTGGGTCAATGAAGTCTGCAAGGGCCATGGTGCCGGAAACACTTGTCCGGGGTGCCTTGAAATGGTGAGGCATGGCTTGGGAAGACTTTGAACTATGACTTTTCGGCGCGTGGCAGATACCCAGATTCTTCGGCCGTGGAGGCCGTCTGGTGTGTTGAAAATGCGCAGTGTGCGTCTTACAGAAAAGTCATAGGGAAAACTCTATCACTGCAAAGCGCGGCCCGCATTAACGTAAATCACACCCCCGAACGGGCCAATACATGCCCGTATCCCCATGCACGGTTTGGGGTTGCGGCCTCCGGGCGGTTAACCTGCCAACATGACCTCGGATCATTATTTCAGCGCGCAACCGTCAAAACCGGAAAAGCGGCGCACCATCAGCGTCGAACTGGGCGGTGCAACCCGCAAGGTCGAAACCTCCGGCGGCATCTTCAGCCCGGACAGAATCGACAAGGGAACGGCCGTGCTCTTGGAGTCGGCTCCGGAGCCTTCAACGACCGGAAACCTGCTTGACATCGGCTGTGGTTGGGGACCGATCGCGCTCAGCCTGGCCCTTGCATCGCCCGAGGCCATCGTCTATGCGGTGGACGTCAACGAGCGCAGCATCGGCCTGACTCGCGACAACGCGCGTGCGCTGGGCCTTGGCAACGTGAAGGCCTCGTTGCCCGAGGCCGTCGACCCGGCCACCACCTTCGACACCATTTGGTCGAACCCGCCCATCCGCATCGGCAAGGAAGCCCTCCACGAGCTGCTCCTGCTGTGGCTGCCGCGACTGGCACCGGGCGGAACGGCTTGGCTGGTCGTCCAGAAGAACCTCGGTGCCGACTCGCTGCAAAAGTGGATTGGAACCCAAATGCCCGCGTCCTGGACGGTGGAACGCACCTCGACGGACAATGCCTTCCGCACGATCCGGATCCACCGCCCGCAGGAGTCCTAACTTCAATCGCACATGCCCGTGCGCAAAACACGAGGGCGTTGAACACACGGTGTGTTTCAACGCCCTCGTTTGAGTTTGGTGCTAAACCTCGGAAATGCTGCCGCGGGTGACGAGCACTGCCGGCCCGCTGAGGAACACGTGCTCGGCGCCCCCGGCGCCCGGGGCAAACCGGACCCCCAGCACGCCGCCGGGAACCGTGACTTCCCAGTTGGCAACGTCTTGGGCTCGGGCCCAATGCCTTGTGGCAACTGCCGCAGCGCAGGCCCCCGTTCCGCACGAGAGCGTCTCGCCGACGCCGCGTTCGTGCACCCGCATCCGGAGGGCGCCGCGCCCGCCCTCGACGAGGGGTTCGGCCGGCAGCACATACTCCACATTGGTTCCGTGGGGCGGCAACGGGTCCACCACGGGGATGGCGAAGAGGTTGAGGCCTCCGAGCTCCGTCTGGCTTGCCACGGCGACAACGGTGTGGGGGTTTCCCATGCTCACGGAGAGCGCCGCGCGGGGATCAGGTAGCCCCTCTGTCTGCACCACGGAGTCGAGCCCACCCTTGCCGGCCGCATCCGGGTAGATGAACTCCCAGGGACCCATGTCGACCGAGTATCCGTCGACAAGCCGGGTCACGACCTTGAGCCCGGCCCTGGTGCCGATGAACAGCTCGGTTCCCACCTGGAGATCGACAAGTTTCTCACTCACAAGGAAGTGCACGAACACGCGGACACCGTTTCCGCACATTTCGGAGATCGAGCCGTCGGCATTGCGGTAGTCCATGAACCAGCGGGCCTCCGGCTGGGCCTCGAGGATCTCCCGCCCCTCCGCCAAGCTTTCGGATGGCACCGCGCGGATAAGTCCGTCGCCGCCGATGCCGCGGCGGCGGTCGCAGATCGCTGCGATCTGTTCCGGACTCAGGTCGTGTTTGTCGTCGGGGTCGGAGATGAGCACGAAATCGTTTCCGGTGCCGTGTCCCTTCGCGTAGCTCAGCGGCCCCGCGACGGCCAGAAGTGACTCGCCTTGGGTGGACAGGGGTTCGGTGATGCTCATGGTTTTAAGGATACGGGCAGCGCAACTTGCTTGGGTATTTTGCTACGCCGCCCGGCGTACCCTAGGCCGCCCGGATTCGTTCGAGCACGTCACCGACCAACGCGGCGCTGAGTGGGTCGAACCATTGCACGCGTTCATCGGCGTTGAACCAGGTGACCTGTCGGCGTGCGAACTGCCGGGTGGCGATCACAGTCCTCTCGACCGCCTCGGCCTCGCCCATGGTCCCGTCGAGCACGGCAAGGAACTGTGCGTAGCCGATGGCACGCGAGGCCGTCTTGCCCTCGCGCAGGCCCGCGGAGTCCAGTCGGCGGACTTCGTCCAGCAGGCCCGATTCCTGCATCTTCGCCACGCGCAGCTCCAGTCGCTGGTGCAGGAGCGCACGGTCCAGATTCAGCCCGATCTGCACTGCCGGGGCGTGGTACTCGCGTTCCGGCATGAAAGAGCTGAACGGCTGTCCGCTGATTTCGTAGACCTCTAGGGCCCGGATCATGCGCCGTTCATCGAGGTTGCGTGCGGCGGAGGCGGGATCGACCTCGGCAAGGCGGCGTGCCAACGCTCCCGGACCGTGCTCCCGGACCTCGAGCTCGAGGCGCTGGCGCACGTGCGGGTCTGTGGGAGGAAAATCGATTTCATCGAGTGCTGCACGCACGTAGAGGCCCGAACCCCCAACCAGGATGGGCACCGCTCCCCTGGAGCGGATTTCATCGAAGGTCCGGCGTGCATCGGCCTGGAAGCGGGCGACGCTGGCCTCTTCCCGGACGTCCATGATGTCCATGAGATGGTGCGGGATCCCGGCGCGTTCGGCAACGGAAAGCTTCGCCGTGCCGATGTCCATTCCGCGGTAGAACTGCAGGGCGTCGGCATTGACGATTTCCCCGCCAAGTTCCCGGGCAAGGGCAATCGAGAGATCCGATTTACCCGTCCCGGTTGGTCCAATCACGGCGATAACCGGGAGAGTCATGTGCAACGACTACTTTCTGGTGGGCAAAGTTGGCATGCCAAGGGAAACGCCCTTGGTGCCGGAGGAACCCGTGGCGGGTGTGCCACAGGAATCAGTTTGTGAGCGGTCCCAGGCGTCGCCGGCTCGCGAGCGGCGCACCGAGTACTCCGCCGGGTTCGCCGGGTCGGAGACCAGGTGGAAGGCAGCAGCCTCGGTGATCGGAATGGTCACCAGGTCGCCGGGGCGCGGGGTCTCCCCTCCCTCGGGAATGGAGAAGTGCACAAGCCGCTGGTCGGTGGAACGTCCGCTGAGCCGCTGGGTTTCAGAGGCTTTCTTGCCCAACTGGGCGGTGACCATGACCTCGACGGTCCTGCCGACCTGCTTGGCATTTTCCTCCGCGCAGATTCGGTCTTGGAGCGCGGTCAGGCGTTCGTAGCGTTCCTGCACCACGGCTTTGGGCAGCTGGTGTTCCAGCTCGGCGGCGGGAGTGCCGGGGCGCTTGGAGTACTGGAAGGTGAAGGCACTGGCAAAGCGCGAGGCCTCAACGACGTCAAGGGTCGCCTGGAAATCCTCCTCGGTTTCCCCGGGGAAACCCACGATGATGTCGGTTGTGATCGCGGCATGCGGGATGTTTTCGCGCACCTTCTCGAGGATGCCCAGGAACTTCTTGGAGCGGTAGGAGCGGCGCATGTCCTTGAGCACCTTGTCGGAGCCCGACTGCAGGGGCATGTGAAGCTGTGGCATGACGTTGGGAGTCTCGGCCATCGCCTCGATGACGTCGTCGGTGAACGCGGCGGGGTGCGGGCTGGTGAAGCGGACGCGTTCAAGTCCCTCGATCCGGCCGCAGGCGCGCAGCAGCTTGCCGAACGCCAGCCGGTCCCCGAACTCCACGCCGTAGGAGTTCACGTTCTGCCCCAGCAGGGTCACTTCAATGACGCCGTCGGCGACCAGTGCCTCGATTTCTGCAAGGATCTCCCCCGGGCGGCGGTCGCGTTCCTTGCCGCGCAGCGACGGAACGATGCAGAACGTGCAGGTGTTGTTGCAGCCCACGGAAATCGAGACCCAGCCCGAGTGCACCGAGTCCCGCTTGGTCGGCAGCGTGGACGGGAAGACTTCAAGGGACTCAAGGATTTCCAGTTGGGCCTTGTTGTTGTGACGGGCCCGGTCGAGCAGCGCCGGAAGCGAGCCGACGTTGTGGGTGCCGAAGACGACGTCCACCCAGGGGGCCTTGCGTAGGATCGTTTCGCGGTCCTTCTGTGCGAGGCAGCCTCCGACGGCTATCTGCATGTCCGGTCGCTTTTCCTTGACCTGTGCCAGCAGGCCAAGGTTTCCGTACAGCTTGTTGTCGGCGTTCTCACGCACGGCGCAGGTATTGAAAACCACGACGTCTGCGATGTCGTCTTCGGGTTGCTGCGGGACAAGCCCCGTGGATTCCAGCAGGCCGGAGAGTCGCTCCGAATCGTGTACGTTCATCTGGCAGCCGTATGTTCGCACCTCGTATGTGCGCAGGGGGTCAGCCGGTTTTCTTTCGGTGGAAGAAGGAATGCTCACAGTCACCCTCCTAGGGTACCGAATCTTGATCGGCCCAAGCCGGAGTGCCCCGCCCTAGGATGGCTCTTGGCCGAATTGCTCTTCCCAGGCCTCGTTGACGATGCGGAATGCCATCGACGGGGAATATCCCTTGCGGGCCAGCATGCCCACGAGCCTTCGCACGCTCTTGTCCTTGTCCACTCCCATGGAGGGCGCCCGCAGCTTCCGTTCCACCAGGTCCTTGGCCGTGGCTTCCTCGGATTCTTCGTCGAGTTGTTCCAGGGCGTTCTCCGCCATGTCCCCCTCGATGCCCTTGTCGCGCAGTTCGCGCCTGATGGCGGAACGGGCGAGCCCGCGGCTGCGGGCGCGAGAACGCACCCAGCTTTCGGCGAACGAATTGTCGTCCACCAGCTGGATCTCTTCGAAACGGTCGAGCAGCTCTTCCGCGATATGTGCCGGGATTTCCTTTTCCAACAGCTTCTTCAGCAGCTGCGCCCGGCTCTTTGAAGACGCGGTGAGCTGGCGCAGAAGGATCGCACGCCCCTTGGTTGCATACTGCTCGTCGCTCAGTTCGACGGGTTCTGCCGCGGGCTTTTCCCTTTTGGCGCCAGCCGAACGCGTGGCACCGTTGCGGGTACCGCGTGCGCCTCGGAATGCCGAATCGGTTCGCGAGCCAGTGCGTTTGCTGCGTCCGGCATAGGCCTGGCGTTCACCGAATTCCTTCTTCGGTTCCGGCGGTCCCGGGGCAAGATCGGCCGGCGGGGCCTCAAACGCAACGGGCGTTTGCGCCCATTGCGGCATTTCGTCAGGGGTTCCCCACTCGGAATTGCCGTCGGCTGGAAATGACCAAAGCGGTCGTTCGGAACCTTGTGGGGTACCGGACGAACCGCCCTGGTGCTGTTTGGAACTCACGAAACTAGGAATCCTTGACGATGCGCAACGCATCTTCCCCGTCGTCGATGGCACCCTGTCCGATGCCCAGCTTTTCGAGGATCTGGCGCTCAAGTTCGTTGGCCAGATCTGGATTGTCACGCAGGAACTTCCGCGCGTTTTCCTTGCCCTGGCCGAGCTGGTCACCGTCGTAGGTGAACCATGCACCGGACTTCTTGACGAAGCCCTGCTCCACACCGATATCGATAAGGCTTCCCTCTCGGGAGATACCCAGACCGTAGATGATGTCGAATTCGGCTTGCTTGAAGGGCGGAGCCATCTTGTTCTTGACGATCTTGGCACGCGTACGGTTGCCGACCGGGTTGGTGCCTTCCTTCAACGTTTCGATGCGGCGAACGTCGATTCGGACAGAGGCGTAGAACTTAAGTGCCTTACCGCCGGTCGTGGTTTCCGGGCTACCGAACATCACACCGATTTTTTCGCGCAACTGGTTGATGAAGATCGCAGTGGTGCGGGTCTGGCTCAACCGGCCAGTGATCTTTCGCAGTGCCTGGCTCATCAAACGAGCCTGCAGGCCGACGTGGCTGTCGCCCATCTCGCCTTCGATTTCGGCGCGTGGAACCAACGCTGCCACGGAGTCGATCACGATGATGTCGATGGAGCCGGAGCCCACAAGCATGTCCATGATTTCCAGGGCCTGCTCACCAGTGTCCGGCTGGGACACCAGAAGGGCGTCCGTGTCCACGCCAAGCCTCTTGGCGTATTCGGGGTCCAAGGCGTGTTCGGCGTCAATGAACGCGGCAATGCCGCCGAGCTTTTGGGCACTGGCCACGGCGTGCAGTGCAACGGTGGTCTTACCCGAGGATTCCGGACCGTAGATCTCCACGACTCGTCCACGGGGAAGCCCGCCTATGCCCAGCGCAATATCCAATGCGACCGATCCGGTGGGAATGGTGGCGATAGGCGCACGAGTGTCGTCGCCCAAGCGCATGACAGATCCCTTGCCGAATTGCTTGTCAATCTGCGCAAGTGCCGCTTCGAGGGCCTTCTCGCGATTGTTACCTGCTGCGGCCATCATTCACCTCGGTTGTTAGGGCCATATTGGCCAATACTCTTTGTCTGTCCACGAGCGTACGACTGCTGGCCGACACTTTGGCATTCGGGTGTTCAAGCTGTGGAAAACCGGTGACGGCACCCAACGAACTTTCACCATGAACAATACACTCTTCCGAACAGATATTCGAACATTTGGAGTGGCTGTCGTCGAAACCCTTAGTGGTCCTTGGGCGGCAGGTCCTTGCCGAGCCGTCGCTCCGGCGGTACATCCTGCATGTTGCAGATGGCCAACCACACCGCCCTGGGCGGGGTGCCTCGGTTCAGCGCGTCCTCGGCGGTTACACCGCCGACCTCGGCCAGCACCAGGCTGGAAGCCAGCGTGCGGGAATAGCCCGCACCAAATTCGTCATCCATCAGACGCCAGAAATCACTCAATCGCACTGGGCAATTGTGCCACGTACCGCCACACACCTTCTGCGCGAGGACTCGTGGCCGGCGTTAAAAGACTTGGCCTTCGGGTTCCGGCCCGAAAGCCGAGAACCCGAAGGCCAAATATCGTCCCCCGGGGTACACACCCGCCCGGGGTCTAAAAACGTTGGTTAGTGGCTCGGTGCAAGACGCTTGCCGAGGTCCCCTGCGAATTCGCTGGTGAGATCCACGGGAACGGTATCCGGGATGGTGATGCCTTCGGCGATGGCCACGCGGTCGCTGACTTCGCGAAGCATCAGCGAAAGCGGAACCTCCAAGGCGCTGCAGATCGAGGAGAGCAGTTCGGACGAAGCTTCCTTCTGTCCGCGTTCGACCTCGGAAAGGTATCCAAGGGAAACACGAGCGCTATGGGAAACCTCACGCAGGGTACGACCCTGGCGCTGACGAACGTCGCGGAGGACGTCACCGATTTCGTGTCGTAGGACTACCATCTTGCGCTCCTCTTTTTCGCGGCGGACCTCGCTCTGTAGGCCCACATCACGCCAACGGACCACACCGTTTACCGATACTGGTTGCTTGACCATGTGCATTGCCTTTGTTCTCCGGTCCTATTGCCTTTGTGGGGCGATCGGTGCGGACACTTGATGTGCCCGTCATGGGGTACAACTACGAAGAATCGTAGTTTGTTCCCACGACCCCCACCCTATCCAGAGCCGGGGTCGATTTTCCACAACATTATTGAATGGGTCAATAACTATGTCACAAACCGCATCGATAGCTACATTGCCCCATCAACCTGTGCGGCAACTGAGCGAAGCGTGGAAATGAGCAGTGTTAAAGCTGCGTCGGTGGCTGCGGCCCGAATCCGCGCCCGATCTCCCTGAAAATGATACTCGGCATAGCCGCTTCCGCCGGGATGGGCAAAGCCCAGGAAAACCGTTCCGACCGGTTTGCCGTCGTGGGCGTCCGGGCCGGCAACGCCGGTGGCCGAAACCGCGACGTCGCTGAGGCAGCATTCCCTGGCGCCCACCGCCATCTGGCGAGCCACCTCGCCGTCAACCGACCCTTTGGATTCCAGCAGGTCCCGGTCAACCGACAGCACGCGCGCCTTGACCTCGCTGCTGTAACTCACGACCCCGCCCTGCAGCGCCGCCGAGGCGCCTGGCACCTCGGCCAGCGTTGCGGCAATCAGGCCGGCGGTCAGGGACTCGGCGGTGGCCAGGGTCAACCCTGCAGCAATCGCACCAGCGATCGCTTCGCGGGCCAGCTCGTTGCCCGTTGCCTGTTGGGGTTGCGAATCCATGGGGTTTGCTCCGGTTTCCGGCTAGGCCTTGGACCCTGGGTTTGCCAGGTGCTGCGCGCGCAGCTGCCACGCCTTGATGAGGTAGTCGATGCCGGTGACCAGGGTGACGGCCAGGGCCAGCCACATCACCGCAACCGCCACGAAGCCCAGCCACGCAACGGTGTGGGTCCACGGCAAGAGGTAGAGCAGGATCGCCACGGCCTGCAGCACCGTCTTGAGCTTGCCGCCCTTCGAGGCCGCCATCACTCCGTAGCGGATGACGACAAAGCGCATGAGCGTGATGCCCCATTCGCGCACGAGGATCACCACGGTGATCCACCACGGCAGCTCCCCCAGCACCGAGAACAGCACCAGGGCCGAGCCCGTGAGCAGCTTGTCCGCGATGGGGTCGGCGATCTTGCCGAAGTTGGTGATCAGCCCGCGGCTGCGCGCCAGATCCCCGTCGAGCTTGTCGGTGTAGATGGCCAGCGCGAAGAGCCCGAAGGCCACCCAACGCAGCCAGCCGTACTGCTGGTGGTCGGCCAACAACGCCCAGACGAAAAACGGGACCATGAAGATGCGCAACGTGGTGAGCACGTTGGCGATGTTCAGGTTCGGAACGGGCTTCTGGGCTGGGCTTTCCGGGGAATCACTCACGTCTCTAGGTTACCTTCCGGTGAGGTTCCAGGCGTCTTCCGAGCCGTCGTCGTCCGCGCCGTCGTGGTAGTCGACGGCCTGGGCGTAGCTGTCGAGGTCCTCCGCGACCAGGTCGGTCCCGTAGTGGTTGGCGTTGGCGTTCTCCGCCAGCGCTGCCTCCTGCGCCGTCGGGACGACGTCGTCGGCGGAGGTCTCGTCCCCGCGCATCGCGGCCAGCACCGCGGGCAGGTCGTCGGGCTTGACCAGCACGTCGCGGGCCTTGGAACCCTCGGACGGGCCGACGACGCCGCGGGATTCGAGCAGGTCCATGAGGCGGCCGGCCTTCGCAAAGCCGACGCGCAGCTTGCGCTGCAGCATCGAGGTGGAACCGAACTGGGTGGTGACAACCAGCTCGGTGGCCTGCAGCAGCAGCTCCAGGTCGTCTCCGATGTCGTCGTCGATCTGCTTCTTGGGCGCCTCGACGGCGACGTCGTTGCGGTACTCGGCCTTCAGCTGGCCCTTGACGTGCTCGACGACCGCGTGGATCTCCGATTCGGTGACCCAGGCACCCTGCACGCGCATGGGCTTGGAGGTGCCCATGGGCAGGAAGAGCGCGTCGCCCTGGCCCAGCAGCTTTTCGGCGCCGGGCTGGTCGAGCACCACGCGGGAGTCGGTGACCGAGGAGGTCGCGAACGCCATGCGGGAGGGCACGTTGGCCTTGATCAGGCCGGTGACCACGTCGACCGACGGGCGCTGGGTGGCCAGCACCAGGTGGATGCCGGCGGCACGGGCCAGCTGGGTGATGCGCACGATCGAGTCCTCGACGTCGCGCGGGGCGACCATCATGAGGTCGGCGAGCTCGTCGACGATGACCAAGAGGTAAGGGTAGGGCTTCATGACCCGCTTGGAGCCCGCGGGCGGGATGACCTTGCCGTTCTTCACGGCCTTGTTGAAGTCGTCGACGTGCTTGAAGCCGAAGTTGGCGAGGTCGTCGTAGCGGGTGTCCATCTCCTTGACCACCCACTGCAGCGCCTCGGCGGCCTTCTTGGGGTTGGTGATGATGGGGGTGATCAGGTGGGGTACGCCCTCGTAGGCGGTGAGTTCCACGCGCTTGGGGTCGACCATGACCATGCGGACCTCGTCCGGGGTGGCGCGCATCAGGATCGAGGTGATCATCGAGTTCACGAACGAGGACTTGCCCGCGCCTGTGGCGCCGGCGACCAGGAGGTGGGGCATCTTGGCGAGGTTGGCGACCACGAAGCCGCCCTCGACGTCCTTGCCCACGCCCATGACCATCGGGTGGTCGGTCTTGCGGGCGTTGTGGCTGCGCAGCACGTCGCCCAGCACCACGATTTCCTTGTCCGCATTGGGGATCTCGATGCCGATCGCGGACTTGCCCGGGATCGGGGACAGGATGCGCACGTCGGAGGAGGCCACGGCGTAGGAGATGTTCTTGGACAGCGCGGTGACGCGCTCCACCTTGGTGCCGGGGGCCAGCTCGATCTCGTAGCGGGTGACCGTCGGGCCGCGGGAGAACCCGGTGACCTTCGCGTCGACCTTGAACTGCTGCAAGGTGTCGGTGAGCGCGGCGACCACCGCGTCGTTGGCCTCCGAACGTTCCTTGGACGGCGGGCCGGCCGGCAGGAAGTCGGAGGAGGGCAGCGTGTAGGTGACGTCGCCGGAGAGCTGGAGCTGCTCGGTGCGCGCGGGGATCGGCGGCAGCGGGGCCGCGGCGGGGCGTGAGGGCACCTGCGGCACGGCCGTGGTGGCCACGTCGTCGGCGCCGAAGTTGGTCAGGTCGATCGCGCTCATCGCCTGGGTGTCGGCCTCGGGCTCCTGGCCCAGGCCGACCTGGTCCATGATCGCCGCCATCTCGAGCTCGGCTTTGGTGGGCCTGCGCACGCCGGGGCGGACGGACGGTTCCCGGTAGCCGGGCTCGACGGATTCGTCGTAGAGGTCCACCGCCGGGTCCTGGGCCATCGGCACGCCGTGGTCGTCGGTGATGACGGCCGTGTCGTAGGCCCCCTCGCCGGTGTTGCCCAGCAGGTCCTCGGCGGCCGTGGCCTCGTCGCGGTCCTTGCCGAAGAGCCGGGCCTTCTTCCGCGGCTTCTTGGCCGCGGGCAGTTCCTCGTAGAGGTAGGACTGGTCGTGTTCCTCGGCGTCGAGCTTCACGCCGCGGCGGGTGGGTGCCGGGGTGCCGTCCGGGTCCTGGCCCATGAGCTTGTCGTAGCCCTCGCGGATGCGTTCGGGGACCTGCTTGAGCGGCGTGGCGGTGAGGATCATCAGGCTCAACAGCGCGAGCGCGATCATGGCCGCCATGGCGCCGGGCGCCTTGATGAGCCCGGCCAGCGGGACCGTGGCCAACGCGCCGAGCACGCCGCCTGCGGCCCAGAGATCGTCAAAGGAGGCGTTCAGTGCCGGGATGCCGCCGACCACGTGGGCGATGCCGGACCCGGCCACGGTGAGCAGGGCCAGGCCGATGCCCACCCGGTTGTTGGCCCGGTGTTCCTCCGGCCAGCGGAAGAGCCTGATGGCGCCGATGAGCAGGATCGGCGGCATGAAGGCCGCCATGAACCCGAACGTGCCCCCGGCCACGGAGTGCACGAAGGTGCCGTACCAGCCGACCCCACGCAGACCCCACCACTCGACCGAGGCGATGACCACGGCCAGGATGACAAGGAAAAGCCCGGTGCCGTCGCGGCGCACCTCGTAGGGCGGGTGCACATCGCGGCCGATCTTGCGGAAGGCTCCTGCCACCACGCGGGCGGTGCCCATCCAGGCCGAACGGATCATGCGCACCGGCAGCGGAAAGTCGTGCACCGGTGAAGCGGGTGCGCTCTTTGCTGTCTTGGTGCTCTTGGATCGTGCCCCGGTGCCGCTCGAGGAGCGGGCGGGGGCCTTCGGATTGCCGGAGGGAGTGCGGGTGGCCATGAGTGCAAGGCTACCGTGAATACCTGGGTCGCACCCGGATTTACACGCACAAAAGCCCCCGGAATCCACGCGTGGAGCGCGAAATTCCGGGGGCTTTCACCAACCGGTGTGAGGTATTGAACTACCCCGCACGAGGCTGTTTAGGCCTCGAGCACGACCGGCACGATCATCGGCTTGCGGCGCAGCTTGCGCGAAACCCATGAACCGATGACGCGGCGGACGATCTGCTGCAGCTGCTGCGTGGTGTGCGTCGGGTTGTTGCGCACCGCGTCCTGCAGAGCCTCGGCGATCTTCGGCCGGATCTCGTCAAACACACTGTCGTCCTCGGCCACGCCGCGGGCGTGGATCTCGGGGCCGGAAATCAGCTTGCCGGTCTGGCGGTTGATCACGGAGATCACCGAGATGAAGCCCTCCTCGGCCAGCGTGACGCGGTCCTTGAGGTCCTCGTCGGTGATGGTGCCGACCTTGGAGCCGTCCACATACACGAACCCGCAATCGACCTGGCCGACGAGCTTCGCCACGCCGTCCTTGAGGTCCACGACGGAGCCGTCCTCGGTGAGCAGCACGTTCTCGGCCGGGACACCGGACTGCGCCGCGAGGCGCGCGTTGGCGATCAGGTGGCGGGTCTCGCCGTGCACCGGCATGACGTTCAGCGGCTGCAGGATGTTGTAGCAGTACAGCAGCTCGCCGGCCGATGCGTGGCCCGAGACGTGCACCTTGGCCATGCCCTTGTGGATGACGTCGGCGCCGAGGCGCATCAGGCCGTTGATCACGCGGAACACCGAGTTCTCGTTGCCCGGGATCAGCGAGGAAGCCAGGATGACGGTGTCGCCCGGGCCCACCTGGATGCGGTGGTCGCCGGTGGCCATGCGGGAGAGCGCGGCCATCGGTTCGCCCTGCGAACCGGTGGACATCAACACGACCTTGTTGTCAGGCAGCTTGTCCACGTTCTTCATGTCCACCAGGATTCCCGGCGGTATGTGCAGGTAGCCGAGCTTCTCGGCGATGGTCATGTTGCGGACCATCGAGCGGCCGATGAAGGCCACCTTGCGCCCGTGGACCTGTGCGGCGTCGATGACCTGCTGCACGCGGTGCATGTGCGAGGAGAACGAGGCGACGATGATGCGCTTGCGCGCGCGGCCGAAGAGGCCCTCGAGCACCGGGCCGATTTCCTTTTCCGCGGTGGTGAAGCCGGGGACGTCCGCGTTGGTCGAGTCGGGCATGAACAGGTCAACACCCTCGTCGGCCAGGCGCGCGAAGTGGCGCAGGTCGGTGATGCGGCCATCCAGCGGCAGCTGGTCCATCTTGAAGTCGCCGGTGTGCAGCACGTTGCCGGCATCGGTGCGGATGAACACGGCAAGCGCGTCCGGGATCGAGTGGTTGACGGCAACGAACTCGGTCTCGAACGGACCGAAGGTCTCCACGTCGCCCTCGACAACCTGGCGCAGCACCGGCTTGATGCGGTGTTCCTCCAGCTTGGCCGAGATCAGTGCAAGGGTCAGCCGCGAGCCGATCAGCGGGATATCCCCGCGCAGGCGCAACAGGTACGGAACGGCGCCGATGTGGTCCTCGTGGCCGTGCGTGAGCACGAGCCCGACGACGTCATCGAGACGGTCCTTGATGTAGCTGAAATCGGGCAGGATGACATCGACGCCCGGCTGGTGCTCCTCGGGGAAGAGCAGGCCGCAGTCGACGATCAGCAGCTTGCCGTCGATTTCGAAGACGGCCATGTTCCGCCCGATCTCACCCAGGCCACCGAGCGGCACGATGCGCAAGGTGCCCGGTTGGAGCTTGGGCGGCAGGGAATGGAGCACCGTATCGGTGACCCCAACGGAAGAATCGGTCATGAATTGATTACCTTTCTAGAGCTCCCATCCGCCCTCGCGCAAATCGGTGCGGATGGAATCGAGTTCCGCTTCCGACGGTGCCACAAGCGGCAGCCGGACAACGGTGTTCGGCAGGACTCCCTGCCAGTGAAGAATGTATTTTGCCGAGACGGCACCCTGGATGTGGTTCATCACGGCGCGCTGGATCGGGTCCAGGGCAAAGTGGGCGGCGCGGGCCGTGGCCAGGTCGCCTGCGAGCATGGCGTCGACCAGGACGCGGTACTGGGCCGCGGCGATGTGCGCGGTCACCGAGACGACGCCGACGGCGCCGGCTGCCATCAGCGGCAGGGTCAGTCCGTCGTCGCCCGAGTAGACGTCGAGGTCGGTGGCGCCCAGCACCGTGGTGGTCGACTGGTAGTCGGCCTTCGCGTCCTTCAGCGCCACGATGTTCTGGTGCTTGGACAGCTCGATGATGGTTTCGGGTTCGATCGGGATGCCCGCGCGGCCGGGAATGTCGTAGAGCATGACGGGCAGGTCAGTGGCGGAGGCGATGGCCTCGAAGTGGGCCTTGACGCCTGCCTGCGACGGCTTGTTGTAGTACGGGGTGACGAGCAGCAGTCCGTCGATGCCGCCCAGCGCTTCGGCGCGCTTGGAGAGGCTGATCGAATGGCGGGTGTCGTTGGTGCCGGTTCCGGCGATGATCTTGGCGCGGTCGCCCACGGCGTCGCGCACGGCGGCGAACATGGCGAGGTTTTCCTCGTCGGTCAGCGTCGAGGTTTCGCCGGTGGTGCCGGTGACCACCAGGCCGTCACAGCCGTCGTCGACAAGCTTGTTCGCCAGCTTGGCGGTTGCTTCGTAGTCGACCTCCCCGTTGTCCTTGAAGGGGGTCACCATGGCGGTGAGCACCGTTCCCAGGGTGTAATTCGGACGTGGGGTATTCAACGCAGATTCAGCCATGACATCAACGTTACACTTTGCGCGCCCCAACGGTTCATTCGGCGCCAGGCAATAGGCTGTAACAATGACCGAAACTTCGTCCCGGGGAACCAAGGCCGGAAGCCGCGGTGCGCGCCCGGCAGGCGGATCCCCCCGCATCCTCGGCGTGGACCTGGCAAGGGCCGTTGCGCTGGTTGGCATGATGGCGGTGCACATCCTGCCGCTGCGCGTGGCACTCGCCGGGGACGGGTTTGCCCCGTCCTGGGCCGCATCTTTGTTTTCCGGCAGGGCCTCCGCCCTGTTCGTGTTGCTTGCGGGAGTCGGCCTGGCGCTGCTCACCGGCGGCGCCTCCGGACCGGCACCGGGCAAGCTCGGCGCCCTGCGGCGCAACGTGCTCATCCGGGCCGGGCTGATCGCGCTGATCGGTTTTGGCGTGGGAATGCTGGACACGAACGTCGCGGTCATCCTGGTGCACTACGGACTGCTTTTCCTCGCTGCGCTCCCGTTCCTGAACATGCGCCGGCGAAAGCTGGCCTGGTGGGCCGCCGGCTGGCTGCTGCTCTCCCCCTTGCTTTATTACGTGCTGCGCCCGTGGGTGGAGGGGGCCATGGATCCGTTCCGGTTGGGCAACTCCCCCGGTTTCGCCGACCTTGGAACCCCGTTGGTGTTCCTGGCGGACGTGTTGCTCACCGGCTACTACCCGTTGCTGGTGTGGTTCGGTTTCCTGCTCGCCGGGTTGTTCGTCGGCCGGCTGGCGCTTTCCCGGCCGCCGGTGGCCCTGGGTTTGCTGGTCGCCGGATCGGCGATGGCCGTGGGATCGAAACTTGCCTCCGAGTGGCTGCTGGATCGTCCCGGCGCGCTCAAGGCGCTTCGTTCGGCAACGGAGCTCAATGCCAACGGACTTGAGGTTGCCCTCGCAACCGGCCAACGGCTGGACGGCTCCATGGGCACACCCTGGTTCCTGGCCGTCTCCGCGCCGCACAGCGGTGCCCCGCTGGATGTCCTGCACGTGACGGGCTGCGCGCTCGCGGTGCTCGGCGCGGCCCAGCTCCTGTGCATGGCGTTCTCCGCCCTGCTGGGCGGCGTGGGCCAGATGCTGCTGTGGCCGCTGACCGGGGCCGGCGCCGCAACCCTCACGATCTACGCCGGGCATCTGGTGGCGCTGGACCTGTTCAGCGATGTTTCCGCTCCCCTGCCAAGGAACCTGCTGTTCATCATCTACGTCGTGGCCGCGTTGCTGCTGGGGCTGCTGCTGAAGTTCATCGGGCGCCGCGGCCCGCTCGAGGCCTTGGTGCACAGCGTTTCGACGACGCTTTCCCGCGCCAAGTAGCCGTCGTCCAAGGACCGGAAACCCGCGGTCCTTGGCTCCGGGCGCCGTGCCGGTACGCTGCTTGATCCCCGTGCTGGCGGATGATCCGGTCGCCCGGGGTGTCCGGTGCGCATTCCCGTCGTGAAGAAGAGCAACGGCGCGGCTGCGGCACTGCACAGGTCGCCCGGGGCGTCGACGAACACGGAGAGATGCTCATGCGCCACGTCGTTTCGAGCGACGCATGGCTACTCCCGAAGGGTTGGTTCGATTGCCTCTGATACGACGCCGGTGGTCTCAAAGCTGAAGATGACGCACTCCATCGGCACTCCGCCTTGGGCTTTGTAGAATTCCAGCGCATGGGCATCTGCCGCTTCGGCCGGCACGAACACCGTGGAGATCCCGGCGCTCGCCGCATCGTCGATGACTGCTTGCATGAGCTGCCGGCCCAGACCTGTGCGCTGGTGTTCGTCAGCCACCGCAAAATCGTAGATCATGAGTTCGTTGTCCATGGAGCGTGTCATGGGCACGACATGGGCGGTGAGGCCCCCAAGCACGGCGTCGTCCATGAGCACCGCGTAGGCCCAGAATGACGGATTGGCCAGCATCGTGGCCACGTAGCCCCTATCCAAGACCGCTGCCGGTTCCTCGAAAACCTCCGCCATGAGCTCGAACAACTTGATCGTCCGATCTGTGTCAGTCTCGCCCAGCCTCACGATTCGTCTACTCATCACATAGCCTTCCTGCCGTGCGTTCTCCTCCCGATGGAAGGCGAGGTGGCCCTCGGTTCCGATCGTAGATGCCCGCGGCGTGGCCGACCAGCCATACCGCCCTCGTGAAATCCGTGCCGCAAGGCCGGCGCTATCGCCCGTGGGAACGTCGACCTCGGATTTTGGATCGCCCGCAATCACACGTGCCGGTCGATCAGGGACCCGAAACGAGGGTCACGACCGTGATCAGGCCCGGGACCAAGGCCACTCCCCAGATGCCCGAGGCCACCATCCACCCCGGGCGGTTGTTCCGCGCGGCAAGGAGCGCCCCGGCCAGCCCCAGAACGGCGGGGGCTGCCAGGAGCCACGGGGACCGTGGGATTCCGGAACCTGACCAATCCGGCATGAGCAGCGTTGCGGCAAGTGCCACGGCCATGAGCACCCATGTGGCGATCGGACGCCCAGCCTGGTCTGCCGCGCTTGTCGAGTCACGGTGCTGGCTGGTCATGTCCAGGACCCCGGGTACGGCGAGTCTGCCTGTAGCACGCCATTGGCCATCCGTGCCGGATGGGTTGCCTTCACCCACGCGAGCTTCAGGGGACCGTAGATGTGCGGATAGAGCTCACCGTCACCGCCGTCCTCGTGCCTGATGTCGATTCCGGCGGCCTCGATGGCGGGGCCGTCGAGTTCCAGCACCACCAGCTCCCCCGCGAAATCCGCGTAGATGAATCCGGCGACCAGCGGAAGCTGCTCCGGCGAGGAACAGTGGATGAACCCGACATCCTCAAGGCTCGCGCCACGGGTCGATCGGCTGTAGATGCCAGTCGCCTGCGCTTGGAACCAGTGCCCGGATTCGGCCAGATGCAAGATCTTTGTCATGCCCCCAGCATAGGGTTGTGGTCCCGAACGCTGTATCGACGAGTCGGGGCCGCACCCGTGAAACCGCCGGCCAGTAGCTATTTCATGGTGTCAGCACAGCGGAAAGCTGGGCGGGAAAAGCTCGTGCGTCGGGCGTTTCCTGAAGTCGCTGACGCTGAAGGAGGCCATGTACTTTTCCAGGAACCGCTGGGCCCGCTCGGCGTAGGATCCGGTCTCGACGGTCACGATCTCCTTGTCCTCCACGATTGTCTTGCCTGCGACCACCACCCGGGTGATGTCCCGGCCGTCGCAGTTCATCACCAGCGTGCGGACCGGGTCCCCGTGTGGCCCGATGTGGGTGCCGTCCAGGTCCAGCACGAAGTAGTCCGCCTGGGCGCCGGCGGCCAACCGGCCCAGGTCCTCCCGGCCCAGCGCGTTCGCCGGGTCCAGGGTCGCGGCCCGGAAAAGGTCCTCGGCCCGGGCGCTGGTCCGCTCCCCCGTGGCCGCCTTGGTCATGCCCATGGCCAGGTCCATGGCGCGGATCATGTTCGGCGGGGCCGAATCGGTGCCCAGCACCACGCGCACGCCCCGGGCCCGGTAGGAATCGAAGTCCTCCAGGCAGACGCCGTAGTGGGCGGTGGGGATCGGGCAGAAGATCACCGTGGTGCCGTGCCCGGCCAGGATCGCCACGTCGTCGCCCTCCCCGAAGGATTCGGGCATGTGGCGGTGCCCGGGCACCGTCCAGGCATGCGGGATGAAGGTCTTCTCCCCCAGGAACCCGATCGACTCGAGGTACGGGATCGGGCGCAGCCCGGTGCGGGCCACGATCTCCCCGACCTCGAACAGGCCCTGGGCCGCATGCAGTCGCACCGGAACCCCGAGCTCGTCGGCGGCCTCCCGGGTCATCTTCAGCGTCAGCTCGGTTTGCGTCTCGATGCGAGCCGGCAGCAGCGCGGTGCGGACCAGCCCGCCGGCGGCGCCCTCGAAGTCCCGGCAGAACCGGATCGCCTGTTCCAACCCGTCCAGGCCCTGGGCCTCGTCCTCGTGAAGCAGCGAGGCGGTGCCGTCGGTGTAGGGGACGTGGGTGCGATAGCTCGGGCCCAGGTAGGCGCGCAGCCCGATCTCGGTCACGGCCGAGGCCAGCTGCGCCGCGTCGGCGTAGTCCTCGCACCACGGCTTGTAGGTCTCCGCGGCGATCGGCATCATGGTGGTGATCCCGTTGCGCACCAGCTGGCTGATTGCGAACTGCCGCCGGAAGAGTTCCTCCTCCTCGGTGAACACCGGGCCGTGGTTGGCCAGGTACTCCCGGGACCAGGCCAGGCCCGTCCGGCTCTCGCCCGCCGGCCACGAATCGAAGATCGCGTGGTCGATGTCCGCCAGCGCGTTCAGGTCGATGAAGCCGGGCGACACGATGGCGTTGCCTGCGTCGATTTCCTTATCGACGCGCCCGGCGTAGCCGCGGCCCACGAAGACGACGACATCGTCCTCGTGCACCAGCTCGCCCCCGGGCCAGATGCAGTGGTCCCCGTCCGCGTAGCCGACCACGAATGCCGCCCTGACCCGGGTGATCCGACCCAATTTATGCTCCCTTGCGTTGGTGTTTGTTCTTGCTTCTTGTTCTTGATTCTTGTGCGGAAGCTCCCCCGCACGATGGGTCGATTGGCCCATCGCGACCCGCCCCTTGCCGAACGACAAACGGCCGGCGGCCCCGTCTCGGGACCCCGCCGGCCGTTGGTTCGTGCGGCCGCCGGTAGTTAGCGGCTGCGTTCCACCGAGAGGACCTTCAGCCCGTCGGCGACGACGCGCCCATCGTGGATGACGGTGCGGTCGGTGCCGCGGTCCATCACCGTGGAGGCGATGGTCTCGCCGTCGACCAGCACCAGGTCGGCGCGGTCGCCCACGGCAACGCCCGGTCGGTCGGCCACGGAGGCCAGCCGCGGAACGTCGCGGTCCATGATGGAGGCACCGCCGATGGTCGCCACGGCCAGGGAGTGTTCGATCAGCTCGTCCTTGCGGAAGCCGTTGACGAAGGCCAGCTGCCAGGTCCTATCCAGCAGGTCGCAGTTGCCGTACGGGCTCCAGTAGTCGCGCTGCCCGTCCTCGCCCAGGCCGAAGCGCACCCCGGCCTCGACCAGGTCGACCAGCGGCAGGTGGTTCGAGGTGCTCGGCGCCACGGACGTCAGCGAGATGTCCAGTTCGGCGAACGTGTCGATCAGCCGGCGGCTGGTCGCGGCGTTGACGCTGCCCAGCTCGTAGGCGTGCGAGAGGTTGACCTTGCCCTGCATGCCAAGGGCCCGGGTGCGTTCGGCGATCAGGTCGGCGGAGAAGACCCCCTGGGTGCCGGCCTCGTGCAGGTGGATGTCGATCTCGACCTGGTACTTCTCGGCCAGCCCGAAGACCACGTCCAGGTGGCGGACCGGGTCCCGGTCCAGCTCGCAGGGGTCGATGCCGCCCATGACGTCGGCGCCGGCCCGCAGCGCGTCCTCGAGGTAGCGCTCGGTGCCCGGTTCCAGCAGGATGCCTGCCTGCGGGAACACCATGACCTGCACGTCGGCCTGGTCGGCGAACTTTTCCTTCGCGGCCACGACGGCCTCGTACTTCTCGAGCTTGCAGTCGACGTCCACCTGGGCGAAGGAGCGCACGCGGGTGGTGCCGCGGGCGATCATGCGCTCCAGCGTTTCCGCCACGCGTTCCTCCAGCCCGATCTCGGCGTCGCGCCAGTGCTCGCGGTCGTTGCTCATCATGCCCCACACCCCGGGGCGGCCCGTGTGCTTGCGGAACGGCAGGCCGATGCGGGTCGAGTCCAGGTGCACGTGCACGTCGGAGAACGACGGGATCAGGATCCGGCCGCGGCCATCGACGTCATCCGCGCCCGGCTCGAGGGTCGGGTCGTGCTCGGTGATCGCGGCGATCTTGCCGTCCTCGATCAGGATGTCGCTGGCTTTTCCGGCCCAGGGACGGGCGTTGCTGATCAGCATGTGGGGGTTCCTTCCAGGTGGTTCATCGGGTCGTTCCATGTCAGGGTCGTGCTATCTCTGCATGGCGGCGGCGGCCATGGCCATCGGGGCCTGCGGGAAATGGCAGGCCAGTTCGCCGGCGGGCACCTCGCTGGCGCAGCGGGCCTGGCCCGCCTCGTCCAGCAGTTGGTAGGCCGGGCAGCGCGTGCGGAACACGCAGCCCGAGGGCGGGTTGCTCGGCGAGGGCAGGTCCCCACCCAGCCGGATGCGCTCGGTCAGCGCGGCGTCCAGGTCGACGCTGGGCACGGCCGAGAGCAGCGCGCGGGTATAGGGGTGGCGCGGGTCGGCGAACATCTGCTGCTTGGGCGCCTTTTCCATCATCTTGCCCAGGTACATCACGGCCACCTCGTCGGCCATGTGCTTGACCACCGCCAGGTCGTGGGCGATGAAGATGTAGGCGACCCCGGTGTCTCGCTGGATGTCCTTGAGCAGGTTCACCACCTGGGCCTGCACGGAGACGTCCAGCGCGGAGACCGGTTCGTCGCAGATCACCACGTCCGGCTCCAGGGCCAACGCCCGGGCGATGCCGATGCGCTGGCGCTGGCCGCCGGAGAACTCGTGCGGGAAGCGATTGACGTGTTCCGGGCGCAGGCCCACCCGCTCCATCAGGTCCATCACCGTGGCCTTGATGCCGCCCGGGGGCTTGATGCGCTGTTCGACCAGCGGAGCCGCGATGGTCGCGCCGATCGACTGGCGCGGGTTCAGCGACGAGGCGGGGTTCTGGAAGACCATCTGCACGCGCCGGCGGAAGCCGTCCAGCTGCCTGCCGCGCAGGCCCGTGACCTCCTCGCCGTCCAGCTTGATGCTGCCGCTGGTGGGATCCAGCAGCCGCATGAGCACCTTGCCGGTGGTGGATTTTCCGCAGCCGGACTCGCCGACCAGGCCGAGCGTCGTCCCGCGTTCGAGCGTGAAGCTCACCCCGTCCACGGCCTTGACCGCGCCGGTTGTCCGGCCCATGGCCCCCTTGGTCGGGAAGTGCTTGGTCAGGTCGCTGACCTCGAGAAGTGGCGTGTTCATGATCCCGCTCCGATCAGGCTGGTTTCGCCCAGCAGGTCAAGCTCGTGGGCGTGGCAGCGCACCGCATGCCCGCCCTCGAGCAGCAATCCGGGTCGCTTCGTGGTGCACAGGCTGCCGGGGACAAGCTGCGCGAATTCGCAGCGGTCGGCGAAGATGCAGCCCTGGGGCAGCGACAGGAGCGCCGGAGGGGACCCGGGGATCGGCGTCAGCCGGTCCCCCTCGCCGGACAGGTGCGGCATCGAGGCCATCAGTCCCCGGGTGTAGGGATGGGACGGCTGCTGGAAGATCTGGCGCACGGTGGCCTGCTCGACGCACTGGCCGCCGTACATGACGACCACGCGCTTGCACAGCTGGGCCACCACTCCCAGGTCGTGGGTCACGAAGATGACGGCGGAGTTCGTCTCGGCCTGCAGATCGGAGATGAGGTCCAGGATCTGCGCCTGGACGGTGACGTCCAGCGCCGTGGTCGGCTCGTCGGCGATCAGCAGCTCCGGCTCGCAGACCAGGGCCATGGCGATCATGGCGCGCTGGCGCATGCCGCCGGAGAACTCGTGCGGGTAGCTGTCCGCCCGCCGCTTCGGGTCGGGAATGCCCACCCTGCCGAGCATGTCGATCGCCACCGCGCGGGCGGCCTTTTTCGAGACCTTGTTGTGCACCCGGTAGGCCTCTGCGATCTGGGACCCGACCGTGTAGAAGGGGTGCATGGCAGAGAGCGGGTCCTGGAAGATCATGCCGATCTTCTTTCCCCGGTAGGCACGCATCGCATCCTCCCCCAGGGCCAGCAGGTCGGTGCCCTCGAAGGTGATCTCCCCTTCGACCTGCGCACGCGTCTCCTTGAACAGGCCCATGATGGCCTGGCTGGTCACGGATTTCCCGGACCCGGACTCGCCCACCAACCCCACGGTCTCCCCGCGGTGCAGGGTCAGGTCCATGCCGTTCAGGGCCGCCACGTGTCCGTCGTCGGTCGGAAATTTCACGCTCAGGTTCTTGACCGTCAGCATCGGTTCCATGGTCAGCCCACCTTGACTCTCGGGTCGATGAACGCGTAGGACACGTCCACGATCACGTTGAAAAGAATAATGAAGAAGGCGGCAAGCATGGTGATGGCCATGGTCACCGGCAAGTCGCCGCTGGTGGCCGCGCGCACCGCGGTGAAGCCCAGTCCCGGTACGGAGAAGATCTGCTCGGTGAGCACCGCGCCGCCCAGCAGGGCGCCGAGGTCCAGGCCCAACATCGTGATGATCGGCGTGATGCCGGCCCGCACGCCGTGCTTGAACACGACGGTCTGGCGCGACAACCCCTTGGCCCGGGCCGTTCGCATGAAGTCCTCGGAGAAGGTCTCGATCATGTTGCTTCGGGTGATGCGCACGTACTGCGCCGAGAAAAGCACCGCCAGCGCGACCCAGGCCAGGAAATAGTTGGCGACCCAGCCGCCAAAGCCTGCCTCGCCGAACGGGGAACGGATCTGGTTGGTGGTGAACGGGAACCAGCCCAGCGTTCCGACGAAGACGAGCAAGAGCACCAGTCCGGTGACGGGGATCGGCAGCGAAACACCGATCGACGAGGCACCGACGATGATGCGGTCGGCAAGTTTCCCCTTCCGCAGTGCGGCGAACAGTCCCAGGCCCACGCCCGAGATCGTCCACAACAGCACGGCACCCACGGCCAGCGACAACGTGTACGGCAGGGCGTTGGCAACCATGTCCGTCACGTTCTCGTTGGTCTGGAAGCTCTTCCCGAGGCAAGGCCAGGCGCAGAACTGCTCGGCGCCCGGAGCCCCGAGCATCCGCGGACCGATCAGCCCCGAGAGGAAGGCCAGGTACTGGACGAAGAACGGCTTGTCCAGGCCCAATGCCACCCGGGCCTGTTCGACGCGGTCGGGAGTGCACTCCTGGCCGCATGCTGCGGAGGCGGGGTCCGCGGGGCCGAATTGGAACAGCGTGAAGGTAATGAAGCTGACGACGAGAAGCAGCAGGAGCATCGCGCCGATTCTGCGGAAGAGGAAACTAGCCATGATCCGGTGCCTTACTCTGCGACGCCGACCGAATTCAGGTCAATGGCGCCAAAGAAGTAGCCGACCTGGGCATTTCGGATGTTGGAACCGACCACGGAGTTGGTGTAGCTGTGCATGGTCGGAACCAGCGGGTAGGTGGCCATGACCTCGTTGTAGAGATCGGACCACTTCGCGCCCAGTTCCTCCGCGGTTCCCGTGGCGGAACGCAGCTCGTACATCTTCTTGGAAAGCTCTTCGTCGAAGAAGCGCGGGATGTTGCTGAACCCGTAGGTCTTGCCGTCCAACGACGGGCCGAGGTTCGGGTCCACGGTCATGCGCACCGACGACGAGTCGGCGCCGCCGCACCAGCCCGAGCGGGCGATGTCCGGCATGCCTTCGCCGGCAAGGGTCGAGTAGTAGTTCGCGGCCGGGATCGGGCGCAGCTCCAGGTCGATGCCGAGTTCCTTCAGGTTCTGCTGCAGCACGGTCCCGACGTTCTTGTAGCGCTCGGTGGCGTTGGAGTAGCCGTAAACCAGCTTCTTCGGGTATTCCTTGCCCTCGAGCAGCTTCTTGGCTTCTTCGAGCTTGGGCTTGCCGGCCGGATCCAGATCGCTGATCTGCTCGGTGACACCGGCCATGTTCTTGGTCAGCTGAGTGTTCACCAGCTCGCCGAAACGCGCGCCGCCGTACTGCACCTGGATGGACTCCCGGTCCATGGCCAAGGCGATGGCCTTGCGCACCGTCGGGTCCGTGATGGTCTCGGTGTTCAGGTCGAGCACGTCGATGCAGCCCAGGAAGCCGCCGGCAGTTCGTTCCTTGATCTTGGGGTCGTTCAGGCTGGCCGCGTCGGAGACCTGCAGGGCGCCGTTGCTGTCCAGGGTGATCGCGTTCGCGTCGGCGTCCGAGATCAGCTTCTGGGAGATCGTCGACTGCGAGGTCGAGAGGCTGAAGGTGTAGGTGTCCGGCAACGCCGGGCGGTTCGGGTCGGTGGCGGGGTCCCAGTTTTCGTTGCGTTCCAGGACCATTTCGCGCCCTCGGTCATAGCTCTTGACCTTGTACGGGCCCGAGGACACCGGGTGGTTGGTGTAGTCCTGCTTGGTGTCTTTCGCCTTCGGCACCGGTGCGGTGTTCGAACGGGAGACAAGCGCCGGGAATTCGGCGAAGGCCTGCTTGAGGTGAAAGACGATGGTCTTGTCGTCCGGGGTTTCGATGGCTTCGAGATCGCCGTCGGAGTAGGGGCCCTTGTAGGCGTCATCGGTCAGGGCCGAATTCAGCTCCTGGGGTGCCTGGGTGTAGACGTCGCGGGCGTAGGTGCGTTCCACCCCGTACTTGATGTCTTTGGAAGTGATCGGGGATCCGTCTTCGAACTTCAGCCCGTCACGCAGGGTGTAGGTCCAGGTTTTTCCGTCATCCGAGACCTTGCCCAAGTCGGTCGCCAGGTCCGGGACGATTTCCGGCGGCTGGCCCGCGGTTTCCTTGGCCATGGTCAAGGTCCGGTAGTAGAGCTGGCCGACGTTGGCCGTCTGCACGTAGTTGGAGTTGCCCGGATCCAGGGTCGCGAAGTCTGCGGACATCAACACGTTGATGTTGCCGCCTTTTTCCGCGAAACCGGATTGCACGACCACGGGTGCGTACCGGTCGGCCGACTGGTCGACCCCGCCTTGGGGTCCCTTGGCGACGCCGGGGCCTCCGGCACAGGCGGTCAGCCCGAGGGCCATCGCCGCCGTGAACGACAGCATCATGACTGCTTGCTTTTTCATGGATCCTCCTATGGAAATGAAGCGAATTGAATCTGGAAAGGTGGAAATCTATCTAGCGTGAGGACTTGGGATCCAGCGCGTCGCGCAGCGCATCGCCCAGCAGGTTGAAGGCCAGCACCGTGATGATCAGCGCGATACTTGGAACGGCCAGGAACCACGGATCGCTCAGGTACCAGTTGCCGGCTTGGGCGGCGTTGAGCATCTGCCCCCAGGAGGGGGTCGGGTCCTTGACGCCGACACCTAGGAAGGACAGGGCCGCCTCTGCCGTGATGTTGGCGGGAATCATCATCGTGGCGTAGACCAAGACGACCCCGGAAACATTGGGAATGACCTGTTTGAGGATCATCGAGCGGTGCGAAGTGCCGAAAGACTTCGCCGCATCCATGAATTCCTGTTCGCGAATCATCAGTACCTGTCCGCGAACCACACGGGCGAGGTATGCCCAGCCAAAGAAGCCCAGGACGATGACCAGCGAAGCGATGGGAACGAAAGACCCACTGGCCAAGTTCGTGCCGGCCAGCCTGGATTGGAGGATGGGCGCGATCGAAAGCACCAGAAGAAGGTGGGGGAAGGCCAGGAACAGGTCCATGATGCGGCTGATGACCATGTCGATCTTGCCGCCGAAGTATCCGGCAGCGGCTCCCAGAACGGTGCCCAGGACCACCGAAACCAAGGTGGAGAGAAGGGCAATGCTCAGCGAGACCCGGGCCCCGTAGGCCAGACGTGCAAACAGGTCCCGGCCCAGGCCCGGTTCCACCCCGAGCCAGTGCTCTGCGCTGGGGTACATGTAGTACGGCAGGGGCAAACCCGGTGTGTAGAAGTCGTCCAACACGTCCGGGGAAGTGTTGGTTGTGTTCGGGTCTTGGCCCGAGATCGCCACCAGTACCGGAGCAAAGATGGCGAACAGAACCGTCAGGATCACCACTATCAGGCTGATCATGGCGACGCGGTTCTTGCGGATGCGCAACCACGCTGTGGCCAGCAGTGAGCGGCCCGTGGCCGCCGGCTTGGTGGCCGCTGGCATTTGAGCCTTCGAAGCTGTGTTGGTCATGACGACAAGCCCTTCGCGAGAGTGATCCATGCAACACGAAAAACTGTATACCAAACTATCCAGATATGGAATACCAAAATATTCACAGCGTTCAAAAGACCGATCGAGCTGTCAAAAAACTGTGAAATATGGGGAAAAATCGATCAAATTCTGGATACCAGATGCGCACTTGAACATAAATGTGGTTACTTAAACGGTCAACCAATTTCTTCGATGGCTCTCAACGGATCGAAACCTGCATGCCCTGCCAGAACTCCCTTTAAGGCCGCGGTCCACCGCACTGGAGTGCCTCCATGCCACACTCAGAGCGATCGAATGGCGAGACCCAGTGGCAGCCAAAGACCAGGGCGTCTGCAAAGTCGTTTCATACGATGGCTATGACGGCGACTTGCAGCGCGTGGTGCGGGCGGCACAAATCTGGAGACTCTGCCTCGCTCGGGGTCGCCCCGCCGAGGATCCCAACGCGAACTCCGTTACCGAAGCGAGGAACCGGATGCCTGACCAGCCCGGCTATAAGCCGTCGTCGTCACTCCAGTGCTCCTGCCATCGCCAGTCGATCGGCTCACCGGCCCGCTGGTAGCGGATATCAGTGGAGAGGCGCATGATGCCGCCGACGTCTGTGTTGTCCAAGGCGGCATGCACGATGTGCGCCGAGTGGACCACCACGTCGCCTGCCTCGTAATCCGCCAGCAGCCACCGTGCATCGTGCTGACTGGCCAGGCCCGGCAGGTCCGCGGTGATGGAGGCGGCCGGCAGCTTGAGGGTCCCGGCGCGTTCCCCTGCCATGACCCAGTGGTGGCTGCCCTCCAGGTAGGCGAGGCCGCCGCGTTCCCGGGGGCAATCGCCCACCGGAATCCACATGGACAGGACCCTGTCACTACCCTCGCGCAGGTATACGAGATCGTAGTGGGCCTGGGTGGCGGTACCGATCCCCGCCTCCCCGGGCTTGGTGTGCCGGATGATCTTGCGCCGGTGCAGGTGGACATCGTCGTCCAGGAGCCAGGCGAACCAGTCCGCGATGGCCGGCATGGTGCACAGCGACTCGTACTCCGGGCCCGGGACGATGATGTCGAAGAGGCTGCGGCGCATGGCGGCGCGGTCCACGTCCCCGGCCGCGGCAAGGCCGAGGAGCGGGTCGGTTCCCGCTGCGTACACATTGGCCCCGCCGAGCGATTCGAAGTAGTAGCGCCGGAACTCCAGCAGTTGGGCCGGGTCCAGCTGGCCCTTCAGATAGAGGTAGCCGTCGCGGCGGAGCCGGGTCCAGAGGGCATCACGGTCAAAGCGTTCCGACGCCGGAACAGGGTCGAGCGGGCCCAGACGGGTCTCCGATTCGTCCAGGACGTAGCCGTTCGAGGTCAACATTCACCCAGTCTGTCGATCCGGACTCTCGGAGTGAATGGACTTCCACGGTGCCCACTTGGACTTTTCTTCGGCTTGATTCCCATGCCGGACAGGAGCAGGATGGGGTCAATGGACGAGTGGTCGCACTACAGACAGCCCGCCCCACCGCTGCGGAACCTTGGTTTGGTGTGTCTCGGAGCGGGGGAGCAAAGCGGACGACTCCCCTCCTTCTCCGGCCGGACGCTGAGCAGCCACGCCCTCGTGATCGTTTCCGAAGGGACCGGGCTGTTCAATAGCGGGGGCAAGGCGGAGAAGCTCAGGGCGCCGGCCCTCCTGTGGCTATTCCCCGGCGTCAGCCACGGCTACGGCCCGAGCCCCGGCGGCTGGAGCGAGCACTGGGTCCTCTTCGCAGGCCCAACGGCACGGGCGTTCGAAGAACTCGGGTATCTCCCCCGTGAGCCTCCTTGGCTGCAGCTTGTCGAGGGCCAAGGCCCGGACCTTGACGCGACGCTTGGACTTTTCGCAGGACTGCGGACAGCCCTGCGCCTCGAAGGGCCCCGTGGCGATCTGGAGGCCTCCGTACTCACCCAGCGCGTCCTGCTGGACGCCGGAAGGCATGTCCACGCCGTACCGGTCGGGCCCCATGAACGCCTACTTTCCGGGCTGCGCGAAACCGCCCATCTTCAGCTGGGGCTGAGAGAGCAGGCGGCACTCCATGGAGTGTCGCCGTCGGAACTTCGGAGAGCCGTGCAGGACGCAACGGGGGTCGGACCCAAAGAGTTCGTGCTGCAGTTGCGCATGTCGCGGGCACAGTCCCTCCTGGCGGACACGGCCCTTCCCATCCAGCGGATCTCCCGGCTGGTGGGCTACGAGGATCCGGCCTACTTCAGCCGCTTGTTCTCGGAGCGGAGCGGCCAGTCCCCTACTCATTTCCGGATGCAACACCGCCGGGAGTCGTGAACAAGTGGCGGCACGGTTCATGAGCAGGTCATCACCAATGAACCGAGGCCAAGCCCGTTCGGGATACGCAGGCGCGCACAGGCCTTAGGCAGTACGGTGAGGTCTTTCACTGCGACAGTGAGGCCCGGAATTGGCTGCTTGGGCAGGAAAAGATACTCACCCCTCCTGCCCATTCGGGGCGGAGCCTCCATATCGCTATTGCGCTTGCCGGTGAGGTCCACAGCAATGGTGCAGGAGCTCAATACAGTGGTCCGTCCCTGAAGTGGCGCCTCGTTCTTCAGCTACTTCTGCGCACGTTCGGGTTTCGCGACCGTTCATTTCCAACCCGCATTCAAGGCCCGGGCTGAGCTCACCTCGGAACGGAGAGATCCTCCAAGTTGCAAGCCTTGGCGGCTCAAGAATTGCACGGTCCGTGTGAAAAAGTGACTCGCCTCCGATCATCGACCGGACTTTGCCAGAGCAATCACAGAGCGATGAAGCCACCTCTCCCTGCCCCGCGCTCCCGGAATCTGCGGAATTCCTGGGGCCACGGAGCACTCTGCCACTAGGCAGATCCTGCTGCAACTCCCCCGGTACGGGTCATGACGCTTGAATGACTTGTCTCAAGATGGGCGCTCACCAAAGCATCCATCTTGGAAACATCGCGCGTCGCGATGGCTTGGTATAGCTCTTCGTGCTCTTCGGCCATGGTGATCAAGTCATCGTGCTGCGAAAGCAGCCAACGCATCCGCGAAGACAAGATCCCGTTCAATTCAATCAGCAGGTCATTTCCGGCCAGCCTGGTCACGATTTCGTGGAATTGGGCACCCTTCCGACGCGAGGTAACAGCATCGCCGTTTCGAGCGCTCAAGAGTTCCTGGTCAAGCACTTCCCGCAGCTCGGCAAGCCCCTGACGGGTATGACGCTGGGCTGCCAGCTTGAACGACATGAGCTCGAGCCCACTGCGTACCTCATTGAAATCTGCAATGTCAGACGGAGTGAACTCTCGGACCACGGCCCAGGTGCGCGGCCGGGGCGTCACGATGCCTTCCGCAACCAACGTCTTGAGTGCCTCGCGAACCGGCAAGCGACTGACGCCCAGCTCGTTGGCCAAGTCACGCTCGACAAGCTTGCTCCCCGGGGCACGGACACCGTCAATGATCTCGTTGCGGATATGGTCGGTCACACGGACCGACTCCGGTTCAAACCCTGGCGTTACAGGCAATGTTCCTGCCCTTCCGTTGCAATGTCCGATTCAGCTAGTTCCCTCAAGTCTATGTGTCTCTCAGGATTCACGGCGTGACTTCACCGTTCGACTACAGCGCCAGGTTCACGTGCTGTCCAAGCCCACGGTCAATGGCACGGTCGTAGGCCAACCGTCCAATCGCAAGATCCAGCAGTCCCACCCCCACGGAATTGAACAACGTAATGTCGTCGGCGTTGCGCCGGCCCACGATTTGCCCCGAGACCACCTGGCCCAACTCCCCCACGATGTCCTCGGCCGCAATCGCCCCCTCGGACAACGCCACGAGGTATGCGCCCGACTTGGTTTTCGCCGTACCCCAATGGTCAACCACCACTCGCGCACGAGTCATTCCCACCGTGTCGATCTCTCGCTCACCCGGCCGCGGGCGAGCCCCCACCGCGTTGACATGCAACCCCGAACGGAACCACTCCCCCTTGACGATGGGTTCGACCGAGGGCGTCAGCGTGCAAACGATGTCGCTGGCGGCGAAAACCGCCTCAACGCTGTCAACCGATTCGACGTGCAAATCGTGATGGGCAATTGCGGCACGGAACTCCTTCATTCGTTCTGCCGAGCGCGTCCAAACAACAACCCGCTTGATGGGCCGCACGCACAACAGAGCCTCGACGTGCGCCACCGCCAGTGCCCCCGCGCCAACCAAGCCCAAGGTCGATGCCTCGGGACGAGCCAAATGACGGGTAGCCACCGCCGTAGCGGCTGCAGTACGAATGCGGGTGGGAACCCGCCCATCCAAGATCGCCAAGGGTTCGCCGGTCACATGGTCGGCCAGCATGATCATGGACCGTTGCGTCGGCAATCCGCGACCCGAATTGGAGGGAACGTCTGCCAGTAGCTTGACCGACGCCAATCCGGGGCCGGCGGCTACGCCAGGCATCACAATGAAGCTGGAATCGGCAGGAGATACGTTCATGGCAACAGGTGTCGGCTGCATGGCGGTGCCGTTGGCAATATCAGCAAAGACTTGTTCCACGGCTTCAACAGTTGAAGGCATGTCGAGGACCGTCTGCAGCGAAGAGGCATTGAGTAAAAGTGTCATGAGCAGTCGTTTCTATCCGAGGTGAAGTATCTTTCTTCGAAGTGTAGCCATTTTGGTATTCCAAAGAAAGAGTGTGAAGTCATGAAATGTGATTCCGCATGCACGCCTCCCTTCGCGCGCGCCACCCGTCCGCACCAGAAGGGCCTCGAGCGAATCACCGAAACCGCTGGTTGACTGCGGTCAAACGACTTGCCCTCGAACCCCATTCACCAAGGCGACGGCGGGGGATCCGGCACCGATGAGCCTCAAAGAATCCGGTATACCAACTATTGTTTGATCGAAAAATGTAGTCAGTAGGAACACCGGACTCCCAGCAGCCCCAGCTTCGCGGCCCCGGAATCCCGAACAGGCATCGCATGGGGCAGACCCTTGTGCCAACCCGGGGTTCGGCACCCCTCAACGGCACTAGCAACATCCCGGAGCATTGCCCCATGCACAGTCTCGATATCGACTCTCGCGCGGTTGCGCGCCTCCGCACGGACAGCGCAACGGGCCAACGGGCCAACGGGCCACCTTTGCGTCGGCTCAAGTTGCACGCCATCGCCACAGTCCATGAACCGGTTACCCCATGGCGTTCGACGGGTAGAAGCCGATAGCGGTGCACATCGACTCACGACAGCACCGGCAGCACCGCCGCGTCATGGGCCAGCACCAAGCAGATCCAGGGCTTCCGCGACCCGGCGTTGAGCTCGACCCCCTCCCGCACCGCGCGAAGGCCTCGTCCGAGGAAGCCTCGACGGGGCCGTTGCGGGTTGTCGTCCGGCAATGGCCCCAGAATTCGCGGACGCTCGCTACGGCACGGGCCTGCGAGCCAAAAAAGCCTCGCAGATCAGGCGCCAAACACTATTGGTATACCATTGCGGAAAGCGGTCCCGCGCATCGCCGATCGACTCCCACCAGATACGAGGTAGCCAATGACGTCCACCACCGATTCCACCACCCGCCTGATTACGCCGGGATTTGTGGACGCCCATATCCACCCGGACAAGACGTCCTGGGGCGGCACCTGGCTCTCTCGCAAGCCCGCCGCCACCTTGTCGGATCTCATTTCCAACGACATGGAAACCCAACTGACATACCAGGACAGTGTGGAACACCGAATGGGCGCCCTGGTCGAGCAGGCAATCGCCAACGGCACCACGGCAATGCGCGCCCACATCGACTTCGGGACACGGATCGGCCTGAAGAACATCCATGCCGCACGGTCGGTTGCCGAGAAGTACCGCGAGATGCTGGACCTGCAGATCGTGGCGTTCCCACAGTTTGGGCTGCTGACCGACCCCGGCAGCGTCAACCTGCTGGAGGCGGCCCTGACCGAGGGCGCAGACCTCGTCGGCGGCATCGACCCGATCGGGCTGGAGCAGGACCTGCACGGACACCTGGATGTGGTCTTCGGGCTGTCGCAGAAGCACGGCCGGGACATCGATATCCACGTGCACGACATGGGACCCGAGGGGTTGGTCGAACTGCGCGAGATCGCGTCACGCACCGCCACACTGGGCTTGCGCGACCGGGTCACGATCGGGCACGCATTCGCCATTTGTGAGGCGGTCTCGGCCGATCTGGAGCGCACCCTTGAGGCGTTGGCCGAGGCCGGGGTCTGGATCGCGACCTGCGCGCTTGGCCCGGATCCGGTTCCCAACCTGGACCTGCTGGAGAAGCACGGGGTGAAGTTGGCTTTGGGCTCCGACGGCGTGCGCGACGCATGGTCGCCCTTCGGCACCGGCTCAATGGTGGACCGCATGCACCTGCTCGGTTACCGCACCGGGGCGATCACCGACGCCGAACTGCAGCGCTGCTTCGAGATCGCCACCATGGGAGGTGCCCGGCTGCTCGGGATCGAGCGGGTGCTGGATTTCGATCCGGCGACCGCCACCGACTACGTGCAGTTCGACCAGCCGGGCATCGCCCAACTGGTCGTCAACCGCCCAACGCCCGCCGCGGTGGTCCGCGGCGGGCGCCGGATCGCCGCCGGAGGGACCCTGCTCGGTTAGTTCCGAAGCATCTCCTCCACGGGGTCGACCCGGGATTCAAACGGGCCGGCCTCGGGGAAAACCGGAGGGAACAACTCCCCTGCAGTGCTCGCGGTGCGCTCCGAGTAGGAAGCCTTGAGCCGGTCGAAGATGCGTTGCCCGTCCTCGCGCAACGCCTCCAGGTCCACCCCGGGCAACTTTCCGTCCTGGACCACCGGGCGCCCGGCCACCATGCTGAACACCGCGTTCGCCCCGGTGCCCGATTGCAGCAGCGTACGCAGCGGGTCCTCCATTGGTCCGGTGCGCACGGAATCCAGGGCAAAGGCGGCCAGGTCCGCGCTCGCCCCTGCGGCGATGCGGCCCAGGTCATCCCGGTGCAACGCCCGTGCGCCGCCGAGCGTGGCCGCATTCACGTACTCGGGCAAGAAATGCGATTCAAGACTGCCGTACTGCGCCTTGGCCAGATGCGTTCCCAGATCCATGGCCCGGATCAAGTCCGGCGGGAAGGAATCTGAGCCCAGCGCCATGTTGACGCCCGCCTCCAGGTAATCCCCCAGGCGATGCAGGTGAAAGGAGTAGCGTGCGTTGGTGACCGGGCAATGCACGATCGAGACCCCGGCGGCAGCCAGCTCGGCCAGCTGCCCCGTATCCTCGCCAATCGCCTGCGGGTGCCGGTCCAGGTACACCCCGTGCGCAATCACCAGCCGGTCGTTCAGCAGCCCGGTCTCCCGCAGCAATCCCATCGCATCCGTGCCGTGGCTGGCGGCAAGCATCTCGTTCTCGAAGAGGTCCTGGAACACGTGCACACGCACCAGCGCGTTCTGCTCGGCGGCCACTCGTGCCGTGCGTTCGAGCAGCTCGCGGCTGACCGATTCGACCCGGCACGGGGCGAGCACACCGGTGACCAACGGGTCGCCCAGCTCCCGGACGGTGTCCAGGAAGCGCAGCGCGTCGGCGAAGCCCCGCCGGCCGGCGGCCTCATCGTGGAACATCCCCATGGAGCCGTCGGGTTCGGCCACATGGACCGCCGAACGGTAGGAGGGCCCGATGAACCCGCGCAGCCCCACGGCGCGTGCCGCCGCCACCAGGTCCATGGCGTCATCGTGGGTCTCGGACCATGCCGTGTGGACTTCCGAGGCGATCGGCATGAACGACGTGATCCCGTGCAGCGCCAGTTGGGCCACCGCGTACAGCCGCATGCGGGACCGGTCCTCCGCGCCCAGGGCGTTGACGGCCCGCGGCGCGTAGTCCCGGGACCACAGCAGAGCTGTGTCCCCGTCGATCCACGAGTCCAGCACGATGTGGTCGATGTCGGCCAGGCCCTCCAGATCGATCAGCCCGGGCATCAGCAGGCTCTCGCCCAGTTCGATGCGCTGCCCGGCAGCGGGGGCGTCCTCGGCCGGACCGACCCATTCGATCCGCGCGCCGCGCACGAGCACCGCCCCGTCGCGGAGCATCCGGTGCCCGTCGCCCTGGTGGACAAGTACGTGCCGTGCGGTGACCAGCGTGCTGGTCACTTCGCCAACGCCAAGTCATCACGGCGGCGCGGGCGCCACCCCGGGCCGGGCACCGCCGCCCGCAAGGCACGTGTATAGGGGTGGCTCGGTGTATCGAGCAGTGTGTCGGTGTCCCCCTGGTCAACGATTCTCCCGTTTTCCATGACCAGGGTGCGCTCGGCAACCTGCCGCACCACCGCAAGGTCGTGGGTGATGAAGATGTAGCTGATCTCCCGCTCCGCGCGGATGTCGTTGAGCAGGTTGAGGATCTGGGCCTGGATCGATACGTCCAGGGCCGCCACCGCCTCGTCAAGCACCAGGACCAGGGGGTTCGCTGCCAGCGCCCGGGCGATCGCCACCCGCTGGCGCTGGCCGCCGGACATCTGGTGGGGGAAGGAATCGAAGAAGCGCTCGGGCAGGCCCACCGAGTCCAGCAGCGCCATCGCACGGGAGCGCAGCGTGGCCGCGTCCGGCTTGTCGGTGGCGTGCAGCGCGATGGAGGTGGAGATGATGGCCCCGATGCGGGATCGCCCATTCAACGAAGAGTACGGATCTTGGAACACGTACTGCACCTGGCTGGCCCAGCGCCGGCGTTGGGCGGCCGTGCGCGGCAGGTGGGTACGGCTGGCTCCAAGGACATCCAGCGAGCCACCACTCAGTGATTCAAGCCCCACCAGCATCTTGGCCACGGTAGTCTTGCCGCTGCCCGATTCGCCCACGATGGCCAGTGATTCGTTGGCATGCAGCTCAAAGGACACCGAGTCCACCGCCAACACCTTCCCGGAGCCCGAGCTGTATTCCTTGCGCAGGTTGAGTGCCCTGATGATCGGCTCGCCACTCATGCCGACACCTCCTGCGCGTCGAACCGGGTGCTCTTCCATGCTTCGTGGTCCTCTCGGGTGTAGCTCAAGGTGGGCAAGCGGTCGGATTTCGACTCGATGCTCGGGCGGGCCTCGAGCAATTGCGTGGTGTACGGGTGGCTGGGATTCTCGTGGATCCCGGCACCTTGTTCAACGATCTGTCCGGCATACATGACGGCCAGCTCGTCGCAGCAGGCGGCGGCCAGTTCCAGGTCGTGGGTGATCAACAGCAGCGACATGCCGCGGATCCGGCGTTGTTCCTCCAGGATCGCCATGACATCGGACTGCGCGGTGACATCCAGTGCGGTGGTCGGCTCGTCGGCCAGGATCAGTTCCGGCTCGGCCAGGAGCACGCTGGCGATCATCACGCGCTGGAGCAAGCCGCCCGACAGCTCATGCGGGTACTGGCGCAGCCGCGAGGACGCATTGCGCACCCCGACCTCTTCCAGCAGCGTGATCGCCCGGTCCTCGGCCTGCCCGCGGTCCATCCCGCGCCCGAGCACCAGGGCCTCGGTCAGGAAGTCCCCCACCCGGTATACCGGGTTGATGTGGGCCCGGGGGTCCTGGAAGATCATCCCCACCCTGGTCAACCGGTAGGAACGCAGGGCGGCCGCGTTCATCGAAAGCACGTCGGTGCCCTGGAAGCTGATTTGCCCGCCCACCCGGAAAGCCGGGTCCAGCAGCCGGGTGATCGCGCGGGTTGTCAGCGATTTGCCAGACCCGGACTCCCCGACCAGACCCAGGGCCCGCCCTGGCTCGATGTTGAAGGTGACGCCGTCGAGCAGCCGCAGCCGCTGTTTGCGAGTTACCAATGTTGCGGTGAGGTCATTGACCTCCAACAGTGCGGTGTTCATCCCATGCTCCTTGCATTGCTCGTCAGTTTGTCGCCGATCACTGTCACCGACCACACGATGGCCACGATGGCCACGCCGGCGCTGATTCCTTCCAACGGGTAGCCGCGCATCATCGAGTCGAACCCGGACTTGACCATCAGACCCAGGTCGGCGGTCGGCGGCTGGACACCCAGTCCCAGGAAGGACAGGGCCGCCAGGTCCATGACGGCGAAGCCCAGCGAGGAGACCGCCTGCGCCACCACGATCGGTTGCACGTTCGGCAGAATCTGCTTGAGAACAATTCCGATAGAGGATTGGCCCTGCAGGTGGGCTGCCTGAACGTAGGGCATGGTGCGCTCACGCAGCGCGCTGGAACGCACCACACGGGCCACGTAGGGAACGTAGGCCACGGCAAGTCCGACAACCACGTTGAACAGGTTCGGCCCGAAGATGGCCACGGCGACCATGCCGAATACGATGCCCGGCACCGCGAACAGCACGTCAAGCACCCAAGAGATCACGGTGTCCACCTTCCCGCCACACCAGGCGGCGATGAGCGCCAGCGCCGTACCCACGACCGTGGAAATCAGGATCACCAGCCCGGGGCCGGCCAGGGTGATCCGCGCACCGTAGATCAGCCGCGAGAGGAGGTCGCGCCCTAGGGCGTCGGTGCCCAGCAGGTGGTCGGCGCTGGAGTAGTTCAGCGCCGCCAAGAGGTTCGGGAAGTTCGGGTCGTGTGGGGCAACCAGCGGGGCAAGGACCGCCAGCAGGACAAGCAGGGCCAGGATGGCCACTGCCACCACGCCGGTGACCCCCAGTCGCTCGGTCAGTGTCCGCAGTGAAGTCGTACGCACCTGGCGCATGCCCGCGGCTGAAATCGTGCTGGATGTCATTGCTTGCTCCCGAGACTGATGCGAGGGTCGATCACCGAGTACAGCAGATCGACGATTGTATTGATGATGACGAACGCGAAGACCAGCACGAGGATCACTGCCTGCACCACCGAGTAGTCACGCTGCAGGATGGCGCGCACCAACAGCGAACCCAGTCCATCCAGGGCAAAGACGTTTTCCACGACCACAGCACCTGCGATGAGCGTCGCGATGGTCAAGCCCATGACCGTGGTGATCGGCACCAGCGCGTTGCGCAGCACATGGCGGCGGATGACCACGTTTGGGGCAAGGCCGCGCACCGTCGCGGTCTGCACGTGCTCTCGGCTGCGTTCCTCGATTACCGCGGCCCTGGTAATGCGTGCCAGGTAGGCGGCGGAGGCCACTGCCAAGGTGATCGACGGAAGCAGCAGGTGGTAGAGCGTGTCCCATCCCCCGGTTCCGGTGCCGAAGGTGGGGAACCAGCCCAGGCCCACCGAAAACACGCTGATGAGCCCGACGCCGACGACGAACACCGGGACGGACAGCCCCAGGGTGGCGATGGTGGAGATGATCCGGTCCGCTGCCCCGCCCTTGAGCGCGGCGAGCATGCCGAAGAGGATTCCGACCACTGCGATCAGCACCGTGGCCAGGGCGACAAGCGCGATGGTGGTGCCCACGCGCGGTCCGAACAGCTCGGTGATCGGCTGGCGGTAGACGATCGATTCGCCGAGGTTGCCACCGAGCACGTCGCCCAGCCAGTTCACATAGCGAAGCAGGAACTGGTCGTCCAGGTGGTACTGGGCCGTGACCTTGGCAATCTGTTCCGGGGTCCCGCCGCGCGGGCCGAGCACGAACGCCAGCGGCGAACCCGGAGCCAGGTACAGCAGCCCGAAGACCAGAAACGAGGTCACGAGCAGCACGATGGCCAGGCCGCCCAGTCGTTTGAGAAGGAAAGAAAGGGTATTCATGGCTACTTGCCCCCGATTGTGGCAGCCCACGGATAGTAGAGGTAGGCGAACGATGCCGTCGCCCCTGAGATCTTCGAGTTCTGCACCACGATGTTTGGCAGGTAGGAGATCGTGATCCACGGCTGTTGATCCTGGACCAGCTGCTGGGCCTTGACCGTCAGTTCGGCACGCTCACGCGCATCGACGGTGCTCATTGCCTGGTTCAGGATGCCGTCGGCGGCATCCCAGCCGCTGAAGTTCGAGGAGTTGGACTTCCTGAAGACCTGGTAGACATCCAGCGGGTCTGGCACATTGCCGTAATAGCTGGTGAAGAAGGCATCCAGCCCCTTGCGGGCGCTCTCATCGAAGTACAAGTTGCCAAACTGTTCCACCGGAATCACCTGGGTTTCCACCGGGATGCCGATGGCCTTTGCGGCCGCCTGGATCACGTTGGCCAATTGCTCGTGCACCGCGGAGGAACCCTGCAAGGCAATGACGATGGGTTTCTCGAACTTCCCGTAGTCCGCGACCAATGCCTTGGCCTGCTCCACGTCCATGTCCCCGGCATGCGGGTCGGCCGCTTGTTCGAAGATCTCGGCCTGGTCGCCCCAGTAGTCTGGTCCGGCCATGGTCCCGGCACCGATGGCCGAGCCCTGCAGAATGACCCGGCTCATCGCATCGCGGTCCATCACCAGCGACAGCGCCTTGCGGATCCGCGGATCGGCGAAGGGCCCCTCGGCACTGGTGCCGCGCAGCGTGAAGAACACCAAAGACTTGCCGTAGGCCACGTCGACGGCTTCGCTCCCGGTCATCTGGGACATGCCTGCCGGTGGCAGGTAGAAGAACTGGCCGTCAACCGATCCCGAACGCAGCGCATTGACCGCCGTGGACTCGTCGGCAATGAACGACAGACTCAACTTCTCCACGTGCAAGGGCAGGGAATCGTCCCAGTAGCCGTCGAACCGGGATAGCTCCATGGACTTGCCACTGTTCCACTCGTCCAGTTGGTAGGGCCCGGTGCACTGCAGGTTCCCCTGCGGGGTGCCGAATTCACTGCCGGATGCTTCGGTGGCCTTCTTCTGTACGATCGCTCCGGCTGCGCTGGCCATGCCCTGTGCGAACAACGCATCGGGACGGGCCAGCTTTACCGTGACCTCGCGTTCGCCGGTGACGGTGGCCGAATCGACGTTCAGGAAATAGTCCGAGAAGTAGCTCGGGCTCTCCGGCCCGGCCTGGCGGCCGATCGAGTAGGAAACGTCCTCGGCAGTCAGGTCGCTGCCGTCCCAGAACTTCACACCGTCCCGCACGGTGTAGACAATCGTGGTGTCATCCGGGAACTCGACCTTTCCAGCCAGACCCGGCGAGATCGACAGGTCGGGATTCAGGCGCATCAGGCTTTCACACATGTTGGCCAGAGCGGTGTTCTCCGCGTAGTTGAACGACTTCATGGGGTCCAGGCTCATGGGCTCATAGGGCAGATTCCAGCGGACCAGTTCCACTTCCTTGCTGCCGGCAGGGGTCGTGGAGAGCAAGGATGCCGGATCAAGCGGTGTCGGTGGCACCGGGTTCTGCCCGACGCAAGACGTCAGTAACAGTGCCAAGACACTGAGCGGCATGAGTAGCCGCAGGGTGCGATATTGCACTTCTCCTCCAGAAGATTGCATTGGCCATTGCCGCGCCGGGCGGATGCGCCAGTGAACAAAATGAACGTGATTCATTTCACAAGACGCTGCTATCCTACAGTCATCAGTTGTCTGATGACCAGACCTTTGTGCGAGAAGTTTACAAGATAGAGTTCATACAATGAAGACAGTTTCACGGCGCTCATTGGTTGACTTGACGATCGATCAATTGATGGCCGAAATCAGCGGTGGAAACTGGCCTATAGGCTCAAAAATTCCGCCTGAGGCCACCCTTGTTGAAACCATGGGAGTCTCGCGCTCTTCGGTGCGCGAGGCCGTCAAAGCACTGGTGCAGCAAGGGCTGCTCTCCACACGCCAGGGCGTGGGCACATACGTGTTGGCCCGCGATGCCACCCAGGTCGCCATCCGCCGCGCCTTGAACCACGCCGACGCGGGGGAAGTGCTCACGGTCCGCAGCTCGATGGACAGCCTCGCAGCCACCGAGGCCGCCATGCACCGCACCGCAGAGGACATTCACATCCTGGAGGAGATCCTGCGGTTGCGCAGCAGGGCCATCCGCGAGAACGACTTTGAAGAGTTCGTCGCACAGGACCTCGCCTTCCACCTGGCGGTAGCCGCTGCCACACACAACACATTGCTCACCGCGCTCTACCAGAGCTTCGATGAATCCTTGCGCCAGTCAATCGCCGGCAACGACTGCTTCTTCTCCTCCGACCAGCTCACCGAATCCGAACCACACTCCAAGTTGCTGCGCGCCATCGCCGACGCCGACCGTGAGGCGGCACGGCAGGCGACACAACAGATCCTTGAAATAGCCCACAGCGCGGTCTCGTCAGGCGTGTGAACCCCGCCCGGTCCGCAGCTAGCGGTTTGAGCAAGTCTCGCCGCATGACGTGCGGGGCTCATGTCCACGGCTGCAGCCCTTACTGGGTACGTCATTGCCCAGATATGAAGGTGGCCCCTGCTCCGTCGTTTCGACGGAACAGGGGCCACACTTCATGACATAGGTTTTTAGTGGCTACTTCTTGGTGCTTTTCAGGTAGAAGCCGATGGCGGTGCGCATGGACTCGCGGGCGCGCCTGCGGTCCCCGGAAGCGTCGTAGGCCAGCGCCAGCCGGTGCCAGGACTTCCATGACTCGGGGTTCGCCTCGACCTCTTCCTTGTACTGCACGAAGTCCTCGTCCGCGGCGGCCTTGACGATGCGTCCGGACGGGGTGCGCGGCAGGTTGTCCTCCGGCAGTAGTCCCTCGGATTCGAGGATGCCCGCCATGGTCTGGGTCCGGGAGCCGAAAAGCACCTCGCGGATCAGGATCCAGACGCCCACCAGCGGGATCACCAGTGCCGCAAAGCCGATGACCTTGGCCAGCGGTTCGGCGGAGTTGATGAAACGCGCGGCGGAGCCGAAGGCGGCAACCAGGTAGAACACGAAGAGCAGCAGGATGGCGCCGACCCAGATCTTGGTTTTCATGCGCGTCTAGCGTCCCAACTCGAGGTAGCCGTCAAGGCCGTAGGTCAGTCCCGGGCGTGAGGCGACGGTGCGCAGGCCCAGCAGGACGCCGGGCATGAAGGACGCGCGGTCGTAGGAGTCGTGGCGCAGCGTGAGCTGTTCGCCCTCGCCGCCGAGCAGCACCTCCTGGTGGGCGACGAGCCCGCGCAGGCGCACCGAGTGCACGTGGATTCCGTCGACGACGGCGCCGCGGGCGCCCTCAAGCTGGGTTTCGGTGGCATCCGGGCTCGGTGCCACGCCGGCGGCGGCGCGTTCGGCAGCGATCAGCTCGGCGGTGCGCACAGCGGTGCCCGACGGCGCATCGACCTTGTTGGGGTGGTGCAGCTCGATGATTTCCACCGATTCGAAGTAGCGTGCGGCGGTGGCGGCGAAGGCGCTGGCCAGCACGGAACCCAGGGCGAAGTTCGGGGCGATGAGCACGCCTGTTCCCGGGTTCTCTGCCAGCAGGGCTTCCAGGGAGGCCCGCTTGGTGTCGTCCCAGCCGGTGGTGCCGACCACGGCGTGCAGGCCGTTCTCGACCGCGAAGCGGACGTTTTCCTCGGTGCTCGCCGGCACGCTCAGGTCTACCACGTGGGTGGCACCGGCATCCAAGATGGCCTGGAGCTTGTCGCCGCGGCCCAGCGCCGCAACAAGTTCCATGTCGGTGGCGGAGTTTACGGCCTTGACGGCCTCGGCTCCCATTCGTCCTGATGCGCCGATGACGGCGACTTTTAGCGGTGCACTCATGATTTCTAGGGTATCGGGAAACTACCGTGCGCTTCACTTCGGTGACGGCACGGGAGGCAACCGGAACCGTGGGCTTCCTAACAGCGAGCCGAACGGCCATTCCGGACACCATGAACATGCGGCAGGATCCCGACTCGGCGCATGGCCGGCTTTCAGCACCTGCTCAGCATATTAGGCCGGCACGGAACAAGCGCCACCGCGTGGCCGCTCGGTCGATTCCGGTTGGGACTGCGCGCGTGGACCCCCCGTTGCGCCGGCCAAAGCGCCAACCTCCGGGACTACGCCTCGCTGACGGCCTTCTTCAGCAGGTCCACCAGTTGTTTCTGGTCGTCTGCCGCCAGCTTGGTCACCGCGAAGGAGGTCGGCCAGAAATTGCCGGCGTCCAGGTTGGCGTCCGGCTGGAAGCCGATGGTGGCATAGCGCACCTTGAACTTGGCTGCACTCTGGAAGAACACCACGACCTTGCCCTCGGCGTTGGTGTACGCCGGCATGCCGTACCAGGTCTTTGCGCCCAGGGACGTGTGCTTCTTGACCAGATCGTGCAGGGTCTCGGCCAGTTCCTTGTCGGTGCCGGTCATCTCGCCAATGGCGGCCAGGCATGCCGCTTCCAGGTCGGCCCCGACCTTTGCCGCCTTTGCTTCGGCCGCGGCCGCCCGCATGGCGGCTTTTTCCTCTTTGCTGAAGGTGGTGTTGACCATCGCGATTTCCTTTCGTTGAACTGTTTGACGAGATTCACTCTAGGCGGAGCGACCGGCGGGCGCTTCTTGATTCCTGCTCGACTTGGGCGATCGCCACAATCGCTGTCGGTTTAGGCGCTGCCGACCCATTCGACGTGCCCGTCGGCGAAGAACTGTTCCTTCCACACCGGCACGTTGGCCTTGACCGTCTCGACGAGGTCGCGGCAGGCTTCGAAGGCCTCTCCACGGTGCGCCGCGGCCGCGGCGGCAACCAGTGCGGCGTCGCCGATCTGCAGCTCCCCCACCCGGTGGGCGGCCCAGAGCCGTGTCCCGGGGTGGCGGGAGGCCACCTCGGCGACCAGCTCAAGCATGCGTCCGTTGGCGCTCGGGTGGGCGCTGTAGACCAGCTTGACGACTTCCTTGCCGCCGTCGTGGTTGCGCACGATGCCGCCGAAGGTGACGACGGCTCCCGTGCGCTCCGACTCGACCTCGTCCCAGGCGGTGTTCACGTCAAGGGCGGTTTCGCTGACCGCGGCGTAAACAACCTCGCCCGGAGCGGCGGGATCTTTAGTGGCCATGCCGGCCCTCGATCTGGTCGCAGATGTGCGCGATCAGCGGGGCCAGCACCGTCAGCCCGTCCATCACGCCGGAGGGCGAACCCGGCAGGTTCACGATGAACGTCTCGCCGGCGACGCCCGCGTGCCCGCGGCTGAGCGAGGCCAGAGGCGTGTTGGCCCGGCCGGTGGCGCGCAGCGCCTCCATGATGCCCGGGATCGTGCGGTCCAGCAGCGGCTCGGTTTCCTCCGGGGTGGTGTCGTCCGGGTTCAGCCCGGTGCCGCCGGAGGTGATGATGACCCGCGGGCCGGCCAGCAGCAGGCCTTGCAGGGCGGCACCGACGCTCGGCCCGTCCGGCACGATGACCGCGGGCATGACGTCGAAGTTGTGTTCCTGAAGCCAGTCGCCGATCACCGGGGCGCTGGCGTCCTCGTAGATGCCGAGTGCCGCACGGGTGGACGAGATCAGGATGGCGGCCTTACGCGGGCCGGGCAGTGGTTCGCAGGCGCTCATGCGCGGAGTTCTCCTTGGGGGTTTTCATGTAGTTGCGGCGCGATGTTCCAGGAACCGGACTTGCCACCGGACTTGGCCAGCACGCGCATGCCGTCGATGCTTGCATGCTTGTCGACGGCCTTGATCATGTCATACAGGGCCAACGCCGCGGTGCTCACGGCGGTCAGCGCCTCCATCTCCACGCCGGTGACACCGCGGGTCTTCACCGTGGCCAGGATGCGCACGGAGCCGGCCGGGTCGAGCTCGAAGTCGATGACGACCTTGGAGATCGGCAGCGGGTGACAGAGCGGGATCAGCTCGGAGGTTTTCTTGGCGCCCATGATGCCGGCGATGCGGGCCACGGCCAGGGCGTCGCCCTTGGGCATCCCGGCGACGGAGACAAGTGCCAGCACCGCGGCGGTGGTGTGCAGCGTTGCCTCGGCCGTTGCTTCGCGGCTGGTTTCGGCCTTCGCGCTGACGTCGACCATGTGGGCACTGCCGTCGGCACGCACGTGCGAAAGCGCGGAAGGTGGTTGCTCCTGGCTCATGAACCGTCTCCAATGACTAGGGTTTGCACTATCTGGCCCGCGGCGAGTTCGGTGGTGTCCTCGTCGATGAGGATGAACGCGTTGCTGGCCGCGAGGGCCGCCAGCAGGTGCGAGGAGGCCCCTCCCAACGGGGTGAAGGTCCCGTCCCGGTAGGTGCCGCGGCGAACCTGTAGTTTACCGGGCATCGACTCCATGTCCTCGACGAGCCTTGCCTCGAGCGTCGGTCTGGCGGGTAGTGCCAGGTGTTCGGCGAGCGCGGGGCGCAGGAAGATCTCGAAGCTGACAAAGGCGCTGACGGGGTTGCCGGGGAAGGCGATGAAGGCGACGGGGTCGCAGCCGGGCAGTGCCAGTGTTCCGGCGCCCTGGGGTCCGCCGGGTTGCATGGCCACGGACCCGAAATCGACGCCGTGGGTTGCCAGCACCTCCTTGACCACGTCGAAGGCCCCCTTGGAGATGCCGCCGCTGCTGATCACCAGGTGGTAGCCGCGCTCGCCGGAGGCCAGTGCCTCACGTAGGGAGTCCGTGAAGAGCGCCGGCGAGTCATCGAGCACGCCGACGGTGGTGACGGTGCAGCCCGCCGCTTCGAGGGCGGCGGCCAGCAGGGTGGTGTTGGCGTCGTGGATCTGTCCGGGACCCAGCTCTCCCCCGGGGGCGACAAGCTCGTCGCCGGTGGACAGCAGCAGCACCGAGGGACGTCGGGTGACTGCCACGTCGCCGATGCCCAGGCCCGCGAGGATTCCCAGGCTGGTGGGTCCCAATCGTGTGCCCGCCTCCAGGACGGTGTCCCCCGCAGCGATGTCGCTGCCCGTCACGCGGATGTACGCGCCGGCCTCGGCGGTTGCCGGCAGCCCCACGTGGAAGCCTGCCGCAAGCTGGACTTCGTCGGGGAAGCGGTCCGGCACCGCCGCCTCGATGGGGATGACGACGTTGGCCCCGGCGGGGATCGGCGCACCCGTCATGATGGGGGCCGCGCTCCCCCGTTCCAGTGCCGGTGCGGCCTCGCCCGCGGCGATCGGGGCCACGACGCGCAACGGGCCGCCACCCAGGTCCCCGGTGCACACCGCGTACCCGTCCATCTGGGAGTTGTCCCACGGCGGCAGCGAGCGCGGGGCGACCAGAGTGGCGGCAAGCCTTCGCCCCCGCGCTTCGCGCAACCGGACCGTTTCGCTGCCCAAATCCAGAAGTGCCGCATCGGCTAGTTCCCTGAGGCATTCCTGGTGCCCTGCGACGCTGCGGCGAAATGGTGAGGTCATGGCAACCATCCTAGGGTCAACGAAGCGGCCGGTGCGCAGGCACTCCGCTTTGCCTGGGGCATTGCACCGACCGAATGCCGTGTCGAGGGCATTCCCCGGCTGGAATCGTCCCCGCACACCCGTCTACATCCTCACGCACCACAGGCACCACAGGCACCCTTCCATCGAGACGGAGGGCGGCACGACGTTCCACCTCCTCGACGCATCCCCTGCCTAAGCGCTCGAGACGGCCCGGGCCGCCGCGGACGGACGGAACGTGCGCATCGGCGGAGGCCCCACGATGATCCGTGAGTTCCTTGCCGCCGGGCTCATCGACCACATGCACATTGTGGTGGTTCCCGTCCTGCTCGGCCGGGGAGTGCGCCTCTGGGACAGACTGGAGGGCCTCGAGAAGGACTACGCGATCGAGGCCACTTCTTCGCCCAGCGGAGTCACCCATGTGACGTTCACCCGCGCAGGCGCCCGAACCACACCCAACTACCCGTCGTCGGCCACCAATCGGTGCACCGCGTCGTCACGGATGGCCATCGAGGAAGACGCCCCCGACATACGCATACTCGTCATCCTTCAACCCGATGGATTGCAGGTGCGATATTTGCCTGCAATCAACACCGCAAATGTGGAACGGCTTCCGGTCTCGCCCGCGGCAGCACGGCACACTGCACGGAACAAAGCCCCGGCCAGTGGTCTACCCTCGATATATGGCGACGCAAATAGATACACCCCGCTCCACGACCGTCAGCCTCCCCATGCCCACGATCCTGACCCCGGCCCCCGCCGACGCCCCCGGGCTGAGCGACAAATTCGGCAGGCAGGCCACAGACCTGCGCATCTCGCTGATCGACAAGTGCAACCTGCGCTGCACCTACTGCATGCCCGCCGACGGCCTGGCCTGGCTCCCCAAATCCAAGCTGCTCACCCTGGAGGAAATCACCAGGATCGTGCGCATCGGCGTCCGCGACCTCGGCATCCGGGAGCTGCGCCTCACCGGCGGCGAGCCGCTGGTCCGCGTGGACCTGACCCAGATCGTTGCAGCAGTCCGTGAAGAGTTCCCGGAGCTGCCGATCTCGCTGACCACCAACGGGGTCGGGCTCGCCAAGAAGGCCGCGGCGCTCGCCGAGGCCGGGCTGAGCCGCATCAATGTCTCGCTCGACACCCTGCATGCCGAAACCTTCGCCGCGCTCACCCGCCGCGACCACATCGATTCGGTGTTCGAAGGCATCGATGCGGCCCGGGCCGTCGGCCTGGCCCCGGTGAAGATCAACGCGGTGCTGATGCGCGGCATCAACGACGAGCAGGCACCCGAACTGCTGGCCTGGGCGCTGGAACGCGGGCTGGAACTACGCTTCATCGAGCAGATGCCGTTGGATGCCGACCACACGTGGCGCAAGGACAACATGGTCACCGCGGCCCAGCTGCGCGCCTACCTGGAACCGCACTTCATCCTGAACCCGGACACCCGGCCGCGCGACGGCGCGCCCGCCGAACGCTTCCTGGTGTCCACCCACGATGATCCGCAGACGATCCTTGGCGCCGTGGGGATCATCGCCTCGGTGTCCGAGCCGTTCTGTTCCGACTGCCGCCGCACACGCATCACGGCCGAGGGCAAGGTCATGAGCTGCCTGTTCTCGCGCGAGGAAACCGACTTGAGCGCATTGTTGCGCGACGGATCCAGCGACACCGAGGTCGCCGAACGCTGGCGTGCCGCCATGTGGGGAAAGCCCCGGGCGCACGGCATGGACCACGTGGGGCTCGGCTCCAAGGACTTTGTACAATCGGACCGCTCCATGAGCGCCATCGGAGGATAATGCGCATTCGCTATTTCGCGGCAGCCGCCCAGGCTGCCGGCACCCACGAGGAACACCTCGACCTTGACGACCTGTTGGCCGGAACCCCGGACAGCGACGGGGAGGCAACCCTGGGGCACGTCCTGGACCTGCTCTCGGCGCGTGAACCGGTCTCCGCGCCGGTGAGCGGCGACCTGTTGGTGCGCCGTGCCACCTCGCTGGGCACGGTGTTGCTGCGCTGCAGTTTCCTCGTCAACGGCGTCAGCGCGCAGGACCGTTCCCGGGCCCTGAAGCCGACCGACGAGCTCGACGTCCTGCCGCCCTTTGCCGGGGGCTAAGAACAAACCGCTCGTTGAACATCTGAAGAACCAGGCCGAAGGCGCCCACGGACCGAATATCGTGGGCGCCTTTCTGCGTGTCCATCAGTCGTTGGCTGTCGGAGCCGGGTTCTTTCGGGGTGACAATTTTTCTCGCTGCCGACGGGCAATCAGGGGTTCCGGTCTGCCTCGCACTGCCAATCACTGCGGTCCATTGTGCCGCACGGCGAAATCCTTGCGAAAACCTTCTGGAAGCGCGTGATTCCAGTGCTCCCTCGAGGAAATGGCGGGAACCGTTTCCTCTGAACAAAGCGCGATTTCGAGCGTTTGGTGTGGAAAGACAGGTAGTTCCCATCACCTTTCATTCTTCTGGACCTTGCGTGAGCGCCGGCGCTGGTCGGCGACCGCCACCCACAGCGTCGCCAGCGCCACCACGACAATCGCGGCCAACCCCACCCGCATGGCCACGTCCCAATTGCTGACCGCCAGCGTCGCGAAGAAAACCGCGGTGATCATGGCCATGCCCACGGCCGTGGCGATGCGCTGGGACGTCTGCATGACTCCCCCGGCGCTGCCCACCGACTCCAGCGGGACCTCAAGCATGGTCAGGGCCTGGTTCGGCGCAATGACCGCACCCTGGGCCAGGCCAAGGAACGCCAGTCCGGCCAGCAGCCACCATATCCCGATCATTCCGATCGCGTGCAGCTCGATGACCGCGATGCAGATGAGCAAGCCGGCGAGCGCGCACAGAAGCCCGGCGATCACGATCTTGCGACCGCATTCCATGACCCGAAGCCCGGCCAGGTGGGACCCGGCCGCGGTGCAGATCGCGGCGGGCAAGCCCAGCAACCCGGCCTCCAGCGCGCTGAAACCCTGGCCCTGCTGTACGTAGATCGCCACCAGCACCCAGACGCTGGGCACCCCGACGAAGTAGAGCCCGGCAACCGCCGTGCCCATCGTGTAGGAGCCGATGCGGAACAGCCCCAAGTCCACCATCGGGGATCTACCGCGGGCCGCATAAGTCTTTTCCCAGAACACCCACCCGGCCACCACTACGAGCCCGGCGGGCAGCAGCCCCCACACCCAGGGGTTTCACGGCCCTGCACGAAGGGCAGCAGCATGGCCAACACCCCGAGCCCCAGCAGCACACCGCCGACCGGATCCATGTCGGTCCGTTTTACTACCGGTCCACCGGTGCCCGGGGCCCGGCTCCGGGCCAGCTGGCGGGAACGGGTCCGCGCGCCGGTGAACAACGGGCGGGGGGGAACCAGCGCAACGCCAGCACCACTGCCACGGCGCCGACCGGCACATTGATCAGGAAGCTCCAACGCCATCCTGCATCCGGCCCCAGCCAGGCGATGAGCGCTCCGCCCAGCAGCGGGCCCAGTGCCACCGAGAGCCCCGGCACCATCCCCACGCTCCCGTAGGCCCGGCCACGCTCCTGGCCCCGGAAATAGTGTTGGATCATCCCCATGATCTGTGGGTTGATCAGTCCCGCACCAATGCCTTGGAAAGCCCGGGCAACGTTCAGGCTCAGCGGGTCCACGGCCATTCCCGCCGCGACGGAAGACAGCGTGAAGAGCAGCACCCCGGTCAGGAAGATCGCCCCGCGTCCATAGACGTCACCGGCCCGGCCGGCGGCGACAAGCAGCACCCCGAAGCTCAATGCGTACCCCGCCAACACCCACTGGAGGTCGGCTTGCGTGGCACCCAACCCGTGCTGCACGGATGGAAGCAGGACATTGACGATGTTCACTGAGACCATCATCATGAACAGCGTCGCCAGCAGAACGGCTAGCACGCGCCAGCGGGCCGGGCCGGGCGTGGGGACGTGCGGGGCCGCGGTTCCATCGTGCATCGTTGTCTCCGGGCTCGTTTCTGTGTGTTTCGGGCTTTCCGGCCGCGCGTGCACGGGGGCAGAGCCGCCATCCACGCGCGTGTTCCGCACGGAGAACGCGCCTTGGCCTGATGCTATAGGCAAGCCTGTGCACCCGTGTAGGCATCCGGGGTTGGCGGCGCGATAGCCGAACCCCCTTCCGGGACCGATCCCGGGGCGGGAACCCGCGCGTGGCACGTGCCGGCGGGACGCGTGGACGGCGGTGCATCTCCCCGCGGGGGTCTCGACATCCTCCGCACCGGATTGCTAGGGTCGTGCCATGTGGGCTTTCTTCCTGTGATTCGGAGTCCCCGGTGTTCGCACCACGCATGATCGTGGTGGCCGCCGGGTTCCTGGCACCCCGCCGTGCCCTGCCGCTGGCCAACTGGTCGATGCCGCGGGCTTGAACGGTTTCGGGGATGCATTCCTCCTACCCCAGCGAGCGCAGCTGCGCATGCACCCCCTGCTGCTGCGCGGAATACACGGGAAACCCCATGAAAACCCAACTTTCATTCCATGCCCTTTCCTTCTCCTATCCGGCACGCCCGGTGTTCCGGGACCTTGACTTCTCGGTGCGGCCGGGCGAACGCCTGGCCGTGATCGGCGAGAACGGCAGCGGGAAGAGCACGCTGCTGCGCCTGCTGGCCGGCGACCAGGCCCCGGCATCCGGAACCGCGATCCGTCAGGCCGCCGGAGGCATCGGCTACCTGCCGCAGCAACCGGAATACGACCCGGGGTGGAGCGTGGCCAGCTTCCAGGCCCATGCCCTGGCCCCGGTGCGCGAGCTCGAGACACGTCTGGCTTCCGCGGCCGAGGCCCTCTCGCGCGCACGCGAGGACCAGCTGCCGGCCGCCCTCGAGGAATACGCGCGTCTGGCGGCACTCCACGAAGCCCGCGACGGCGCCGGGGCCGCCCGGCGCCTGGCGACATCGGCCCACCGGCTGGGGCTGGGGAACATCCCCGGCGATCGGCCGCTGTCCACACTCTCCGGCGGGGAGCTCTCCCGGCTCGCGCTGGCCTCGGCGCTGGCGGCGAACCCTGAGGTGCTGCTGCTCGACGAGCCCACCAACAACCTGGACGCGGATGCCCTGGCCTGGCTGGAGAAGCGGCTGGCCGGCCACCGCGGGACCGTGGTGTTCTGCACGCATGAGCGGTTGTTCCTGCGCCGGGTCGCGGACGCCATCATCGAGCTCGACGACGGGGCGGTGATGCGCCATGCGGACGGCTACGACGGGTACCTGCGGGCCAAGGCGGCGCAGCGACGCGCCATGGTCCGTTCGCGTGAACAGTGGGAGGAGGACCTGGCCACAGCAGCGCGGCTGGCCGAGCGTTCGCACGCCGCCGTGGCCGGGATCCCCCGGAAGGCGGAAAAGCCCGGCTTCGGCCATGGCGCGTTCCGTGCCCGCGACCGCACCCACGGTTCCTCCGGGGCACTGCGTCGGGCGAACACCCGCATGGAGCAGCTGCAGGCCAACGAGGCTCCGGCGCCCGTCGAGCCGCTGCATTTCATGCCCGGTCCCTTGCCCGGCCGCTTGGCTGACCCCGGCCCGGGCCCCGCGGCCGCATCCGGTTCATCCGCCCGCGGCGAGTCGCTCCCGGCCATCAGGATCCAGGGGTTGCGGGTCCCGGGCCGCCTGTCCATCGACCACTTGCTGGTGCCCGAAGGCGGAAGGCTGCTGGTCACCGGGGCCAACGGCGCCGGGAAATCAACGCTGCTAGATGCCATCTCCGGGATGCCGCTGCCCGGTTCCGGGTCGTGCGTGGCCAGGGGGCCGGTGGGGTACCTCCGCCAGCAGCCGACGGTTTTCCCCGCACTGTGGATGGCGGCGCAGGCGTTTTGCCTCGGCTCGGGGCAGGAGCTCGCCGACGATGTGGCCCAGCTGCTGTCGCTGGGACTGTTCCGGCCTGCGGAGCTGCTCCAGCGCATCGATTCGATGTCGTTGGGCCAGCGCCGCCGGCTCGATGTGGCGCGGCTCTTTGCCCGCCCGGCGGAGGTGTTGCTGCTCGATGAGCCGACCAACCACCTCTCCCCCGCACTGGCCGACGAACTTGAGCTGGCACTGGAGTCCTTCGCCGGAACCGTTGTGCTGGTGAGCCACGACCGGGCGCTGCAGGCACGGTTTTCCGGGTGCCGGATCCACCTGGACAAAGGGCGGATCGTGCCGTGAGCCCCGGGGTGCAGCCGGCGGGAGGGCCGGCTGCGGCACCCGTCGGGCCCGCATTGGTGCAGACCAAACACGTGTTGGGAAAGCTTTGGGTGTTTCCCGATGACCGCTGCAGCGGACGGGGCCATCATTGAAGCATGAAGGACGATCCGGTTCAACGTCCACACCCCTCGGACCTGACGGATGAACAACGGGCACTGGTCGAGCCGATGCTGCCGGTGAAGACCGGTGGCCGGCCCGCGATCCATTCGCGCCGGCGGATCGTGGACGCGATCCTGTACGTGAACCGCACCGGATGCACGTGGCGGATGATGCCGCACGACTTCCCGCCCTGGGACACCGTGTACTGGCAGTCGCCGTCGGAGCCAGGTTCTTTCGGGGTGGCAATTTTTCTCGCTGCCGACGGGCACTCAGGGGTCCCGATCGGCTCCGCACTGCCAAACATTGCGGCCATTTGGGCCACACGGCAAAATCCTGGTTGAACTCTTGAAGAAGCGCGTGATTCCACTGATCCCTCGAGGAAATGGCGGGCATCGTTTCCTCTGAACATCGTCCGATTTCGAGCGTATCGTGTGGAAAGACAGATAGTTTCCACCACCTTTCATTCTTCTAGACCAAGGACCGGAAAAATGAGTGAAAATTCCACCGAAACCGAGTGGGAGGACATCGTTCCTCAAGCCAGTCCCCCACTCCAGCGGGCACTGTCAAACCGCCACATCCAACTCATGGCCATTGGTGGCGCCATTGGCACGGGCTTGTTCATGGGATCCGGAAAGACCATCTCGGTCGCGGGCCCTTCCGTCATTTTTGTGTACATGATCATTGGCTTCATGCTCTTTTTCGTCATGCGTGCCATGGGCGAATTGCTGCTGAGCAATCTCCAGTACAAGAACTTCGGCGACTTCGCCGGCGACATCCTCGGTCCGTGGGCTTCCTTCTTCACGGGGTGGACCTACTGGTTCTGCTGGATTGTCACGGGCATTGCCGACGTGGTCGCGATCGCATATTACGTGGCTTTCTGGTGGCCGGACCTGGCCCTTTGGATTCCGGCTCTGGCCTGCATCTTGACCCTGCTCGCATTGAACCTGCCCACGGTGAAGGCGTTCGGTGAGACCGAGTTCTGGTTCGCACTGATCAAGATCATTGCCATTGTTGCCCTGATCATCACGGGCCTTGTCATGATCATCACCGGGTTCGAGACCGAAGGCGCCCGCGCGTCCTTCACCAACTTGTGGGAGCACGGCGGAATGTTCCCGACCGGCTTCATGGGCTTCGTGGCCGGATTCCAGATTGCGGTGTTTGCCTTCGTCGGCATCGAGCTGGTGGGTACCGCATCGGCCGAAACCAAGGATCCGGAGAAGAACCTGCCGCGCGCGGTGAACTCCATCCCCATTCGTGTCCTGCTGTTCTACGTGGGTTCGCTGATCATCCTGATGGCGGTTCGTCCCTGGACCAGCTACTCCGCCAATGACTCACCGTTCGTGGGCATGTTCGCCCTGGCCGGCTTGGTCGGCGCCGCAGGCGTCGTCAATTTCGTCGTTCTCACCTCGGCGACCTCGAGCGCAAACGCAGGTATCTACTCCACCTCCCGCATGGTCTATGGACTGGCCCGCGAGGGGGACGCACCCAAGGTGTTCGGAAAGCTGTCCAGACGCAAGATTCCGAAAAATGCGTTGATCTTCTCCTGCATGTTCCTGCTCGCCGGCGTGGCACTGCTCTACGCCGAGGGGTCCGTGGCCGAGGCCTTCACCTTGGTCACCACGATTTCCGCACTGTGCTTCATGTTCGTCTGGTCTATCATCCTGATCAGCTACATCGTCTACCGCCGTCGCCGCCCACACCTGCATGAGGTCAGCATCTTCAAGATGCCCGGCGGGACGTTCATGCCGTACGTCGTGCTCGCGTTCTTCGGTTTCATCATCTGGGCATTGACCCAACAGCCGGACACCCTGATGGCGTTGTTCTTCACGCCGATCTGGTTTGTGCTGCTGTCCGGCGGTTACCTAATGCTGCGCCGGAACCCGGAACACGCGAAGATCCGCGCAGCGCACGACGCGAAGGTCATTCGGGAACACCAAGAGCGCAAGGCGCGACTCCACCCGTAAGCTCCCGGCCATCTCGCGCAGTGCAAAAAAGGCGATCCCCGCCCCTCGATTTCGAGGGGCGGGGATCGCCTTTTGCGAGTCTGGCGTCCGGGTCGGACGAGACGGTGTTTGGTTAGATGGTGTCTCGCTCAAGAACCTGGGTGGTCTTGTGGGAGTGGCTCGAACCGATGACGTCTCCGGCCTTCCACTCGTCCCAGCCCTTCTGGTTCTTCATGAATGCCTCGATCTCGTCCTTGCTGGCTTCGAGCTTCGGGTCGTTCTTGAGGTACCAGCGGGTTTCGCGGACGATCAGGCCGGACATGATCAGCAGACCGATGAGGTTCGGAATGGCCATCAGGCCGTTCATCATGTCGGAGAAGTTCCAGACTGCAGTCAGTTCGGTGGTGCAACCCACGAAGACGACCAGCGAGAAGGCCACACGGAACGGCATGACGGCCTTGCGTCCGAGCAGCCGCTCGATGTTGCGCTCACCGTAGTAGCACCAGCCGAGGATGGTGGAGAAGGCGAACATGACCAGGCCGATGGTCACGATCCAGTGTCCCCATTCGCCCGGGAGGCCGAAGGTGAAGGCGTAGCCGGTCATCAGCGACGCGGAAATCTGTTGTCCGGTTTCCGGGTCGATGTGGTTCCAGGCGCCGGTGGTGATGATGACCAGGCCGGTGCAGGTGACGACGATGATGGTGTCGATGAAGGTCTGGGTCATGGAGACCAGGCCCTGGCGCACCGGGTGGGTGGTCTGTGCGGCGGCTGCCGCGATGGCCGCCGAGCCCATGCCCGACTCGTTGGAGAAGATGCCGCGTGCCACGCCGAACTGGACGGCGATGATGATGGCCGAACCGGCGAAGCCGCCGATTGCCGAGGTGCCGGTGAAGGCGTCGGCGAAGATCTGGCCGAACGCGGCCGGAACCTGGCCGATGTTGGCAAGCAGGATGTACAGGGCCGCACCGACGTAGAAGATGATCATGACCGGCACGAAGCCGGCGGTGACCTTGCCGATGGACTTGATGCCGCCAACCAGCACAACCATCGAAAGGACAGTCAGGATGAGGCCGGTGGTCCAGGTCGGAACGCTGAAGGAGTTCTCCAGGTTCGCTGCAATCGAGTTGCCCTGGGTCATGTTGCCGATGCCGAAGCAGGCGAGCGTTGCGAAGATGGCGAAGGAGAGCGCCAAGACCTTGCCCAGCGGGCCCTTGATGCCGCGTTCGAGGTAGTACTGCGGTCCGCCGGACTTTTCGCCGGCTGCGTCGGTGGTGCGGTAGCGAACACCCAGGAATGCCTCGGAGTACTTGGCGGCCATGCCGACCAGGCCGGTGACCCACATCCAGAACAGTGCGCCGGGGCCGCCGATGCCGATGGCGGTCGCGACGCCGACGATGTTGCCGGTGCCGACGGTTGCGGCAAGTGCGGTGGTCAATGCCTGGAACTGCGAGATGTCACCCTCGGCGCCAGCATCGGCATCCTTGCGCTTGAGCAGGCCCAAGCGAAGGGCCACTCCGAGCTTGAAAAACTGCAGACCGCCCAGACGGATGGTCAGGTAAAGTCCTGTGCCCAAGAGCAGGGGAATCAACAGGAAGGGGCCCCAAATGACACTGCTGATGTCACCTAGCACCGTTGCGAGATTGTCCATGATAGTGGGTTCAATTCCTTCTCGTGCGAGCGAATGAAATATGACGGTGATCGACGTCACAAGTCACCCACCATAGTCGAGATTACGAAAACGTGTGAACAGGGGCACTTTTCCGCCCCGCCTGGCACGTTGAACAGGTCACAATTAGCGATGAGCGGAAGGACAAATGCACTATGTTACGCAAATGGGCCGTCCGCTCCGGAAAGCACCCGGTGCGAACGGCCCATATGGAACCACGAATTATTTACATTCCGAAGTCGGAAGGCTTGTCGAAGGGACCCACCACGGTGATGGTGCGCGGGCGGGCAGCCAAAAGGGCTGCCAGTTCCTGAACCTGTGCCGGGGTGACGGCCTTGACGCGTTCAAGCGACTCGTCGATGTCGTGGAAGACGCCGGTGACAAGCTCGGCGCGGCCCAGGCGCGACATGCGCGATCCCGGATCCTCGAGTGCCAGCACCATGCCGCCGGAGAGCTGTCCGACCGCCTTGCGCAGTTCCTCGTCGGTGATGCCGTCGGCCGCAAGCTTCTCGAGCTCGGCTGCCAGCAACTTGATCACGCGTTCGGTCTTGGCCGGGGCGCATCCGGCGTACATGCCGAAGTAGCCCGCGTCGGAGTACGCGGCGGAGAACGAGTAGGTGGAGTACACCAGTCCGCGCTTCTCGCGGATCTCCTGGAACAGGCGTGAGGACATGCCGCCGCCGAGGACGGCGTTGAGCACGCTCATCACGTGGCGACGCTCATCGGTTGCCACGATGCCGGGGCAACCCATGATGATGTTGACCTGCTCGACGGGTCGGCGGATGACCTCGATGCGCTCGGATCCGGTGATTTCCACGGGCTCCGTGGAACGGCGCGGCACCGGGCTTGCGCCTTCTTCAAGTTCCCATCCGGCCTCGCGCAGGGCGCTGAGCACCAGGTCGCAGACAACGTCGTGGTCCAGCGAACCGGCCGCGGTGATGACAATTTCGTCGGGGGTGTAGAAACGGCGGTAGTGCTCCCAGACCGACTCGCGGCTGATGCCGGTGATGGCCTCGGGGGTGCCGCCGATCGGGCGGCCAAGGGCGTGCTCCCCCAGGACGGCTTCGACAAAGCGTTCGTGGGCGACATCCCCGGGATCGTCGGCGTCCATCGCGATTTCCTCGAGGATCACGTCGCGTTCCTGTTCCAGTTCATTCGGATCAATGACGGCGGAGGTGATCATGTCGGCGATGACGTCGATTGCCATGGGCAGGTCGGTGTCGAGCACGCGGGCGAAGTAGCAGGTGCTTTCCTTCGCGGTTGCTGCGTTGGATTCGCCGCCTACCTCGTCAAAGGCGGAGGCAATTTCCATCGCGGTGCGGCGCTTGGTGCCCTTGAACAGGAGGTGTTCGAGGAAGTGCGTGGAACCGTGCTGGCCGTCCTGCTCGTCGCGGGAACCCACGCCAACCCAGAAACCGATGGTCGCCGAACGCTGGCCGGGCATTGCCTCGGTCAACACACGAACTCCGCCTGGCAAGACTGAGCGGCGCACCAGTGCGCCGCCGGCCTGCCCGTGGATGATGGTGGGGTCTCCGGCCTCAATGGGGGCAGCGGTGTCGGAGACACCGCGCTCCCCTGCTTTGGCAGGGGAAACGCCAACTCCGTTGAGAGGCAGGGGAATCATGACCACTGAGTATGTCCTTTACTATCCACAAAAATCGGGTGAGTCGCGCTTGGTGAAGCGCGAAACGCATTTATCCATTCTTCCACAGTGCCACCGATTCGCAGTCTGCCTATGAGTGGGCTCTCATTTCCGAGCGCATATGGAAAAATCCCGGCCCGCCAATAGGCGGACCGGGATTTTTACCCTAGAAAGCTAGGGTTTGACTATTCAGCAGCTTCGACGAGATCGTCCTCGGCTACAACCGGGGCAAGCGAAAGCTTTCCGCGATCGTCGACCTTGGTGATTTCGACCTGGAGCTTCTGGCCCACGGAGACAACATCTTCGACGTCATCCACGCGCTTGCCACCGGCGAGCTTGCGCAGCTCGGAGATGTGCAGCAGGCCGTCCTTGCCCGGGGTCAGGGAAACGAACGCACCGAAGGTGGTCAGCTTCACGACGGTGCCAAGGTAGCGTTCGCCGATTTCCGGAACCTGTGGGTTTGCAATGGCGTTCACTGCGGAACGAGCGGCTTCAGCCGACTCGCCGTTGGTGGCGCCAATGAGGACGGTTCCGTCGTCCTCGATGGAGATATCCGCTCCGGTATCTTCCTGGATCTGGTTGATCATCTTGCCCTTCGGGCCGATGACCTCGCCGATCTTATCCACTGGAATCTTCACGGAGATGATGCGCGGTGCGTAGGTCGACAGCTCATCCGGGGTGTCAATGGCCTGGTTCAGGACATTGAGGATGTGCAGACGTGCCTCGCGTGCCTGGGTCAGCGCAGCTGCCAGGACCGATGCCGGGATGCCGTCGAGCTTGGTGTCAAGCTGGATGGCGGTGATGAACTCGGAGGTACCTGCAACCTTGAAGTCCATGTCGCCCATGGCGTCTTCGGCGCCGAGGATGTCGGTCAGGGCCGCGTAGCGGGTCTGGCCGTCAACTTCGTCGGACACGAGGCCCATGGCGATGCCGGCAACGGCAGCGCGCAGCGGAACGCCGGCGTTGAGCAGCGACAGGGTCGATGCGCAAACCGAGCCCATCGAGGTCGAGCCGTTGGAGCTCAATGCCTCGGAGACCTGGCGGATGGCGTACGGGAATTCCTCGCGGGACGGAAGCACCGGCATGATGGCGCGTTCTGCCAGGGCACCGTGGCCGATTTCGCGGCGCTTCGGGGAACCCACGCGGCCGGTTTCACCGGTCGAGTACGGCGGGAAGTTGTAGTTGTGCATGTAGCGCTTGCGCGTTACAGGCGACAGCGAGTCGATCTGCTGTTCCATCTTGAGCATGTTCAAGGTGGTGACGCCCATGATCTGGGTTTCGCCACGCTCGAAGATCGCCGAACCGTGGACGCGGGGAAGAACCTCGACCTCGGCGGTGAGCTTGCGGATGTCGGACAGGCCGCGGCCGTCCATGCGGACCTGGTCGGTCAGGATGCGCTGGCGCACGACGTGCTTGGTCAGCGCGCCGAAAGCCTTGGAGATCTCGCCTGCGCGGGTCTCGAAGGCGGTGCCCTCGGCGGCCAGCTCGGCAACTACCTCGTCCTTGTAAGCGGAAGCGGCGTTGTCGCGCTCCTGCTTTGCGGCGATCTGGTAGATCTCGGTCAGCTTGGCGGTGGCCTTGGCCTCGACAGCTGCGTATGCGTCTTCTTCGTAATCGCGGAAGACCGGGAACTCGACGGTCGGCTTGGCGGCGCGAGCTGCCAAGTCTGCCTGTGCCTCGCACAGTGCCTTGATGAACGGCTTTGCAGCCTCAAGGCCCTGGGCAACAACCTCTTCGGTCGGGGCGGTGGCGCCCTGTTCCTTGATGAGGGTCCAGGAGTTGTCGGTAGCTTCGGCTTCAACCATCATGATGGCAACGTCGTCGCCAGCGATGCGGCCGGCTACGACCATGTTGAAGACGGCGTTTTCCAGCTGGCTGTGCTTCGGGAAGGCAACCCACTGGGCACCGTTTCCGTCGTCAACCAAGGCAACGCGAACGCCACCGATCGGGCCGGAGAACGGCAGACCGGAAAGCTGGGTCGACATCGAGGATGCGTTGATGGCAACCACGTCGTAGAGCTCGTCCGGGTTGATTGCCAGGACGGTGACAACGATCTGTACTTCGTTGCGCAGGCCCTTGACGAATGCCGGGCGCAGCGGGCGGTCCATCAGACGGCAAGCCAAGATGGCTTCGGTCGACGGGCGGCCTTCGCGGCGGAAGAAGCTGCCCGGGATGCGGCCGGCAGCGTACATGCGCTCCTCGACGTCCACGGTCAGCGGGAAGAAGTCGAAGCCCTCGCGCGGGTGCTTGCCGGCGGTGGTTGCCGAAAGCAGTGCGGTTTCTTCGTCGATGTAAACCATGGCTGCACCTGCAGCCTGCTGGGCCAAACGGCCGGTTTCGAAGCGGATAACTCGCTTGCCGTATCGACCGTTGTCGATCACGGCCTCTGCGAATTGAATTTCTGGACCCTCCATGTGGGGGCTTTCCTTTCGATCGCTCCCCGGGGAATGCGGCGAACCGATGTGCCCTGCCCGGATCTGGTCTTCGATCGAGACTCGCGCTACATGAAGAATCAGAGCGAAAGCCACTACCGAGGACCGCGATCTGTGCGGCGGGGACCTGCGGCGGCATGGTCCGGGGAGTAATTGTTTGTATTGGTTTTCCGCAATACACGGACAACCACGTATAAGACTACCGGGAATCGGTGCAAGTTGCAGTTCTCCACACCACATCGTGTTGGCGTGGCTCCTGCAGAAGTGAATGTCGAGTCGCGGTACTTCAGGCACGACAATTACACGGCCATAAGCGCTCGCACATTGCTACTGCAATCGAGTGCGCGGCAACGAGTGATGCAGCCACTCGAACGCGCTAGTGGTCGACTGCTTCGTGCGGCCGCGTCCCCTGCCCGTTGCCAAACCCGCACGTCTCCTGGCTACCTTGCTGGCTTGATCGCTCACCCGCGGGCTTGACCCTGTTCCGCCAAACCACATACTCATGCTCGCCAGGAAATATTGTCCGGCGAAGGCTTCGCTCCGGACGGGACCGTGCTGCCTACTGGTAGGAGACGAACCACGGCTTCGGGTCGATGTCGAAGGTCTGCTCCGGGGTGAATGTCGGGGAGTCCTCGTCGATGAAGTTCTTCCACGCCATCCTGATGCCCTTGGGCAGGTCTTGGCGCAGGTTGTCCCACGTCCCCATCTTCATCCCCGGTGAGCCGTGGCCGTCGGCGTGCACGACCATCGCAAGTTCTGGGTGCGAGGTGTCCAGCGTGGATCGGTCGCGGATCATGCTCTGCGTGAACTGGTGCAGGATGACGACCTTCTGCGGCAGCTGGTGCTCGCGCGTCAGCTCGGCCAGCCAGTCGTTGGCGCGGTTGAGCTCGGCGGCATCCACGGAGCCGATCTGGACCATGTGCCGCTGGTTGGGCTTGAGCCTCCACTCGGGGTCGTAGGCGATGCCGACGTTGGGGTAGGACAGCAGCTTTTCGTAGCGCTTGGCCTGGGTCAGGAAGTCGTTGCGACCCGGCTGCAGGTCAAGCACCACGTACACCCCTGCTTCCTGGGCCGCCTTCACCCAGGGCTCGAGCCGCTCCACGGGAACGTAGCTGGAGTACTTCCCGTCATCGCCGGCGGCCGCCGAGGCGACGGTCGCGATGATCTCGAAGGCCGGCTGGACCTTTTCCTTGCTGTGGGGCTGGTACTCCGCCGCATACTTCTTGGCGAGCTTGATGGCCGCATCGACGTCCTGTTCGCCGAGCAAACCCAGCGAAGAGGTCCCGGGCGTCCCGTACAGCGCAACCATGCGCCTCTCCGGGAACACGAGCTGCCCGCCGCCGGGAAGTTGTTTTCCTCCGGCAGCCGTTGCCGCCATGGCCGAGAAATCCTCAGCTTTCGCGAACCCGTTGCCGATCGCGTACAGGCTCGAGTCCGCATGGTTCTGGAAAAATTCCTGGTTCTTCGGGGACCGCGGGTCAGGCGACTCCATGGTGTGGAGGTCAGCCCCCGCGGCTTGGGCCGTGGCCAGTGCGGGACCTGCCGCTTCTGCTTCCTTGTCCCCCGAGCGCACCACAACGGCGAAGCCGGACTCGGTGGAATCTTCGGCCCTATCGATGTCAGGCAAGTCGGCATCAGGTGCTGACCCGTCGACGACTTTCAGGCCGTTTGCCATCGAATCGGGCAGGGCTCCCTGGGCAATAATGGTGCGTGCGCCCAAGCGTTCCAGCTCGGCGGCGAAGGCCCTCTGCTCAGAAGCATCCTCCGGTGACACGAGCAGCGGAACGCCGAGTTCGCGGGCCTGACCGGCAGCCGCATCCTGCGCGCCTTCGTTGCCCAGCACGACGACGGCGGGTGCCTTTTCGAAGAACGCCTGGCTGGCCTTCAGTGCCATGTCCTCGGCGTCGCCGCCGATCTGGCTGGCGCCAGACGCAGGGTTGGCCAACACCACGCTGTCTTTGTTTTTCTGCGATCGGGCGCCGGAGTCGGCCCCCGGATCTGCTGCCGTGCACCCGGCTGCGGCCAGAACGAGGGCTAGTCCGGAAGCGACCGCCGCAAGGCGGCCTTTTGCCCGAATCGTCATATTTTTCTCCCTCGCCGGCAATCAGCCAAGGATTTTCACCGGCATCGTTTGTCGTTTCTTCATAACCAAAAAGCGCTTCGGAACCGTTGGAACGGCCCCAAGCACGGCAACCTCTGCTGGAGAGTGACCACCATTAATGACCCTAGCAACAACCTCCCGTTGGTAGCCGGATTATCCACGCCCGCGCCGTCGGCATGACGCCCCCTACGACCTGGCTTGCAAGTCACCAAGCAGTGCGCCGGCCCCGGGTTAGAGGCCTATCCTGAAGCATGGGCGTATATGTCCTCGTTGCTTTTGTCGTCCCTGTGCAGGCCGGCCTGGTTTTCCCCCGGTCCAGCTGGCCGCTGCACATCACATTGGTGCGCTTCGACACCCGGGAAACCGCCGACGACGTACGCGCTCGGCTCGACGACGTGCTGCCGGCGCTGCTGGGCTTTGACGTGCGCATCGGCCCGGACGCGCAGTTCGGCCGCAACGGGTCCGTGCCTGTCTCGCTGGTGGAACCCGAGCCGGCCCTGCAGCGGATCCATACCGCCGCGCTGGAGGCGCTGGGACCGCAGGTCCACCTGCCCGGCGCGCAGCACAACCGCTCGAATTACCGCCCGCACGTCACCCATGCCGTCATACGTTTGCAGCCCGGGGACCAGGTCCGAATCCGGCAGGCAGCGCTGGTGGATCTGCGACCGGACAACGACCCGCGACTGCGCCGGGTTGTGGCCATCTGGGAAACGGAGCCGGGCCCGGAGTAGGAGAATTTCCGTCGCAGGATGCCGCCCGCCCGGTGCGGCGAAAATCGCACGTGCCGACGGATCCGTGGTGACGCGCCCGCGGCTGGCCAGCGCCAATTCAGGTGCCTCGATAGCAGCCGATCCAAGGAGTCCCTGGGTACGTCGCGGAGGTCGTGTTGGGGCGGTCTTCGATGATTAATTCGGACGGGTCACAGCAGTGTTTGCGCACTTTCGGAGGACAGGCCCCAAGTCCGTCCAACCAACATCGATGTCGAAAATTCCGCGAGATCACGGCGTTTCAGGCGAAACTCCCACCCGACATGCGGCGCTAACACCTACACGAAATCTCGAAATAGGGTAGAAGCATGGCTACAGAATTCGCAGTGAAAAACATCGAAGACCGAACCAGAATACTCCTCGACGGACGCGCCCAATCCATCCGCCATCTGGTGACCGCACGGCTAAAGATCGCCGAAATCCAATCCCAACTTGAAAATGCCGAACGCGAAGACGCACGCCTCTATGCGGCGGCCCAGCGCACCGGTTGGTCCCCCGACGAATTGCACGAGCTGGGCATCGCCGCGCCCGCCAAAAGCAACCGTGCCGGGAAGCGCGCCGCGGCAAAAGCCCGGTTCACTGCTCCCGGCAACCCGGTGCCGGTATCCCCCGACGAAAACTAGAAACCCCTCCGCATGGAAGGGCGGAACACACATGTTCCGTCCTTCCCCGGCGGTCCTGCACACACTCACCTGTTCACCACAGCCCTAGAGATCCTCACCTGTTGCCGGGCGATGCCCGCGACTTTCAGAATTCGATGGTTCGGGCATGAATTTCGCGCTCCCGCTGGAACGCAACATCGTCTGCGGAGAGCAAAGCGTTGATCGCGCTCTGCAGCAGTGAACACACCAAATCCGGGGACGCTCCGGAGAGAGCCTCAGCGAGCAGTCCGGAAGGATCGGCAAACGGTTAGACCACGGCTTCGGCCAGCGGTTTCCATGTCCACGTCGCGGAGCCGTTCACGGTGGGGTGGTGATCGGCGGGTTCTTGGTGGGTAACGCCGATGGCCTGGGTGACGACGTCGGCCAGCCGGCCGGTGCGTTCGTAGGATTGCCGCTGCAGGGCGGCTCCTGTTCCGTTATTGAGGATCCTTTCCAGGGCTTCCTCGACATAGGCTCCGTCCCCGTACTCCTCCAGTGCGTCGCGCACATGGTCGTGGAGTGCGGAAATGACGCTCCTTGCGGTGTCCGGCCTGTGGGTCTCGGGGTGGAGCAGTTCGCCGCGGATGCCCCAGCGGCTGGCCATCCATACGCCTTGGCGCAGGATGATGGCAGGAACCTTGTCGGGTTCCTTTCCGGCTTCCCATTCCCAGGCAGCGGTCTCCACCAAGGCCCGCACCAGGGCGGCGAGAAGGACGGTGTCGCGGGGATCGAGGCAAACATCGGACACCCGGATCTCGACGGTGGGGTGGCGGACGGAGAGCCGGGCGTCAAAATCCGGGTTGATGACCACGCTGGTGCCGGACAGGTCCGCCACCAGCGCGTGATAGGCCTGCGCCGAACCGAAGACCTCCATCGGCCCGGCAGTGGTCCACCGGTTCCAGGCCTGCGTGCGGTAACTGGCGTAGCCGCTGTCCTGGCCGTTCCAGTACGGGGAATTCGAGCTCAACGCCAAGAGCGAGGGCAGCCAGGCCCTGATTCGGTCCAGGACCGCGACACCTTCCTCGTCCGAGCCGACGGACACGTGGACATGGAGTCCGCACGTCAGCTGCTCGCGCGCCGTCAGGGCATACTTTTCCACCAGGGCGTCGTAGCGTTCGTTCCGGGTGGGATGGGGCGTGACCGCCAGCGGAGAGGTGGCCAGGGCGACGATCTTCGCACCCGCTTTCCGGGCGAGCGAGTCGGCGTATGCGCGTCCGGCCACTATCTCCGCGGCGAGCCCGTCCAGGCTGCTGTGCGGGTGCGTGATGACCTCGAGTTGTTCCTGGTGCAGCTCGGCGGACAGCATCTGCTGGGCGGCAGGGTCCGACGCCCGGACGCTGGCGCCATGGAGGCCCATCACCTCCCCGGACAGAGGCAAGGGGACGCCATTGACGGGATCCACGATCAGGAATTCTTCTTCAACACCAAAGGTACGCACCTGCTAAGTGTGGACCATGAAAGCGACGGCGGACGCCACGTCCCGGAATGCAAAGCGTTGCAGGTCTGATGCGTCGACCGACTCCTCCCCCAATAGAGCCAAGACATGAAGTTAATTGGGTTCGTCGCCATCCCCACAGGCGAGCTCGAAGCCGGGCAGCCCGACCCGGTAATTGGCCCCGGACAGCCCGACGCCCCTGGTCGAAATGGAACCGACTAAACAGAATTCAACAACCGTGGGTACAAGATGCGGTGTCCATTTAACAGATCCCCCACCGCGGCACCCGGGCACCAAAAATTCGACAGTTAATATCGTGTGACTCGCAACGTTACATGGCCGCCTTTTCGCTGCGTCGATTGGCATTCCGGATCCGCCGGCGAGACGCTGTTGCCGTCCAACGGCACGTGCCTGTTCCGGGGTGGCCAGGCCCTCGTCCGATGTGCGCCGGATCGGGCAACATGACATCATACCCGGCTCCCGGGGTGCCTGGAGGCGGCCCCGTGCGGCTTGGCAGGGAGGGCCCACTAGCCGATGTGGCGCTTCAGTGGCCGCCGCCAGGACCGTCGGCTGTGCTTCCACGGCGTTGACCCCTCCCCGGCCGGGCCCACCATGAGCCCCCAACGCCCGTTGACCAAGGCGTGGATCGTGGCGTTCGGTCCGCAGCTGGAACGACCCATGGCACGGGCTCCGACTTGGGACCGTCGAGAACCCGTCGGGTCACTGTTCCTGCTCATCCGCATGGAACTTGAGGCAGCCGCTGCCCTGCGGCCGGTGAGAGGCGGCTTCCGCCGGGCCCGGGACGGACTCTTCCCCCCTGGCCGGGTCCGGCCAGGCAGTCGGGACGGGTTGGGTCCAGACCTGGACAATCGCCCAGGTGACCGCGGCCAGCGGCACGGCCAGCACGGCGCCAATGATTCCGGCGAGGATGACGCCGGCGGCCAGGGCCAGGAGGATGACCAGCCCGTGCAGGTGCAGCGACCGTCCCATCACGATCGGCTGCAGGACGTGTCCGTCGAGCTGGTTGATCCCGATGACGACGGCCAAGACGATCAGGGCCGCAACGGGCCCGTTGGCGACCAGAGCGACCAGCGCGGCAAGTATCCCGGCCATCGTCGCCCCGACCATCGGGATGAAGGCGCCGAGAAACACAATGACGGCCAGCGGAAGGGCCAAGGGCACACGCAGAATGAACAGCGCCGCGCCGACGACAACACCCTCGATCATGGCAATGATCGTCGTGCCCCGCACATACTGGCCCAGTACGACCAGGGACATGGCACCGGATCGGCGAAGTCTGTGCCGGACCTCCCCCGGAAAAGGACGGATGAAAAAGTCCCAGATTCGTCCGCCATCCTTTAGGAAGTAAAACAGTACGACGGCGCCAAGCAGGGTGCCGGTAAGGACTTCGGCCGCCGTCGAAATCCCCACCAGCGCGCCGGCGCCGAACCGGCTACTGGTCGCAAAACCGGTCACCGCCTCGGTGGCCCTGTCGATCATCTCCTGGTCCAGGGGAAGGGGCCCGGAAACGACGAACTTCTGCAGCTCCCCGAATCCTTCGGCGGCGGCCGTGACCAGTTCGTCCCATTCGCTGCGCACGGCGAAAACAATGCCCGTCACAATGCCGCCCAGCACCACGATGGCGGCCAGGAAGGTGATCCAGGTCGCCAACGCACCGGGCAGGCCTTTGCCGCGCAGGAACGCGACCACCGGGCTAAGCGCCGCGGCCAGGATCAGTGCCACCATGAGCGGGATCACGATGAGTTTGAGCTGGATCATCCCGTAGACGGCAACTGACAGGGCGATCAGGACCAGAATGAACTGCGCGGCTCGGGTTGCGGCCCGGCCGAATCCATCGGCCCACAATCCGCGGCCCTGCAGGAAAACGCCGGTGGACAAGGTGGTTTTCATGGAAGTCATCCCTTTTGTCTGGTGGTGTGGTGCTGGTCCCAGCATGCCCCTTCCACGACGACCGGCCAAGGATCCTGCACCCGCCGATCCAACACCCGCCGGATGGGGCCGAGAAAACCCGGACACATCGACGCCATGGCGGCCGACCTGTCTCGACCGATCGAGCGGAAATCGAAGTCGGCGTCCACGCACCTGCCGATTGAAGTGAAGAGTGAACCTACAGATCTTTAGGAGATCGAACAGGGGCTAACTCGTTAGATTTGATGGATTGGCTGGCACGATCTAGCCGGTGAATCCTGCGCGGTGGTTGCCGTCTGACCGGTCGATCTTGCGGTGGAAATGCATTCCCGCCTTGCCGCCCAGGACGGCCCCGGTGAGGGGGACGAGAATGGTGATGGCCAGCCCGACCAGGCCGCCGATGGTCAGGACCGTGCCATCGGCGGGAAGTTGCAGCGCCCCGCCCAAGCGGCCAAGGCTGTCGAACCGGCTACCCGCAAACGCTGCGAGGAGCGCCACAATGATGGCGACAATAATGCCCCACAACCATACGGCGACACCTTGCTTGATTCCATCGAACCGTGCCATGCGCCCGGCGACGTATCCGCCACAGAAATAGGCGAGCAACAGGATGACCGCCAGTACGATGGCGCCGAAGGTTTGCGCGCCCTGCGTTGCCTGATCTGCGGCCTCCCCGGCATCCGTGGTGTTCGCGGGCCCCACGCCGATCGCGGTGGCCAGCGCGCCGAGCAGGACTTTCATCCCGGTGGCCGTCAGCCAGCCGAAGAACGCCAAACCCCACTTGATGCCGCCGAAACGTTCCACGTCCGACGCAGCCACATGGTTCCTGCGCCCCTCGGGGGTACTGGACCCCGCGGTGTTTTTCCCTGCCATGTCATGTCCCTATCCCTCAAGGTGCTGCGGTGACTGGCCCAGCTTGCCGGTGACCGCACTTCCCCGAAACCTCGCACCGGTGCTTTCGAGATGCGATAAGGGGTTCACCGGAGAAGATGCGGCTTCTTCAACGCGCTCATCAGGGGAAGTGGTTACCCAGAGATCGAACGTTCTCCGCCTGCAGCCCCTTCTGTCCACGGGTGATGTCAAATTCGACCTCTTGGTTCTCTTGTCTGGGGTGCTGTGGCCGTTGTTGGCGATGCCCGAGTAGTGGGCGAAAACATTCGCAGACCCATCATCGGGCTCATTGAAGCCTGAGCCCTGCTCGGAACTGAACCACGCGGCCGTGCCTGTTGCCATTGTTGCGTCCTTCCTGGGCCTTGCATCTGCCCCGGCCGGAAGCCGGTCGGGGCGGGAATCTGCCCTGACCCAAGGCTACGGTTGGGCATCGATCAGGACAAGGATCAAGCCGTGGCCCGAATCCATTTGGTCTTCCGTTGCTTAACGCGTTCTTTGCCCGGCCGAGGAGTCGGGTCGTGGGGGCCACGGATGGCCAGGGGGCGTCTTCCCAAGCCGTTTCCCTGTGACTGGTAAATTCGTTTGGTTCCGCACGAATTTCGCGAATCGGGAATTGGCCGTGGTGATGGTCATGCGCGCACGGTTCTCTGTCTGAGGAGCTGGGAGCTTGCT
>NZ_JBIVTO010000014.1:0-109289 GCF_044756805.1 Paeniglutamicibacter sp. NPDC091659
GACCGCGGCGATCTGGCACAACCTGAACACCGGCCGTCATCCGCTGCGCTCACTGACCGCCTATGACCACTGAGCCCTTGGAATCAATCATCTAGGCGGAGACGAGCTCGGAGGCACCCAGCACGCCGTCGCGCATGGTGGCGACTTGGTCAGTGAGCGAGATGAACTCGGTGTCGTGGGTGACCATCACGGTGGCCACGGAGAACTCCCGGGTGACCTCGGCCAGCAGGCGCACGATCGATTCGCTGCGTTCGTGGTCGAGGGCGGCCGTCGGCTCGTCGACCAGCAGCACCTTGGGCTGGCCCATCAGCGCGCGGGCGATGTTCACGCGCTGGCGCTGGCCGCCGGAGAGCTGGTGCGGGCGCTTCTTGGCGCTGTCGGCGAGCCCGACCACGTCCAGCAGTTCCAGGGCTCGGGCTTTGGCCGCCTTCAGCGGCTTGCCGCGCAGGTGGTCGGAGATCATGAGCTGCTCGGCGGAGGTGAGCGAGGCCAGCAGGTTCGGCTGCTGGAAAATGATGCCGACCTTGTCGCGGCGCAGCGTGGTCATTTCCTTGTCGTTCAGGTCGCTGGCGGTAGTGCCGTCGATGATGACCAGGCCGTGCGTGGGGCGGATGAGCGTCGCGGCCGCAGCCAGCAGCGAGGACTTGCCGGAGCCCGACGGGCCGATGAGCGAGAGCATCTCGCCCGCGCCCACGGCGAGGTTCACGGAGTCCAGCGCCTTGATAGTTTCCTGGCCGTCCGGGTATTCGAGTGTCACGTCGATCAGCTGCAGGGCCTTGGTGCCGGTGCCGGTCGAGTGGGTGGCGGTGTCGCTGGGGTAGGAGGTCATGGTGCGCTGTGTCCTTTCAGACGGGCAGAAATGGGGAGGGCCTTGGGGCCGGGAACGAGACGCGGAGATCAGTTTCCGCCGAGGGCGATGAGCGCATCGACCTTGGTCACTCGGGAGACGGCGAGCGCGGCACCGGCCAGGCCCAGCACCACGACGCCGATGACCGGCACCAGCGTGGTGGCCGGGCTGATCATGAACGGCGCTGCCTTGGCTGCGAAGCTGCCGCCGATGAAGCCGATGCCGCCGCCGACGCCGGCGCCCAGCAGCAGCACGATGCCGGCCTGGGTCATGGCGTCGCGGAGCACGTAGTTCCCGGAGGCGCCCAGGGCCTTGAGCACCGCGATGTCGCGGGTGCGCTGCACGGTCCATACCGTCAGGAACGCCACGATCACCAGGGCGGAGATGCCGTAGAGGAAGGCCTGCATCATCAGCAGCGACCCGTTTTCGCTCTTGTAGGAGCCCAGCGCGGCGAAGGATCCGGTGCGGGTGGTGCTCACGGTGTTGGCCGCGGCGTTGGCCGCGTCCTGGTCGACCGTTGCGCCCGGCTCGTTGGTCACGGCGATGACGGTGCCGACCTGGCTGGTTTCACCCAGGTGGGCGAGCTTCGCCCAGGAGTCCAGCGCGGTGTAGACGACCGAGGTGTGCGAGTACCAGGCATCCGGGGCGATCCCGCCGACCTTGAGGTCGACGCCGGCCATGGAAACGGTGTCGCCGACCCTCAAAGACAGGTCCTTGGCCACGGATTCGCCGATGACGGCCTCGCCCTCGGCCACCGGCAGCGGAGCAAGTTCGCTGCCAGCCGGAACGCCGAAGACCGCCACGTTGGTGGTGCCGGTGCTGGTGTCGGAACCAGCGGCGCCGCCCTGGAAGCGGGTCTGGGTGATACCCAGCGGCTCGGCCGAGGCCACGCCCGGCCGCTTCTTCCAGGCGTCGACCTGTGCGTTGGTCACCTGGCTCTCGGTGAAGGAGGCCTTGGGGGCGTTGCCCGTGGCCGCGCCGAAGGCGACGTTGTCGACCAGGCGGGTGCTGGAGCCCAGGTTCTTCAGGGCCGAAGTGGACTGGTCACCGAGGCCGGCGGTCAACCCCGAAAGCATGACGAGCAGGAGGGAGATGAGGGCGACGACCCCGCCCATGAGGGCAAAACGGCCCTTGGCGAAGCGGATGTCACGGATGGCAAGAAACACGGGGAGAGTTTCACTTTCGGTGGATGATCGGGGCTCCTGCCGATGGCACGATCCCCCTTCTTATCTCCCATCCTCCGTTTTGGGGCTCTTGCGCACATCAACCATTTGGTCGATTGGAGTCAACTATTCCGGCTGGTCCCCGCGCACCCAGGACATGTAGCGCCGCAGCGACCGTTCCACGATCGAATGCGCATCCGCGGGCAGTTCCCCGAACGCGGAATACAGGCGCTCGAATCCCAGGGGCAGCACCGTGTCCAGGATGCGACGGATGGCCCGCTCCGGCAGCGGAATGTTGTTCACGTAGCTGCGCATGGAGTTCACCGACTTCCTGTCCGCCCCGACCGCGATCGTGTCCCCGGTCAGCAGAGCCCCCTTGCCGGCATTTCCCGCGGGCCAGTGGAGCACGCTGCTTCCGGCAAAGTGCCCGCCGCACTGGTACATCACCAGCCCCGGCAGCAATTCAATGTCGCCTTCCCAGAGGCGGACCACCTCATCCGGTCGGCGTATCCATTCTCTGTCCGCGCGTGCCACGTAGACGGGCACCCGCCCGAAGCGGTGGCTGTACTGGATCGAGGAGCCGGTGAGGTGCGGGTGGCTCGAGGCGATGGCGGCGATCCCGCCGAGTTCCTGGATGCGCCGGGCGCCGGCCTCGTCGATGAATCCCGGTGGCTCGAAAAGCACGTTGCCGTGGGGCGTGCGGACCAGCAGCCCGCGTTGTCCGATGCCCAGTTCCGGTTCCGTGGTGATGGCGTAGAGGTCGGGTTCCAGTTCCGCGACCACCAAACGGTATCCGCGTGCTTCGAGTTCGTCGCGGGTAGTCCAGGATTGTCCGCTTCGGGGCACGAACTGGCGTTCGTCGCTGCAGATGGCGCAGCTTTTTTGGCGGCGTCGGTGAGTCCGCGTGCTCGATGGCGCAGGCGGAACAGCTGAAGATGGTCACGGGGATCCGTTCTGTCGGAGTGCGGCGGTCAGCCACATCCTACAAACCTCAACAATGCTTGAGGTCAAGCCGCACCCGACACTCTCGTCACAAACGCTGACACCGGGTGCGACTTGGCACTTTGCGGCAGGCCTAGCCCTCCGAACGCTCCCTGATGTCCGTGATGATGCCGGAGAAGTCCCGCCCGGCACCGCCCTCGTCGGCGAACTTCCGGTAGATCTGTGCGGCCAGCGGGCCAAGCTGGGCGGCGACGCCCGCATGCTCAAGCGCGTTGAGCGCCAGCCCGAGGTCCTTGGCCATGAGCGCCCCGGCGAAGCCCGGGGTGTAGTCGCGGTTGGCCGGGGAGGTCGGAACAGGTCCGGGCACCGGGCAGTTGGTGGTCACCGACCAGCACTGTCCCGACGCCGTGGAGATCACGTCGAAGAGTGCCTGGTGGCTCAATCCAAGCTTCTCGCCGAGCACGAACGCCTCCGCCGCACCGATCATGGAGATACCCAGCAGCATGTTGTTGCAGACCTTGGCCGCCTGCCCCGCACCATGCCCGCCGCAGTGGACGAGCTTCCTGCCCATGACCTCAAGCAGCGGCATGATGTGGGGAAGCTCGGCCTCCTCGGCGCCGATCATGAACGTCAGGGTCCCCGCCTCGGCGCCGACCACGCCACCGGACACCGGGGCGTCGGCGGAGCGGTGCCCGGCCGCCAGCGCGATTTCCGCGGCCTCGCGGGCCTGGGCAACGTCGATCGTCGAGCAATCCAGGAACATGGTGTTTGCCGGTGCGCTTTCCAGCAGCCCGGGGCCGCCGACCCCGCGGTAGGCATCCAGCAGGATCTCCCCGGAGGGGAACATCGTCAGCACAATGTCGGCCCCGGTGACCGCCTCGACCGCCGTGTCAACGCACGGAACCCCGGCGCCACGCGCGGCCTCCACGGCCGCGGGCACCACGTCGAAACCGACGACGTCGAATCCTGCCTTGATGAGGTTCACGGCCATCGGCTCGCCCATGTGGCCGAGGCCCAGGAAGGCGATGCGGCCGGAATCCGAGGGGCTTGTCTCTGTCATGGTGTCCTCCACTTTCATTCGATCGCGTCGCTGAGGGCGCTTGGGCCGAGCTTCAATTCACGTTCGCCGAGCGGTGCAAAGAACCCCGCGACGAGGTCGTCGCCGACCTCCGCCAGCGCTGCCGGTTGCCACGCCGGCGCGCAGTCCTTGTCGATGACCTGGGCCCTGATTCCCTCGGGGAAGTCCGCGGATTCCAGGAGGCGCAGGCCCACTCGGTATTCCTGTTCAAGTGCGGCCTCCAGCGAACCCAGCCCGCCGGCTCGGCGCAGCGATTCGAGGGTGACGGCCAGGGCCGTGGGCGACTTCCCGGCCAGGGTTTCGGCAGTACGTGCAGCATCGATGTTGCCGTCCGCGGCCAACTCCCGAAGCCGGGCCACGATGTCCGGCACCCGCGGTCGGCCGTAGGCGTCGTCGAGCCAGGGCCGCCAGGCGGCCAGTTCCGATTCCGGCGCGGGACGGATGAAGTCCGGAAGCGCCCGGTCGACGGGGGTGGTTTCGAGGGCATCGAAGAGCTCGGCGGAGCTGCCCGAATCGATGAGGTGGTCCGCCAGCCCCAGGTAGATGGCCTCGGCGGGACCCAGGTGCGCGCCGGTGAGCGCGGCATGGACGCCGCTTTGGCCCGGCGCCCGGGAGAGCAGGTAGGTTCCCCCTACGTCAGGGACAAAGCCGATCGTCGTTTCCGGCATGCCGCTGCGGGTCCGCTCGGTGACCAGGCGGTGGCTGCCGTGGGCCGAGATCCCCACTCCCCCGCCGAGCACCAGCCCGTCCATGTACCCGATGTAGGGCTTGGGGTAGGAATGGATCAGCGCGTTGAGCCGGTACTCGGCCTCCCAGAAGCCCGCGGTTTCGCCGCCGCCGGCGAGCAGGTCGCGGTAGATCGCGACGATGTCCCCGCCGGCGCACAGACCGCGCTCCCCCGCGCCGCGCACCAGCACCTGGGAGACCGACGGGTCGGTCGCCCAGCCCGTGAGCCGCTCGAGCATGGCATCGACCATGGGCCTGTTCAGGGCGTTCACCGCCCGGGGCCGGTTCAGCGTGACAATGCCCAGGCTGCCGCGGACCTCGAAGATGACCTCAGGTTCAGTCATGGAGTCGGTCAGCTTCCCGCCGGCATGATGAAGCTGGCGCCCTCGCGGATGCCCGAGGGCCAGCGCGTCGTGACCGTCTTGGTCTTGGTGTAGAAACGGAAGGCGTCCGCGCCGTGCTGGTTCAGGTCCCCGAAGCCGGAGGCCTTCCAGCCGCCGAACGTGTAGTAGGCGATGGGAACGGGGATCGGGACGTTGACCCCGACCATTCCCACCTGCACCCGGGAGGAGAAGTTCTGCGCGGTGTCCCCGTCGCGGGTGAAGATCGAGACGCCGTTGCCGAACTCGTGCTCGGAGGGGAGCCGCAGCGCCTCCTCGTAGTCCTTCGCCCGGACCACGCACAGCACGGGGCCGAAGATCTCCTCCTTGTAGATCCGCATGTCGTCCGTGACGTGGTCGAACAGGGTCGGGCCAACCCAGTAGCCGCCCTCGTGGCCCGGCACGCTCAGCCCGCGGCCGTCGACCAGCAGCGAGGCGCCCTCGTCGACGCCCGTCTGGATGTAGTTCTCGATGCGTTCCTTGGCGCTTTGCGCCACGACCGGGCCGAAGTCGGCGTTTTCGTCCATGCCGTCGCCCACCTTCAGGTGCGCGATGCGCTCGGTGAGCTTGGCGACCAGTGCGTCCGCGGTTTCGTCACCGACCGGGATGGCCACCGAGATCGCCATGCAGCGTTCGCCCGCGGACCCGTAGCCCGCGCCCATCAGGGCGTCGGCAACCATCTCCAGGTCCGCGTCGGGCATGATGACCATGTGGTTCTTGGCGCCGCCGAAGCACTGGGCGCGCTTGCCGTGGGCCGCCGCGGTGGCGTAGATGCTCTGGGCGATGGGCGTGGATCCCACGAAGCCGATGGCCTTGACGCGCGGGTCTTCCAGCAGCGCGTCGACGGCCTCCTTGTCGCCGTTGACGACGTTGAAGATGCCGTCGGGCAGGCCCGCCTCGGTGAAGAGCTCGGCCAGGCGCAGCGGGACGGAGGGGTCGCGCTCGGATGGCTTGAGGATGAAGGCGTTGCCGGCGGCGATGGCCGGCCCGGCCTTCCACAGCGGGATCATCGCGGGGAAGTTGAACGGGGTGATCCCGGCGACCACGCCGAGCGGCTGGCGCATGGAGTGAATGTCGATCCCGGCGCCGGCGCTGTCGGAGAATTCGCCCTTGAGCAGGTGCGGGGCTGCGGCACAGAATTCGATGACCTCGAGCCCGCGCTGGATGTCGCCCTTGGAATCGGCGAAGGTCTTGCCGTGTTCGCTGGTGAGCAGGGCGGCGAGCTCATCCATGTTTTCGTAGACCAGGTCCACGAACTTGTTCAGGATGCGCGCCCTGCGTTGCGGATTGGTGTTCCCCCACTCGACCTGCGCGGCCTCGGCCACCGCGACCGCGTCGTGCACCTCCTGCGCGGAGGCGAGGGGAAGACGCGACTGCACGGTGCCGATCGACGGGTTGTAGACGTCCGAGAAACGCCCCGAGGCACCGGTTACGTGGGCACCGCCCACGTAATGAGTAAGTTCACGGGTCATGAGGTTGTTGCTCCTTCGCAAAACGCCTAGCCACAGCCGCGCCCTGTGATGCGCGCCACTCGATAACCAAAAATGTACTCGGACTTCCTACTAAATTGCTAGGTGTTGCCCGCCGGTGGCGCGTCCCCTCCGTCGCATTTCGAATCGGGGCAATCCGCCTCGCGGCAACGGCCCGCCCGGGAATCTGGCCGGCAAACCTGACCGAGGGAGCCAGAGTTGATAGGTTGGGGAGGTGAAGATTGCTACTTGGAACGTGAATTCCCTTCGAGCCCGTGCCGATCGCGTCGAGGACTGGCTCCGCCGCTCCGACGTCGATGTCCTGGCCATCCAGGAAACCAAATGCAAGGACGAGAATTTTCCGTGGGAATTGTTTGAAAACAACGACTACGAGGTTGCCCACTTCGGCCTCAGCCAGTGGAACGGCGTGGCCATCGCATCCCGCGTGGGACTCGATGACGTGCAGCGCACCTTCACCGACCAGCCCGCCTTCGGCAAGGGCGGCAAGGATCCCGTCCAGGAAGCCCGCGCCATCGCCGCGACATGCGGCGGGATACGCATCTGGAGCCTCTACGTCCCGAACGGCCGCGCGCTGGATGACGAGCACATGCCCTACAAGCTGGAATGGCTCGACACCCTGAACAAGCAGGCCGCCGGCTGGATTTCCGAGAACCCCGAGGCCCAGGTCGCGCTGATGGGCGACTGGAACATTGCCCCGCGCGACGAGGACGTCTGGGACATCGATTTCTTCCGCGACAACAACATGACCCACGTTTCGGCCCCTGAACGCGCCGCCTTCGAGGCCTTCGTCGAGACCGGGTTCACGGACGTGGTGCGCCCGTTCACCGATACGCCCAAGACCTACACCTACTGGGACTACACCCAGCTTCGCTTCCCCAAGAACGAGGGCATGCGCATCGACTTCACCTTGGCCTCCCCCGCACTGGCCGCACGGGTCACCGGAGCGAGCATCGACCGCGAGGAGCGCAAGGGCAAGGGCGCATCGGACCACACCCCCGTCATAGTGGAACTGGACTAGGGATGCAGCGCGCCAATGGGGAAAACAGACGGGCTCTTCCGCCGACCTCATACTTGCGCGTCTTCGAACCGCTGAGCGCATTCTCCGACGAAGACCAGCTGCTGATCACCGGCACCCGGCACGGCGACCGCGAAACGCTGGAGGATGAAACGGCCGCCGATGCGCTCAAGCGACTCACCCGGCAGCTTTCCGATCCCTTCCCGCACCAGCACCACGAGGTGTTCCGCAAGCTGAGCATCACCGGCTGGGACGGGGCCCCGCACACTCTGTATTGCCCCGATCAGCTGGCAACCCGCGCCGTGCTGGCGTCGGAACAGCTCGACGGCTCGATGCGCCCGCAATTGCTCGAGCTGCTGGTGCCCAACGCTGCGCGCGCGGCCAACGCGCTGCGCATCGACGAGCAGCAGTTCACGGACGACCTTGCGCACCTGCACACCCGCACCGCCACCTGGGGCATCCCGTTTGGCTGGTTTGTCCTGGTGCACGAGGACGACGAGTACGAGGTCGTCGAGGACGAGGACGAGCTGCTTTCCAGCAGGATCTATACGCCGTTGCACCAGGCCCTGAATCGGGCGCGCTATGCGGCGGCGACCTTGGCGATCCACGCGCCGGAGATGGACTTGCTCGATGAGCTCACCGCCCTGAGCGAATGGCTGATGCTCTTCGACAAGGATTCAATGGTCGAGCTCGACTACGGTCGCATCGCCGCACTTGTATGGCCCGACGATTCCCCGCATGACCTGCGTCTGGGCATCGAGTCGCTGGCCGATTCAGACATGGCCGGCGCCGCGGCCGCCTACCGCCGCCTTTCAAACCGCTGGCTTGCGGTGCGGCAACTCGCACGCGCCAACTAGGTAGCCCCGCCGCTCGCCGCCGGGCAGGCCGCCCGCATTGGTAGGCTCGAGGCGTGTCATTGATTCCAGCTGCCCTTCTCTTTGCCCTGTACTTTTACCTGCGTCGCAAGGACCGGCGGATGCTGCGCAACGGGGTGGTGCTGGTTGCCGCGTGCTATTTCACCCTGACCGCCCTCAGCAATCTGGTGGCAGCATGGATCCCGGGGTTCTCGATGGTGTTCCTGGTGCTGCTGGCCCTGGTCCCGCTGGCCATCCTGGTGCTGGCGGCGACGTTGATCCGCAACGGCACCGTGATGATGCGCTCGGAGGGCCGCAGCATGGGCAATCTCATGTCGTTCGCCTTGGGGATCCTGCTGATCGCGCTGCCCGCTTTCGCCGCGGTCCTGGTCTTCAGCATGAATGCCTGGGCGATCGGGCTGGCCGCCCTGCTCTTCTTCCTGTGCAGCTACTTCGGCGTCGTCTTTGTCATTTTCCTTTCCTACGCCGTCGCCTACGGCCGGATGCCGGGCCTGCAAAAACCTGCGGCGATCGTGGTGCTGGGTTCACGCCTGATCGACGGCCAGGTTCCACCGTTGCTGCGCAGCCGCTTGGACCGCGCCGTCGAGATCTACGGGTCGACCGCGCCGAGGCCGGTGATGATTCCCTCCGGCGGCCAGGGGAACGACGAATCCCGCCCGGAGGGCACGGCCATGGCCGAATACCTGCGCGGGGCCGGAGTCGACCCTGCCGACATCCTGGTCGAGGACAAGGCAGTGAACACCGAGGAGAACCTGCGGTTGTCATCCGACCTGTTTGCCGCCTCGGGCCGTTCCGGGGCACTCGTCGCCGTCACGAACAACTACCATGTGCTGCGCGCCGCGCTCTTGGCCCGGAGCCTGAAACTGGATGCGGAAGTGGTCGGCGCCCCGACCGCTAGGTACTACCTTCCGAGCGCGTTCCTGCGGGAATTCGTTGCGGTGCTGGTTGAGCACAAATGGCTGCACCTGTTCCTCTGCATCCCCTTTGTCGGCTTCACCGCTATTCTCATCACGGCCATGCTGGCCCAGGGCTGAGCCGCCGGACATTCCCCGGCCGACGGCCAGCGGTCATTGGACCCGTTCGCTGCGCGCAAACCGGGACCTTGCCCCGGCCGCGAGATAGACGACCACCGGTCCCCGTGCCCCCATCAAGTCTTGCGTCTCCCGCGCCGCTTCGACGATTTCTCGCCCTAGACGCCCCGGCTCCACGCCCTTGCGCGGCTGCACCTTGATTTTCAGGCCGGGAACGGGAGCCTTCTCCCAGACGCTTACGTTGATGGAGACGATGTCGGCGCGGTGGCCCAGCATGGCGCGGATTGCCTGTTCCACCGCCTCGCCCGAAATTTCCACCCGGCCTGGCATCGGCTGGTCGTCGAAGTAGGCGCTGACGTATTCATTGGTGCGTCCCCGGCCCTGGACCGAAATCCACCAGATCATGAGTAGGATGACGGCAACCAACAGCGCGGACACGATGATCCACAGCCAGGATTCCTTCTGCCCTGGAAGCGTGGTGGCCAGCAGAATCTGCCGGGCACCGCCGTCCACCGCGTCGGCCAGTCCGTGCCATCCGAGGGCGTACTCCGGCACCATTGCGATGAGCATCAGCTGGGTGCCCAGGGCAAGAAAAACCGCTCCGAAGATCCCGATCATGATCCGGTTAAGAAGTCGCGGCGTCTGGTTCACTGTCCGATCACCCCGCTTTCGGCAACCCGCACCCTGATGTGCGGCATCGGTTCGACTGCATTGATGCGCAATTCATCTTCCAGGCCCGCCAAGATCGTCGATGGATCCAGCGGGGTGCCGGAAGTCGGGCGCAGTTCCACGTCAATTTGTTCGCGGTTGACCACCACCAGCACCTGTCCCGGGCCCACTGCGGCTTCCCGTCGGGCCCTGCGCACCAACGTCGCGGCAAGCACCTGGTCGTCCATGACCAACACGGCATCTTCGCACCTCATGGAGTGCTTCGCCAGGCGCCCCCTTCTGAATGCATGCGCAATAAAAAGCACACCGAGCAGCACACTTGCCAGACCCGCCAACGCCAGAATGACCGGATCCGCGTTTCCGGGCAGCGTCGAGATCCAGCGCCACCATGTTTCGGGCATGGCCAGAAGGGGCTTCTGGCCGATGGCCTTGAGCACCGCTTCAAAAAGTGCGTAGATGCAACCCAGGATGATCAGGCTGGCAAGCACTATTGCCAGCGGTGAACGGCCGCTAGTCAGTTCCCGTTCACGGATTTTCTCAAGTTCTTCTAGAGTCATGGAGATTCCTTGGGGTGCGCATTCGCCACACCGGTAATACGAACGTCCACCCTGCTCACCATGGCTCCGGTCAGTTCCGTGAATTTTTCACCCAGCAATGTTCGCTGCGCCCGCACCCTGTCCAACAGTGAACCGGCGGGCAAGCCGACACCCCCCGCGATGGGCAAGGGCAAGTTGATCCCCAACGCCAAGAATCCCGCATCATCTCTGAGGAACACCCGAACCATGTAGGGGTCTACGCCGAACAAGCCGCCTGCCACTGCCCTGGCGGTACTGTTCAATGCCTGTGCGCTCACCCTGGTGTAGCCGTGATGCTGTTCGGCGTCTTGCCTCGGCGTTGCTTCTTCGACATGGGCGCTCATGACGAAGATCGCCGACCGGTCAGCGCGTCCCTCAGTGCCCGAAAGTCCACACGCCCTTCCAACACGCGTGCGACCAGCGCCCCTGCCGCCATGAACAACGCCATGAGCAGGAACCCGCCAAAACCAAATGAAAGTGCGGCCCACGCGAGGATCGCGCCTAGAAGTGCACCAACGATTGTCGGTTTCATTCCGCTTCTCCCCTCCGTGGCTCGGTTTGCTTTGCCGTGCGCTCGTCCGGGACGGGGATGTGCACGTCGCCAATCTCGATGTTCACTTCAATGACCTGTAACCCGGTGAGTTCCTGCACCGCGGCGAAAACCGCGTCACGTACTTTCGAGGCCAGCTCGTGCAACGGAACGCCGAAGCTGGCGGTAAGCACAATATCTATGGCCACTTGGGTTGTTCCGACTTCCACACTGACTCCGTGGGCAGGTTCATAGGTCGAACCTACGGCGCCGCGGATTGCGCCCAACGCACGTGAGGTTCCAAGCCCCAACGCATGCACACCGGGAATGTCGCGCGCGGCTCCTGCCGCGACCTTGGCGATCGCCAAATCCGTTAATTTGGTTGTTCCACTAGCTCCCGCCGCATGTGTCACCTGCAGCGGGGCCTCGTGGTCGAGTGGTTCAACCATGTCGCGCTCCTCACGGTCATCCGATTGCCTCTTCCCAGCCTACAACCGAATGTGATCTGCGTCTTAAGATTGGAGCCTGGCGAGAAAAAGTCCCGTTGATACCTATATATAGGAGCGAAAACGGGGTGCGGTATCGCAAAGGTCGGCAGCGCGTCTTGTGGCCGGCGCAAAACCAGTCTCCCACGCGAGCGTTTCCTGGGTGGGTCAAGACGAACGTCGGCGCTGCAAACGCAGGTCTCTAAATTCTGAGGGTGATTTGTTAAAGCAAAAACCCCCTTGTTTCCAAGGGGGCTTTAGATGGTGGCTCCGACCGGCGTCGATCCGGTGACCTTTCGATTTTCAGTCGAACGCTCTACCAACTGAGCTACAGAGCCTGGATCATCAGGCTAGATGATCACCCGATCTTCCGGCGAACCAGAAAATCAAAGCGACCCTGACGGGACTTGAACCCGCGACCTCCGCCGTGACAGGGCGGCGCGCTAACCAACTGCGCTACAGGGCCTTACTTGCGAAGTCTCCCTCGCTCACAAGACAAGAACTCTACCAGAGCTTTTCGCTCTTGTAAAATCCGCATTTCATGCGTACCCCCAACGGGATTCGAACCCGTGCCGCTGCCGTGAAAGGGCAGTGTCCTAGGCCGCTAGACGATGGGGGCCAGGAACCTCTGCGTTGAATTTCTCCGCCGCAGTGGACTCCAATAACTATAGAGGTAAAAATCAGATCGTGCAAAACGAGAGTTCGACCCGGGCAGAAAATCCGTAAAAATCCCGAAAAATCAAGGTTTTTCACGTCGGCCGACCCCACAACGCCACCCGAGCGCCTGCGGATAGAGTTCAATTCATGGCTTTCGAAATGACTGATGATGAATTTGAACGGCTCTCAGAAAGGGCCCTTGACGAGATTCCGTCCGACCTTTTGGCCTTGATGGACAACGTTGTCATTTTTATCGAGGATTCCTACACCCCGATGCCCGGCGAAGCCCCGGACACCAAATTGCTGGGCCTTTACGAAGGAACTTCCCTGACGGAACGGGATGGAGGATGGGACGCCGGCGCTCTTCCCGATCGAATCACCATTTACAAGAATGCGATCCTGGAGATCTGCTCATCCGAAAAGCAGGTTGTCGAAGAAGTGGGAATCACCGTTGTCCACGAAATTGCCCACCACTTTGGAATCGACGATCGGCGCCTCCACGAGCTCGGCTGGGGCTAAAACGCATCAAATTCCAAAAAAATCTTTGTGATCCGCACCCCACCAGGCGGATCTTCGGGTATCTCCAGATGAGAGCTTGATTTCCGAAATCTTTCAGGTCACGAAAAGGTCACGAAATTTGCACTATTCGTGACCTTTTCGAGATTTTAGCCTCGACAAGGCCTCGATCTGTCCTGCATGATCGTTATGCATTCGTTGCATTAGCCACCCCACCACTCCTACTTCTTGGGGAAGTAACTCAACCCGTGACCAAGAACGATCGGCGACTCTGCAGGCCCGTCCTGCAATAGGGTTCGCCCGGCCACGATTCCAAAACCTGGTTGCGTTGCATGGCAGTTAGGGAAATCCATGTCTATTCTTCGACAAATGGTCATTGCGACCAGCACCGCACTTGTAGCCAGTTCCGTACTGGCATCCGCTGCAACAGCGGCCCCCGCACCAACATTTTCCGCGTCACCCACGGAAACTTCGATCGATTCAGCGCTGAACCCGAAATTGATCGAAAACATCGCCGCAAGTTTGGCTGTTGCCTCAATTTCGCCAGCCAAATCCGCAAAATCTCTAGACTCCCAAATAGCCCGGATCGACCTTGCGCTTCAGGACGCCGAAGCCGCCGCACTTGAAGCCGCGGGAAATGTTGTTGTTGCTGGCGAGGGGGCGGCGAGGACCAACACCGCATCGCTCTCCGGCACCTCGCTTTCCAAGTTCGTTACCAGTTCGGCCGAAATCGAACGCCAAAAGGTCATCGACCTCGCCGCCACTGCACAAGCGATGTACGCACAGGCGGATAAGCAACTGGGGGCCAAGCGAACGGAACTGATATCCGCCTCAGCAAAGGCCCGCCACACTTCCGTGGCCGTTGAAACAGCTCGGCTTAAGAAGGAAACGGAAAGTCGCAGCGAAGCAGAGCTCATGGCCGCGTTGGCGGAGTCCGAATCGACGGTTGCCGATCCCGTCAATGACCCAAGCCTCGACCCGGAAACCATTGATATGGTCGGGATGTCGACAGCCTCCCTGGGCTCGGCGTCCATAGCTGGAGGAACCGTCCAGCTCCCAACCGCGGTTTCCCGCGCAAAGCGCATCGATACCTCAATTAGGTGGGCCAAGAAGGTGGCTGGCAACAATAAGTACAAATACCGCTACGGCGCCACCGGCCCGACGTACTTCGATTGCTCCGGATATACCGGCAAGGCATTTTCCACTGGCGGCAAGAAGCTGCAGCGCACCTCTGGCTCCCAGTACAAGGCAGCACCCAAGAAGGTCAAGCTCTCAAAAATGCAGAAGGGTGACCTGGTCTTCTGGAGCTCCAACGGCGGTCGTTCCTTCTACCACGTTGCCATCTACGTTGGCGGTGGAAAGATTGCTCATGCGCGCAACCCAAGCGCCGGCATTTCGGTAACCAACCTGAACTACGCAGGCATGCGAAACATCTACAAGTACGCGGGACGTTACTAAGTAGTTCTTCCCTATGCCTCTGCCGCAACTCCGTGTGGCAGAGCCAAGGCCGCTCTGACACCGGGTCTTCCGTGTCAGGGCGGCCTTCGCATACCCGGAATGGTGTCCAAAATTCGTTATCCGGACCTCGAATAATTACATAGCTGTAATTGCTGTTACCTGTGAGACTGATGTTGCCAGTGGGAATAGATATCCCATATGGTGCTAAAGGAAGCAGCGATCAGGTCGTATTTCAGGCCGTTTTTCCCGCGTATGCCGGGAAATTCTTCAGCGGATCGCTGCGGTAAGGAACACACGGCATGGTTTTCCGGGAATCCCTGGGCGTGGCCGCCTGCGCAATTGCGTTGACTGTCACCTGCCTCACTGGTGCAATTCCAGCGACAGCGGCAGCGGCTTCGCCTGTGAGCAGCGTCTTGCTTCCCTTGGAACCGGGCTCGGCCGCAACACCCCTGCCGACTCAAGCCGAGCTGAATGCCGCCAAATCCAATCCCGAACAGCTCCAAGCAATGGTGCACCACCTTGAGGCCACCATCGAGCAAGAACGCTCGAGGCTCGTAAACGCCGAGGCCCAGGCGCTCGATGCACAAGACGGCCTACTGGCCGCCGATGAATTGCTTCAGGAACGCTCCCGGAGCGCCAAGGATGCCCGCTCCGAAGCCGAAAAGGCCACGGCCTACCTCGCTTCAAGCAAGAAGAACGTGGGCGCGTTGGCCTCCGACCTCTACCGCAATGGCGGAATCAACCCCGGAGTCGTCAATCTGCTCGACAGCGATGCCGACAGCGACGTCCTTTACAAGGCATCAACCATGGGCGCCTTGAGCGCAAACCGTGCGCGCACCGTAAGTACCGCGGAGGAAGCCGTCGCCCTGTGGAAGGCGTGGCAGGACTACGCAGATGCGGCGGAAACCGCTGCGAACGAAGCCACTGCCGCCCAGTTGGCCGCCGCAAGCAAAGCTTCCTCCACCATGTCTAGCTACGAGGCATCGATCGCCCCTCAGGAAAAGCTCCGTTCCGAGCTCATCGGCCAGCTGGCATTCCTCCGCGATGTCGATGCCAAGGAAGAAGCGGCACGAATCGAGGCCAAGGAGGCGGCAGCAGAGTCGGCGCGACTGCAAGAGCTGATCGACAACACCCCGGCAACCCCTCCTGTCGTGGAAAAATCCAGCGGACCTGCAGCTATCAAGCCCCTGGCCACTCCCCCGAAGGTTCCCACGGAACAGCCACAGGGCAATTCGCTGGTTCCCAAGCCATCAAGGCCCAAGCCGCCCGAGAACATCGCCGTTACCCCCGAACCGGAAGAACCGCCGGTAAAACCCGAACCGACTCCGGAAGCGCCGGAGCCAACACCCACACCGGAAGCGCCAAAGCCGACTCCGGAAAAGCCAAAACCGGAAAAGCCTAAGCCAACACCCACACCGGAAAAGCCCAAGCCATCCCCGACCCCGACCCCGAAGCCAGAGAAGCCCAAGCCACCGGTTAATGAGGTGGTTTCCCCTTCGTCGAACAGTTTCAACGCCGCCATTTCCTGGGCAAACATGATCGCAACCGACGATTCCAAGGGCTACAAGTTGGGCGCGAACGGACCGGACCTCTACGATTGTTCGAGCTATACGGGTGCAGCCTTCGCCAAATCCGGCGTTTACCTGCCTCGGACCTCGTCGCAACAGTATGCCGCAGCGCCCAAGAAGGTGCCTTTGAGCCAGCTTCGCCGCGGCGACCTGGTGTTCTCCTCCAGCAATGGCGGAAGCTCGTTCTACCATGTGGCAATCTACCTTGGGAATGGCCAGGTCATCCATGCGCGCAACCCCAACAGTGGAATTTCGGTGACCCCGTTGTCGTGGGTCAACAACCTGCATCCGTACGCAGGCCGCTACTAGGCATCTCGCCGCCGGCCGTTGGCTTAAGTGAAGTTGGCTGCACCGGAACTTACCGGTGCAGCCAACTTCACTTTTGCTTTTAATGGCAGTATCGTTGCGGCCCGCCAGATCCCGGAGCCGCCGACCCCGCGTGGTCTAGTTCCCGTTGGCCTTGTCCTCGAATTGCTGGCGGGTTTCCAGACGGGGGTCTTTCCCGTCCGGAACGACCATCACCGGGCCCTTCGAGTGGTGCAGTACGCCTTGGCTGGTGGAGCCCAGCAGCATGCCGGCGAACCCGCCACGGCCACGCGAACCGGTCACCAGCAATCGCGCGGTCTGCGACTCGCGAATCAGGACCTCGACCGGAGCGCCCTCGATGACGTCGGTTTCGATCTTCAGCTCGGGGAAGTAGCTCTGCAGCCAGGCCTTGCCGATGTTCATTTGGTGGCGCACATCCGCGGTGACGGCCTCTTGGTCGACCGTTGCAGGCATCCAGGCCAAGGCGCCGCTGACAGGGGCCAAGGCGCAAACAATGCGCATGGACAACCCCCGGGCAGCTGCCATTTCGGCTGCAACCAACACGGCCAGGCGGGCACGGTCGGAACCGTCCACGCCCACGACGATCCTGTCCTGGATTTCCGGGTCGTCATCGGGGCGCTTGGCAACACAAAGCGGCACAACCACCGTTGGGCATTTGGAGTGGGCCGGAAGCGCACTGGAAACCGATCCGAGCAGACGCCCGACGAATCCGCCGCGGCCGCGGGTGCCGACCACAATAAGTTCGGCTTGGCGGCTTAGATCCAACAGGACACCCGATGGATCGCCCGATTCGATGTATGTACGAACCGTCAGGCCTTCCTCGGTGATGGTTGCCCGGGCCTGGCGGACCACTTCTTCCGCACCGTTGCGAATCAGCTGGTCGTCCAACGTGGCATAGCCGGCATCCATGGAGGAAGCGGCGAATACCGGGATCGTGTATGCGGTGACGATGTTCAGGATGCTGCCACGACGCTTGGCTTCCTGGGCCGCCCACTTCAGTGCGCACAGGCCCTGGTCCGAACCGTCAACACCCACGACGATTCCTTCGATGGCCTCGGTGTCTTCTTGAGGCGCGGATTTTTCGCTCATCGTCTTCACTCCTACGTGTCACGGTCTGAGGCAACACGGGTTTTCCCGTACGGGGCCCGTATCTTCCATTGTTCACCACAGTGTGACGTGGGTCTATCCACAATTGTGCGTGGTGCAATTCTCGACAGAACTTTCGCCTAAAGGCTTAATATCGAACTATAATTCCCCCATGCCCAAACAGGATCACGCCCTCCCAGACAAGACGGAAGTTTCACGTCTTGACCGATACTTCAAAGTCACCGAACGTGGCTCAAACTACTCGCGAGAAATCCGTGGCGGCTTTGCCACGTTCTTTGCCATGAGCTACATCGTGGTGCTCAACCCGCTAATCCTGGCGGGCGCCGACGCCAACGGCGACGAGCTCGGCTTCTCCCGCGTGGCCGCCGTGACGGCCCTGGTGGCAGGCATCATGACAATCCTGATGGGCGCCTGGGCCCGGCACCCGTTCGCCATGGCAACCGGCCTCGGCGTCAACGCGTTCGTGGCGATCACCGTTGCAACGAACCCTGAGCTCACCTGGCCTGACGTGATGGGGCTTGTCGTGGTTTCCGGTATCACGATGTTGGTTCTGGTGTTGACCGGATTCCGAACGGCGGTCTTCAACGCAGTTCCGGCGAGCCTCAAGACGGCAATCGTGGTCGGCATCGGCATGTTCATCGCACTGATCGGCTTGGTAAACGCCGGGTTCGTGCGGCGCATCCCGGATGCCGCGGGCACCACCGTCCCCGTGGGCCTGGGCTTCGACGGCACGCTGTCCGGATGGCCGATCCTGGTGTTCATCTTCGGCCTGTTGCTCACCATCGCGCTGGTGGTTCGCAAGACCAAGGGAGCAATCCTCATCGGCATCGTGGCCTCGGCGATCCTGGCAAACATCCTTGAAGTTGCTTTCAAGATCGGCCCGTCCTTCGATGCCGCCACCGGAAACCTCAACCCCCAGGGCTGGTCGCTGGTCGTCCCGTCGATGCCCGAGTGGGCCGCGCCCGACCTTTCCCTGCTGGGCCAGGTCAACGTCTTCGGCGCCTTCGAGCACCTCGGCGTGACGGCCGCCCTGCTGCTGGCCTTCGTCATCCTGCTCTCGATCTTCTTCGACGCCATGGGCACCATGGTGGGTCTGGCCAACGAGGCCGGCACCGTTGACAAGGACGGCAACATCCCGGACGTGGACAAGGTCCTGCTGGTGGACGCCCTGGGCGCCATCGTCGGCGGCGGCGCCTCGGCGTCCTCCAACCAGATCTACGTCGAGTCAGGCGCCGGCATCGGCGAGGGCGCGCGCACGGGCCTGGCCTCGATCGTGACCGGCCTGCTGTTCATCGCCGCGATGTTCCTGACCCCGCTGATCTACCTGGTGCCGTTCGAGGCGGTCGCCCCGGCCCTGGTGGTCGTCGGCTTCATGATGATCTCCCAGGTCGGCAAGATCGACTGGAACGACTGGGGTGTCGCCATTCCGTCGTTCCTCACCTTCGTCCTGATGCCGTTCACCTACTCGATCGCCAACGGCATCGGCGCCGGCTTCATTGCCTTCGTCTTCATCCGCGCGATCCAGGGCCGTGCCCGCGAGGTGCACCCGCTGATGTGGGCCGTCGCCGGGGCGTTTGTGCTCTTCTTCGGCATCGGCGTCATTGAACAGGCCATGGGAATGTAGCCTCTTACGGACCCAAAAAGCCGGGGAACACCGCAAGGTGTTCCCCGGCTTTTGCCATACGTGAGGGTGTTCCGGGACCCGGAAACCGGCCTAGGTGCGCACGCGCAGCTTCCACAGCGAGGTGATCTCCGACGAGCGTTCGGCGTGGAACGGGTCGCTGGTGTCCGCGCTGCGGCCGTGTGTCGGGACGGTCTCCGCACGCCCGGCGATTTCCAGCCCAGCGGCGTCGATCCAGCCCAGTAGCTCCTCGCGGCTGCGCAGGCCGAGGCGCTCGGCCAGGTCGGAGATGACAAGCCAGCCCTCGCCGTCCGGGCTCAGGTGGGCTGGCAGCCCGTTGAGGAATTCGCGCAACATGCGCGACTTGGGGTCGTAGACCGCGTAGTCGAGCAGCGTCTGCGGCGTGCCGGGCAGCCACGGCGGGTTGCAGACGACCAGCGAGGCGCGCCCTTCCGGGAACATGTCGCACACGACGGCCTTGGCCCGGTCGTCCAGGCCCAGCTCGGCAAAGGTCGCCGTGGCGCATTCGACGGCTCGCTCCTGCGAGTCGGTGCCGATGACCTCGGCCACCCCGCGCTTGGCCAGGATCGCCGCCAGCACGCCGGTTCCGGTGCCGATGTCGAAGGCGCGGTCGGTGCCGGGCAGCTCCGCCTCGGCGACCAGGTCCAGGTACTCCCCGCGCACCGGGGCGAAGGTGCCGTAGTGCGGGTGGATCTTTGCGCCGAGCGCCGGCACGTGCAGGCCGGTGGACCGCCACTGCTGCGCGCCGATGGCGCCGAGCAGTTCCTGCAGGGTGACAAGCGTCGTTTCGGCGACCTCGCCGAAGGCGTTCAGCCAGGCCTCGGCCACGTCAGGTGCCCGGCGCAGCGCGACCGCTGGCCCGGGCTCAACGGGGACCAGCAGCATCGAAAGCATGCGGGAGCGCTGCGTGCGGGCCTGCCTGTACTTGTAGAAGCGTTCGGCGGTGGTTGCCGCCGCGGCCTTGCGCTTGGGCTTGCCGGCATCGGGCGCGCGGCGACCCATGGCGCTGAGCAGCTGGCGGGCATTGTGGTAGTCGCCGGTCCAGAGCATTCCGACGCCCTGCGCGGCCATCTTGTGGGCCTCGTCGGCCGTGAGGGTGTCATCGACCGGGACGATGCGCGCCGGCGGCTTGGCCCCGTTGGAGGAGGACCAGAGCGCGGTTCGGGTTTGGCCGTCCTGTTCCCAGGAAACAAGTGTTGGTGTCTGCATGGGGTTCGGGGGTGCTCCTGCTGTTGAAAAATCTGCCCTGCTCCCGGACCCCGCGGAATCCTGTTGCGGATCCGCCGGACCGGTCGGCCGCATCGAACAGGAATGTTCGACGCACTCCAAGCCTATAGGTGCGCCGGCTCCGGACGCCCTCCACCCCCGAATCGGCCCCGGGGAGAACGCGCGCTATACGGCGGTCGCGTGGCGGGCGAAGGCACGGACCGTGGCGTCCTCCCAGTGCTGGGCCGGAACCCCGCCGCCGAGCAGCTCCCGGGTGAAGTCCGGGCCCGTCGGGATCGGTGCGTTGGACCCGGCGATGATGACGTTGCCGTAGCGCCGGCCCTTGAGCATGGGCGGGTCGGCGATGATCGCCACGTACTTGAAGACGGAGCCGATGGTTGCGGCCTCGCGCTTGGCGTTGTCCAGCGCCGGGGTGTCACCGCAATTGACGACATAGAGGCCGTCGGTGTCCAGCACCCGGGCCGCGTGCGCCGTGAATTCCAGGGTGGTCAGGTCCTTGGGCGTCTGGTCTCCGGCGAACACGTCGCGGATGACCAGGTCGCGGGTGGCATCGGTCAGGCTTCGCAGCACTTCCCCCGCCTCCCCCACGCGCAACCGCAGCAAGGGGGCGCGCGGCAGGTCGAACCAGGCGCGGACCAGTTCGGCGAGCTTTCCGTCGAGTTCCACCACCACCTGGCGCGCGTTCGGGTAGGTCGCCGCGGCCCAGCGGGCCATCGAGCAGGCTCCCCCGCCAAGGTGCAGCGCACGCAGCTTGGACTCGTTCCCGTCGAAGACCGCCGGGGCGAAGCGCGAACGGATCAGCGCGGCGATCCAGCGCATGTACTCGAAGTCCAGCCGTTCGGGTGCGGCGAGGTCCACGTGGGAAGAGGGAACGCCGTTGACCTTGAGGATCCAGCCCTCGGGCGAATAGTGGTCGCGTTCCAGCGTGGCCGTGCCGGTGTCGATCGGGTAGTTTCCCTCGAGGGGTCCGGTGTCGGAGGCCTCGGCGGCGGCGGGTTGATCGGTCGTGTTTTTGGTGCGTTTGCCGCGGCCCTTAGCCACGGCTGGTGCCCCGGCGGACCATGCGGATTTCGTTCAGGCCTGCCCAGGCGTCCGCGAGCGGCTCGATGCGGCCGTCCGCGGCAAAGCCGTGCTTGGCGTAGAACGCCTGGGCGCGCGGGTTGTCTTCCAGCACCCAGAGCACTGCGTCGCGTCCGTCGAGCACGGTTTCGAGGAGCTTTTCGCCGACGCCGGTGCCGTGGTGCCCGGCGAGGACATACAGGACCTGCAACTCGATGCCCACGCCGGTGTCCGAGTCGTCATCTGCCACCGGGCCGCCGCCTGCCACACCGATGACGTTGGACTGCCCGTCCGTGGCGATCCAGAGCTCGGCGCCCTGCGCCAAACCGCGGGCCCACCAGTCTGCTTCCGTTTCCAGGCGCGCTTCGGCATCGGCAAAGAAAGGCTCTGGGCGCTGCTCCTTGTAGGCTTCACGCCAGGCTTGGAGCTTCATGCCCAGGGTCGCTTTGATGTCTTCGGGGGTGGCAAGGCGGATCTCGTAGGTCTCGGTAGTCACGCTGCAAGCCTATGTGCTGTTGCTCCAACCGGCCCAACGCGGCACGTTGGGCCGCCAATCGCTGCTTCAGCAGCCGCTTCAGCGCACCACGGCGAGGGCGAAACCGTCCCAGCCCTTGACGCCCACCGTCTGCAAGGCCGTGGCATCCAGCCGGGGGTTGCTGCCCAGCATGTCGATCCCGTCGCGGACTCCCTTGAGCATGCGGCCGGCCTCGTCCTCGGGCTCCCCGGGACGCAGCACCCCGCCGTCGCGCACCACGTTGTCCACCACGATGACGCTGCCGGGGTGGCCCAGAGTGATTGCGGATTGGATGTAGTGCGCGTTGTTTTCCTTGTCGGCATCGATGAATATCAGGTCAAAGGGTTCCCCGCCCTCGGCCAGCAGGGCATCGAGGGTATCGAGCGCGGCCCCGATCCGGATATCCACGCGGTCTTCAACCCCGGCCGCGGCAAGGTTGTCCGCGGCAACCCTGGCGTGCAGGGGTTCGAACTCGCAGGTCACCACGTGCCCATCGGCACCCACACCGCGGGCCAGCCAGGTGGTTGAGTAGCCGCCGAGGGTGCCGATTTCCAGGACTCGCTTGGCCGAGGCAATTTGGGCCAGCAGCATCAGGAATTTGCCCTGGACTTCGCTGACTTCTATGCGGGGCAGTCCCGCCTCGTGCGCCCGCCGGCGGGCGGCATCCATCTCGGGCTCCGGTTCAAGGAGCTTCTCAACGAAATACGCGTCCACTTCGGCTGGCGTGACCGGATCGGCTGAACTGTCCATGGGAACTACTCCTGCGCGTCAAGAGCCCTTTCCAGGCGCTCGATTTTTCCTGTCAATTCCCCGCTGTAGCCGGGGCGGATATCCGCCTTGAGCACGAGGGAGACCCGCGATCCGTATGCCGCGACGGCCTCCGTCGCGCGCTTGATGACGTCCATGACCTCATCCCATTCCCCTTCGATTTCGGTGAACATCGAGGAGGTGGAGTTCGGCAGTCCCGAATCACGGACGACCTTGACGGCCGCGGCCACAGCGGTGTGGACCGAACCGTCGGCGTTGTCGGAACTGGGGGCAAGAGAGAAGGCAACGATCATGGTTCAACTGTGCCACTGCGCACCCCGCATGTCACGGTGGCCCGCCAGAATGACGCACCCTGCCCATAAGGGATTCGGCCATGTCGCGGGCGACCCGGGGCCCGTCGGCTTCATAGGATGATGGCCATGACGCAACGCTTAATTCGGTGGGCTGCCGTGCCGGTCCTGTTGCTCGCGCTCACGGGATGCACCCAACTGACCAATGCGGACGGGTCCACCCCCACGCCGGTTCCCGCAGCGACGCCAACCCCGACCGACAGCGGGTGGCCGGAAACCTCGGCGGAAATTGGCTTCGGCATTCCCGAGGCGACCCCCGAACCGCTCACCAAGGAATCGTTGCCGGATCCGGCCGGGCTTGTCCCCGAAGGGATCACCAATGCGGTTACATTGGGCGACCTTGAGGCATCCAAGACACAACGCTCCCTGCGATTGCCAAAACCGGTCGAGGGCGGCACATTGACTGTTCAGTTTGTATGTGTCGACGGGGAAATCAACATCGACAGTGACGAACTCGGCGGCATGGGCACCCCCTGCGACGGGTCCTCACAGGCGTTTTCATTTGTGATCGATGAGGCCACCAGGTCATTGAAAATCAAACTGACGGTTTCGCCAGGCACCTCGTTCTCCGTTGCCGCCTATCAAGAGCCGGGCTCCCAGACCATCGCCGACTAGAGATGTCGAGCCGTCCGGCCTCGGCGTTTAGCCCCAGCCCAACCACCGCAACAAGGCCGCTGCAGCGGCGCCGGAGATTACAACCACCAGGAACGGCGCACGCAGAAGCAATGCAATGCCCGCGGCGACCAGAGCCCCAATCCGCGCATCAAACTCCACGCTGCCCCCGCTGGCCACGGCGTTCACCGTTGTGAGTGAGGCCAACAGCCCGATGGTCAGCGCGCCCGCGGCCCTCGTCATCTTTTCGTTCTCCAGCAACTTCTCGGGGACCAGGAACCCGAGCATCTTGATCCCGTAGGCCGCGGCGCAGCCGGCAAGGATCCACCACCACATCTCGTTCATGATGCTTTCCCTTCACTGGCGTGCGGTTCAACGTCCGGTTCCAGGCCTTCATTCGAGGGTCCTCTGCCGAAGTAACCCCAGACGCCCGCGATGACCGCGGCAACCAAAATAGGCACGCCCGGCGGTACCAGGGGAACCACAAGGATCGTTGCCAGTGCGCAAACCGAGGCGATGGCGATGGGCTCGGCCGACTTCAGCCGCGGCCACAGCAGGCCCAGAAATGCCGCGACGGCAGCCCCGTCAAGACCCCACACCTTGGGATCTCCCAGCGCATCGCCGAGGAGTGCACCCACGATGGTAAAGATATTCCACATCACGTATATGCCAACGCCGGCAACCCAGAATCCGCGCTTTTGCTCCGCCGGATCGGTCTGTCCTGCGGCCGTGGCCACCGATTCATCGATGGTGACATGCGCCGCAACAAGCCTGCGCCAGCCGCGGGGCTTGATCATCGACTTGATCTGCATTCCATACACGGCATTGCGCACCCCGAGCAGTGTGGCAGCACCAAAGGCCGCGCCGGGAGCGCCGCCCCCCGCAACAACACCAATGAAGGCGAACTGCGAACCGCCGGTGAACATCAGCAGGCTCAGGGCGGCCACCTGCCAAACACTGAGCCCCGCAGCAACACCCAATGCACCATAGGAAATGGCGTAGAGGCCCGTGGCGACGGCGATGGACAAGCCGACCTTGGTCGCGGGGGTCATTTTGGGAAGCACAGACCAAGCTTAGCCATGGAAAACGCGTTTCATTAGGCACGGACGCAACACGAGGGCGTTCACCGGTCATAGACTGGAAAACCGAAGCCCGTACCGGATACGACCCAAGACTAAGGAATGCCAATGCTTGAAGGAACGATTGTGGTTGTCCCGGCAAAACCGACCGGTTGGTCCCTGATCCTCCGTGGAGCACTTGCCGTAATTTTTGCCGTGGCCATCCTTGTGTGGGCCGACATCACCGTCGCCGCGACGGTCTTCACCTTCGGGCTCTTCACCCTGCTGGACGGGGCACTAAGCCTTGGCCTGTGGTTCGCTTCCGGCAAGGGCACCAAGAACCCATGGCTGCTGGCACTGGGCATCGTTTCGATCGTCGCGGGCCTTGTGGCCATGATTTGGCCCAACAAGACGGCAATCATTGTCGTGCTGATCATCGGCTGGTGGGCCTTGGCCCTTGGCGTCGTCCAGCTGGTTTCGGCTCTTGCAGCCCGCAAGATGTTCCCGTTCTGGTGGGTGGGGCTGGTCAGCGGCGGCATCACCCTGGCGCTCGGGCTGTGGCTGGTGCTTGCACCGGGCGCGGGCATCTTGGCGATGCTCGTGGTCATTGCGACGTTCCTGATCCTTGCCGGCCTCGCCATGTTGTTCGAGGGCTTCAAGACGCTTCGCTCGGCTTCAGCCTAGTCACCGCAAGGAGCCGGCAAACCCGGCTCCCCCGGAATTACGCCCAACCTTAAGCGTGGAGAGCCTCGTAGCGAACCTTGAGCGCCCCGCGCTTGACCTTCGCCTCGAGAATCTTGCTGTCTTTGAGGCAGGACAGGTCCCTGACGTGGGTGCCGCCGCACGGTTCCGCATTTACACCGGCAATGGCGACGGTCCGGACCCCCTGTGAATCCGTCGTGGTGGAGACGCTTGCCGACGTTGCGATGAGCTTGTCCAGCTCCGTCTGGAGTTCCTTGACGGCAACCGCACGGGTCTCCGGGGTTGAGAAGTCCTGCGTGAGGCTTTCCGGATGGAAATCCAGCCGGGCCTGTCCCGGGAAATGGCTGTGGCCGCTGTGTTCCCAGCTGCGTGCCTCGCCGATAAAGCCAACAAGGTGTCCGGCGGTGTGCAGCGCCGCGTGCAGAAGCCTGGTCTCGGGGTCCACCGCCGAGGTTACCGTGGCACCCACCGGAATGGCGCCGGTGCCGCCAAGGACCACCAGCCCGTCCTCGTTGCGCGAGACACTCACCTCGAGGCCGTTGACGGTCCCCGCATCTTCAAGCTGTCCACCACCCCGCGGATGGAAAATATTGGGGCTCAGCGCAATCCACGGCGCACCTTCGCCATCCCTTCCGCTGGCGATGACCTGCGCCTCGATTTCGAAGAGGTAGGTGTCTTGGTAATAGGCGTTCAGTTGCTCTTTCACCCGGCGATTCTACGCGTTCGGGCAGGCCCGGAATTGCCGACCCGCTGTGTGTTCAGGAAAGTCCCAGATGCGACTTGATGTACGCCGGAACGTTGCTGGTGAGCTGGCCGACCCCAAGGTTTACAAGGAAAGTCGCATCCTCCGGATCGTCGACGGTCCAAACCCGGAATGTCGCGCCCCGGCGCATCCAGGCCGTGACAAGCGAAGGATGCTTGCGCACGTAGGCGACGCCGGGTCCGGCCAGCTCGGGGACACCGGAATCCAGCAGCTCAACGCCCTGGGTCATTGCCTGCGCCAGGACCGCCGCGACCCCGGCGCGGTCGGCTTCACCCGCGAGCACCAGTTCGTCGATCCATTCCTCGTCGACTTCGGTGACCAACTGGCACAGGTGCCGCGCGGGAACCCGTTCCAGCAGGTAACGCACCGACCCCGGATCAAAACTCATGAACGTGACATAGATTTTTCCGAGCATCGAGTCCTCGGCGTTCCAGCCCAGGTCAGTGAGCTCGGCCAGCGTTGCGTCCTCAAGCCTCCGCCCGAAGGGGCTGGGATGCTTGATTTCCACGGCCAACCCAATGGCCCGATCCGACTCCTGCATGAGCAGCACGAGCTCCCGCAGGGTGACGAGCTGTTCGTTGATCGTCCCGAATTCCGCAGGGATCGCAGGGTTCTTCCAGGACGAAAAATCCAGATTGCGCAGTTGGTCCAGCGATTTTTCGCCGACCCTGCCGGTGGAATTGGAGGTGCGGTCGACGGTGGGGTCGTGGTGGCACACCACAAACCCGTCCGCACTCAGGTGCACATCGCATTCGATTCCGTCGGCGCCGTCGACCAGCGCCTGCATGTAGGCCGCCCGGGTGTTTTCGGCATAGGCCTTCGATGATCCGCGATGGGCATAGACGAGGGTACGCATGACATTCACGCTACAACCTGCCCCCGGTTGGCGCGTACCCGGCCGCACAACCGGGAGCAGGTTGTAGCGTGGAGTCCTGTTCCATCCATCTTTCAGGCGCGGGAGCCACGTCCAATGTCATCCACCCGACCGTCCCTTGCAGCGGAAAACAATGCGGCCAAGGCCGCGTCACTGCGCTACATGAAACGACTGGCCACCGGGCTGCTCTTCATCATGGCAGTCATCTTTGCCGTGGCCTTCGCACTGCAGCACCGGTACCCGTGGTTGGAGTATGTGCGCGCCGCCGCCGAAGGTGGAATGGTCGGCGCATTGGCCGACTGGTTCGCCGTCACCGCCCTGTTCCGCCACCCCATGGGCCTGAAGATTCCCCACACGGCAATCATTGAGCGCAAAAAAGACCAGATCGGCGAAAGCCTCGGCGAATTCGTCCAGGAGAATTTCCTGTCGAGGGAGGTCGTCGACGTCAAACTGCAGCAGCTTGACGTCGCAGGCAGCGTCGGCCGTTGGTTGGAGAAGGAAAAGTCGGCCACGCGGGTCGCCCAGGAAGCGGCAACCGTGATCGGCGCGGTCCTTGAGGTGCTTGATGACCGGGACGTCCTGGTGCTGATTGAATCCCTGGCCAAGAAACATATGCTCGCCCCGGAATGGTCGTCCACCTTGGGGCGGATCATGCAACGCGTCATCGAGGACGGTCACCACAAACCCGCCATCGACCTGTTGGCAGAGCGCGCGGAAAAGTGGGTCGCGGTCAACCGCGGCATGATCATCTCCACGGTGTCCCAGCATTCGCCGTCGTGGGTTCCCTCGCTGGTGGATGCGCTGCTCGGCGAAAAGATCCACAGGGAACTGACCAAGTTCGTCGCGGGAGTCCGCGCCAATCCGACCCATCCCATGCGCTTGAGCATCGACGCCTGGCTCAAGACCTTCGCCACGGACATGCAAAACGATCCGTTGATGGTCGAGAAGGTCGAAGCGCTGAAGCATTCGCTCTTGGGAGATCCGCAGCTGCGCGAGTTGGCAGCCACGAGCTGGTCCTCGGTAAAGGCCGCCCTGGTGGATGCGATGAACAACCCCGAGTCTGAATTGCGCAGGTCAATGGTTGCAGGGATCCGCGACCTCGGCCGAAGGCTCAGTGGGGACGAACAGCTTGCGGCCAAGGTGAATCTGTGGGTTTCCAACGCGGCAGGCTATGTCATCGACAACTACCGCGGACAGATCACGTCGCTGATCACCGACACGGTGGCACGCTGGGACGGCAAGGAAACCAGCGACAAGATCGAGCTGCAGGTCGGCAGGGACCTGCAATTCATCCGCATCAACGGCACCGTCGTCGGATCACTGGCCGGGCTGGCAATTTTCGCCTTGGCAAACACCCTGTTGCGCTAAATCGGGCTGCACTCAGCCGGCGCTGTTGCGGCGCGCCCGTTCGGCCTCGATCTGCGCCTCGACCTCCGACGCGGCATCCATTTCGGCGCTTGTTGCCCGGGCGGCCACCTCGGTGGACGCGTATTTTGCCCCGGGCACGGCAAGCAACTGGCCGGGAATCGTGGTGGGCAACGTCCCGAACGCAAGACCTGCGGCCTCAACCACCCGTTTGCCGAGGTAGCGGTTGCCCACCCCGCCGATGGCAGCACCAATTCCGAAAGGCACGATGCGGCCCAGCATCGAGGCTCCCTGGGTTGCCAACATCTTCTTCATGAAGGTTTTTTGCATGGCCCCCTGCATGGTGCTCCACAGGCTGGCGGGCTTGTTGGCGCCAAACATGGCGGCCCACCCCTTGACGGGGCCTGCACCGCGCCCGGCTGCTTGGTGGGTCAGCGCTGAAATCATGGAGCTGCCCTCGTCGCCCAGCAGGATCGCCATGACGAGCAAGCGCGCCTTGTCAGGGTTCTCGGTGGTGATTCCGTGGAGCTCGGCCAGTGACTGCCCGTAGAGGGCGCTGGCTTCGAGGAACCCGACGGTCGCAGCGGCGGAAAACCCCAAGGCTGCGGCGGTCCCCACCACGGGGAGTGCCGCGGTGGCTCCCACGGCCGCGCCAGAACCAGTGATTGCCAACAGATAGTCGCGCTCCACCAGCTTTGCGAGTTCCGCTGCGGTGTAGTCGGGGTGCCTGCGGCGCAAACGGCGCAGATAGGCCAGAACGAGTGGCCGCTGAACACCCACGGCCCTCATGATGGCACCCTGGATTCCTGCCACGGGCTTGCCGTCGGGGCCAATAACGCTGGAGGTGATCGGGTTCTTTTTCATTCTGGAATCAACTCTAGGGGCAGCAGCGCCTTGTGGGCACGGGTGTTATTCGCAGGGCGAAAGCGCGGACAAGCCTTTGCGGGAACAATCAACAGGTTTCCCGACAGCAGGTTCGCGGACGCCACGGCATTTCTCGATGACGATTCCACCACCGCCGGGGAATTGGCCACGTTGAAGTCCAAGTTCCCGGTCTAGCACTTTGGCCGAAGGCTTCCCCGAGCCCTCAACGCCACACAGGGCGGGGATCGGTGCAGTTCAACACCCAGCCCCGCCCTATCCGATCGGCTGAAACCTACGCGACCTGTGCAGCCCTTTTCGCTTCAACGGAAACGCTCTTCTTGACGGCCGCACGCATCGCCACGAAGAGCAGCACGATGGCGACGGTGAGGGCGATGTGCCCCAGACCGGCGATTCCTGCGAACGCCGCAGAACTCGCGTCGGCACCAACAACGACCAGGGTTCCCTTCACCAGCATCATGCCGCCGGTCAACGCCACGCCCACGGTCCACAGCCAGTAGAACCAGGTGAATGCGCGGGGCGCGATGGAGGAAATGCTGAAGATCTTCTCAAGCGCCATGATGATCAGCAGGAAAATGAATCCCAGGATCAAGAGGTGCGTGTGCACCAGCGGAAGCTGGGATGCCGAGCGGTCCACAAAGTCATGGCTCTTAGTCAGTTCCCGGTAGTAGAGACCGGAGAGAACCCCGGTGATCCCGAAGGCAAAAGCCGTGTACAACATGCGCATCATCTTGGTGACACTCCCAATCGGTGGCGCCCGACAGGATGAACAAACAACGGGTTGGGCTCTCGGGCCTCAAGCACAACCGTCTCACCCTCCACCTTTCCGTGGAACGACGGCAGGCGAATCAACCATCCGGTTGATTGTTGGCACGAATCGGCCAATGCCCTCCGTCTACCGGAGATAGTGCTTGAGGAAACTCGCCACGTCCCGGTTCTCGTCCGCCCCGAAACCATGCCCCATTCCCGGGTAGCTGCGTGCCGTCAGGGCAGTGTTCCGCTCCAACCAGTCCCGGGTGAAGTCCACCGCATCGGTGTTGATCACCAGGTCTTGCGGATCGCGCCCCCAGAAGAACGGGATGCCCCGCCCCGGGGCAGGCTCGCTGTCGGTGAGGTTCAACAGTTCGTTGGACAGCACAAACCCGCTGAGCCCGACGATCGACTTGTAGGTTCCCGGACGCAGCCTGTGCAGCGTGGTTGCCATGGCCATTCCCTGGGAATGGCCCAGCAGGCTGATCGAGCGGTAGCCGATTGCGTGCGTGTCCTGCCAGTCGAAGACCTGCTGGGCGGCGGAGACCACTTCGGCGAAGTCGTTTGCCAGGAAATAGTCCAGCAGGAACCAGCCCCGGTCTCCCCCGACATCCAGCGGTCCGCGGAGCGCGGCGCCGGTAACGCCGGCGGGAAGCGCGGAAAACCACGGCAGCATGCGTTGGGGGTTCGACCCGTAACCGTGCAGCAGGATCACCAGGTCGGTGTTGCCCCGCTGGTCGGCCTCCCGGGAATAGATCGCCTCGTCCATGGACCCAGCGTAACCGCTGCTTCACTTCGCCAATTCGTTCCGGTCATGATGTAAGTTGAGGTCAACCCGCAGTGACGGGGATCACTTGTGCGTGGTTGCCGAAGGGGGCAGTTCGTGTTCAACGCAAAACCAGCAGGGAGCCGGGCCAGCGAGCTGGCGTCGGCGGCCCGCTTCACGGCGTACGACGAGGCGCTGGCCGAGGCCAACCTCGTCGCGCGGCCGGTGGGGCTGCTGGACCTGGAACATTTCGAGGCCAACGCCAAGGACCTGGTGCGGCGCGCCGCGGGCAAGCCGATCCGGGTCGCCTCCAAGTCGCTGCGCATCCGCCGCGCCCTCGAACACACCTTGGGAAAGCCCGGTTTCGCCGGCGTCCTGGCGTTCACCCTTCCCGAGGCCATCTGGCTTGCCGAGTCCGGGACCCGCGACGTGGTGGTGGGATATCCATGCGCGGACGCCTCGGCGCTTCGGGCGCTGGCCGCCAGCGACGCGGCGCGCGAGGCCGTCACGCTCATGGTCGACGACATCGAACAGATCGACCTGTTGGAACGGGTGGCACCCGGCCACCCGCCGGTCCGGGTCGCCATCGACATGGATGCCTCCTACAGACCGGTCCGCGGCGTCACCATCGGCGCCGCCCGATCCCCCTTGCGCAGCGCCGCGGATGTCACGAAACTCGCCGTTCAACTCCTGCGACGCAAGAACCTCCGGCTCGTCGGGCTCATGGCCTACGAGGGCCAGATAGCCGGCGTGGGCAACGGCGAAGCGGGGGCCAGGGGTTCGGCAGTGCGCACCATGCAACGGGCGTCGGCCGCAGAAATCCTCGCCCGTCGCGCGGAGACCGTCGCCGCGCTGGGAACGCTCGTGGACCTCGAATTCGTCAATGGCGGCGGCACGGGTTCGCTGGAATCGACGGCCCGGGAATCCGCGGTGACGGAGGTTGCCGCGGGTTCCGGGCTCGTCGGCCCCGGGCTGTTCGACGGGTACCGGCATTTCCGGCCGAAGCCCGCACTCTACTTCGGGCTCAACGTGGCCAGACGGCCGAACCCGTCCACCGTCACGGTGCTCGGGGGCGGCTGGGTGGCATCGGGTCCCGCCGGCCAGGACCGGCTTCCCACCATTGCATGGCCGCACGGCTTGAAGTACCGCGGCACCGAGGGTCCGGGCGAAGTGCAGACACCCCTGGTTGGCGATGCCGCCCGCAACCTGGCACTTGGCGACACCGTGTACTTCCGGCACGCCAAGGCCGGCGAGGTTGCCGAACGCCTAAAGGAAATCGCCGTGTATTCCCAGGGGCACATCGTTGATTCCTGGCCGACCTACCGGGCAGAGGGGAAGGCGTTCCTGTGAAGAACCCACGCATTCCGGGGCTGTCGAAATCCGGGACCTGGCGCAATTGGGCCTCAAGCGCGGTGGCCACCCCGGACGCCGTCGCCATGCCGCGGGACGAATCCGAAATCACCGCCGCCATGGGTGCCGCAGTCGACGCGGGTTCCACCCTGAAGGTGGTTGGCGGCGCGCACTCGTTCACGCCGATCGCGGCAACCAGCGGGACGCTGCTCTCGCTTGACCACTTCAGCGGCATCCTCCGCGTCGACCCGCTCACCAACCAGGTCCGCTTTCGGGCCGGAACCAGGCTGCGCGACATCGGGCGCCTCCTGGAGCCGTACGGCTTGGCCCTTGCCAACATGGGCGACATCGACCACCAGTCGCTTGCCGGGGCGATCAACACCTCGACCCACGGAACGGGGCTCGCCTTCACCGGTTTCTCCGGGGCCGTCACCGCCCTGCGGATCATCCTGCCGGACGGCGAGGCCCGCGAGTGCTCCCCCACCCTGAACCCCGGGCTTTTCCAGGCCGCCCGGGTGGGCCTGGGCGCCCTGGGCGTGCTCACGGAGATCACGCTCCAATGCGTGCCGCGCTTCAAGCTCCACGCCCGCGAGGAACCCGAGCCGCTTGCCGGGATGCTTGAATCCTTTGTCGACCGCGTGGTGCTGAGCGACCACCTGGAGTTCTACTGGTTCCCCTACACGGACACGGCCCTGGCCAAGACCAATACGCGGCTGCCCGACGACGCTCCGCTGGACCCCGTGCCGTGGCACGGCCGCCTCATCAGCGACGAGCTGGTGGGCAACGTGGCATTCGCCGCGCTGTGCCAGGTGGGCGCCCGGATCCCCGCAACGGTTCCGCCGATCAACAAACTCGCCGCCAAGGCGTTGGCCGTGCGCAGCTACACCGACCAGTCCGAGCGGGTCTTCGTCGCTCCCCGCCGCGTGCGCTTCCGCGAAATGGAGTACTCGGTGGAGCTGGCCGCGCTGCCCGAGGTGTTCGCGGCCGTGCGCACGGCCCTCGAGGCCCACCCGCAAAAGATTTCCTTCCCGCTGGAGGTTCGGGCCACCGGCGCCGACGACACCTGGCTGGGCACCGCATCGGGCAGGCAAAGCGCCTACATTGCCGTGCATCGCTACGCGGGCGAGCCCTCGCGTGAATTCTTTGGGGCGATGGAGGAGGTCTTCGTGCACTACGGCGGGCGGCCCCACTGGGGCAAGCTGCACACCCGGGATTCTTCCTACCTCGCCTCCGTCTACCCGCACTTCAACGAGTTCCTGGCCCAGCGCGATGCCGCGGATCCGCAGGGGACCATGCTCAACGAGCACTTGCGACACCTCCTGGGGCGCTGAGACGAGAGGCGCCAAAACACGCGAGCCCTCGGATCGAATTCGCGCCAACGGCGCGAAACGACCCATACTGGGCGCATGAGAATCGATTCGCTGGACGCATCCTTGATCGAGCTGCTCACCGACGAGCCAGGCCTCGGGGTCATGGAGTGCTCCAAGCGGCTCGGCGTGGCCCGCGGAACGGTGCAGAACCGCCTGAACAGGCTCCACGAGTCGGGGGTCATCACCCGCATAGCACCGCACATCGACCCCACGGCCATGGGGTACCCGGTGATCGCCTTCTGCTCGCTGAAGATCCAGCAGAGGCGCGGGCAGGTCGGGGTCGCCGCGGAGCTGGCCAAGATCCCCGAGATCCTGGACATGCACACGGTGTCCGGGTCGAGCGACATGCTGGTGAAGATCGTGGCACGGTCGACCAAGGACCTGCAACGGGTGCTGGACGCGATTTCGGTGACCGAGGGAATGAGCAGGTCCTCGTCCTCGATCGTGCTGGAAACGCACTTTGAAAACCGGACCCTTCCGCTGGCGTGGGAGGCCGTCCGGCAAAACTCCGGGGACGACGAGGAAGCACCGGCGGCCGTGCGTGAAGCGTCGGCCCGCAATGGCGGTAGGCTAAGTTCGGCTACGAAAAATGCTGGGCACAATGCCTAGCATTTAACTGCCATCGCTACTCTTCGTGTACATCTTGTATGGTCTTTCGCTGGGCAGTTGACCGGCGGACACCAGCTTCGTAGTTTATGTGAGGCGCGTCACCGATGACGCGCCCCCGGTAAATTCCACGGAGGCACGATGACAATCGCCCAGCGCACTTCACTCCAAGCGATCCCTGCATACAAGCAGGGGGCCACCCCCGGCGAGCACGAACAGGCGTTCAAGCTCTCGTCGAACGAGAACCCGTTCCCCCCGCTGGCCGCAGTCACGACCGCCCTGGCAGCCGAACTGGGAAGCATCAACGAATACCCCAACGCCGCTGCCCCCGAACTGGTCGGCATGCTGGCCGAGCGCTTCGGCGTGGACCCGGGGACCATCGCCCTGGGCGCCGGATCCGTGGAGGTAGCTGGACAGCTGATCCACGCGACGACAAACCCCGGCGACGAAGTCATGTTCGCCTGGCGCTCCTTCGAGGCCTACCCCATCCTGACCCACGTGGCCGGGGCAACCCCCGTGATGGTTCCGCTGGACGCCGCGGGCGCCCACGACCTCGAGGCCATGGCCGCGGCGATCACCGACCGCACCGCGCTGATCTTCATCTGCAACCCCAACAACCCGACCGGCACCGTGGTGGATGCCGCCGCAGTCGACGCCTTCATGGCCAAGGTCCCGGCCCGCGTGCTGGTGGTCATCGACGAGGCCTACGTGCACTTCAACGTGCACGGCGAATCCGCGATCGGACTGGACTTCTTCCGCCGCTACCCCAACGTTGCTGTGCTGCACACCTTCTCCAAGGCCTACGGCCTGGCCGGACTGCGCATCGGATACGCCATCGCGCCTGCCGCCGTGGCCGCAAACCTGCGCAAGACCGCAGTCCCGTTCGGCGTGACGGCCCTGGCCCAGCGCGCAGCGGTGCTGAGCCTGGAAAAAGAACCCGAGCTGCAGGTGCGCATCGACGAGCTGGTCGACGAGCGCACCAGGCTGGTCAACGCCCTCCGCGAGGCGGGCGTGGAGCTTGAGGATTCGCACGCGAACTTCATCTGGCTCAACACCGGCGAGCGGACCACCGCCGTCGATGCCTCGTTGCGCGCGGCGGGCATCTGGGCCCGCGCCTTCGCCGGCGAAGGCATCCGCATCTCGATCGGCTCGCCGGAGGCGAATGCGCTGATCGCACGCGCCGTCATCGCCGCATTGCAGGAGTCCCCCGCGCATGTCTAACAGCACCACCACGGGTTCCGGCAACAACCTCACCACCCGGCAGATCACCATGATGGGCATCGGCGGCGCCATCGGCGCCGGCCTGTTCATCGGCTCGGGACAGGCCGTCGCGGTGGCCGGACCCAGCGTCATCCTGGCCTTCGCGCTGGCCGGCTTCCTGGTCATCCTGATCATGAACATGCTCGGCGAGATGGCCGCGGCCAACCCGTCGTCCGGCTCGTTTTCCGTCTACGCCACCAAGGCGCTGGGCCCGAACGCCGGGGCGGTGATCGGCTGGCTGTACTGGATCCAGGCGGTCATCGTCATTTCCGCGGAGGCCACCGGCGCCGCGGCGATCATCGGCGGCTGGATACCCGGGGTTTCGCAGGGAACCTGGTCGCTGATCTTCGTGGGGTTGCTGACTGCCATCAACCTGGCCCATGTGTCCAAGTTCGGCCAGTTCGAGTTCTGGTTCTCCTTCATGAAGGTCGCCGCGATCGTCGTCTTCCTTGCCGTCGGCGCGGCCCTGGTCCTCGGCCTGGTGCCGGGCGTCGAGGCCAAGGGACTGAGCAACCTCGTGGCCCACGGAGGGTTCATGCCCACCGGCATCGTGGGCCTGTGCGCGGGCCTGCTGATGGTCGTCTTCGCCTTCGGCGGCATCGAGATCGTCGCCATTGCCGCGGCCGAGAGCAACGACCCGCGCAAGAGCATCCGCAAGGCCGTTCGCGGCGTGCTGGTGCGCGTGCTGGTCTTCTACATCGGCTCTGCACTGGTCATGGTCGCCGTGCTGCCGTGGGACTCGCCGGAGCTTGCCGCGGGCCCGTTCGTTGCCGTGCTTGGCGCCGCGCACATCCCGTGGATCGACTCGATCATGGCGCTGGTGGTCGTCGTCGCCCTGCTTTCGGCGATGAACGCGAACATATATGCCGCGTCGCGCATGCTTCTTTCGCTCTCCGAGCGCAAGCTCGCCCCGCGCGTGGTGATGGTGCGGAACAAGAACAAGACCCCGTACATTGCCGTGCTCGGCTCGGTCATCCTGTGCATCGTGGCGGTTGTCATGAACTACCTGGCGCCCGACCTGGTCATGCCGATGCTGCTCAACGCGGTGGGCTCCACCCTGCTGGTCACCTGGGGCTTCATCGCGGTGTCGCAGCTGGTGCTGCGCCTGCGTGCCGACAAGGACCCGAGCGTGGTTCTTCCGGTTCGCATGCCCGGATTCCCATACTTGTCGATCCTGGCGCTGGTCATGCTTACGGGCATCGTGGTCCTGTCGCTCTTCGACCCGGCCAGCCGCACCCAGCTGATTGCCACCGCCGGATTGATCCTCGCCATTGCCGTGCTCAACGCCCTGGCCCAGCGCCGGCGCAAGAGGCTGGAGGGCGGCGACCCGGAGTCCGACGGCGGCCTGCCTGCCGACGAGGCTTCGCTGCCCGCCGAGGCCGGACAGCGCTCCTGACACCGCGGACACCAACGCACACGCCAGAGGGGCGGCCAAACACCGGCCGCCCCTCTGGCGTTTCATGGCGGCGTCCTCCCCTGAGGCGGGCCGCCTATTCTGGAATGTCCAGGTCGACCCAGACAAGCCGGTGGTCGCTGCTCGGCGGGGGCCACCCCTCGACCAGGTCCGAGCCGCTTTGGCCGGGCCCTGGCCAGTAGACCCCGGCGTCGCCCACCTGCAGCACCGCCGAGGGCAGCACATAGTCGACGCGCATGATGCCCTCGGCTCCGCGGCCGAAGTCGGCGGTGCCCAGGGCCGGCAGGGGATCAACGAGCAGCGGGTTTTTCCGCAGCGCGTTGATCGACGACGGGTCCGAGTCGCCGGCGGCGGGATCCGAATTCAGGTCGCCCACCACCACGAACCTGCTTCCTGGCTTCAACGGTCCGCGCACGCCCGCGTCGTCGTAGATGTACGCGGCCGCTTCCCCCCCGCCGATGTAGTCGTTGAGGAGCCGGATCTCGTCGTGGTTACGGCGCTTGTTGCGCTTCTCCGGGCCGTCGAAGACCGGTGGCGTGGGGTGCGCGGCGATGATGTGGATGGTGTCCTTCCCGACGCTCACGGGCACGTCCCACATCGACTTGCTGGGCAGCCGCAGCACGCCCTGCACCACCTTGTCGTAGTACGTGGCCGGCAGTTGCGAGTGGGGCATGTCCTTCCAGAGGAACTCCTGGAAGGTCCGGGCATTGGCCGTGTCGATGGGGTACTTCGAATAGAGCACCATGGCGAACTGGCCCTCGAAGTCGCCGTAGCCAAATGCGTCGGCCGCGCCGCCCACGACGCCGTCCCCGTCCAGATCTGCGCCGCTGGGAACCCCGGTGTTGGACGGCGCCAGGTAGACATAGGGGTAGTCGATGGCGGCCTGGCCTCGCTGGGAAACCGACAGGTAGTTCTTCTTGAACAGGCCGGCCGCGTTGCCCGCCGCGTCGTAGTCGAATTCGTTGAGCAGCAGGATGTCGGGGGCGTTGCGTTGCACGATCTCCGCCACTGCCTGCGCCTGCGGGTCGTCGGGGCCGGACAGGTCCTGCTTCAGCCGTCCCGGCTCGCTTCGGTTCAGCGAGGCGTTGAAGGTGGCGACGCGCAGGCCGTGAGCGGGGGTCTCGAGCGACTCGGGGTACGGCACTGGCATGGTGGACCCCTGGCTCACGTGGGTTGCTTTCACTGCGGAGATGGATTGCGCCTGGACCGGGGCAATCCCGATTGCCGCCGCCGCGGTGAGGGTTGCCGCGCCAAGCGCCAGCAGGTTCAGGTATCGCACCATCCAACAGTAGGCCCCGAACCTACCTTTTGGTAGGTCTTCTTCGGTGCAGCCCAAAAGTTTTCACGTGAAACAAAAAGGGCGTCCGGGCCAGTGCAAATGCATGCACCGACGCGGACGCCCTCCCCCAATAAATTGTTCGCTAGCCGCGGGCCAGAGCGGCCTTGCGGTTGGCCTCGAGCACTTCCTCCATGTACGGGGCCCTGACCGCCGGGCTGATGCGGCAGTCAACAAGGAACACCCCACTGGCGCCCTCCGCAACCCATTGGCGCAATTCGGCGAAGTCCTCCAGCGACCGAACCTTGGTGCTCCTGGCGCCGAGGCCGCGGGCCACCGCAGCGAAATCGACCTCGGGTATGAGCATCGGTTCCTCGTGCAGGCCGATCGAGCCGTACTGGTGGACCTCGGCCCCGTAGCCGGCATCGTTGTAGACCACGATCACGCCGCTGCGCACCGAGCGGACCACGGATTCCAGGTCTGCAAGGCCCATGAGGAATCCCCCGTCGCCGGAGGCGAGCACCACTGTCTCGTCTTCCCCGGCCGCGGCACCCGCGCCGACTGCGGAAGCCAGGCCCATGCCGATGCTCTGGTAGGCGGTTCCGACGAGGTTCAGCGCCTGCGGGCCCGGGATGTCCCAGTACATGGGGCCCCAGCCGATGAAGTGTCCGCCGTCCTGGACCACCAGGCGCCGCTCCGGAAGGACCGAGTTGAGCGCCCTAGCCACCGAGCGCGGGTCCAGCAGCCCGTCGGGCGCGGTTTCGTCGCCCTCGGCGTGCTCGCTGATCCTTGCGAGGCGGTCGCCGACCTGGCCGAGCCAGGACCCTTCAGCGTTCCGCTCCCCGACCATGCCGACGAGTGCCACCGCAACGGAGGTTGCGTCGGCGCGTATGAAGGCGTCGACGCGCGGGTTCGTTGCCGCCGGCGCAATGTCCACCTGGATGACCTGCGCCGAATCGTTGAAGAGGTCCCCGAATCGCGTGGTGAACTGGTTCAGCCTTGCACCGAGCACCAGGACGGTGTCAGCCTCGTGGATCAGCGCCGCGGTCTCCTCGGAGGAGAAGCCGCCGGTGATGCCCAGGTCGCCATGGCGGGAGGACAAAAGGTTTGCGGCCAGCACGGTGCTCGAGCTCAAGGCGCCGAGCTTGTCGGCGAGCGCACCGATTGCCTCGGCTGCGTTGGAAAGACGCGCCCCGCGACCATAGAGAACCAGCGGGCGCTTGGCCGTGCTCAGTGCCGTTGCGGCCTGAGCCAGCAATTCCGGTGCAGCCACCGGATATCCCGGATCGAGGTTGAAGTCGGCGAGCGTCAGTTCCGGCTCGTCCGCCGCTTCGTCTGCCACGATGTCGTAGGGCAGGGAGATGACCACCGGTACGCGTTCGCGCAGTGCATGGGCCACCGCCGCGAGGGTTATCGCCACGGGGTTTTGCGCATCAACGACAAAGGTCTTGGCGCCGACAGCCGTGTTGATTGCCGCCTGGTCCACGTCCCAGGGGCGGGCACCGGTGGTTGGCTGGTCGCCGGTCACCAGGATCATCGGGATCTCGGCCGCCGCGGCTTCGGCCAGCGGTGTGACGGCGTTGGTGAAACCTGCACCGTAGGTGGTGGTGGCAACCGCCGGCTTTCCGGTGATCCTGAAGTAGGCGTCGGCTGCGGTGACTGCGGCCGATTCGTGGCGGACGGCGGTGAAGCGGAATCCGGTGCGAACCGAGGCGTCGAGGAAGTGTGCGTTTCCATTTCCCATGACCCCGAAAATTTCGGAGGTGCAGGTTAAAAGGGCGCGGGAAACCGCGGCGGAAATTGTAGGCATTTTTGGAACTCTCGAATGTAGCAAACAACTGTGATGGCCATATTCGTCTTCGGGCAATGAACCCGGATCTCGCCCATTTTTAGAGCGACGGCAAAAACTTCAGAAGTGTTTCGCCTGACCCGTTAAAGATAATGGGAAAAATGTGCGCCACGCAACATTTGGCATTTCGCGTGGCCCTTGCGTGTCCGCCAGCGGGGTTGACCGCCCGTCAGCCACACCCCGAGCCATCCATCCATTTCCGCTCAGCTCAGACAATCCGTCGATGCGGCGGACCTAAAAGGAAAATCCCCGTTCCAATGTGGGAAACGGGGATTGAATCATGCGGCAAAAGCAGGAGAAAACAATCCTCTCCATTTCCAATTTATAACGCACAGGGGTCTTGCCGCAAGGCCCCCGGCAAGGCGCATAATCGATGTTCGGATCCGTCCTCTTGGCCCCGCATACAGCGAAACCCTGACCATTCCACGAGGCATCCCCTCGCCCAGCCGTCGATGCAGTCCGGCCACTTCACGCGCCCCCAAATCCTTACCGGAGATGATGCCATGACCCAGGTCAACACCACCGCGTTCAACCTCCCCGCCCACCTTGCAGCCAAGGCCGACCCCACGCTGATAGCCCGCGACGAGCAGCACTTCGCCGCGATCGCCCGGAGCCTGGAAGCGCAGACCGCCGACCTTGCCCGGCACCTCGACACCCACCGCAGGGCACCGGGAGGCAAGGGCCAGGAGGGAGTGGAACGCGACGCCGAAATCCGCCGGATCAGCTCCAGGCTGCGCCTTCTGCAGCGCTTCAGCATGGACCTCTGCCTGGGCCGATTTGTCACGACCGACGACCCTGAGCCCGTGTACATCGGGCGCATCGGGCTGACCGACAGCGACGGCCGCAGGCTTCTTGTCGACTGGCGGGCGCCCGCCGCGGAACCTTTCTTCGCCGCGACCCACGTCAACACCATGGGCTTGGCGAGCCGGCGGCGGTATCGCTGGACCCGCGGCCGGGTCGTCGACTACTGGGACGAGGTGTTCACCCCGGAGGGGCTGGAATCAAACGCCGCGCTCGATGACCAGTCAGCCTTCATCGCGAGCCTCGGCGGCAGCAGGTCGCCCAAGATGCGCGACGTTGTCGGCACCATCCAGGCGGACCAGGACGCAATCATCCGCGCCGGATCCCGCGGGGCCCTGGTTGTCGACGGAGGCCCCGGCACCGGCAAGACGGTCGTGGCCCTGCACCGGGCCGCCTACCTGCTCTACGCCGATCCCAGGCTCGGCGAGCGCCGCGGGTCGGTGCTGTTCGTCGGCCCGCACCAGCCCTACCTGGCCTACGTCGCGGACGTGCTGCCGAGCCTGGGCGAGGAGGGCGTGCAGACCTGCACCCTGCGGGACCTTGTCGCCGAGGGAAATGCCGCCGCCACCGAATTCGACCCGGAGGTCACCCGGCTGAAGTCCTTGGACGCCATGGTGAAGGCCATCGAACCGGCCGTTGCCATGTACGAGCAGCCGCCCGCCGAGGGGCTGCTGGTGGAAACCCCCTGGGCGGAACTCTGGCTGGGCCCGGCCGACTGGGCGGATGCATTCGGAGCCGGGGAACCGGGTACGCCCCACAACGAGGCCCGCGACCAGGTCTGGGAGGCGCTGGTCGCGATCCTGGCCGGGAAGCTCTCGAACGAGGGCGAAGCCGGTGACGACGGGGACGGTTGGGCTGACGGCGAAGGCGGAGGCGTTCCCCTCGAACTGCTGCGCCGCGCCCTGTTGCAGAACACGGAACTGGCTGGGGTCTTCAACCGGGCCTGGCCGCTGTTCGATGCGACGATCCTTGTCGCGAACCTTTTCTCCGCGCCCGGGTACCTACACGCATGCGCCCCCTGGCTCACCGATGATCAGGTCCGCTTGCTGCAACGCCCCGATCCCCGGGTCTGGACCGAGTCGGACCTGCCGTTGCTGGACGCGGCACGGCAACGTCTCGGCGACCCGCAGGCCTCCCGGCGCCGAGCTGCACACCGGGCGGCCGTAGCCGCCGAGCGGGAACAGATGGCCCGGGTCGTCGACGAGCTGATCGCGGCGGACGACGACGGAACCGGCTTGGTGACCATGCTGCGCCAGACGGACCTGCAACCGGTCATCATCGATGAGGGCGCGCTGGCGGAGAACGACCCGGACCTGCTGGCCGGCCCGTTTGCGCACATCGTCGTGGACGAGGCGCAGGAACTGACAGACGCCCAGTGGCGCATGCTGCTGAGCCGCTGCCCGTCGCGCAGCTTCACCATCGTCGGGGACCGGGCCCAGGCACGGCACGGCTTCACCGAGTCGTGGGATGAACGCCTGGAACGCGTCGGGTTCCGCGACATCGCGCTGGCCTCACTGAACATCAACTACCGAACGCCGTTGGAGGTCATGGCGGAGGCGGAACCGGTCATCCGGGCCGCCCTGCCCGACGCCAACGTGCCGACCTCGGTGCGCAGCAGCGGCATCCCCGTTGTCCACGGACATGTCTCGGAGCTGGACTCGATCCTGCAGCGGTGGCTGGCCGGGCACGACGACGGCATTGCCTGTGTCATCGGGGATCCCTCGTTCAATTCGACCCCGCGCATCAGGTCGCTGACCCCGGAGCTGGCCAAGGGCCTCGAGTTCGACCTCGTTGTCCTCGTCGACCCCGAGGGATTCGGGACCGGCATTGAGGGGGCCGTCGACCGCTACGTCTCGATGACCCGGGCCACCCAGCGGCTGGCGATCCTCACGGGAGCCCGGTAAGCGCCTCCTGCACGGCGCATTCGAATCCGCAAAAACACGGACCCCCGCCCTCGCAAGGAGAACGGGGGTCCGGATGCCGTACGGGGCCGAAACCGCGATTGCTTCGCGTTTCTTGGCCCCAAAAGGCCTAGGCCTGGGCTTTCTCCGGCCTTTGCACCGGATACGCGAACGGAATGAACTGGCTGCCGTTGACGTCGAACTGGCTCAACTCCGTCATGCCCATGTGGCGGTGCACATCCAGTGATTTCACATTGGACATGTCTACGAACTGCACGGCGCACTGGTATGTATCGGGCACTGCGGCATCACGCGCCGAAGTCATCTTTCGGTAAAGCCCCAGCCCTTGGAAACGCTCGGAAATCGCAACGGGACCTGACATGAAGACGCGGGATCCGGGGAAGGCTTCCGCCGCCTGCCGAATCGATTCCGTGCCAACGCGGTTCTGCTCGCTGATTTGCTCCGGGCTCCACGACATGACAAATCCGGCGGCCTCGCCGCCCACGACAGCCAAATAGATCCCGGGGCCCTACAGGGCAACCTCGAGAAGTTCCTCGTTGACCGTGGCTTGGATGAACCCACGAGCCGCCCGTTCTTCAGGCTCAAGATGATCGACTCGGGCTTCGCCGATAAGTTCCATCACCATTGGCTTATCTGAATCCACCATGCGACGGATTTCGATGGACGGCTTTTCAGAAGAATTCGGGTTGCTCACGGTCAAAAAACCTACACGATCAGGCAGGTCACCAGCGGTTTTTCAACGGAATTTCCCAGAGAGGAGGACCCTGAACCTTTCGTCATTGAAGGACGAAGCCGGTTTGCCGCAGAAACAGAACCACCCCCGCTCCCATAATGGGAACGGGGGGTGGTTCTGTGCGCCCTGCGGGGGTCGAACCCGCGACCAATGGAGTTGCCGTCTAAATTTTGCGCTAGTTTGCTGTGAACACGGTTTCCCGCTAGATCATTGGCAACTAGCGGCCTCGGACTTTGCTACACACAGACCCGATTTGCGTTGAATTGCCCAGTTTTCGTTGGGTGATGCACCACCCCAGGATCTCTAACCACTGAGATGTAGGCCCAGGGGGCTGGTCCCATACGACCAGCAGTAGACACAACGAAGCCCCACCCGATCCGAAAGGAAAAGGGCGGGGCTTTGCCCTTTGATAGCCCGAGTCACCAGAGCCCGCAAACGCTGATATGGTTGTCGCTGCGCAGGACATCCCCAGTACCTGCGCAACCGTTCGCAGGTAACCCCCAAGGACCTGCGGACCCTTTCGTAGACGCTCATGCCCGTCATGGCATCTGCGAACAAATGAGCCCCACCCTCTGAACTGGCCCCCGAAAGTTGGACTCGGTAAGTGAAAGTCTACGCAGCGAGTGCCTGGGCCCGATATTCCATCGGGCTCAGGCACGCGAGCGTTAACGAGATGCGGTCGGTGTTGTACCAGCGGATGTAGTCCTTCAGCTCGGTGGTGAACGCCTCGATGCCGGTGAATTCGTGGTGGTGGAACATCTCTTCCTTCAGGTGCCCGAAGAAGTTCTCCATGACCGCGTTGTCCAGGCAGTTGGCCTTCCGCGACATGGACTGGGCCATGCCGGCATCGGTGAGCAGCTTCTGCCAGCTGGCGTGCTGGTACTGGAATCCCTGGTCCGAGTGCACCATCGGCGCCTCGCCCGGCACCAGGGTGCCGATCGCTTCGGAGAGCGATTCGTTGGTGAAGGCGACGGTCGGTGACTCCGACACCGAGTAGGAAATGATCGATCGGTCAAAGAGGTCCATGACCGGGGAGAGGTAGACCTTGCGGTCCGCGACCTTGAACTCGGTCACGTCGGTCACCCACTTCAGGTTCGGCCCCGGCGTGTCGAACTCGCGCTTCAGCAGGTTCTCGGCGACCTTGCCGACCTGGCCCCGGTAGGAGGCATACCTGCGGCGGGTGCGGACCTTGCAGGCCAGGTTCTCCTCGCGCATCAGCTTCAGCACGGTCTTGCGTGCCACGTGCCGGCCCTCGCGCGCCAAGGCGGCATGGATGCGCCGGTGCCCGTAGCGGCCCTTGGCCTCGGTGAAGACCTCGTGGATCCGGGTGCGGAGTTCCGCGTGCCGGTCCGGGGCCTTGAGTGCTGCCTGGCGGTGGAAGAACGTGGAACGGGGAAGCCCCGCCGCAGCCAGGAGCAGGGGCAGGGGGTGGGATGCCTTGAGGGCGATCACTGCGCTGATCTTCAGCGCGGTGGGTGGTTCCTCAAGGCCCGTACTTTTTTAGGTAGGCGTTCTCGGCCTGGAGGCGCTGGTTCTCGCGGCGCAGCTTCTCGAGTTCGGTGGGCTCGGCCGGCTCGGGGCCATCCGCGGTGCGCGGGCGGCCCTTGGCCTTGGGACGCAGCCCGTCCTCGCCCTGTTCCCGGTAGATTTTCGCCCAGTTGCGGAGCTGGGTCGGGGAATTCAGCTGGTTCTTGAGGGCGAGGTCCATCGCGGTCCCCTCGCCGTCGAGGAACTGGCGGACGAGCGCGAGCTTGAACTCGAAGGAATACACCTGCTTGGTTGGTTTTCTTTCCAACGCTGCCCTACCCCATATCCTGAATCGTTTCTCCAACGTGCGAACCGCATCGTGGCTAACGCCAAGTCTTGAGGATACCGCGCGAGACCGGAACCCTTCCTCGAAAAGATCGACTGCGGCCAACCGCTGCTCGGCGGTCAATGAACTTTGTGGATTCATGGAAAAACTCCCCGGAAGTAAGGACCTGAATTATTCAGTCCAACTTCCGGGGAGCAGTTCACTCACGGGTGGGGCTCATTTTGCATTTCAGGAGGAAGGGGCCGTCAATCGCGATCATGGACCTGCGGTTTCCCTCGCCCCAAACAGTGGCCAAAAGTCTAATAGACGGCGTTCAATGTCTGGCGTAACGTCGCTCTGACAACTAGATATAGTTGCGAAACCCTAACCCACCAACGGCCTCCGGGAGAGTCACCACTCCCCAGCCTCCGGTGGAACCCCGTTTTCAGGTAAGTCAATTACTCGGTCCCTGAAGATGTCGGGAGGGTTTCGGCGGCCCAGGCGTCCCCCAAGTGCCTGTGTCCGCGATTGTAGATGCCGACCCAAAGCGGTATCTGCGAAACGGATGGGCCCCGCCGTGGGAAGCGGGGCCCATCTTCTCGTCAAGTATTCGTCTGACTCGCGTCCCGAACCCGCAAGCCACCAGCGGGGTAGTAATGGACCAGCTCCCAGGTCAACGGTTCCGAAGACCTTGCACCAAGACTTACCTGGACCCGCCACACCAGCGCGTCGGTCCGGAACGGCGAACCCGTAGACCCGTCCCACCCTGCAAACACCCCCCATTGCTCCCTCCGGCTGAAAGATACTCGAAGCCATGGGAGCCCTCTACGCGACAACAACAGCCGACTTTCACTACCTCCGAAAGCCGGGGCTCAGCATTGACCAAATCGCACACCGGATGGGCCGGTCGGCCGATGCCCTAGCCAAGATGCTGACGGGTGAGACCAAGTGAAAATGCTCCGCCCTGGATGCGCCCACCGAATCGCGCGCGTCGTTGCCCTGGACTGCCCCGTGTGCGCCGGGGCCGGCCTCCTGCAGCTGCATCCGGCCGCCTTGGAATTGTTCGATGCCGAGTCCGCGGCCCAAGCCGTCGCGCTCACGCGGGAAGCCATCGCGCGGCGCATCGACGAACCCACGAGCCTGCTCAATGCCCGGGCCGACCTTCTGGCCGATGAGGTTTCCGAGCTGGCCGCGCCATTGGAGGCAACGGGAAGGTCAACCGGGCCAAAGGCCAAGGGGATGCTTCGTGACGACTACCTCAAGACCAAATCTGGTGAACGCATCTTGCCGCTGCCTAATTTTGCCCTCTCGATGCTGCTTCGTCGGCAGGTCAGCGCGGCCGGAAACGTTCGTGACGCGGTATTCCCGGCCCTGACCGGGAACTGGCGGGATCCGTCCGCTGTCGCCAAGCAATGGCGTCGGGTCCGCGACCGGCTCAAGTTCGATTAGGTCACCTCGCACACGTTCCGCAAGACGCTGGCGACCCTCATCGACGCTGAGAGGTTCTCTGCCAGCGTCGGAGCCGACCAGCTGGGCCATGCCCAGGTATCCACAACCCAAGACGTTTACATAGGCAGCAAGGCAGTGCACACCGAGGTTGCCGACACCCTGACCGGCCTGATCAAGTAGATCGGCCGGCCGGGCGCGCCGAAACCCCGTTGATTTCAATTCGTTGGGTTTCCGTTGGATTCGGCCATGCCAACTTAAACAGAAAGCGGCTCTGACTTGGATTTCTCCTAGTCAGAGCCGCTTTTACTGTGCGCCCTGCGGGGGTCGAACCCGCGACCAATGGATTAAAAGTCCAGTGCTCTACCAACTGAGCTAAAGGCGCATGGCACAAGGCCAAGACCTATATTAGCGGATATTCGGGCAGGTTTCGGACAACCTTGGTAAATTCATGAAGTGTTTGAATACATCAGGTTTGCCGTTGTCATCCTTGCGATGGTCCTTGCAACGACGGCCCTGCTGGCACGCGCGGGCCTAGGGCTCGGCCCGCTTCCGCTGGTGGCGATCCATCGCGCCGGGGTGCAACCGGCCGCCATCACGCGGTGTCGAGTCGGCCCCGTGGACGGCCGCGCTCTTTGTCGTCCTCATGCTTTCGACGGCATCGTTCACCACTGCCCGGCGAGCGACTTCCCTGCCCCTCGGCGCTCGTGAGGGCATAGCGCGGCGAGGTTGAAGGCTGGCTCGCTCTCGGTGCCCGGCCCCGCGAATCCACCCAATCCGCACGGCGCATGGCCGTGCGCTAAGCGCCGATCCCGAACCTCGACCAAACCAAGTCAACAGGACTTGTCACGTTGCCCTGCGCCTTCGTTGGCGCCCTCTTCGGCGGCGTACTCGCGTTGGGAGCAGCCCAGTTCCAACTGGTGGTGCTCGCAGGCCTGGCCCTGGGCGGAACCGTGACGGCATTGGTCGCCACCTACATCGCTGCCGGGTCGGCACGGCTGCCGATCGATGAGCAAGCATTCAGCTGAACAGAGTATCCTCAAGGCCATGAAGGGCCACCCAGCAACAACTCCCCCGGCAACCACGTTCCGCCACCACAAACCCAAACCTTTCGCCCCCATGGACTTTGATCCATTTGAGGGCGGGGCCGATCCCGCACGGATTTCCGAGGCGGCGCACCTGACCGCCCAGGCGCTGGTGCGCGCCGGAAAGGTCAACGCGGATCCCCAGGTGCGTGAACGGCTCGTGACCCTTGCCGAGGACGAAGGGCTGGAGATCGTGGCCGAGCTTTGGTCCAAGACCCCGGCGCGTTCGCTGCCCGGCGCGCTCTGGCGGCTTTACGCGATTCGCGCCGCGACGCTGGGCAATGCCGAGGCCATGGCTTCCTTCTTCGCCGCGGGCGCCCCGAAGGCCGAGGTCGCCCGTGCCATTGCCGGCGCCGCAGAGCCCCCGGGAGCGGAGGAACTGCGTGAAATGACGAGTTCCATCCTCACCGGAGCCTTCGAGGGCGACTTCGATGTGGCACTCGAGCGCACCGCAGCCTATTGCAGGGTCATTGCCCTGGGCCAAGCCGAACAGGCGGATGCCGCAGAGCTTTCACACGAGTCGCGCGCCTCGGTTATGACGCGCAGGGCCCACTCGCTACTGAAGACGGCCGAAGACCTTGAAGCCTGCGCTGAGTTGTGGCGACGCGGGGAACTTGACTGAGAGCTCCTTCACGCTGAGCGCGTATTGACCCCTTCCGTGTTGACAGCAGGGGTCCGATACGAGAAAAATTGATTTATGGTGCCGGATCGCGGCAGCCCCGGGCTCCAACTTTCAGCCGCTACGAGCGGCCTTCCGCCGAGAGGCGCTCCCGGTTCGGCACCACTATACTTCCCAATTCTGGCTCCAGGATTCCTGCCTCAGGCACTCCCCCGCTTACGAGACCAGACTGGTCAACAGTTGGCAATTTTTCCTGCACGCATTGGCATTTGTTGACAGTGGCATGTGGCGGCCAAGTGCATGGGCATGCCGGTCGTCGGCGCGCGCAAGGTCGCCTCCGCCCGGCGGATTTTCCGCACGGAAGACCTGGGTTCCCACCCGGGGATCGGGAGGGAGACTTGCGGGATTCCGCCGCGGGCGAGGTCCTTCGCGCAGGGACCGGGTCTCCGGGCTGCGGGAACCACGAAAGGCCCTGGAAGCATCGCTTGGTATTGCCCGCCGTCCTGCCGGTGGTGATGCCTCGGGGACCGGGTCTTTGTTCCAGGGTCCGGGGCATTGCGTCCACACACCTGCGCGCCGGCGGGCCCGAAGTGTCGGTGGCCGGGAGCAGAATGAGTGTATGGACGAGTTCGCGCAGGGCCCCGGTTCCCCGGCCGCCGGGCGGGGAACCGGCCTGCGCCGGGGCCGTGGTGCTGCAGATGCGGCGGCCGGGAGTGGTGGTGCCCCGTGACTGTCTCCGGCGTCACCGTGAACGTCCCGATGACCCCGGGCCTGGCCCGCCTGTTCGCCCTCACCGACACCGCCGCGGCCGGGCTCATGCGGCGGGGCTTCACCCACGCCACCCTGGACCGCCTCGCCGCCGGGACCGACGCCACCGGCCGGCGGCTGCCGGCCAGCGCCCACGTGGCCGCCGCCAGGCTCGGGCTGAACCCCACGCACCGGAAGGGCGTCTATGTGACCAGCCGGGTGGATCGCCTCATCCAGGCCAACGTCGTCGCCGTCCTGCGGACCCTCGCCGACCGCGACACCGCCCTGCAGCACCTCACCGGTACCGGGTGCCTGGTAGCCTCCCACCCCAAGGTCCGCGCGGGAACCGCCAAAAACCTGGGCAGCCAGGTGACCCGGCACCTGAAACGCCATCCCGGCGCCGCCATCGCTTCCCTGCGCCTGCCGATGCTCCCGGACACCCCGGCGCCCGGACGCCGGCTGATCCTCGGCGCGGTGGACAGGCAACTGGCTACCATGGAACTGGACGCGCCCGGCACCTCGCTGATCCTGGCCCTGCGCCTGCCCACGGTGGACAGGCCGACCGGCCGCAAGCACTGGGTGGCAGCCGAGATCACCCTGCCCGTCCCGCGGCACCTCCGGGGCCGGCCTGTCGCCAAGTGGCACCTGCCCACCATCACCATCCACCCGACCAAGCCGGGCATCGCAAGGTTCCACCTCGCGTACACCGAGCCGGATCCTCCCATGCGCAACCCCAAAACGCCGATCACCTCCGTGGTGGGCATCGACTGGTCGCCGGTCGGGCTCGGAGTCATCTCCCACACCCGCGCCACCCCGGACGGAAACCTGGTCTCCGCGTTCGAGGGTCACCGGTACGACGACCGCGGGCTCGGCACCAGACTCTTCCGGCTCCAGCAGGAAGGAGAAATCCTGACCGGGAAGATCGCCCGCACCGGGCATCTGGCCGACGGGCTTGAGGATTCCTCGCCCCTGCGCGCGGCGCTGGAAGCCAAGATCGCGGTCTGGAAGGAGTTGCGCACCCAACTCGGGGCCAAGCGTTCCCGGGTCAACCGGGAGTTGGCCTTCCACTTCGCCGGATGGGCCACCGGATACGCCCACCGGGTCGGCGCCACCAGCATCGCCATCGAGGATCTCTCCACCCTCACGGCCGGCGGCATCGGGCGGGCGAACAACAACCGGGTGGCCCAATCGGCGCGCCGCAAGGCCGTGGACGCCACCACCCATCTGGGAGCCCGCACCGGGCTGGAGGTCATCGAGGTCCCGGCCCGGGGAACCAGCGCCCACTGCCCCGGCTGCGATGCGGAGCTCGCCCGCCCCGGCGGCTACCACCACGCCCGGTGCCGACCCTGCGGGCTGGAGGGGAACCGGGACCAGGTCGCCTCGGTGAACGTGGGCAAGCGCGCCATCGCCGGGCAGGGAAGCCTCAAGACCGACCGCCAGACCCGGCGCAAGCACATCGGGAAGGTTGCCCATAGCCCAGTAAAGCGCGTCCCACGGCCCAAAAACGCCCCCACCCCGCGAAGGGCCCGCCACAAACGCGTCCGGCGCTCCGTGGCTCCGGTCCCGGTGAAAACGTCGAATGCCACTTATCCTGCACCTCAAGCGTCGGTGTGGGACACGGACCAGCCCCCAGGCACCCGTGAACGACGGACCTCTACCCCCGGCGCCCCGGTGCCGGGGAGTGGCAGGGATCCGTAGACGCTTGTTAACCTTTGCCCCGTAAACTGGGCACGACCTGTTTCCATACATTCGCACCCGGTGGTACATCGTGAAGTTTAGATTTTTCCCTTCGGATACGCGTGGCCTCGAGCTGTTGCGCGAGCTGGCCACCGAAGTCCACCAATGCGTCGGCATTCTTTCCGAAATGCTGGGATCCGACGAGGACCGCCAACAGCACCTGGACGCACTGAACGCTTCCGAAGTGAAAACCACGGATCTCCACTACGCGGTGCTCACCCACCTTCGCACCAGCTACGTGAACCCGTTGCCACGCGAGGACATTTACACCTTCTCCCGGTTGCTGCACGAAGCCGTCGAACAGCTCAGCGGCGCCGGCGACCTCATCGCCCATCTGGGGAACAGGCAGCTCTCCAACCGGGCGGCAGAGCAGCTCGAGCTCATCGGCCGCCAGGCAGAGCTCACCACCGAGGCGCTGGGCAAGTTGCAGCGCATGGACGACCTCGAAGACCTGTGGCTTGAACTGGTCAGGATTTCCAAGCGCGCCCACCGCACGCACCGCACCTGGATCGGGGAAATCGGGGAGCTGAGCAAGGCCGGCACCATCATTCGGCACCGGTCGGTGGCCGAACAATTCCTTGCCTCGGCGCAATCGCTGCGCGCCGTGGCCGACCACTTGGGACGCGTCCTGGTCAAGGAATCCTGAGCCCGACGATGACTGGCCAAACCCTCATGATGTTCCTGGTCCTTGCGTGCACCTGCGGCTTTGCGTTCCTCAACGGGTTCCGCGACGCCTCGAATTCGGTTGCGGCGGCCGTCCGCACCAGGGCATTGACCCCTGCCTACGCAGTTACGGTCGCGGCGTTCTTCACCTTTGTCGGCACCATGCTCTCCACCAGCTTTGGTGTCTACCTGATTTCCGCGGTTGAACTCAACGTCCCGGAGGGAACACCCGGGCTTGCCCTGTTGCTTGCGGCGCTGATCGCGGCCGGGGCGTGGGGCCTGCTGTGCTGGTGGCGGGGGCTTCCCATCTCATCCACCCACGCACTGATCTCCGCGCTGGCCGGGGCCAGCGGCGCCTCTGCGCTTCTGGGCAATGACGGGGTGCACGATGCCCTGCGCATGCTGCTCGGTGGCGTATTGATCCCGCTGGTTTTCACCCCGCTGGTCGCCTTTGCCATTTCCTACCTGCTGGTGGTTCCTGCCACCTGGCTGGTGCGGCATTCGAGCGCCGCGGACGTCAACGGTGTCTCGCGCGCCGGCCAGGCCGTCGCTGCCTGTGCGGTGGCGCTGGGGCACGGCATCCAGGACGGGCAGCGCACCGGCGCCATGCTCACCCTGACCCTGGTGACCGCTCATGCGGCCCAGCCCGGGTCAATCATGCTCGGCACGCAGCTGCTGGGCGCCACGTGCCTGGCCGCCGGCGTGCTTTGTGGCGGCTGGCGCATCGCCCACACCATCGCCTACCGGCTGGTGAGCCTTGACCCTTTGCGCGGAATGATCGCCCAATCGGTGTCCGCAAGCATGCTGTTCCTTGGCGCCATGGTCTTCCACCTGCCGCTGTCCACCACGCAGGCGGTGACCAGCTCCATCGTGGGAGCCGGCGCCAACCAGCGTTTCGAATCGGTGATTTGGCGGCACGTGAACCGGGTGGCGCGGCACTGGGTCGCGACCCCCGTGGTCTGTGCATTGCTGGCCGGGGTCTTGTTCCTGGCCATGCACCCGCTGCTCGCCTGACGCACGGTCCCGTCCGCCGAAACCGCCGCAGGCCCTTCCCCTATCCCCCGGACGGGGTCGGAGACGGCTCTCCTGACTGGTCGACAGGCTTTGCCAATTCCTTTGGAGTTTTCGATTCCCCGGGCTCCGGCGAAGCCGGATCGGGGCTTGAGGTTGGCGTGGTGCTTTCGTTGCCCTTGGCGTCGGTGGCCTTCACTCCCTCCGGATCGAGAGTCGGCGCAGTCGGCATGGTGGTGGGCAGGCTGGCGTCGTCCTGCTTCGGCGCTTCCGGAGTGCACTCATTGAGCAGCGGCTGGACGGTTGCGAACGGCAGGGGTGCCCGAAGGCGCCCGAGGTCGGTTCCGGCAGCCTGGTCAGGACTTTCCTCAGTGACATCCAAGGGGAAAACATTCCAGCCCTCGCCCTTGGAAGCGAATCTGTTGGGCATGCCGAAGATTTCTTCTCCGCGTTCCTGGTCGTAGTACGAGGAGTAGCCGTCGCCAAACGGATTGACGGAGAGTTTCCTGCCGTCCTGGTCGAACAGCTGTACATTGCGCAGCGGCTTGCCGGAGCAGTCGTAGGCGAAAACATTCGACACGTTGTCCCCGTCGACGGCGACGCCCTCCTGGACCGGCGAAACCGAGGATGCGTAGTCGTAGGACTGGTCGGAGAGGGCGCGGTTTACCGAGTCGAAGGAGATGACCGTGAGCGGCAACAGCAACAGCGCCGCAACAACGCTCGCGGTGGCTTTGAAGGCCGTGCCAATCCGGCCAGTGCCCAGCCAGCGCCCACGGCCCCATTGGACGCTCACTGCAATCAGGGCAACCCACAAGATGAACTCGAAGAAGCTGCGGGGGAAGAACGGCCATTCCTGCTTCAGCAGAACTATGAGCAGGCCAAAAACGATCCAACCACGCAGCACCCACCACACCGGGCGCAGGGCGGTCAGGAAATCGATCAGCGAGGCCGTCGACGGATGCCGCCGCAGGGCCTCCACGGTTTCGCGCGCCTTGAGGGCCAGCGACCGATGCAGGGGAACTGCGGCCGGGAGCGGCGCCTTGGCCTCGAGGCCGGCAGATGCGCGCAACTCGGCGGCGTAGGCAACCGGGTCGCCGAGGTCCGAGCCGTCCTCGGCAAGGCGTTCGGCCAGGTCCGCCTCGAGGTCCTCGGTAAGCTCCTCGACGTCGAGGGCTGGAAGGTCGGACAGCTGGGCCCGTACGGAGCGCGCGAACTCGCCGACGGTGTTCTGGTGGTTCGTGTTCATCAGTGGGATCCGTTCGAACTCGCGGCAGCTGCCGATGATGGTTGTTGGTTGATCAAGGCGGAGAACACCGCGGCAAACCCGTTCCAGGTTTCCCGCTGCTCATCGAGCATGGCGATTCCCTCCGCCTTGATGGCGTAGTACTTGCGATTGGGCCCACCCTCGGAGGGCACCACGTACGTCGAAAGCGCCCCCGCGGCGTAGAGCCGGCGCAACGTCCCGTACACCGAGGCGTCGCCGATCTCCGCGAGTCCCGCGGCGCGCAGGCGCCTGACGATGTCGTATCCGTAGCCGTCTTCCTCCCGGACCACGGCCAATACCGCGACGTCCAGCACTCCCTTGAGCAATTGCGTGGTGTCCACCGGGCACTCCCTTCTCCGCACACCACAGTATTACGCTTTGCACAGTAGTGTGCATATTGCGGCAGCATCCCGGCGTGTCGCGCGGAGCGTCGCCGTCCACAGCAACGTCCGGCCGCACCCGTTAAACACGGCAGCGGCGGGGCCCAACGCAAGATTTCCGCGTTGTGCCCCGCCGCTGTGATCCCCTCCAGGATCCCCGGAAGATCCCCCTTCCGGTACCGCCCCCGGTCCTTGGACCCGGGGCGAAGCTCTGCTGTTGTGTTGCCTCGGGGTTATCCGAAGCGGCCCGAGACGTAGTCCTCGGTGGCCTTGACCGACGGGTTGGAGAAGATCGTCGCGGTTTCCGCGTACTCGATCAGCTTGCCCGGCTTGCCGGTTCCGGCGATGTTGAAGAACGCGGTCTTGTCGCTCACGCGCGCGGCCTGCTGCATATTGTGGGTCACGATCACCACGGTGTACTCGCTCTTGAGCTCGTTGATCAGGTCCTCGATGGCCAGGGTGGAAATCGGGTCCAGGGCCGAGCACGGCTCGTCCATGAGGATCACCTCGGGCTTCACCGCGATGGTGCGGGCGATGCACAGGCGCTGCTGCTGGCCGCCGGAGAGGCCCGATCCCGGCTTGTCCAGGCGGTCCTTGACCTCGTTCCAGAGGTTGGCGCCGCGCAGCGACTTCTCCACCAGGTCATCGGCGTCGGAACGGGAGATCTTCTTGCCGTTGAGCTTCACCCCGGCGAGCACGTTGTCCTTGATGGACATGGTCGGGAACGGGTTCGGGCGCTGGAAGACCATGCCGATCTGGCTGCGCACGGTCACCGGGTCGACGCCGGATTCGTAGAGGTTGTCGCCGTCGAGCAGCACCTCGCCCTCGACGCGGCCGCCCGGGATGACCTCGTGCATGCGGTTCAGCGTGCGCAGGAAGGTGGACTTGCCGCAGCCGGACGGGCCGATGAACGCCGTCACGGACTTGGCTTCGATTTCGATGTTCACGTCTTCCACGGCCAGGAACTTGGAGTAGTAGACGTTGAGGTCTTTGACGTCGATGCGCTTGGACATTGTGGTTATTCCTTAGAAAGTTTGTGTGTGTCGGGTCCGGAGCGGGGTGCTCAACGGCCCTTCTTGGGGGCGAACAGTCCGGCAACCAGCCGGGCGCCCAGGTTCAGCACCATGACCATGGCGATCAGCAGCAGGGCCGCGGCCCAGGCGCGCTGGATCGACGGGTCGACGTTTGTCGGGGAGGTCGGTGCAAGGATCTGGTAGTAGATGAAGGTCGGCAGCGTGGCCATCCAGTTGCCGAACACGTTCACGTTGATGTTGTTGGCCAGGCCTGCGGTCACCAGGATCGGCGCCGTCTCGCCGATGACTCGGGCGATCGCCAGCGTGACGCCGGAGGCGATGCCGGAGATCGCGGTCGGGATGACAACCTTCACCACGGTGCGCCATTTGCGCACGCCCAGCGCGTAGGCAGCCTCGCGCAGCTCGTTCGGGACGATCTTGAGCATTTCCTCGGTGGAGCGAACCACAGTCGGGATCATCAGCACGCTCAACGCGACCGCCGCGACGATGCCCATACGGGCGGTCGGGCCAAGCAGCACCGCGAAGAGCGCGGTGGCGAACAGGCCGGCGACGATCGACGGGATGCCGGTCATGACGTCCACGAAGAAGGTGATGGCGCGGGCCAGCGGGCCGTTCTTGCCGTATTCGACCAGGTAGATGGCGGTCAGCATGCCGACCGGCACGGAGATGACCGTTGCCCACAGGGTGATCAGCAGGGTGCCGATGACCGCGTGGTACGCGCCGCCCAGCACCGGGGTGCCGTTCTCGACGCTGGCGTTGTCGACGGCGCCGGTGATCCCGTTCATGGAGTGGAACAGGAAGTGCATGTTGATGCCCGGCAGGCCCTTTTGCAGAACCGTGAACAGCACGCTTGCAAGCGGGATCAGCGCCAGCAGGAACGCGCCGTAGACCAGGTACGTGGCCAGGGCGTTCTTGCCGCGGCGCGGGCCTTCCACCGCGGTCGTGGTGACGGCGGCGGCGACTACGAAGATGACGGCGGTGTAGATCGCCAGCGACGCCACCGAGAACCCGGTGAGCGTCGAGGCCGCGGCGCCGAGCACCAGCGAACCGGCTGCGATGGCCGGAACCGCGAAGCGCGGCAGGTGGCCCTTGGCCAGTGAATTGCGCTTGCGCGCCAGGGGCGCTTTCGGCGTCTTGTCCGGCATGCCGGGAACGGTGTTCTTGGTCTGCTTGGTTGTCACGGCACTCATCAGTTCGCTCCCGAGAATTCCTTGTGGCGGGCGATGATGGCCCGGGCAATCAGGTTGACCACCAGGGTGATGACAAAGAGCACCAGGCCGGCGGCGATAAGTTCGGAAAGTCGCAGGCCGAAGGCTTCTGGGAAGTTCAGGGCGATTTCCGCGGCAATGGTCTGGTTGCCGGACTTGATGAGCGACGGAATCAGCGCGCCGGTGGAGAGCACCAGCGCCACGGCCATCGTTTCACCCAGCGCGCGGCCCAGGCCCAGCATGACTGCCGAGACGATGCCGGGGCGGGCGAAGGGCAGCACCGACATGGTGACCATTTCCCAGCGCGTGGCGCCCAGGGCGAGTGCGGCTTCCTCGTGGAGCTTGGGGGTCTGCAGGAAGATCTCGCGGCTCAGCGAGGTGATGATCGGAAGGATCATCACGGCCAGCACGATGCCTGCGGTGAGGATGGTCTTGCCGGTCTGCGAGGCCGGGCCCGCGAAGATCGGGATGAAACCCAGGTTTTCGGCCAGCCACTGGTAGGCGGGCACGAGCGCCGGAGCCAGCACCAGGTAGCCCCAGGCGCCGTAGATGACCGACGGGATCGCCGCAAGCAGGTCGATCACGTAGCCCAGGCCCGCGGCCAGCTTGCGCGGCGCGTAGTGGGAGATGAACAGAGCGACCGCGATGCCCACCGGGGTGGCGATCAGCAGGGCGATGCCCGCGGCGATCACGGTGCCGATGACGATCGGGAAGATGTAGCTGCCGAAGCCTTCGCCGCCGGTGATCAGCGCCGGGTTGGCGGTGAAGGTCGGGAGCGCCTGGATGAACAGGAACAAGGCAACGGCAAAAAGAGTGACGAGGATGAGGATGCCCGCGCCGAGCGCGGCACCGGAGAAGATCTTGTCTCCGGCCTGCCCGTTGGATCCTTGGCGCCGCAGCGCGTTGGTGGTCATAAGGGTGAGCCTTCAAATGTTGTGCAAGCGGATACGGGGATCGGGTGGCCGCTTGGCGTGGGATGAGGAGGGGAAAAACCGTGGAGTCCGCGCGCCCCGCCCGATGCGGCGATTGCCGGCATCGGGCGGGAAGGCGCGGGAGGGGTCTTGGCTAGGAGCCGACCTTGATGGATTCGACGGACTTGATGGCCGCTTCGCTCATCTTGCTGGAGAGCGGGGCGCTGCCCGCGGAGGTTGCAGCTTCCTTCTGTCCGGCGTCGGAGAGGACGTACTCGCCGAAGCTCTTGACCAGGTCAACCGTGGCCTGGTCCTTGTAGCTGGAGCAGAACACGTGGTACGAAACCAGGATGATCGGGTAGGTGCCCGATTCGGTGGAGTCGCGCTTCAGGTCCAGCGACATGTCCAGCTCGCCGCGGCCGGCGACCGGGGTGGCTGCTTCCACTGCCTTGGCGGCGGCTTCGGAGGAGATCTCGGTGTAGTCCTCACCGACCTTCACCTTGACTGTGCCGAGCTTGCCCACGGCCGAGTGGTCGGCGTAGGTGATGGCGCCGACGGTGCCGGTGGTGGTGGCAACAACGCCGGAGGTGCCCTTGGCGTTTTCGCTGGCAAGGTCTGCCGGCCAGTCGCCGCTGACTTCATAGGTCCAGACGTCCTTGGCAGCAGCTGCCAGGTATTCGACGAAATTCTCGGTGGTTCCGGACTCGTCGTTGCGGTGGACCACGGTGATTGCGGTGTCCGGAAGTTCAACGCCCGGGTTGGCCGCGGCGATGGCCGGGTCGTTCCACTTGGTGATCTCGAGCTTGAAGATCTTGGCGATTGCAGCCGCATCAAGGTTCAGGGTTTCGACGCCCGGCAGGTTGAAGGCCACGGCGATCGGGGAAACGTAGGCCGGGACGTTGAATGCGCCCTCGGGACCACAGACGCTCTTCGAGGCTTCGATCTCTTCCGTCTTCAGGTAGGCGTCCGAGCCGGCGAACTGCGCGCCGCCAGCCAGGAAGGCCTTGCGTCCGGCGCCGGAGCCATCCGGGGAGTACTGGACCATGGTGCCGGCGTTGGCGGCTTCGAAGCCGGCCTTCCAGGCTTCCATGGCCGACTTCTGCGAGGAAGCACCGCTACCGGTGAGCGTGCCGGAAACCGCACCGGCGCTTGCGCCTCCGGTGGAGGCGCTGGTTCCTGCCGTGGCGGTCGGGCTGTCCGAACCACACGCGGTCAGTGCCAGTGCGGCTACGGTAAGGACAGCAGCCGCGCTGCCAATGCGATTGAGCTTCACGAATTTTCCTCTTTCAAGTACCTGTCAATGATGGTCCGAATCGTCGTGGTTCGCACCCGTCGATGCACGCGCTGGCACATCGCTTCAATACGAAGTTAGGCCGCGTAGGTAACCAGACGTTGCGATGAAGGTGAACGGAAGATGAACAAGCCGCGGATACTTTGGTGTTTCGGCTCACTTGCGCCCCGCGAACCGCGGAAGTCCGGGCCGTGACAGACTGGGGGCATGGGCGTGAAAACTTCGATTGCCAGCGGTTGGGGCTTTATCAAGCGTCGCAACCGGGTCGGGATGCGCAGGGCACAAAGCTCCATGCCGAAAATCATCCAAATGACCGTGTGCGCAATCCTGGCCTACTGGATAGCCGAACGCGTGTTGGGGCACGAGGGCCCCATCTTTGCCGCAACCAGCGCCCTGCTCGCGCTGGGCTTCGGCGCCCAAACCACGGTGCGGCGCACCATGGAGGTGGCGATCGGCTGCACGCTCGGCGTGGCCGTCGGCGACCTGCTGCTCACGTTCCTGGGAACCGGCCTCTGGCAGGCCGCCACCGTCCTGTTCCTTTCCCTGACGATCGCCCGCTACCTGGATTCCGGGCCGATCTTTACCACCCAGCTGGGTCTGCAATCGCTGCTGGTGGTCCTGCTTCCCATCGGCGAGGCCGGACCGTTCGCAAGGTCGCTGGACGCCGTGGTGGGCTCGGTCTGCGCCCTGTTGATCCTGATGATCCTGCCGCGCGATCCCCGGAGGACGCCGATGGCAGACCTGGGCAAACTCCTGAACGAGCTGTCGGGCGTGCTTCAGGAATGCGGGCGCGCCGTCAGCACCTCCGATTCCACGATGGCCTTCCACGCCCTGATCCGCGCCCGCGCCACCCAGCCCCTCATGGACGCCCTGCCCGGCTCGCTTGACCTTGCCCGCGAGGTCGCCACCTTGGCGCCGGCCCACCGGCGCCACCGTTCGGACATCGGCAGGCTCGTGGTGACAGCGGAGAAGACGGATCTCGCGGTGAGGAACTCCCGCGTTCTGGCCCGCCGCCTCACCACCGTGATCGACAACGCCGCCTTGAGCGACAGGGGCGTGGAGACGGTTGCCGGCCTGCTGACCGAACTCTCGGAGGCGGTCGATGCGCTGGGCCATGCGGTCCTTGAACCCACGGAATCGGGATATTCACGCGCCATTTCGCGGGCCAAACGTGAGCTGTCCGATTGCGCGGCCCGGCTGGACCCCAAGTCCCTGCATGTGAGCGGGATGCAGGGCGAAGGCATGGTCCTGCTGCTGCGTCCCCTGGTCGTCGACCTGCTCGAGGCCACCGGAACCCTGCATGAGGATGCCGTGGCACTGCTCCCCCGCCTCTAGCGAACGGCACACCGCGCCTGCGCAAACTGTCGGCGCAAGGCACTAGCATCAAGCACATGGCAAAGAGCGCACGCACCAAATCCACTCCGTCCTACCGCTGCGCGGAATGTGGCTGGAGCACGGTGAAGTGGGTGGGCCGCTGCGGCGAATGCCAGGCGTGGGGCACCGTTGAGGAAATGGGAGCCGTCAGCGCCAAGACCACCGTCGCCACCACCATCGCCAGCCCCGCCCAGCCCATCGGCGACATCGACGCCTCGGCCGCCTCCTACCGGCCCTCCGGGGTCGACGAGCTCGACCGCGTGCTCGGCGGCGGCTTCGTGCCCGGCGCCGTGATCCTCCTGGCGGGCGAACCCGGCGTAGGCAAGTCGACCCTGCTGCTGGATGTTGCCGCGCGAGCGGCCCGCGGCGACCGCAGGGTCCTGTACATCACCGGCGAGGAATCTGCGGCCCAGGTCAAGGTTCGTGCCGAACGCATCGACGCAATTGCCGACACGCTCTTCCTCACCGCCGAATCCGACCTGGGCATCGCGCTGGGCCAGATCGAAAAGATCGACCCGGAATTGCTGATCGTCGACTCCGTGCAGACGCTGGCCTCGGGCGAGGTCGACGGCACGGCCGGCGGCATCTCCCAGGTCCGCGAGGTTGCGGCGTCCATCATCAACGCGGCCAAGCGCCGGAACATGACCACGGTGCTGGTCGGCCACGTGACAAAGGAAGGCTCGATCGCCGGGCCCCGGTTGCTGGAACACCTCGTCGACGTGGTGTGCCAGTTCGACGGCGAGCGCCATTCCCGCCTCCGCCTGCTGCGGGCCCTGAAAAACCGCTACGGCCCCACCGACGAGGTGGGCTGCTTCGACCTGACCGAAACCGGCATCCACGGCCTGGCGGATCCCTCGGGCCTGTTTGTCACCCGCACCAAGGACCCCGTCCCGGGAACCTGCATCACCGTCACCCTTGAGGGCCGGCGCCCCCTGGTTGCCGAGATCCAGACACTGCTGTCCCGTTCGGTGAGTGCGATCCCGCGCCGGGCCACCAGCGGCCTGGATGCGGCCCGCACCCAGATGATCCTTGCCGTGCTGCAATCGCGGGCAAAGATGGAACTCGGCGGCCTGGATTCCTACGTGGCCACCGTCGGCGGGGTCAAGCTCAGCGAACCGGCAACCGACCTGGCCACGGCGCTGGCACTGGCTTCCTCGATGCACAACCACCCGTTGCCGCCGCAGTTCGTCGCGTTCGGCGAGGTCGGCCTCGCCGGGGAGGTTCGCCCGGTGCCGGAGATCGGCAGGCGCATCACGGAGGCCGAACGCCTCGGGTTCCGTTACGCGATGGTTCCGGACTCGCCGCAGCCACCCAAGAACATCCCGGACTCCATCCGGGTATTCACCGTCTCGTCGGTGCACGAAGCCCTCAACATCGCCTTCGAGCAACGGGTCAAAAACTAGGTTTTTGGGCACATTGGTAACAAAGAGGTACCGATACCGGGCATTTGCGTTCATTTCCGCATTCACCACCACAGACATGGCCATACCATTGAATAAATTCCCTGGAAGGAAATGGCCATGTCCAAAAGCCCCGAAGATGCACTGCGCACCACACTGGCGCGGGTTGCCCCGGGCACGGAGTTGCGCGATGGCCTTGAACGCATCCTGCGCGGCCGAACCGGCGCGCTCATCGTCTTGGGCCACGACAAGGTCGTCGATGCGATCTGTTCCGGCGGATTCGATATCAACATCAATTTCTCCCCCACCAGCCTTCGCGAACTGGCCAAGATGGATGGTGCAATCGTCTGCGACAAGGACGCTTCGCACATCCTGCGCGCGGGCGTCCAGCTGGTTCCCGACCACAGCATTCCCACCCAGGAATCGGGCACGCGCCACCGCACGGCCGAACGCGTTGCCATCCAAACGGGATTCCCCGTGGTCTCGGTATCCCAGTCGATGCACATCATTGCGCTCTACGTGCAGGGCATCCGGTATGTCCTGGAAGGTTCCGAACCGGTGCTGGCCCGCGGCAACCAGGCCCTAGCAACGCTCGAACGCTACCGTTCACGCCTTGACCAGGTCACGAATGCGCTCTCGGCGGCCGAGATCGAGGCCGTGGTAACGGTCAGGGATGTTGCGGCAATGCTGCAACGGCAGGAAATGGTCCGGCGCATTTCCGAGGAAATCGCCCAGTACGTGCTGGAACTCGGCGCCGACGGCCGTCTCCTCGCATTGCAGCTCGATGAACTGTCCGCCGGGCTCGGACCCGGATCGGACCTGTTGCTGAAGGACTACTCTTCCCTGGGCAAGGAAGAACTCGACATCGATGCTGCCCTGCGCAAATTGCAGCACCTGGACAGCACCGACCTCATCGATTTGGGAAAGATCGCCACGATTCTTGGCGTCACCCCCGGAATCGATTCATTGGAGGCAGTCGTCGCCCCCAAGGGATACCGCTTGCTCGCCGGCATCAAGTCCGTCCCTCGGGCCGTCGCAGACCGCCTGGTCACAAGCTTCGGTGGCCTGCAACGCCTGATGGCAGCCAACATCGAGGATCTCATGGCGGTCGACGGCATCGGAGAGCAGCGCGCACGCACCGTGCGCGAGGGGCTTTCCCGCATTGCGGAGTCCTCGTTGTTGGACCGCTTCATCTAGCATCCGCTTCCGGCGCAGACCGGCGGACGACCCTCCACACTATTTCAGTTCGAAGCCGGTCTTCTGGCTTGTGATGTTCCCGAGCGTTGCGGTGAACCCGTACCACCCGGGACGCGGCTTGGCGTTGACAATCTTGCAACCGGGAGCGCTGCGGACCCGATCCCAGGTGAACCGCGCCCTTTCGCTGCTGCCCGGCTTCATGGTGATTTCAATGTCGCTGGGATCCGCAAGGCAATCGGCCGTCGAAAAGATCCTGTCACTGCCGCTCATGACGGTGAATTCCTGCTGGCTTGTACCGACATTCACAATGCACTCGGACTTGCCGATGTTCTTGATGGTCATGACAAGCACCGGGTTCTGCGAGGGTCCGTGCGTTGCCTGTGCCGTCGTTGCAGCAACGCTGACGTCGCCTTCCGAACACACTGCGGTTCCATTGCTTGGCTCCACCACGGGGAGGGTGCTTTCCGTGGCCGTCGGAGCATCGCTCGGCGCCGCAGCCTGGGCCGGATTGCCGTCCGTCTCCTTCGGGCGCAGCGACGAGGCAATGGCGATTCCCGCCCACACCAAAAGCACGATCACCAGGAGCCCGGCGATCAGCGCCGCCAGACGACGGCGTCGATACACCATTGGGGACGGGCGAGTGGAACGGACCTGCTTTTCTGCCATACCTCAAGGCTACGAAGCTATCGCGTTCCGCCACGGCTCCCACGCCGCCCGTTAGAGTAATGTTGTCCCATTTAACTGTCCCGAGGTTTCACGTGCCACACCCGCAATTACCGCTGCTCCACCAGCACATCGCAGACTGGTACTCCACGCATGCCAGAACCCTGCCCTGGCGGGAAAAATCGACCAGCGCCTGGGGCATCATGGTCTCCGAATTCATGCTGCAGCAGACCCCCGTGGTTCGGGTCCTGCCGGTCTGGGAGACGTGGATGGACCGCTGGCCGACGCCGGCGGACCTTGCCGCCGAACCTGTGTCGGAGGCCGTCCGCGCCTGGGGCAGGCTGGGCTACCCGCGTCGCGCCCTGCGCCTGCATGCCGCGGCGGTCGTGATTACCGAGCAGCACGGCGGGCAGGTTCCCGGGACCGAAGCCGAACTGCTGGCGTTGCCCGGGGTGGGCACCTACACGGCAGCTGCCATCGCCTGCTTTGCCTTTGGCGTGCCCACGGTGGTCGTTGACACGAATATCCGCCGGGTCCACGCACGCTTGGTCAGCGGCAAGGCCCTGCCCGAGCAAAACCAGAATGCCGCCGAACTGGCCCTGGCCGCCCGGCTCCTGCCGGAAGCGAACCCGCAAAATGCCGGCGAGGTTGCGCTGGCAAACACGTGGAACATCGGTGTCATGGAACTTGGCGCCCTGGTGTGCACCGCGCGTTCCCCGCGCTGCGAGGACTGCCCGGTCATTGACCAATGCGCCTGGATTGCGGCAGGACGCCCTGAACCGCACTATGTTCCCAAGGGCCAGCCCTGGCACGGAACCGACCGCCAGGTCCGCGGAGCGATGATGGCCGTGCTGCGTCATTCGTCGGGTCCGGTGAACCGGGAGGACTTAGTCGGGGTGCCCGACCTGGCAGCAGCGGCAAGCGATCCGCGGATCGCCGTCTCCGCCCGGCAGGGAGACCCCGCCCATGAGGCATGGGTGACCCTGCATGCGTTGCCAGCCCTCGCCGAACAACGCGAGCGGGCACTGGATTCGCTGCTGGCAGACGGGCTGGCGCAGCAGGGCGCGATTGGCATCGGCCTGCCGCATTAGATGACCGGCAAGTTCCGACCGGTGACGATGCCCCGTCGAAGCCATTGCAGGCATCGGCAAGCCATATCTCTTCCGGCACGGCAGGGCTGCCCGGAACGAATTGCGAAAGCACCAGCTGTCCGGCACCGGAGCACTGCTCCCAGGCACGTCACCCGCGGGCGGAAGCGAACCGCAAACCATTGGGGGATTGGATCCGGTGCTCCCCCTTACCGGGCCGACCGGCGCAGGAAAACGAAATCGGTGCTGCGGCGCCCCAGCACAGCGGCAATGCCTTCGGCCGCTTCGGGGTCACCGAGACTAGCCACCATGGACCGGGCTTCCCGGTCCATCTGTTCCTCCAGTGGAAGAACGGGAGCGGTACGGCACAGGTCGAGGATCCGGCCGGTGGCGCGTTCCGGGCCTTGTGCCAATTGGCGGCCCATTTCGATGGCGGCGGCCTCCGCACGGCCGGGCTCCGTCAGGGTGGTGACAACGCCGAGTGCGTGCATCCGCTCCGCGGAGACGCGCTCCCCGGTCAGGCAAATCTGGGTCAGCAGCTGGCGCGGCACGGATTCGGCAAGCAGCGCGGTCAGCCCGCCGTCGGGAGTCAACCCCGCCTTGACGTAGGAAGCGGCGAAGAAGGCATTACGGGCAGCCACCATAAGGTCCCCGGAAAGTGCCAGCGACATGCCCGCTCCGGTGGCTCCGCCTTCCACCGCGGTGATGACGGGCTTCGGGCTTCTCCTGATCTCCCGGATGAGCCCATGCAGCAATTCAAGCCGCGCGCGGCGGGCTTCGGGGGTTATCTCCCTAGTGGCTGCAAGCTGGTTGAGGTTGCCGCCGGAGGAAAAGAAATCCCCTGCACCCGCAATGACCACTGCACCCACGGCAGGGTCGCCAGTTGCCCCGGCCAGCGCTTCGCTGGCGGCCTGGAAAAACTCGGGTCCGATCGAATTGCGCGTGGCGGGGTTGTTGATTGTCAGCACCAAGACCGCGCCTTCGGTGCGGGCCAATATAACATCGGTGGTCATGGGGCCGATTCCTGTCCAAGGTTTGTGTAACGGAGCTGGTGGAATTCTTCGTCCGCACTCAGTGCTGCGGTTCCGCATGGCGGGCCCGGGGCGTAAACGATTCGTGCTGAGTGGCCGGCGGTACGGTCGCGGGCCGGCGGGCACCGCACGGCCTTGGTTCGATGGTCTTGGCCCGGGCAACCAAGATGCTCCAGCCAGCATGCGGCCTGAAGGCGGGCCGCATGCTGGCCGACGCACTGGTGGGGATGCCCACGTCGCAGGCCGCGGCACGTCGTTCCCTTCTTGCATCGAAAACACCAGCACCGGGCGCAACGCCACCACTACAGTGCCCGGAGCCACACCCTGCAAACGCGACTGTAACACTGGGCGCGTAAAGGGGCAGGAATCCAAGTCGGATCCCGCCGCCCATCGTGGGAGGCAAGAGCTCAAGAGGTCCATGTAGTCCTGTTGCTACCCTCAAACCGCATGCCAAGCGCGACGAAGCCGGGCACGGGATCCCATGCCCGGCTTCGTCGCGCTTCTATTGCGTTCCCCGGCCGGCGGGGACCGCTGTTTATCGGGCTGCGGTTTGCAGCGACTGCTTGCGGGTGAACGCGGAGATTCCGGTGATGTCACGGCCCACGATCAGGGCCTGCATGGAATCGGTGCCCTCGTAGGTGGAGACGACTTCCATGTCGGTCAGGTGGCGTGCCACGTGGTTCTCCAGCAGCATGCCGTTGCCGGCCATCATGTCGCGGGCCTCCCGGCATATGGCCAAGGCTTTGCGCGAGGTCGTCATCTTGATCAAGGAAGCCATTGGCGCGGTCAGCTCGTCGCGCTCCTGCAGCTCCGCCATGCGGGTGCACATCAGCTGCATGCTGGTCAGGTCCGAAAGCATCGTGGCCAGCTTCTCCTGGACCAACTGATAGCTGCCGATAGGCGCCCCGAACTGCTCGCGCTGCAGGGCGTACTTGGCTGCCATCTCGAAGGCCGCCATGCCGTGGCCCACTGCCTCCCACGAGGCGCCGCCACGGGTCGCCTTCAACACGCGGTTGACACCGTCAAAGGATTCGCAGTTTTCCAGGCGGTTCTCGGTCGGGATACGCAGGTTCTCAATGACGATGTCTGCCTGCAGGATGGCACGCTTGCCGATCTTGCCAACGATCGGCGTTGGGTTGTAGCCGGCCGGGTACTCGCCCGAGGCCTGGCGTTCCACGATGAAGGCCTTCACGTTTCCGTCGGCCTCGTCGCGGGCGAACACCACAATGACGTCCGCTTCGTGGCCGTTGCCGATCCAGCGCTTGTGGCCATTGAGCACCCAGGTGTTGCCTTCGAGGCGCGCCGAGGTTTCCAGGGACACCGAGTCCGAGCCATGCAGCGGCTCGGTCAGTGCGAACGCACCGGTCTTTTCAAGGCGTGCCATGGCCGGCAGCCAGCGCTGGCGCTGCTCCTCGTTGCCCAGCATGTAGATCGAGCCCATGCACAGGTTCGAGTGCACCCCCAGGAAGGTGTTTACCGAACCGTCGATGCGGCCCATTTCGCGGGCCACGATTCCTGCCGCCTGGCGGGAGAAGCCGGGGCAGTCGTAGCCCTTGATGAAGGTTCCAATGATTCCAAGATCGCGGAGACCCGGAATGACCTCGCGCGGAAATTCTGCGCGTTCCCAGTAATCGTTGATGATTGGTTCAATGCTTGTCTGGCCAAAGGCACGTACCCGGTCGCGGAGCGCCCGGTCAGCATCGGTGAGATCCGCATCAAGCAAGAAATAGTCCGGGTGGTCAAAAACCGAGGTCATGGTCCATACTTTCTTTTCGTTTCCATCGGGATAAGTAGTTACCCGGAAGCCTCAACGGCAAGGGCACCAACGGCAGGAACAGGGGAGGCGGCATGCCTATCAAAACCCACCGCCCCCATGCCCCGGGCGTCGTTAACTCCCTGGGCCCTTTCACCCATGGTGAGTCGCCACCGTGTAGTGCAGACCACACTAACAAGCGTGATGGCCACACGGAACGAGGCCGGCAGCCCCCAGGCCTGCATTGGAGCAGGCCCCTAAACCTAACCCTTGACACATCTTGATCCGGCACAAAGGTCACCCGTGGCAGCCTCGCAAGACGCAAAATTCCGCATGGTATCCACGAACTACCGTCTCTTTTCCACTCGGTCCCGAGGTTCCCAGCAGCCCCGGTTGACGGTGCGCAGGCCCCGGCACGGGCCTTGGCCCGAGCGCTTCAGCCAATCACCGTGATAGGTGCGGCCCCATGCCCTGATAAAGGGTCTCTTCGTGCACGGTCGGGTTCAGCCAGCATTGGCAAGCCCCGTACTTTCTCAACACACACCACCCCGGCGCCAGCCAACAGCGCATCACCGCCAGTTTCAATGCTCGCTGACTCAGGCCCCGGGAGGTACTTTTCCATGCGCCAAGTCGCCGGCCCTTCTGTCCCAGCCGCTGTCCTTGCCGTTGTTGCCACAACGATGTCTTGTCGCCTACGCCCCAGCCACAGCGCCGGGGCGTAGGCGACTCCACCTATCGCGGCTATAGCGGGCAAAAGCTACCGGACGGGAGTCTTGCTGGGCTAACGTCCTGATCGTGAGCGTTCTCTACTTGGTCCGGCACGGACAAGCATCCTTCGGCACCGAGGACTATGACCGCCTGTCGCCCCGCGGCAAGGACCAGAGTCAGTCCCTCGGCGCCTTTCTGATGCGGGCCGGGACCACCCCGACCAGCATCACCAGCGGCGACATGAAGCGCCAGCGCCAGACGGCCCAGGGGCTCATCGAGGCCACCGACTGGGACACGAAGCTCGGCATCGACCCGGGTTGGGACGAATTCAACGCCTCCGCGGTGATCGGCGCCTATCCCACGGATGACCCGAGCGCCAAGAGCGATTCACGGGCATTCCAGCGACTGCTCGAAAAGGCCTCCACGCGGTGGGCCTCCGGCGACCATGACGCCGACTACCTCGAAACATTCACCGCGTTCACCGATCGGGTCGACGCGGCGCTCGACAGGGCCGTCGACGGACTCGGATCCGGGCAGAGTGCTGTCGTCGTCTCCAGTTCCGGCGTCATCGCTTGGGCGGCGGCCCGGCTGCTTGACGGCGGATTCGAGCAATGGCTCGCGCTGAACCGGGTCACCGTGAATTCCGGCGTCACCAAGATCGTCTCCGGCGCCTCCGGAAAGACGATGGTGACGTTCAACGACCACGGCCATCTCCCCAGCTCCTGGATCACCTACCGCTAAACGTTCCCGGCGGGGCAAACACCAACTTCACACCAGAGACAGGAAACAGGATCCATCATGACTGAACCAAAGCGCACGGCAATCATCACCGGAGCAGGCCGCGGCATCGGCGCCGAAATTGCATGCCGCCTGGCTTCCGACGGATTCAACATCGCGGCGATCGACCTCGACGAGAAGGGCCTGAACGCCCTGACCGCCGGCCTGCGCGCCGACGGACACTCCGCCATCGGCATCGTCGCCGACATCTCCGACGAGGACGCCGTCGAGGCAGCCGTGGCCCGCACCGCCGACGAGCTCGGCGCACCCACCGTGGTGGTCAACAACGCGGGCATCATCCGCGACAACATGCTGTTCAAGATGTCGGTCTCCGACTGGGACCTGGTCATGAACGTGCACCTGCGTGGTTCCTTCCTGGTCTCCCGCGCCGCCCAGAAGCACATGGTCGAGGCCAAGTGGGGCCGCATCGTGAACCTCTCGAGCACCTCGGCGCTGGGCAACCGCGGCCAGGCCAACTACTCCGCAGCCAAGGCCGGCCTGCAGGGCTTCACCAAGACCCTGGCCCTGGAACTCGGCCAGTTCGGCGTCACGGCCAACGCGATCGCGCCGGGCTTCATCGAAACCGAGATGACGGCCTCCACCGCCGAGCGCATGGGCATCACCTTCGAGGACTTCACCGCCAAGGCCGCCGCCGCGATCCCGGTGCGCCGCACCGGCAAGCCCGCGGACATCGCCAACGCAGTGTCCTTCTTCGCCTCCGAGAACTCCGGGTTCGTCTCCGGCCAGGTGCTCTACGTTGCGGGCGGTCCGAAGGCATGAGGATCTTCAACGGCATCGACGACTTCGCACAGGTTGTGGGTGAGGAAATCGGCGTCACCGAATGGCGCACCATCACCCAGGAAGACATCGATGCGTTCGCCAGGGTGACCAACGACCACCAGTGGATCCACGTCGACACCGAGCGCGCGGCCTTCGGACCGTTCGGCACCACGCTGGTGCACGGCTACCTGACGCTCTCGCTGGTGTCCGGGTTCATGTTCAACACCTACCGCATCGACGGGCTGTCCATGGGCGTGAACTACGGATCCAACAAGGTCCGCTACCCCGCCCCGGTCCTGGTCGGCTCGCGCGTGCGCGGCCGGGTCAAGCTGGTGTCCCTCGAGCGGCAGGACAGCTGGGCGCAGTCAACGGTCCAGGTCACCGTCGAACAGGAGCTCGACGGGGAGGCGAAGAAGCCGGGCTGCGTCGCCGAGGTCGTCTCCCGCCTCTACGAGGCCCCCGCCGCCTAGTCCACGGCAGGATCTCTCGTCCCCCGCCGCCCCGTATACTCCGTAGAACCCTCTTCCCGAAGGAGCACCACCATGCCCAGAGCCGCCATCGTCGCCACGGCCCGCACCCCGATCGGCAAGGCGCACCGCGGGGCCTTCAACAACACCTCGGCACCGGAGCTGGCCGGGCACGCGATTGCCGCGGCACTGGCCAAGACCGGAATCGACCCGTCTCTGGTCGAAGACGTCGTCATGGGCGCGGCCGTGCAACAGGGCACGCAAAGCTTCAACGTCGCCCGCCAGGGCGCACTGCGTGCCGGCCTGCCGGTGACGGTTCCCGGGCAGACCATCGACAGGCAGTGCTCCTCCGGGTTGATGGCGGTCGCGACGGCGGCCAAGCAGATCCTCTTCGATTCCATGGATGTGGCAATCGGCGGCGGCGTCGAGTCCATTTCGCTGGTGCAGAACGAGCACTACAACAAGTACCGGATCCGCGATTCCTGGCTCGAGGCCAACGTCCCCGGCACCTACATGCCCATGCTTCGCACCGCCGAGCTCGTGGCCGAACGCTACGGCATCAGCCGCGAGGCGCAGGACCGGATGGCTGCCGCTTCCCAGCAGCGGGCCGCAAACGCGCAGGCGAGCGGCAGGTTCGACGACGAGATCGCGCCGATCTGGGTAATCACGCTGAAGACCGACAAGGAAAGCGGCGAGATCAGCGAGACCGAGCAACTCGTCTCCCAGGATGAGGGCGTGCGCGCCGGAACAACCTTCGAAACCCTCTCGGGCCTCCGCACGGTCCTGCAGCCCGGGGAATTCACCGCGAACCCGACCGTGACGGCCGGCAACGCCTCGCAGCTGTCCGATGGCGCCTCGGCCAACGTGTTGATGAACAGCGACTACGCCGCGTCGCTGGGCCTCGCTCCGCTGGGCTACTACTGCGGCATCGCCGTGACCGGGTGCGAACCCGACGAGATGGGGATCGGTCCCGTCACGGCCATCCCGCGGCTCCTGAAGAACCACGGGTTGACCGTTGACGACATCGGGATCTGGGAACTGAACGAGGCTTTCGCCTCGCAGGCGGTCTACTGCCGCGACGTCCTGGGGATCGACCCGGAAAAGATGAACGTCAACGGCGGCGCGATCGCGCTGGGCCACCCGTACGGCATGACAGGCTCGCGGGCCGTGGGCAGCGCGCTGCTCGAAGGCCGCCGCCGCGATGCGCAGTTCGTGGTGGTTTCCATGTGCGTGGGCGGCGGCATGGGCGCCGCGGGCCTCTTCGAGGTCGCGCGCTAAGCGGGCTCGCCAAACACCGCGGAAACACCTGCGGGCGGTTTCCCCGGGCATCATGCCCAGGGAAACCGCCCGCAATTGTTTTCAACCCGCTACTGCAGCGGGGAGAACTCCGCCGGGGCAAGCCGCTTCACCAGCGTGGAGAGCGGTGCCGGGCAGTCGGCCGGGCGCGTGGCCCCTGCCCCAACGGCCGCGACGGCCCGCGCACGGTGCTCCTCGTCCGGGTGCGCCCAGATCTGGACGATCCCGTTGGTCTGTCCGAACTCCAGGCGCCCGGCCAGCACTAGCGAGTCGTGCTTGCTGCGCTCCCGGATCGCGTTCGACCAGGCCTCCCCGGCGGCGCGGAGGTCGGCGACCTTGAAGTAGTCGTAGCGGATCTCAAAGACCGGCCCGATGGCCGCGGGGGCCGGCTCCTCGACGAAGTCGAACGGGATGACCAGCTCAACCATCATCCGGTCGACGAATCCGCCCGTTGCCGGCGGCCAGTTCGGGTGTTTGGCGGCGAGCGCGCGACGCTCGGTGCGCTCGGCCTGGTCCTGGTAGGGCCACACGTGGATCACTTCGCTCTGCGGCTGGTCCGTGGTGCGCCAGAATCCGGCCAGCGGCGAGAACTCGGCACGGTCGGCGTACCCGCTGCCGAACCGCCGCTCGAACTCCGGCACGTTTTCCGAATCCACTTGGTAGGAACGGATTTCGTAAATCATTGGCATTTCCTTCTCGTGTTGGTCGAACGGGATCTCGGTGGCGGGGCCGCTCAACCCCGGAGGCTCAGCAGGCCATCCAGCGCGGCGACGCCGGCGCCGGCGCATTCCTCGTCCTGCTCGCCGGAGCCGCCGCCCACGCCGCAGGCTCCGACCAGGATGCCGTCGCTGAAGATCGGGACGGCGCCCTTGGCGTAGAAGATGTGCCCGCCCTCGGCCTGGGCGATGCCGGACATGATCGGCGAGGCGGCACGCTCGGCCAGCAGGCCGCTGGGCTTGGCGAAGCCGGCGGAGGCAACGGCCTTGCCCTGCGAGCCATAGCCGGCGCCCCAGTGCCCGCCGTCCATCCGCCCGAAGGCGAGGAGCCGGCCGCCGGCGTCACAGACCGAGACGCTGATCCTGATGTCCAATTCCGTGGCTTTGTCGATGGCGCTTGCAATGACGAGGTTTGCCTGTGCGAGGGTGAGTGTCATGACCTGTCTTTCGGGTGGTTTCGGAAAAAGGGTTTCTGAAGTCGCGGACGCGCTAGGGAATGGCCCGGAACATGGACAGCTTGGCGTTGGAGGTGTGCGGCCTGATCTTCGAGGCCCACTCGCCCTGCGCGGATGCGGCCTTCCACTCCGGGGTCTGCGGCAGGTCCGGGGAGTCCACGCGGTAGACAGTTGCGTAGCGCTGCACGCCGGGGTTGGGCCGTTCCAGGACGTAGCGCTGGACGCCCAGGACACCCGGGACCTTCGCGATGAATGGAACGTGCTCGTCGTTGTAGATGCGGTTGAACTCGTCGTCGAGCTCCTCCGGGATATCTAGCTGGACGAGCCACATGTATTCGGTGCTTTCCTTCACGTGCCTTACCTTTCGACGGCCGCTCAGGCCGCGGGGCATCCCGGCCCGGCACTTCGGTGCAGGTCAGTGCCCCGCGTCGGCGGCGTTCTTTGTGGGTCGCCCGTTGCTGGATGTCCAACGGGCGAGGTCAAGGGGTGGTGCTCAAGAGGAAGTGTTCAATTGTTTGTGCCGTGGCGTGCACCCGCGGTCGGCGCGGGTTCGGGAGGTGTTCAGGGCGAGCGCAGCGAGAAGACGTTGGCCGGCGCCTCGGCGTACGCGTGGTCGCGCGGCATGCGGTCAGCCATCGCGAGGGCGTAGGGTGCGCCTTCCAGCAGTTGTTCGAGCATGCGGCCTTCCAGGTCCAGGCCGGCCCGGCCGGCTGCCGCCAGGCACGTCGCGCGCAGTGCCGGGTCGACGTTCCCCATGGTTCCCGTCGTCAATGTCGGTTCTTCCACCGGCGGCGCAACGGCGCCGGCGACAAGCTCGGGGCGCCTCAGGTGCCACCCCGTGGCCAACTGGTACGCGTGGCCGATGCGCAGGATCGTCGTCTCGCCGAATGGCCGGCCGAGGATCTGCATGCCCAGCGGGAGCCCTCCGGAACCGAAGCCGTTGGGCAGCGCGAGGACCGGCTGGCCGGTGACATTGGCGGCGGTGAAGTGGTTGGAATGCTTCCAGAAGGCGAGCGGGTCGTGTGCGGAGAAGGCAGGGGCCTCGCCCGAGCAGATGGTGATGAATGCGTCGAAGCGCTCGTACAACGGCTGCATCTCGGCGATGGCCCGCTGGTGCTCGCGACCGGCCCGGATGAGGTCGTTGGCCGTGAACAGGGCGGCCGGCAGCATGCGGCCCAGGATGTCGTCGCCGAAGTGGCCGGGGCGGGCGATCAGCTCCGGCTGGTGCACGTTGAACACCTCGGTTTCGGCGATGATCGTCTTGATGTCACCGTAGCTTTGCATGGGTCGTATCCGGCAGTCTTCAAGCGTGGCGCCCAGCTCTTCGAGCACGCCCCTCGCGGCTTCCATGGCACGGCGTTCGTCCGCGCTTGCCGCGACCTCTTCCTCCCAGTTGTGCCGCAGCACGCCGATCCGCAGGCCGCGCAGGTCCCCGGTCAGGGCGCCGATATAGTCGGGGATCTCGCGGGCCACGCTGGCGGGGTCGGCAGGGTCGTGCCCGGCGATTTCCTGGAGCAGGATCGCGCAGTCCTCGGCGGTGCGTGCCATGGGGCCGCTGCGGTCGAAGGTGTGCGAGTGGGGAATCACCCCGGAGCGACCGACCAGTCCGGGGGTCGGCATCAGGCCGGTGATGCCGCAGCGGGATGCCGGAACGCGGATCGAGCCGCCGGTGTCGGTGCCGATGCTGGCCGGCACCATGCCAGCGGCAATCGCCGCCGCAGAACCGCTCGAGGAGCCTCCCGTGACACGGGTCAGGTTCCAGGGGTTCCGCGGTGGCGGCCAGGGAAGATCGAACGACGGTCCGCCATGGGCAAACTCGAAAAGAGCCAGCTTGCCCATCAGCAGTGCACCGGCCGAGTGCAGCTTCCGGGTCACCGCGGCGTCCCGGGCCGGCACGTTGTCCGCCAGCAGCCTGGAATGCGCGGTGGTCGGGATGCCCGCGGTGTTGAAACAGTCCTTGAGCGCAAAGGGGATGCCGTGCAGCGGACCACGGTAGCGGCCGGCGGCAATCTCGTCGGACGCCTTCCGTGCCCCGTCGAGCGCCTGCTCGAAGGTCCGGGTGACGTACGCCTGAACCTGCCCGTCGACGGCCTCGGCGCGGGCAACCAGCGCCTCGACATACTCGAGTGGGGAGAGCCTGTGCGAGCCGATGAGCTCCCCTGCTTGCGCCAGTGTCAGTTGGTGGAGCTCGGTCGTTTCAACGGCAGCTCTCATGCGTTCGGCTCCTTGGCATTCGTTGCGATTCGCGGTGCACACCCCCGCCGGCATCGAGGGGTCCCTCCCCGATGCCGGCATGCACACACCTAAGGGATCTACCTAGGCGAGCGTCAGGCGCAGCGGCACGGATGCCCAGCCGCGCAGCGTGTTGTTGTGCTGGCGGCCGATCGGCGCGGCAAGCTCAATGCTCTTCACGCGCGGAATCAGCTTCTCCAGCAGGGAGGCGGCCTGCAGGCGTGCCGCATGCTGGCCCACGCACTGGTGCATTCCCATGCCGAAGGACAGGTGCCCGGAGGGGTCGCGCGTCAGGTCGAACTTGTCCGGGTTCTCCCAGCGGCGCGGGTCGCGGTTTGCCGCGGCGAAGCACAACATGACACGGCTTTCGGCGGGGATGATGCTTCCGCCGAAGTTCACCTCTGCGGTGGTCTTGCGGAAGATCTGCTGCACCGGGGATTCCCAGCGCAGCGACTCGTCGAAGGCGACGCGGGCCAGGCCCGGGTTCTCGCGCAAGGCGTTCCACTGTTCCGGGTGCGAGGCGAAGGCGTAGAGCATGCCGGAGATGCCGTACACCGTGGTGTCGACGCCTGCCGAAAGCAGTGAACGGGTCAACAGCGGCGCGTGTTCGTGCAGGATCTCGCCACGGTCGGCGGCGGCCCAGATGTCCGCGCCGAAGCCCACGGGCTTCAGCGAGTCGCGCTGGCACTTGGCGGTGGCCCATTCCTGGTACTCGGCGGCCTTGCATTCGCCCTTCTTGACCAGGTCGTTGCTCGGGCCCAGGGCGTTGAAGATGTGGTCGGCGTACGGAACCAGGTTCTCACGGTCCGTCTCGTCGATGCCGGAGGCATCCGGGAAGAAGTTCACCGGGAAGACCGAGCCGATTTGGCCGTGGCCGTCGATTTCGATCTGCTGTCCGGAGGTGGTGCCCTGCAGGATCTCATCGATCAGGGTTCCGGCACGTTCCAGGCAGTTGTCCTTCATGGCGCGCAGCGCACGCGAGGAGAGGATTTCCTGGAGCACTTCGCGCGGGGCGTCGTGCTCCGGCGGGTCCATCTGCAGCAGGCCGCGGGCTCGCCACGGCTCGTTGAGGCCTACGCCGGAACCGGAGGAAAGACCCTGCCAGTTGGCCACGGCGCTCGAGAGGTCCTCGTAGCCGCCCATGGCGTGGACGTTGTACTTGGAAAGGAATACCACCGGGCCGGCCTCGCGCAGGCGTTTCTGGAACGGCACCGGGTTTTCAAGGATTTCCGGGGAGAAGGGATCGTCGTCAAGGACGGGGATGGTCCCGTGGTTCACCGGGCATTGGGTGGGGGCAGTCATTGGGGGTATCTCCTAAAGATCCAGGACGAGTTTGTCGGTGATCGAACGTGACACGCAGACAAACATTCGGTCGTTCTTGGCGCGTTCACCGTCGTTGAGCAGCGAGTCGCGGTGCTCGGGGGTGCCGCGCAGGACGGAGACCTCGCAGGTGCCGCACACTCCCTCCATGCAGGAGGCAAGCACCGGAACCCCGGCATTGCCCAGTGCCGACAGGACCGTCTCGTTCGTGCCGACCGTGACGCACTTCTTGGAGCGGGACAGTTCAAGCTCGAACGGTTCGGTGCGCACCGGAGGCGGCTGGGTGGCCGGCACGAAGCGCTCGAAGCGCACCGCCCACTTGGGCCACTCGGAGGCCGCTCCGGCCACGGCGTTGAGCAGCGGCTCCGGGCCGCAGCAGTACACGCGGCCGTTTTCGACGGGCTCGTTGAGGAAGGACAGGTTCAGGTGGCCCAGCTCGTCCTGCGGCCAGACGGTGACGCGGTCGCCGTACTGGGCCAGCTCGTCCAGGAAAGCCATCGAGACGCGACTGCGGCCACCGTAGTGCAGGTGCCAGTCGATGCCCAGCTTCTCGGCTGCGGCGATCATGGTCATGATCGGGGTGATCCCGATGCCGCCGGCGATGAATTCGTAGCGGGTGCCCTGTGTGAGCAGGAAGTTGTTGCGCGGGGTGCCCACGGTGATCATGTCACCGACGGCCAGCACGTCGTGGATATAGTGCGACCCGCCGCGCGAGTTCGGTTCGCGCAGCACGGCAACCTCGTAGGAGTGGGCGTCCCAGCGGTCCCCGCACAGCGAGTAGTGGCGCGAGAGCGCACCCTGGTCCTCGGTGGGGAGCACCAGTTCGATGTGGGATCCGGGCGTCCAATCGGGGACGCGGGCGTTGTTTGGTTCTTCGAGCCTCAGCCGCACGACACCGTCGGCGAGGACATCTTTCCGCGCCACCCGCAAGGACTGGATTCCCGGGCGGCCGACAGCGGATTTGGGGGTCGACGAAGCATCGACCGAGAGCGAAGCGGCTGTAGTAGGCATGGTTCGATCATGCGCGCTAGCGGGTGTTGTAAGCAATCTCACATGACTTATCGAGGTGATAGCCGCACTGCGGCGGACGATTGCTTGACAGCGAACAATGGCTGTTTTCAACACCAAAAAGCATCCCCGCGTGCCGCAAGGTGCGGTACGCGGGGATGCTGTCCCTGCTTGGGTGACGGCAAGGGCGCCGCCGAATGTGAACTGGCGCACGGGTGCATTGCGGGGCGTCGGGCGGATCGGGCGAGGGTCGGGGGCCCGTCCTGGCCGCCGGCGGTCAATGCCGGCCGCCGCCCCCACCGAGCCACGCCCATGGCCTACCCGGGCAGGACGCTGAACCGTTCGGTGCGTTTTGCGTTCCCGCTTAGGCGCGCGCGAATTCGGGAACGAGCTGCGCGTAGGTGATATCGCCCTTCTTGACGCTGCCAAAGCGCAGCGCGAGTTCGGCCATCTTGTCCACGGTTTCCTCCGTCGCCTTGAACATCGGGTTCAGCTTCGGCTGCACGTCGGCAACATAGTGCTCCACGTACTCCGTGGCGATATCCATCCCCTTGCCGCCAAGCCCGTTGTCGTTGAGCAGCTTGGCCGCCGCTTCCTTGTTCTCGCCGATCCACTTGCTGGCCTCGTCCTGCGCAGCCAACCAGTTCTGCACGACCTCCGGCTGCTGCTGCGCCATTTCCTCGCGCACCGCGATGGCCACAACCGCCTGGTTGCGCAGCAGGTCCGGCGCACTGGCTTCGGCGAAGTCCAGCAGGATCGTCCCGCCGGTCTCCTTGCTGATAAACCGCGTTGCCGTCCATTGGACCCCGACATAGGCGTCGATGCGCTTGGCCTTGATGTTCGGGATGGCCTGGGCGGTGGGGCCCACGGCAAGCACCGTGACGTCGCCGGGCTTCATGCCCGCCAATTCCAAGGCCAACCGCAGCTGCAGGTCGCCACCGGCGCCAACGGCCGTGACGCCGATCTTCTTGCCCTTCAACGAGTGCATCTTCTCCTCGAAGCTTGCATCCGCGGCCGGCCACTGGCTGTCCGGGCCGCCAATGATCCCGTAGGTGGAATCCAGGTTGCGGAAACCAACCAGCACCGGGCGCTTGCCCTTGGAGCTGTTGGCGTGGGTTGCCATCAACAGCCCCGTGTCGGAGGCATAGCCGTCAACGGCACCGGCAACGAGCAGCTGGAACGCCTGGACGCCGCTCTGCGGGGTAATGTGCTTGGCGACCTCGAGCTGGTGCGATGCGTAGAACTTGTTTTCCAGGTTGATGGTGTCAAGGAAGTACGCATCGCCGGGGAACGCCGCAGCGTTGAACTTGTGCGTGGCACCGGTCCCTGCGGGTGCCGCGTTGCTCCCGCAGGCCGCCAGCAATGGCGCAGCGCCAATGGCTACAGCGCCAAGTCCCGCAAACCTCAATAGCGATCGGCGCGAGACTCCGTTGTCCAATGCCCGCAGACCTCCAAGAGGCGACCCGCCATTCTGTGACTCAAACATTCATACTCCTGCGTGGTTGATTCGTGCTCGGTGAAGCTGATTTCGTCGGAAGCAAGATCTTGCGGCCCTTGGTCAGGGCGCGCTCCATGGCTATTGCTCCCGCCGCTTCCGTTCGGGCAAAACTTTGAGGTGAGGCGGGTGCGAAACCCGCCGGGCTGCCAGGCTGTTGTTTGCATGGACTGGCCGCCGCAATATTTTTGGTGTTGCGCAGGCCTTGGTGGATCCCCCGTTGGCCAAGCGACCCTTGACCGATCCACGGCCCGTCTTCGCAGTCCGGGCCTTTCCCCGGCGCACTAAACGCCCGGTGTGACCCAAGTCTCTTTGGTGGCCGCCTGCATTGAAAGCACCGCAACTTGCGCAGGGTGATAAGAGACAGCTATCGGGTGTTGAACGGGCTGCGGGCGCGCAAAAGTCCCCCGTGCCGCGACTGCGGCACGGGGGACTTTTTGATTCTGCTTTAGGCCCTGGCTGCTGCGGCCGCGCGGGCCTCACGGCGGGCGCGCTGGCGCTTGAGCTCGTTGCGGGCCAACGAGTTCTTGTGGACCTCGTCCGGACCGTCAGCGAAACGCAACGTGCGCGCGTAGGCGAATGCCGATGACAGGAAGAAGTCCTGTGACAGGCCGCCGGCACCGTGCACCTGGATTGCCTTGTCGAGGATCCATTCAACGGTGGACGGGGTGGCGATCTTGATGGCCTGGATCTCGGTGTGGGCGCCCTTGTTGCCAACGGTGTCCATGAGCCAGGCGGTCTTGAGGACCATCAGGCGGAGCTGCTCGACGCGGACGCGCGATTCGGCGATCCAGTCACGGATCACGCCCTGGTCGCTCAGCGGCTTGCCGAAGGCAACACGGCTGTCCGCACGCTCGCACATCATGGAGATGGCGCGCTCGGCCATGCCGATGGCACGCATGCAGTGGTGGATGCGGCCGGGGCCCAGACGGGCCTGGGCGATGGCGAACCCGTCGCCTTCCCCGCCGATCAGGTTCGTCGCGGGAACGCGCACGTTCTCGAACACGATCTCGGCGTGGCCGCCGTTGTAGGTGTCTTCGAAGCCGAGGATCTTCATGCCGCGCTTGATGTTAACGCCCGGGGTGTTGCGCGGAACCAGGATCTGGCTCTGCTGGCGGTGGCGGTCGGCCGTCGGGTCGGTCTTGCCCATGACGATCAGGATCTCGGCGTTCGGGTTCATCGCACCGGTGATGAACCACTTGCGGCCGTTGATCACGTAGTCGTCGCCGTCGCGCACGATCGAGGTCTCGATGTTCGTCGCGTCCGAGGACGCAACGTCCGGTTCCGTCATGGCGAAGGCCGAGCGGATCTCGCCGTTCAGCAGTGGCTTGAGCCACTTTTCCTTCTGTTCCTCGGTGCCGAACTCCGCAAGCAACTCCATGTTGCCGGTGTCCGGCGCCGCGCAGTTCAGTGCCGCCGGGGCAAGGGTGCGGCTGCGGCCGGTGATTTCGGCCAGCGGCGCGTACTGCATGTTGGTCAGGCCGGCACCACCCTCACCGGGCAGGAACAGGTTCCACAGCCCGCGGCTGCGTGCCTCGGCGCGCAGCTCGTTGAGGATCTTTGACTCGGAGAACGCGTAAGGGTTCTCGAGTCCGTCCAGTTCTTCCTGGTAGGCGGCTTCGTTCGGGTACACATGCCCGTACATGAAGTCGACAAGTTCCTTCTTGAGCAGTTCAGTCCGCTCGTCTGTCGAGAAATCCATTTACTTGTACTCCTTCATTGATTCGAGTCCGAGTTCCAGCAGCAGGGGAACAGTGTTGCCGCTATCCTCGAAGCCCTCGCCAACAGTCTGGCGGTTGATGTGTCTGTAACGGACTCCCTCGGAAATCCCTGCCAGCTTGAAGCAGGCAAGGCCCAGATGGAATCCAAATCCGTCAAGCGAGCGTCCGCTCTCTTGTTCGTAGAGGTCCATGATTTCTTCTTGCGACAGGTACCCGGGTGCCAAGGTCACGTCGTAGGTTGCGGGGTCGGTGGTGTCCCGGTCCGCAACGATCTTGGCGCGTCGCTGGTAGGTGAGCATCAGCGCAAGGTCCAACAGCGGGTCCCCGAGCGTTGCCATTTCCCAGTCGATGACCGCGGCAGGCATGTCGTCGCTGCCCATCAGCACGTTGTCCAGGCGGAAGTCGCCGTGGACGATGCCGGAGGCCGAGACCGCGGGAACCGCGGCGACGAGCTTTTCGTAGAGTTCGTCGGCACCCGGAAGTTCGCGGGTGAACGAGGCATCCAGCTGGGTCTTCCAGCGCTTGACCTGACGGGCCAGGAAGCCCTCCGGACGGCCGAAGTCGGACAGGCCGACGGTCGCGGGATCCACTGCATGCAGCTTGGCCAGCGTCCGGACCAGTTCGGTCGAAATGGCGCGGGTGCGCTCTTCGCCCAGCAGACGCAACTCGTCGGCGTAGCGGTAGGGTACGCCGTCGATGCGTTCCATGATGTAGAACTCGGCGCCAATGACGTCCTTGTCCCCGCAGTAGGCAAACATCTTCGCCACCGGGACATCGGTTCCGTCCAGCGCATCGGCCATGGTGTATTCGCGGCGCATGTCATGCGCCGTGGCCATGATGGTGCCCAGCGGCGGTCGACGCACGATCCACTGCTTGGTTCCGTCGGTGAGCTCGTAGGTCAGGTTCGATTTGCCGCCCTGGATCAGCGTCGCCGAAAGCTCGCCGGCAACCATGCCGGGGCGCTCGGTGGCCAACCACCGGGTGAGATTTTCCAGATCGAGCCCGGTCGGGGACGTGGAATCCACCGACTTTTTCTCTGTGCCCTTCTGGGCCGTCACGTTACTCATGCGCGTGCAAATTCCGGTACGAGCTGCTCATAGGTGATATCGCCCTTCTTGACGCTGCCAAAGCGCAGCGCGAGTTCTGACATTTTTTCAACGGTTTCCCGGGGCGCCTTGAACATCGGGTTCAGCTTCGGCTGCACCGAGGAAACGTAGTGCTCCACGTATTCCGTGGCAATCTCCAGCCCCTTGCCGCCAAGCCCGTTGTCGTTGAGCAGCTTGGCCGCCGCTTCCTTGTTCTCGCCGATCCACTTGCTGGCCTCGTCCTGCGCAGCCAACCAGTTCTGCACGACCTCCGGCTGCTGCTGCGCCATTTCCTCGCGCACCGCGATGGCCACAACCGCCTGGTTGCGCATCAAGTCGGGCATGCCCTCTTCTGCGAAGTCGAGCAAGACCGATCCGCCGGTCTCCTTGGCAATGAAGCGGGTTGCCGTCCACTGGACGGTGACGTAGGCATCGATGCGCTTGGCCTTGATGTTCGGGATACCCTGGGCCGTGGGGCCCACGGCCAGCACCGTGACGTCGGAGGGCTTCATACCCGCAAGTTCGAGTGCCAACCGCAGCTGCAGGTCGCCGCCGGCGCCAACCGCGGAGACACCGATCTTCTTGCCTTTCAGGGAGCGCATCTTCTCTTCGAAGCTTGCATCCGCGGCCGGCCACTGGCTGTTCGGGCCGCCAACAATCCCATAGGTGGTTTCGACGGTCCGGAAACCGAGCAGCACCGGGCGCTTGCCCTTGGAGCTGTTGGCGTGGGTTGCCATCAGCAGCCCCGTGTCCGATGCGTAGCCGTCGGCGGCGCCTGCAACCATCAGCTGGAATGCCTGGACACCGCTTTGCGGTGTGACGTGCTTGGGAACCTCAAGCTGGTGCGATGCGTAGAACTTGTTTTCCAGGTTGATGGTGTCCAGGAAGTATGCATCGCCGGGGAACGCCGCAACACCGAATTTCTGCGTGGCGCCCGTCTTGGCGGGGGCCCCGCCGCCACAGGCCGACAGCAACGGGACAGAACCCAGTGCCGCCGCGCCAAGTCCCGCGTACCTCAACAGCGACCGGCGCGAGACTCCGTTGTCCAATGCCCGCAGGCCCCCACGAGGCGACCCGCCATTCTGTGACTCAAACATTCATACTCCTGTGTGGTTGACCCGGACCTGACGGCCCGGGCTGCGCTCATTCACCGCATCTGCAAAACGTGGTTATTCGGTGTTGTCCGCGTGCTCCATGACCACTCGGCCCACCGTCTTGCCATCGGCAAGCCTCTGCAGGCCGGCCGGAACGCCGTCGATCGAGAAGCGTTCACTCACGAACGGGCTGATTGCCCCGGCATTCGCCAGCTTGACCAGTTCCCGGTGGCAGTCATCGACGGCCGCCGGGTTCTTGGTGTTGTACAGGCCCCAGTGGATGCCCATGATCGAGTAGTTCTTCACCAGTGCGTGGTTCAGCGAAACCTTCTGGATCTCGCCGCCGGCGAAGCCGACGACGATGATCCGGCCCTCGAACGCGATGCACTTGGTGGAGCGCTGGTAGGTTTCGCCGCCGACCGGGTCGTAGATGACATCCGCGCCCTTGCCGCCGGTGAACACCTTGACCTGCTCGACGAAGTCTTCCTTGCGGCGGTCGATGACCAGGTCGGCGCCGAGCTTCCTGGCGTATTCGGCCTTGGCCTCTCCGCCGACCACGCCGATCACCTTCGCGCCGGCGGCCTTGCCGAGCTGGATTGCGGCGCTGCCCACCCCGCCGGCGGCGGCGTGGACCAGCAACGTCTCGCCGGGCTGGATCCGGGCCAGCCGGTGCAGTCCGAACCAGCCGGTCTGGTAGCCGATGAACAGGCTGGCGGCCTGCACGTTGTCAAGCGATTCCGGTGCCTGGTGCACCTTGTCCTGGTCCATCAGTGCGTACTCGGCGAAACCGCCGTGCGGCAACGTGGTCAGGCCCAACACCCTGTCCCCCACGGCGGCGCGGGTGACGCCCGGGCCCGCCGAGACGACCTCGGCGCACACTTCACGGCCGGGGGTGAAAGGCAGTTCCGGCTTGACCTGGTACACGCCGCGGCACATCAACACGTCCGGGAAGTTGGCGGCGGAGGCGAGCACGCGCACCAGGACCTGGCCTTCACCGGGTACCGGTACCGCGCGTTCAACTAGCTGCAGCGCGTCAACCGGCTCGCCGAGCTCGGTGACGTTCCACGCCTTCAGGGTGCTGGGGATCGGCATGGTTACTCCGACTCGAACTGGATCAGTGCCTGGCCGGGGGCCACGACGTCGCCCTCTGCCACGTCAACGGACAGCACGGTGCCGGCATCCTCGGCCGTCACCGGGATTTCCATCTTCATGGCCTCGAGGATCATGAAGACGTCGTCTTCTTCCACGCGGTCGCCCGGGGCAACGAGGATCTTCCACACGTTGGCGCCCATGTCTGCCACAATTGTCTCTGCCATTTTCATGCACTCCTTTTGGCCAGCTTGGCCTGTTCTTTAAGTCGTATCTGGATGCGCTCCACCAGTCCGGTGTCGTAGCGTCCGTCGTTGAATTCCTCGTCGGCGAGGATCTCCTCCAGGAACGGCTGGTTGGTGACCAGGCCCTCGATCTGGAATTCGCCGCAGGCCTGGATGGCCCGTGCCAGCGCGTCCTCGCGGGTTTCCCCGTACGCGCAGACCTTGGCGATCAGCGAGTCGAAGTGCGGGGTGACCTCGGTGCCGGCCGTGTAGCCGGAATCCACGCGGATTCCCTCGCCGGTCGGTTCGATCCAGCCGTCGATCGGGCCGGGACGCGGGAAGAACTTCTTCGGGTCCTCGGCGCAGATGCGCAGCTCGATCGCGTGTCCGCGGGACACCGGGTTGAAGTCCGCGGTGGTCGTGCCCGATGCCGCGATGCTCAGCTGCTGCTCGATCAGGTCGACGCCGTGGGTGAGCTCGGTGATCGGGTGCTCGACCTGGATGCGGGTGTTCATCTCGAGGAAGACGAAGTCGCCGGTGCGGGTGTCGAGCAGGAACTCCACGGTGCCCGCGTTGCGGTAGCCGACCGATCCCGCGGCCGCGATGGCCGATTCGATGAGCCGTGCGCGGGTCTCCGGGGCCAGGTGCGGCGCCGGGGATTCCTCGATCAGCTTCTGGTGGCGGCGCTGGGTGGAGCAGTCGCGCTCGCCCAGGGCCACGATGGTGCCGTCGTTCAGGCCCAGGACCTGGATCTCGACGTGTCGTGCGGACTCGACGAAGCGCTCGACGAAGACCCGGTCGGATCCGAAGCTGCGCTCCGACATCGACTTGGTGTTCTCGAAGGCCTTGCGCAGCTCGTCGGCGTCGTGGGCCACGGCCATGCCGATGCCGCCGCCGCCGGCGGAGGCCTTGACCATGACCGGGTAGCCGACGCGTTCCGCTTCCTCGACGGCCTCGTCGCCGGTCTTCAGCGCCGCGCCGGCGTCGCCGCTGATCGGCACGCCCGCGGCCGCAACGGCGCGGCGGGACTCGACCTTGTCGCCCATGACGTCGATGACGTCGGCCGAGGGGCCGACCCAGGTCAGTCCTGCGTCGGCGACTTCGCGGGCGAAGCCGGCGTTCTCGGCCAGGAAGCCGTAGCCCGGGTGGATGGCGGCGGCGCCGGATTCCTTGGCGATCGCGATGATCTGCTCGCGGTCAAGGTAGGACTGCACGGGCATGTCGCCCTTGAGCTCGATGGCCACGGAGGCCTCGGAAACGTACGGCAGGCCGGCATCGACCTTGTGGTAGACGGCGATGGTGCGGACACCGAGGCGGTTTGCCGTCTTGATGATGCGTCGTGCGATTTCGCCGCGGTTGGCGATCAGCAGTGACTCTGGGAATGAACTCATGATGCGCTCCTTAGAAGCTCGTTGGCCAGGTGCGCAACAGGTGTTCGCCAACACCGTTGGTCCGGGCGCGGTAGTGGTCCTTCAGGGCGCCGAGGATGAACTCGCGCGTTTCGGACGGGTCGATGACCTGCTCGAAGCCGAACACCTGGGCCACGTCGTAGGCGGTGGTGCCCTTGTTCATCTCCGCGAGGCGCAGCTCGTACATCTCCGGGTCGGTTTCCTTGTCGATGCCGTACACCACGGAGACCGCGGAGGTCGGGTCCATGAAGCTGACCTCGGAGGACCACCAGCCGGCCGTCGCGTCGGCGGTGCCGCCGCCGCCCATGTTGATCAGGGCCTGGCCGTAGTTCTTGCGCATGGTGACGGCGATCTTCGGCACGGTGACCAGCGAGAGCGCGTTCATCCAGTTGATGATCTTGCCGGCGACCTTGCTGCGCTCGGCCTCGAGGCCGATCAGGAAGCCCGGCTGGTCGACGAGCATGACCACGGGGATGTTGTAGGAGTCGCAGAGAACCAGGAAGCTGGTCGCCTTGTCGCAGGCCGCTCCGTCCAGCGCGCCGCCCTTGAACATCGGGTTGTTGGCGATGATGCCCACGGACTGGCCGCCGATGCGGGCCAGCGAGGTGACCAGGGACTTGCCGTAGCGGGCCTTGATCGGGAACACCGAGCCGGTGTCGGCGACGATGTCGATGACCTTGCGCACGTCGTAGGTCTGGGTGCGGGACTCGGGGACGATGTTCTTGATTTCCTCGGCGCGTTCGCCGGATCCGTGAGGGATCGGTGCGAGCGGCGGGGTCTCGCCGTTGTGCGAGGGCAGGTAGGAGAGGAAGCGGCGGATCAGTTCGATCGCTTCCTCGTCGGTGTCGGCGACGGCGTCGGCGAAGCCGGTGACCTCTGCGTGCATCTTCCAGCCGCCGAGTTCCTGGGCGTCGACCTGCTGGCCGGTGGCGCGGGCGACCAGGTTGGGGCTGGACACGGCGAGCACGGCACCCTTGCGGAAGACCGCGAAGTCGGAGGCCATGGTGTGCCAGGCGGCCGAACCGAAGCAGTAGCCGAAGGCCGCGGAAACCCACGGGCTTTCGCGCTGGCGCAGGAAGCGGGTCTTGCCGCTGGCGGAGCCCATGCCGGTGCCGCCCATGGCGTCGGGCATGCGCACGCCGGTGGATTCGCAGAGGTAGACCAGCGGCTGGCCGGTCTTGACGACCAGTTCCTTGAAGTGGGACATCTTCTTGTTGCTGATCGGGGACGAGGACGATCCCTTGACGGTGAAGTCGTAGGCGACAACGCTCGCACGTCGGCCGTCGACCTCTCCGGTTCCGGTGATCTTGCCGTCGGCGGGGGTCTTGTCGCGGTCCGCAGGCACTGCGGAGGTCACGAACAGGCCGCTCTCGCGGAAGGTTCCCGGGTCCAGCAGCAGCGCGATGCGCTCGCGTGCGTTCAGTTCGCCCTTGGCGCGGCGCGCCTCAAGCTTCCTGGAACCGCCCATGGCCAGCGCAGCGGCACGCTTCTTCTCGTGCTCCTGCTCGCGGGTCAGCTTGGCTTCCTCGATGTCGACCACGTCGGTCTTGACTGCTTCGGTTGTCATTTCTACTGCCTTCCGTCTGCGCCAAGCGACGCCTGGTGGATCTGCTTGCTCTGTTCGAGCACTGCCCGTGAGGCCAATGCCGCGTCTTCGAAGGCCCCGAAGACCGGGATGCCGATGGCCCGTGCGCGCTGGGCGTAGGCCTTGACCATGTCGCCGGTTCCGGCGCTGCCGTCGGACTTCAGCACCAAGAGCTGGTGGGTGTTCGAGTGTGATTCGTCGCGGGCCGCGGCGATCGAGTCGATGATGGTTCCCGTCACGTCGCCGTGGGTGGCCCCGAGGTTGCGCTGGATGATGCCCACGTTCAGGTGGGTGATCAGCACGGCGGGTTCGCTGCCGGCCAGGACGACCTTGAGGATGTCCCCCGCCACGCCGCCGCTCTTGACGGCCAGCGTGCCGGCCGGAACGTCGATCGGGTTGTGGAAACCGTTGCCCGGCGGAACCTCGAGGGATTCCAGTTCGGCAATGACCGATTCCGGAAGCGGCGTGGTGGAGATGCCCTGGCGGTCAAGTGCGTCGGCGCCGAGCACGCTGGCTCCGCCGCCGTTGCCGAACAGGACGGCCTCGTTGCCGTTTGGCTTGACGCCGAGGTCGACGGTCGAGAGCGCGTGCAGGGCGGTGGCGAAGTCGGCGAGCGAATCCACGAGGGTGATGCCGGCCTGGCGGGCGATGGCCGGCCACAGCCGGTGGTTGCCTGCCAGGGCGCCGGTGTGGCTGGTGGCGGCACGCGATCCGCCGCTGGTGCGGCCGCCGGCAAGCAGCACGACCGGCTTGCGGGTCTCGGCCGCGTCAAGCACGTCCAGGACCTCGCGGGCAATGCTGAGCGATTCCAGGTACAGGCCGATGACGTGGACCTCGTCGTTGCCCAGGTGGGAGGAGACAAGTTCGGCGGCACTGACATCGGCGCTGTTGCCGATGCTGACCACCGAGTGGAAGTCGATGCCGCTGGAGGCGCCGACGCGCAGGATGTCGACCGACAAACCGCCGCTCTGCGAAACCACGGCGGTGGTGCCCGGGGTCAGCGGTGCCTCGGGGACGAAGGAGAGCTTTCCGGCCGAGGCGTGGGTGCCCAGGCAGTTCGGGCCGATCAGGCGGATGCCCGACTCGCGGACCGTCGAGACAAGCTGCGCCTCGAGTTCGACGCCCTCTTCGATCTCGCTGAAGCCGCTGGAGACGACCTGTGCGAAGCGCACGCGGCCGGCGCCGGCTCCCAACGCCTCGGCGACGCGTGCCGCCGGAAGGGCAACGAAGGCGTAGTCGATCGGCTCGGTGACCTCGGCGAGGGAGGCAACGGCCGGCAGGCCCTCGATGACGGCGGTGGTGGGGTTGACCGGAATGATCGTCCCGTCGAAGCCGCCGGCAAGGATGTTGCGGATGAAGCGGTTGGCCAGGTTCGGGCGCTTTCCGCTGGCTCCGAGCACCGCGATGCGGCGCGGTGTGAACAGCGGGGCGAAGTCGGTGGGCTTGGCCTCGATCGCGGCGGCCGGCTTTGCCTCGACCTCTCCGACGACGAAGCGGGCGTCGACCGCCACGGCACGGGTGTCCGAAACGATGACCGGGTTCAGGTCGATCTCGGTGACGTCTTCCGGCAGCGAGGCCAGCAGGCCGGCGGGGCCGGCAAGGCGGGAGATCAGGACGACCAGCGCGTCGATGTCTGCCTTGACGCCGCCGCGGGCGCCGTTGAGCACCTTCATGCCGCGCAGTTCGGCGAGCATGTCGCGGATCTGGTTTTCGGACAGGGGCGCCAGGCCGAAGGCCACGTCTTCGAAGACCTCGACCAGGACGCCGCCCAGGCCAACCATGACGGTCCAGCCCAGTCCGGGGGCACGCACTGCGCCGACAATGATTTCGTGGCCGGCCGGAACCATTTCCTCGACCAGCAGGCCGTCGAGCTTGTGCCCGAAATCGGCAAGGCTTTCGCGCATCTGCGCAGCGACCTCGTTGAGTTCGGCGCGGGTCACGCCGACGCGGACACCGCCCGCATCCGACTTGTGGACGAGAGTCGTGGAGATCGCCTTGACGACCAGGGGCTCACGAAGGTGGCCGGGAAGTTCCTCACCCACGGCGATTTCAACGCCCTGGGGGGTATCGATTCCGAATGCCGAAAGCAGGGATTTTCCTTCTGCTTCGGTGAACATGGCCGACTCCCGGGTCTTGGCCTGCGCAATGAACTCAACGATGGTGGCGGAGCTACTAGGCTTGGCTGTATCGACTAACAACTGGGGGCACCTCACTGAACGTTGGATCGGACGGCAAGAACTCGCGCCCGGTGTGACTTCAGTCTCCTGAGTCAAACCAATTCTGGGAAGCATTTTGGCGCTGGCACGGTGATATGCCTGCGCTATCGGAGGCCTTTATCACCGGCATTTTTTCCGGCCCTGAATGCAGCCAAAACCGTGAATCGCACCCTTCAGCGGGACGCTTTTCGAACCCCGACGGCCACCCTAGAACCGCCTTTTCGGCGCCTCGGTCCACCTCTGCCCGGGTCGCACGCACGCCGCAGGAATGCGGAATGCCCGGCAGTTTCCTGCCGGGCATTCGTGGGTTGCTCGTTGCCGGGGGCCGGGCCCGCCGGGACCCTCTCGAGCCGTCAAGACGTTCATATCGAGGCTGGCCCCTAGATGGCCTTGGCGCTCTCCCGCAGGAGGCGCAGGAACGCCTGCACTGCCGAGGACCTGGCCTCGTCCTTCCGCACGATGGCCGCGGTGCTGGCATGCGCCCACTCGAAGGGTAGCGGGACCAGCGAAACGCCGTTGCCGCTGACGGTCGAGTCCAGCAGCGTGTTCGCCATGCAGATTCCAACCCCCGCACGCACCATGGCCTGCGATGCCTCCGCGTTGGGAGTGGTGAATACGATTTTGGCTTCGACCCCCTCGAGCAAACGCTCCCACGCCTTACAGAAGATGCTTGATTCCGCGGGGAATATCAGTGCCTCCCCCTCGAGGTCCGAGGGGACGAAGTCGTCCTTGTCGGCGAGCCTGTGCCCTTCGGGAACACACAAGACCAACCGGCCGGAGCTCAGGTTGATGTGGTGGATCAAGGTGTCTTCGGCCGGGGCCAGTTCGATGCCCGGCAACCGGGTCACCAGTCCCACGTCCAGCTGGCCGCTGATGACGCCGCTGACAACCATTCTTGACGGCCCCTCGTCCACTTCGAACCGCACGTTCGGGAACTCGGTCAGCAGGCGCTTGACCACCCTGGGAAGGATGGTCTGAGATGCGGCCGGCACCGTGCCGAGCCGGACGGTGCCAAGCTTCAGTCCGCCGATGGCGCTGGCCTCCTCGCGCAGCATCCTCTCGGCCTGGACCGCTGCAACCACGTGTGGCAGGATCCTTTCCGCGGCATAGGTCGGGCGCACGCCCTTGGCCCCGCGGGTTACCAGGATGACACCGAGATCTTCTTCGAGCCGCTGCACTTGGTTGGTGATCGTCGGCTGGGAAATATCGAGTTCCTTGGCGGCTTGCCGGAACGATCCGGTTCGCAATGCCGCCTCCAGGTAGCGCAACTGCGCAAATCTCATGGCAATCTCTTTCTAACTGTCGCGGCCACAAGCCGCATGTGGCCCACGTTACCCTGATCGCACTCCGTTGCGGGATTTCGTGAAGGAGTCGAACCCGATGCACCCACCCGAGTTCAGCCAAACAACTCGTCGAGACCCGTGGAATCCCGGGACAATGCGCCGCCCTCGACCGGGATCGTGGTTCCGGTGATGTAACCCGCCGCGGGCGAAAGCAGGAAAGCAAGCGCCGCAGCGATTTCAAACGGCTGACCGAGCCGGCCGAGCACCGACCGTGAAGACAGGGCCCGCTCCTCCTGGCTGCTGCGCTCCTTGGCCGCCACGCGCGGAGAAAGGAACAGGCCGGGGGCCACCGCGTTGACCCGGACGCCGCGGGGCCCGTGCTCCGCGGCCATCTGCTTGACCCAGATTTCCAGCGCGGCCTTGGCCGGGCCGTAGCCCGGCGCCAACAAACCTCCCCGTGAGGCGACGGTGCTGGAGACGTACGCAATCGATCCGTTGGAAACCAGGGGCGCCAGGGCCCTTGCCGCCAGGAAGGCGTGGCCGAGGTTCGTCTTGAAGTCCTGCTCCCAGGCCTCCAACGAGTACCCGGCTATCTGGTTGCGGTGCATCTGCCCGATCACATCGACATACCCGTTGATCTGCCCGAATTCCGCGACGACCGCCCCGGCGATGGCTTCGGCACCGTCCTCGCTGGTGGCATCGGCCACCAAGAACGGCATGCCCAGCTCTTCGGCCAGCGACCGCAGGGGCTCGGTGTTGATGTCCACGCACAGCACGCGCCCTCCCAGCCCGACGATCGTGCGTGCAACGTGCTCGCCCAGGCCGCTGCCCGCGCCGAGGATGACATACGAGTTGCCATCAAGCCTGAATAGGTTCGCGTGGTCGATGCCGGTGGCGGGAAGCGGCCGCGCGGGATTGCTGATTTCCATGGGGTTCCTCTCGTTGTACGAAACCGGCCGGGGACGCATTGGATGTGTCCCCGGCCGGTTTCGTTCGGGCCATTGTTTTGGACCGCTAGCGAACTAGCGCGTCCACTTGGTAACCGCTTTTTGGACGCCGGAGATGGAAAGGTCCAGGACCATGGACAACAGGCCCATGGCCAGCAGGATTGCGAAGGTCTCCGAAACCTGGAAGTTGTTGGTCACGACGACCAACCGCTGACCCAGACCGGTGTAGGCGCCGACCATTTCGGAAACCACGGCGCCAAGCACCGAGTAGACGGCGCCCAGGCGCAGCCCGCCAATGATCGACGGCAACGCCGAGGGCAGTTCGATCTTGAAGAAGCGCTGCCTGCGCGTCATGCCCAGCGACTGGGTCAACTGCTTGATGTCGTGGTCGATGCTTTGCAGGGCACCCATGGTGCTGGTCATCAGGACGAAGAACACGACGCTGAAGGCAACCAGTGCCTTCGGGCCGAAGCCAAGGCCGAACCAGAGGATGAAGATCGGAGCCAACGCCGGACGCGGAAGGCTGTTCATCAAGGTCAGGAAGGGCCTGGCCGCGACGTGGAGGACCTCGACGCGGGCGAAGGTGACGCCCGCCAGGATGCCGAGGATCGCACCGGAGACCAGACCGGCCATGGCGCCACTGAACGTCGCCGAGACGTCGACCCAGAAGGTCCCGTCACCCAGCTGCTTGATGAAGGATGTCCCGACTTCGCCGGGAGTGGAAACCAGCGTCGGATCCATGATCCCCTGGCTGGTGACAAAGCCCCAGGTGAAGACAAATGCGGCGAGCAGGCCGACCCTCAGGCCCCAGACACTCACTTGTCGGTTGATGCGCGATCGGCGACGTTCCGCGAGGATCATGCTGTCGCTGTAGGCCGGGGCGCCAGAGGTGGCGACCAAGTTATCGGCTGTGGAGATCGTTTCCATGTCAAACCTTTCCCTTACGGTATTCGGTGGTGCTGGATGAATTAGGCTTCGCGCGGGGCTCGGACGAGCTTCGAGTCAAGTGGCGAAGAAGTGTGCGGTCCACCGGTGACCTGTAGGACGGTTCCGGTGATGAAGCTGGACGCGCCGGAGCACAGGTACAGGCATGCGTCGGCGACTTCCTCCGGCAGGCCCACGCGGCCGAGTGCCAGGAACTCGCCGAAGGACTTCTCGACCTCTTCCGAGGCGAAGCGCGAGGACGGGGTCAGGGTCGCGCCGGGCTCGACGCAGTTGGCGCGCACGCCGCGGTCGGCCCACTCCCACGACATGGTCTTGGTCAGCGAGGCAAGCCCCGCCTTGGCGGCGGCGTAGGCGCCGCGCATCGGGTGTGCATAGTTCGCCGAGCCCGAGCCGACGTTGATGATGTTGCCGCCGCCCTGCTTCTCGAAGACCGGGAGGCAGGCGACTGCGGTGTGGAACGCGCCGGTGAGGTTGGTGCCGATCGTCGCATTCCACGCGTTGGCGGAAAGGTCCTCCAGGCGCGCGGCGAAGTTGCCGCCGGCGTTGTTGATCAGGATGTCGATCCGGCCGAATTCCTCGAGGGCCGCGCTGACCAGCGCATCGGCGGTCGCCGGTTCCTTGATGTTGCCGGTGACCACGACGGCCTTGCGTCCGAGCGCGCGGATCTGCTCGGCCTTTGCTTCCAGTGTCTCGGCCTTGCGGCCGTGCAGGATCAAGTCTGCGCCGGCTGCGGCGAACTTGTCGGCGAGCGCCTGCCCGATACCGCCGGATGCGCCCGTCACGATGACGACCTGGCCGGTGAAATCGAAGGTGGTCGTACCCACCTTTTTGCTGTTGGTGATGGCTGTGTTCGTCATCTGACGTCCTCCTGAATTGGTGCGCGCCCGGTGTGTGCGGCTGACTCACGCACGGCGGGCCCTCATGGCAATGGTGCGTTTTGAGAAAGCTTCGTTCCATTTGCAACCAAGGGCAATGTTGGAATCGCTATCGAGGCGATAGGCCCGGATTGGCCGACTTTTTCTTGACTCTGTCGCCAAGGTGTTCAACGATTCATGGACAAGTTGGTGACGTGCACCACAACTCAAACCACCCCGGTTTCCCCTTGTTCAAGGCTGTTCCAGCGTGACCAATGACGGCGCCGGCTCAGCAATCGTGAACCACAGCAGACTGCCAAACGGGTCGGCCCCGCAAACTAATGACTGGAGCGACAATGCCCAATTCAACCCTCCGTTCAACCGGCGATAGCGAAACACTTGCGATGGAATCGACGGCCACGCCGTCCACAGCCAGCGGGGTCTCCGTCGAGTTCCAGAACGTGAACCACAGCTTCCTCCATGGCGACCGGCCGGTGCGGGTGTTGGACAACTTCAATCTCCGCATCGAACCCTCGGAATTCGTCAGCATCGTCGGCCCGTCGGGCTGCGGCAAGACGACTGCCCTCGGCATGGTCGGCAACCTCCTGAAGCCGCGCGCGGGCAAGGTCCTCATCGACGGCAAGCCGGTGCGTCCCGGAAGCAACGACGCTGCGTTCCTCTTCGCCCGGGACGCCCTGCTTCCGTGGCGCCGGGTCCGCAGCAATGTGGAGCTCGGCATGGAGATCCGCGGCGTTCCCAAGGAAGAGCGCCGCGTGCGCGCCGAGGAATGGCTGCGCAAGGTCCGCCTGCACGAGTTCGCCGATTCCGACGTCCTGCACCTCTCGCAGGGCATGCGCCAGCGCGTGGCCATCGCGCGCACCCTGGTGCAGAACCCCAAGGTCCTGCTGATGGACGAGCCGTTCGCGGCCCTCGACGCACAGACCCGTGCGATCCAGCAGGAAGAGTTCACCGGCCTGTGGGAGGCCGAGCGTCCCACCGTCATCTTCGTGACACATGATTTGGAGGAAGCCATCCTCTTGAGCGACCGTGTGATTCTGATGGCCAGCCGCCCGGGCCGCATGGTCGTCGACATGAAGATCGATCTCGAGCGCCCGCGGCGCCAGGAGATGCGCCGGGATTCCGATCTCTTCAAGTCCTATTTCCACGACATGTCCGATCGACTTCGGAGCGAAGTCGATCTCGCCGAACAGCGCATCCGGGAGGAGAGCAAGAATGGCTAAGACCCTGCAAAAAGTTGCCGGCGCCGAAGGCGCCACCGTGGCCTACCGCCAGTACGGCCACGGGCCGCGCCTGATCACCGTCCTGCACTCGCTGGCGCTGGACGGGTCTTGGTACGCACCCCTGGCCGAGGCGCTCGGCGAAGAATACCAACTGCTCGCGCCCGACTTCCGCGGCCACGGGGAAAGCCCGCGCGGCGACACCGCCCCGACGCTGGGCCTCGTCGCCCGCGACATCGCCGCCATGTGGGACGCCGAGAACGTCGAAAGCTCGGTCATCCTGGGCATCTCGCTGGGCGGCATGGTCGCCCAGGCCCTTACCGGCAGCTTCCCCGACCGCGTCGACGCACAGATCCTGATGGCAACACGCGGCGCCTACGACGAGGCGGCGGCCCGCGGAACCCTGGCCCGCGGGGCAGAGGTGCGGGCCCCCCACGGGCTCGAGGACGTCGAGGACGTGACCATGCACCGCTGGTTCGGCGAGAACTCGACCGATGCCTCCAACCCCATGGTCCAGCAGGCCCGCACACAGTTCCTCGAGGCCGGCGGCAACACGATCGCCGAGTACTTCGAGGCCATGACCACGGTCGGCGACTTCCAGCTGGACTCGCCGCCGCCAACCCTCGTCGTCGGCGGCGACGATGACCGGAGCATCCCCCGCCCGGTCGTCGAGCAGCTTGCGGCCTCGATCGCCGGCGCGGAGCTGCTCTTTGCCAAGGGCGGACACCTCGTCGCCTTCGAGAACCCCCACGAGGTCGCCGCAACGGTGCGGCCGTTCCTCGACAGCCTTGATTGCTGGACACGCTAACGGCCCTCGAGCCCGCCGCACCCACTTATTTACTGCCTTACGGAGAAGAAATGAACAAGACCCTGGATCGCACCACGACGCAGGTCAGTGAAGAAGAACTTGCCGCCCACCTTGAGTCGGCCCAGGTCCCTGCGCTGATCATGCTGACTGCCCATGTCACCGGCGACACCAGCGTGCTGCGCGACGAATGGCGCCCGAACCTCCGGGCCCTGCCGAGCAGCGGCCTGGATGCGGAAGCCGAGGCCGCAGCCCGCGCCGTCTGCTTCGAGCTGCTGGCACCGCACCTGGCGACGCAGAACATCTGGGCTTCGGTTCCCAGCGAGGAACTCCGCCTGGCCATGAGCACCTGGCTGATGGGTGCGCCCGTCGAGGACGCCTTGGCCATGTCCGAGGTCTCCTTCATCCCGAACAACACCGACCCGCGCCAGCCGGAGTGGAAGCTTGCGGACATTGCCCCGGACACCGCCCTGAACGCCGTGGTCATCGGTGCCGGCTTCTCCGGCCTGCTCGCCGGCCTGCGCCTGAAGCAGGCGGGCGTCCCGTTCAAGATCATCGAGAAGAGCCAGGACGTCGGCGGCACCTGGTGGGAAAACACCTACCCGGATTGCCGCACCGACGTGCGCAGCCACATCTACACCTACTCCTTCACCCAGCACGACTGGGAGACGCACTTCGGGCGCCAGGACAAGATCCACGAATACCTGCACCAGTTCGCGAAGGACAACGGCCTGCTGGAGCACATGGTCTACGGCACCGAGGTCACCGCGACCCGCTGGAACGAGGACACCAGCACCTGGACGCTGGAGACCAAGACCGAGCAGGGCGTCGGGGAAACCTTCGAGTCCAGCATCGTGGTCAGCGCCGTGGGCCAGCTCAACCGCCCCTCGGTCCCGAACCTGGAAGGCCTTGACACCTTCAAGGGGCCCATCGTGCACTCCGCGCGGTGGGACCACAGCATCGACTTCTCCGGCAAGAAGGTCGTCGTCGTCGGCACCGGCGCCAGCGCCCTGCAGTTCGCCCCGGCAGTCGCCAAGGTCGCCGAACAGGTCACCATCTTCCAGCGCAGCGCTCCGTGGCTGCGTTCCACCCCGGTGCTCCGCCAGGAGATCGCGGACGGCGAGCGCTGGCTGCTGAACAACCTGAACCAGTACCGCGCCTACTACCGCTTCTCGATCTTCCTGCCGCGCGTCGTGGGCAACCTCGCGGCCGCCACCGTCGATGAGGACTTCGGGCCGACCGAGGTCTCGGTCTCTGCGGCCAACGAGGCGCTGCGCCTCGACCTGACCTCCTACCTGCTCGACCAGGCCGGCGACGACGCCGAGCTGGCCAAGCAGATCATCCCGAACTACCCGCCGGCCGCCAAGCGCATCATCTGCGACGACGGCACCTGGGTCAAGACCCTCAAGCGCGACAACGTCCGCCTGGTTTCCCAGGGCGTGAACCGCGTCGACGAGACCGGCGTGTGGCTCGGCGACGAGCACATCGAGGCCGACGTGATCCTGCTGGGCACCGGCTTCAAGGCCGCCGACTTCCTGCTTCCGATGTCCGTCGCGGGCATCGGCGGCAAGGACCTGCACGAGACCTGGGGCATCGACGCCAGCGCCTACCTCGGTTCCACGCTTCCGGGCTTCCCGAACTTCTTCTGCATGTACGGGCCGAACACCAACACCGTCATCCACGGCAACCTGGTCTTCTTCCTGGAATGCCAGGCCGTCTACATGCTCGACGCGATCAAGACCCTGGCAACCGGCGGCTACAAGTCGATGGACCTGCGCGACGACGTGTTCTTCGCGTACGACAAGGAAATCGTCTCCGAAAGCGCCAAGCGCACCTGGGGCTGGTCCAAGACCCACTCCTGGTACATGAACGCCGAGGGCCGCTCCACCATCATGTGGCCGCTGCCGGCACGGAACTACTTCGAGCGCACCTCCAAGGTCCGCACCGAAGACTACAAGCTCGGCTAATCCCCCATGACTTCAATTACCAGATCCACTTCAACGGAGGCTACCTTGCTCACCGAGACACCCTTGCTCACCGAGACGACCGAAGTCGTCGCCAATCTCGAGACCCGCTACCTGTCCGGCGGTCCGACCGCCGGGGCCCCCGTGGTCGTGTTCCTGCACGACGGCGCGTGGGGTGGCGCTTCGGATGTGACCTGGGGTGGCATCCTGCCGCTGGCCGCCGAGAACTTCCGCGTGATTGCACCGGACCTGCTCGGCTACGGCGGATCCGCCAAGTCGATCCGCCTGGATGTTTCGCCTTTCGCGTTCCGCCTGACCCACCTGTTCTCGCTGCTGGACCACCTGGGAGTCACCGAACCGGTGCACCTGGTCGGCAACTCCTTCGGCGGCTCGTTGACCCTGCGCGCACTGACCAACCCGGCGCTGCGCGAGCGGATCGCCTCGGTGACCACCATCGCCGGCACCGGCGGCGCCTGGCGCGGGGCCGACCTGGCCAAGATCGGCGACTTCGACGGCACGCCCGAGCGCCTGGAAGAAATCGTCGGCTACCTGTGCGAACCGTTCGACGGCAAGGATGCCCAGCTCGAGGCCCGCATGCGCTGGGCCGTCGCGCCGGGGCACTTCGCCTCCATGAAGGCCCCGCACACCGCAGTGCCCGAGGCCATGGCTATCCAGCGTCCGGCGGACCCGTACCCGGGCAACCTGGCGGGTGTGAACACCCCGGCCTTGCTGATCGAGGGCAAGGACGACACCTTGTTCGAAAGCGGCTGGAGCGCAAAGCTGCAGGAATTCCTGCCGCAGGCCAAGGCCGAGGTCATGGATTCCAAGCACAGCCCGAACATCAGCCAGCCACAGCAGACCTGGGACCTCATCAATGGGTTCCTGACCGAGATCACGAAGGGTGGCAACGCATGAGCGCGCCGGCACTGGTTATTTCGGGCGGTTCCTCGGGAATCGGCGAAGGTCTGGTCAACGACCTTCGCAATGACTGGGACATCACCTCGGTCTCCCGCTCGCTGCCGACCAACCCGCTCGACGGGGTCAAATACGTGGCGGGCGACGTCGCCGGAAACGCACCAGAGGCCGTGCGCGAGTCGCTGGCTGCACAGGGCCGCACCAGCATCCACTCGCTGATCCACTGTGCCGGCGTCGGCTTGTTCGGCAAGTTCCTGGATACCTCCAAGGCCGACTGGGAGCGCACGCTGCTGCTGAACCTGCACGGCACGCTGAACTTCATCCAGGGAACCGCCGACCTGGTGGAGGACGGCGGACGCATCGTGCTGTACTCCTCGGGCACCGTGTTCAAGGCTCCGGGTGGCGCTGCCGCCTACGCCGCGTCCAAGGCGGGCATCATCGGTTTTGCCCGCAGCTTCGCCGTGGAGATGGGCGAACGCAACATCACCGTCAACGTGATCGCCCCCGGGCTGGTCATGACGCCGCTGGCCGCCAAGCTCGCCGGCGGCGAGGCCAAGAACATCGAGACCCGCGCCATCAAGCGCGCCTCCGTGGTCGAGGACTACGTGGGACCGACCCGCTTCTTCCTCTCCGAGGGCTCCGGGTTTGTCACCGGACAGACGCTGGTCGTCGACGGCGGTTCGATCCGCCGCTGATTCCCGCATCCATCCCAGGCCGCCGGCCCGCACCCCTCACGGGGTGCGGGCCGGCGGCTTTTTGGTGCCCGAGCGGGTTCCACACAACGCAGCCCGTGCTCCGGCGAGCGGCACAGAGCGCGAGGCATGCTGCACGAGGAGGCGTGTCGCGCCCGGAGCCTACGGCGCCTTGAGGGCTTGGCTCATGGGGGGCTCGTAACCGCCTGTCCCGGCGACCGCGGGCAGGACATTGCGGAGCGGCCTTGGCACAGGGGGCCGCAGGACGCCCACGGCGCCGGCTGAGGCCCCGAGCCCGCCGCGGGCGAGCCGGGCCCTCAGTTGCCGACGGGGGCCTCGTCGCGGCGGAATGAAGCCCCGGGCGGCCGACCGCCCGATCACGGCGGCGTGCCGAACACCTTGGGGTCCCGTCCAGGGTTTCCCGTACAACGCAAAATCCCGGCACGCGCCCCGTTTCGGGATGCGTGCCGGGATTCGCTTGGAAACGGCCCGTGGAGCCGGCTGCCGGCAGCCGATTCCGGTTAGGACAGCGGCGGGAAGAGCATCGTTCCGGCGGCCGCAACCACCAGGATCACCAGCGTGGCCAGGGACGCGAGCACCAGCGAGCGGCTGCCCGAACGCATCAGGCCCTTGATGTGGACGCCGAGCCCGAGCCCGAACATCGCGGCGGCCAGCAGGAAAGTCTGGGCCACCTTGGCGGCATCCAGCAGGCCCGCCGGCACCACGCCGGTGGTGCGCAGCAACATCATGGCAATGAATCCGAGGACGAACAGCGGCACCAGCGGCGGCTTCTTGGCATCCGTCACGTCATGCTTCTTGCGCATGTAGATGCTCACGCCGGCCACGATCGGGGCCAGGGTGACCACGCGGGCCAGCTTGACCGTCACGGCCACGGCGAGGGCGCTGGAGCTGACCGCGCCTCCGGCTGCGACCACCTGGGCCACCTCGTGGGTCGAGGCGCCGATGAACATGCCGATGGCCTCGTCGTTCATGCCCATGAGAGCGCCAAGCGCAGGCACGATCGGGATCATCAGGGTGCCGAAGAGCACCACCAGGCCGATGGCCGTGGCCACCTGGTCCTGCTTGGCCTTGGTCGCGCCTTCGGCGGCCGCCACGGCCGCCGCACCGCAGATGGAGAACCCTGCGGCGATCAGCAGGCGCTGCGGCAGCTCGATGTCCAGCCACTTGCCGATGAGCAGTGCTGCGCCAAACGTCACGCCGACGCTGAGCACAACCACCAGCAGCACGCCCGGGCCGAGGCCTAGGATCTGGGAGAGCGAAAGCTGCAGCCCCAGCAGCACGATGCCCGTGCGCAGCAGCTTCTTGGAGGAGACCGTCACCCCGGGCATCAAGATCGCGGGGACATTCATCGTGTTGCGCCATATCGCGCCGAGCAGGATGGCGATCAGCAGCGGGCTGGCCCCGGGCAGCAGCTTGGAGGCCGCCAATGCGATCGCCCCGCCGATGATGCAGGCGACCAGGCCGGGCAGCAGCCGGCTGAACCCCGAACCGGGGGCCGGGGCCAGCGTCGGCTCCACTGCCTTCGGGGCGGGAATGCTCCTCGGGGCTTCGAGTGATATGTCTTCTTTTCGCATACTACGACGTTTTCACGCCCGGGCCGTCACAGGTAGGCACAGGCTGGCCATCACGGACATATGATGTTGATATGGATAGCGCTGCGGGACGAATGCCCGGGATCGAACACTGGATACAAATGTCTTCGCTCGCGCTGCTGGTCGGCATCGCCGACCACGGCAGCCTCAGCGCAGGCGCACGCTCCGTGGGCATGGCCCAATCGAACGCCACGCGGGCCGTGAAGACCCTGGAGCGCCGCCTGGGGTTCCCGCTTCTTTCCCGCGCGACGACCGGCTCGAAGCTCACCCAGGAGGGAACGCTGGTCGTCGAGTGGGCGCGCGAGGCGCTCCAGAGCCTCAACACCCTGTGGACAGGCGCCCAGGCCCTGGCCGCCCCGGCGGACAGGGAATTCACCTTCGCGGCCAGCATGACGGTTGCCGAGCACCTGGCACCCACGTGGATCGGCCGGCTGCATGAGGTCGATCCACGCATCAAGACCAAGCTGCGGGTGATGAACTCCCGCGAGGTCATCGCCGCCGTAAACAACCGCGACGTCGCGCTCGGGTTCGTCGAGACCCCGGATGTGCCCCCGCAGCTGTCCTCAGCCACGGTGTGGACCGACGAGCTCGTGCTCATCGCCCCGCCCGGCCACCCCTGGGCCGCGCGCCGGGAACCGGTCACCCTGCGGGAGCTGGCGGCGACGCACCTGGTGGAGCGGGAAGCCGGATCCGGGACCCGCGCCTTCCTCGACGAGCGCGTCGGCGCTGCCAGGGCAACGCCGATCGTGGAGTTCAACAGCAACTCGGCGATCTGCCAGTCGGTCTCGGCCGGCATGGGGCCGGCGGTGCTGAGCCGCCTGGCCGTGGAAGGCTCCCTGCGCATGGGCAGCTTCATCCAGGTGCCGCTGCACGAGGGAAACCTGGTCAGGAACCTGCAGGCCATCTGGCGGGGTCCCGCCCCGACGGAAGGGCCCGCGGCAATGCTGCTGGGCATCTGCGCACGGGCGCGGTCCGGCTACTGAGAACCCGCCGGGAATCGGCAGACAGCCCGGAGTGCTAGAAGCTGACGATCATCCGGGTGTTGCCCAACGTGTTGGGCTTGACCCGCGCCAAGTCCAGGAATTCGGCCACGCCCTCATCGGTGGAACGCAGCAGTTCGGAGTAGACCTCCGGGTCGACGGCGGATTGCTCTTCCATCACGCTGAAGCCGTGCCGCAGGAAGAAGTCGACCTCGAAGGTCAGGCAGAACACCCGTGCCACGCCAAGTTCGCGGGCCTCGGCCAGCAGCCGGTCCAGGATCCGGTGGCCGACGCCCTTGCCGCGCCACGCGCCGTCGGTGGCCAGGGTCCTCACCTCGGCGATGTCCTCCCACATCACGTGAAGGCCGCCGCAACCGATCACGGCTCCGGCTTCATCCACGGCGACGAAGAACTCCTGCAGGTTTTCGTAGTAGGCAACGGCTTCCTTTTCCAGCAGCACCCTGTCCTTGGCCAACGGCCTGACTAGTTCACGGATGCTTTTCACATCGCCGGTACGGGCGCGCCTGACGGTAAAGGAGGTCATGTTTTTATCCTATGCCCACCGGGCCGGAGGGCCGCGTTTTATGTAGCAGCACCCCGGGACGCCAAGAAGCCCGCAATCCAAGTTCATGGATTGCGGGCTTCTTGATGGTGGTTCGATCGGCGGTTAGCCCTCGATGGCGACCGGAGCCGGTTCGCCTTCGAGCTGCGGAGTGCCGCCCTCGCCCTTGAAGGTGAAGGTCGCTTCGTCGCCCTCGCCCTCGACGTCGACCTTGATGTGCTGACCGGCGGTGATCTCGCCGAAGAGGATCTTCTCGGAGAGCTGGTCCTCGATGTCGCGCTGCATGACGCGGCGCAACGGGCGGGCACCCATCGACGGGTCGTAGCCGCGGGTTGCCAGCAACACGCGAGCCGCAGGGGAAAGCTCGATGGTCATCTTCCGGTCGACCAGGCGCTTCTGCAGGCGGGCGAGGAACAGGTCCACGATTTCCACGATCTCGTCCTGGGTCAGCTGCGGGAAGACCACAACGTCGTCAACACGGTTCAGGAACTCGGGGCGGAAGTGCTGACGCAGTTCTTCCTGCACCTTGGCCTGCATGCGGTTGTAGCCGGTGCGGGTGTCGGTGGCCGACTGGAAGCCGGTCATCACACCCTTGGAGATGTCCCGGGTGCCAAGGTTCGTGGTCATGATGATCACGGTGTTCTTGAAGTCGACGACGCGGCCCTGGGAGTCGGTCAGGCGACCGTCCTCCAGGATCTGCAGCAACGAGTTGAACAGGTCGGCGTGCGCCTTCTCGACCTCGTCGAAGAGCACGACGGAGAACGGACGACGACGGACCTTCTCGGTGAGCTGGCCACCCTCTTCGTAGCCGACGTATCCCGGAGGGGCACCGAAGAGGCGCGAAACCGTGTGCTTCTCCGAGTACTCGGACATGTCCAAGGTGATCAGTGCATCTTCCTCACCGAAGAGGAACTCCGCGAGGGCCTTGGCCAGCTCGGTCTTGCCGACGCCCGTCGGGCCGGCGAAGATGAACGAGCCGCCGGGGCGGTTCGGATCCTTCAGGCCGGCACGGGTGCGGCGGATGGCCTGGCTGATGGCCTTGATTGCCTGGTCCTGGCCGATGACCCGCTTGTGCAGTTCATCTTCCATGTTCAGCAGGCGCGTGGACTCTTCCTCGGTCAGCTTGATGACCGGGATGCCGGTGGAGTTGGCAAGGACCTCGGCGATGAGTTCGGCATCGACCTCGGCGATCTCGTCGAGCTCACCGTTCTTCCAGGCTTTTTCCTTCTCGGCGCGGGCTTCCTGGAGCTTGCCTTCCTTGTCGCGCAAGGCTGCAGCACCTTCGAAGTCCTGGGCATCGATGGCCGCTTCCTTCTCCAGTCGAACGGTCGAGATTTCCTCGTCCATCAGCTTCAACGCAGGAGGGGCGGTCATGCGGCGGATGCGCAGGCGCGCGCCGGCCTCGTCGATCAGGTCGATCGCCTTGTCAGGCAGGAAGCGATCGGAAATGTAGCGGTGGGCCAGCTGGGCTGCCGCAACCAAGGCTCCATCGGTGATGGAGACGCGGTGGTGTGCCTCGTAGCGGTCACGCAGGCCGCGCAGGATCTGCGTGGTGTGCTCCACGGAAGGTTCCTTGACCTGGATCGGCTGGAAGCGACGCTCAAGCGCTGCATCCTTCTCGATGTGCTTGCGGTACTCGTCAAGCGTGGTGGCGCCAATGGTCTGCAGTTCGCCACGGGCCAGCATCGGCTTCAGGATCGAGGCGGCATCGATTGCGCCCTCGGCGGCACCGGCACCCACGAGGGTGTGGATTTCGTCGATGAACAGAATGATGTCTCCGCGGGTGCGGATTTCCTTGAGGACCTTCTTCAGGCGTTCCTCAAAGTCGCCGCGGTAGCGGGATCCGGCAACCAGCGAGCCAAGGTCCAGCGTGTAGAGCTGCTTGTCCTTGATCGTTTCCGGGACGTCGCCACGCACGATCGCCTGGGCCAGGCCCTCGACGACAGCGGTCTTGCCGACGCCGGGCTCGCCAATGAGCACAGGGTTGTTCTTCGTGCGGCGGGAGAGGACCTGCATGACGCGTTCCATCTCGAACTCGCGCCCGATGACCGGGTCGAGCTTGCCCTCGCGGGCGGCAGCGGTGAGGTTGCGGCCGAACTGGTCAAGCACTGCGGAACCCGCAGGCGTGCCTTCTGACTGGCCGCCGGAGCTTACGCCGGCGCCTGCGGTTTCCTTGCCGCCCTGGTATCCGGAGAGCAGCTGGATGACCTGCTGGCGGACGCGGGACAGGTCCGCCCCGAGCTTCACGAGGACCTGGGCGGCAACGCCCTCGCCTTCGCGGATCAGGCCAAGCAGGATGTGCTCGGTCCCGATGTAGTTGTGGCCCAGCTGCAGCGCTTCACGCAGGGAAAGTTCCAGGACTTTCTTGGCGCGGGGGGTGAAGGGTATGTGACCGGAAGGAGCCTGCTGGCCCTGTCCGATAATCTCTTGAACCTGTTCGCGAACTGCACCAAGCGAGATGTTCAGCGACTCAAGGGCTTTGGCCGCGACTCCCTCGCCCTCATGGATGAGGCCGAGCAAAACGTGCTCGGTTCCGATGTAGTTGTGGTTGAGCATGCGCGCCTCTTCTTGGGCAAGCACGACAACGCGACGGGCACGGTCGGTAAATCTCTCAAACATGCGGCACACTCCTAGCTAACACGTATTTCGATGCTACGCATCAATTTCCCGCTCGTGTGGAATGTTCGCCCAAGGGATAACATTGTTCACCCTCGGCGTTTTCCATATGCATTAAACGCGCAAGGGGATCGGGCCCGTTTGGACCCAATCCCCTGCAGACAATCATTTCCCCAATCGGGCTCCCACTAACAGCTAAATGGCAGCCCTCCGGGCATGACTACTTCGACTTCGAACGAGACTTCTTAGCCATCGCAGCATGGTAGGCGGCAATTACATCTGCCTGCAGACGACCACGAGCGTTGACCTTCACGTTGTTCTCCTTGGCCCAGGCGCGGATGGCCGGAGCTTCCTTTGGAGTGAACTGCTTCGACGCACGCGCAACCTTGATGTACGGCTTCAAGGCCTCGCGGAATGCTTCAGCATTCGCTTCGTTTAGATCAATTTCATAGTGTTGCCCACCAATGCCAAAAACGATGGATTCGCTTGCCTCAGAACCGTCAATATCGTCAATCAATGCAATCTGAACCTGACGTGCCATTAGCTACTCCTTGTGTTGATGGGAAAGCGCCTGAACCTAATAACGGTTTCAATCCATGCGCCCACCCTTATCATAAACACAAGTAAGCATCATCTAACAAGTAGAAATTATGGCATTCAGCTAATTCTCAGACTGGGAACTATTTTTGCCTGTTTCATCTAAGTTCGATTTCATTTGTTCGTCGACTTCAGCTTCAGCCAAGCGTTCAGTACGGTCGACATTTGATACAGCTCGAATAACAAACCAAAATATCAGCGCTACAACTACGGTTGGAAGCAGTGCCTCGATATAAGGCATATTATGCCTCCGGCTTGAGCAACGGGAATAGAATGGTTTCGCGAATTCCGGTGTCGGCAAAGAGCATCACCAGTCGGTCAATACCCAATCCAATGCCGCCCATGGGCGGGGCACCGTACTCAAGTGCACGCAGGAAGTCTTCGTCCAACTGCATGGCTTCGTCATCGCCATCCGCAGCCATGCGCGATTGTTCGGTCAGGCGATCGCGCTGCACCACCGGGTCGATAAGCTCCGAGAAAGCGGTGCCGCGTTCCATGCCACCAATGATCAAGTCCCAGGCTTCGATGACACCCGGCTTGCTACGGTGTGGGCGTGCCAGCGGCTGCGCTGCCGGCGGGTAGTCATAGACGAATGTCGGATTAATCAAAGTCGGCTCAACAATTTCGCCAAACAATTCCATGACAAGTTTTTGAGATCCCCATTTAGGGTCGATCTTTACTTCATGCTTCTCCGCGATTGTACGCAGGGTTTCAGCATCAGTATCCGGAGTAATTTCCTCGCCCACAGCTTCGGAGAGGCCCGGGTACACGCTAAGCCATGCCCATTCGCCGTCAAGGTTTACGGTACCCCTGGACGTTTCAAGAACGCGGCCAGCACCGATCGCATCGGCCGCATTAAGGATGATTTCCTTGATGCGATCGGCCATCACGAACTGATCTGCGTACGCTTCGTAGCATTCCAACGTGGTGAATTCCGGTGAGTGGGTGGAGTCCACGCCCTCATTGCGGAAGATGCGTCCCAGTTCGAAGACACGATCGATTCCGCCAACCACTGCGCGCTTGAGGTAAAGCTCGGTCGCGATGCGCAGGGTCATGTGCTGGTCAAAGGCGTTTAGGTGCGTCTCGAACGGACGTGCAGAAGCGCCACCATGAATCAGCTGAAGCATCGGGGTTTCAACTTCAACGTAGCTATACGAGTGCAGGGTGTCGCGAACCGCGCGGGTGATTGCGGCGCGCTTGTAAACCATCTGGCGGGCTTCGTCACGGACAATCAGGTCGGCGTAGCGCTGGCGCACGCGGGTTTCTTCGTTGAGCTCTGCATGCAGGACCGGCAGCGGACGCAGTGCCTTGGAGGCCATCTGCCAGTCTGTGGCCATTACGGAAAGTTCGCCGCGACGCGAAGAAATTACTTCACCGGTGATCAAGACATGGTCGCCGAGATCGACCAGCGACTTCCAGTCGGCAAGTTTTTCTTCGCCGACATTAGCCAGGGAAAGCATGGCCTGGAGGCGGGTTCCTGCGCCTTCCGGGCCGCCTTCCTGCAAAGTGGCAAAGCAGAGCTTTCCGGTGTTTCGCATGAAGACGATTCGCCCGACGATGCCCACCTGGACGCCGGTGGCCGTGTCTGGTTCAAGTTCCGGGAAAAGCGCGCGGACTTCTTGAAGCGAGTGAGTGCGTGCAACTCCCACCGGGTATGCTTCTTCGCCGCGTGCCAACAATGCGGCGCGCTTATCCATGCGTACTTGACGCTGGTCGTTGGGGTCGGTGGTGTTAGCTACGGGGGAAGTTTTTTCGGCAGTCACAATCGTTAATTCTACGTTGCATTTGCTGAGTGTGGGCTGCGAGGTGTCCAGCGACACCACAACGCCTGTTGACAACCACTTCCAGGAAATATGAAACCTGAGAGAGGACATTCCGGTATCGGACGACGGGACCATCTCGCCCTATGTCCGTAATGCAATACCTTGCTTAGGGATGAGCACCTGCACCTATAGACACACCAAAAGGAATACACGACTCTTTGCCAGCGGCCTTAAAGTACACCTAGTTGAAATCGGAGCCGGCCTTTGGGATGGAATGAAATAGATGATTCCTCCGTTCCAGGGAAAACTCTCCTCGGAACGGAGGAATCATCGTTGCTCACAAATATTCTGTTGTGAAGGGTCCTTGCCAATTACCAGATCTTCACGCGGTCTTCCGGATCAAGCCACATTCCGTCACCGGGCTTGGTTCCAAATGCTTCATGGAAGGCATCCATGTTCTTCGGAACCTGGTTGCAGCGGAACTCGCCCGGCGAATGGGGATCAGTCGTAATTCGCGTGACCATGGTTTCCGGACGCATCAGGGTGCGCCAGCATTCAGCCCAGGAGTAGAAGAATCGCTGATCACCAGAGAGCCCATCGACAACTTCGTCGAGTTCCACGCTGTTTGCGGCAAGGTCCATCTTGTAGGCGGTGTAGGCGATGCCCAATCCGCCAAGGTCACCGATATTTTCGCCCAGAGTGAGCTTGCCATTGACATGGTGTTCGGGTGCTTCCGGCGGCACAAGCGCGTCATACTGCTCGACAAGCTTTCCAGTCAGCGAATCGAAGGCCGCACGGTCCTCATCGGTCCACCAATTCTTCAGCTCACCGGTCCCGTCGAATTGGGATCCCTGGTCATCAAAGCCGTGACCGATCTCGTGACCGATTACGGCGCCGATGGCGCCGTAGTTCGATGCAGCGTCTCGATCTGCGTCAAAGAAGGGGAAACGCAAGATGGCCGCGGGGAACGCGATCTCGTTGAGCAGCGGGTGGTAGTACGCATTGACGGTCTGCGGGTACATGAACCAAAGTTCGCGATCGACTCCGTCGTCGATCTTCTTTAGCTCGCGCAGAAATTCGAATTCGTTAGAGGCAGCAACGTTTGAAATAACGTCATCTGCGACCGCGGCAATCGAGGAATAGTCGATCCATTCATTGGGGTAGCCGATCTTGGAGCGGAACATCGAGAGTTTCTCGAGGGCCTTCTCCTTGGTTTCCGGGCTCATCCATTCGAGGTTGGCAATGGAAATCCTGTAAGCGTCAATCAGCTTGGCGACCAACGCCTCCATCTTGTCCTTGCTGCGCTGTGGGAAGTGCTCGGCCACGTACAGCTGGCCAATATCTTCGCCGACGGCTCCTTCCGTAAAGGCAACACCACGCTTCCAACGATCACGCAGCTCCTGCACACCGGAAAGTTTCGCCGAGTAGAAGGAGAAGTTCTCGTTGACGAAAGCGCTCGACAGGTATGGGGCATTCGAGCGAATCAGCTGGACGGCAAGCCAGTGCTGCCAGGATTCCAATGGAGCATCATGCAGGATCTCTTCAAGGCCATTGAGGTAGCTAGGCTGCCACACATCGACCTCGTTGTAGTACTTCTCGGCGATGCCGGCGCCCTTCAGCCAAAGCTCAAGGGAAGGAATGAGTTCAAGCAGTTGCTTGTTGCTCATCAAGTTGTAACGGGCTTGTGCGTCTCGGCATTTCACGCGGTCCCAGTGGTGCGAAGCAAGCTTGGTTTCCAAGTCGATGACGGCTTGGGCTGCCGTTTCAGTGTCCTTCAACTCGCCCAATGCCATCAAACGGGCCAGGTGCTCCTGATATTCTCCGCGAAGCTCGGCGAACTGCTCCTCACGGTAGTACGACTCGTCGGGCAATCCGAGGCCGCCCTGTGTGAAGGTCAGCAGATTACGCTCAGGGGCGCCTGCATCCGAGCTCGCGCCAGCCTGGATGAACCCTGATACTCCGCGTCGATAAAATGAGCCACTCAGACGTATGAGTTCCTCGATGTTGGTGGTCTCGTAGATTGCTGAAACATCCGCACGGATTGGCTCGACACCATTTGCTTCGATTCGCGCTTCATCCATGAAACTCGTGTAGATATTGGCAATGCGCTCTTTGCGGCCGTCGATTTCCCCTGCATTCTGGATCGTCTCTTCTTGCGCAGCTTCAATGATGGCGCGCACCGCCGCCTCGGAGTCATCGCGCAAGGCCATGAAGGATCCGTAGGTGCCTTGATCCGCGGGGATCTGTGCGGTGCTCAGCCATGAACCGTTGGCATGGCGGTATAGGTCGTCCTGAGGGCGAACGTCCTCATCCCGATGGCTCGTACGAACTGTCGATACTTCTGCTTCATCGGCTGGAACTAGAGATTTGGCATCCATCATTGTCCTCTTCATATGAGCGGGCTCTTTCCCATGGGTAGGGGCTCGAGCGATATGTCCTGGGTCTCAATGATTCACTTTACGCGTCTGAAACAAGAATTTGAGACTATTTTTCTTGGTTACTCCAGCGGTGAACCAATCACTACTTTCATCCGCAGCCTGTTATCCACAGAAGTTGTGGATAACGATTTACCGCGGGTGCTCGGGGGTTTTGCGGGGAAGGGCCCGGCCCGTTAACGCAGGCAGGGCCCCCGCGGCGTGCGGGGGCCCTGCGCCCCGGGGTTCCCGGGGGTGCCCGATGTTCCGGGTGCCCGGGTTTTCGGGGTTAAACATCGGAACCCCCCAGCCCGTGGCTGGGGGGTTCCGGGACAAGTTGTCCGGCGGTGTCCTACTCTCCCACACCCTCCCGAGTGCA
>NZ_JBIVTO010000015.1:0-78172 GCF_044756805.1 Paeniglutamicibacter sp. NPDC091659
TCCCGGGTGCGCACCCGGGTCGCCAGCAGCGACTGGTGCGCATCGCGGAAGGTGGTGTCCGTGACGGCCACCGCGGTCTGGGCGCGCAGCGCCTTTGCGAAGCCCTCCGGGCCGAGTTCCAGCAGGCGCTGGCGCCAGCCCGCGGCCGGGGCCTGCTCGGCGGAGGGGCCGTCGAACGGGCTGCGGTCCGGTTCGGAGAGCTTGTCGCCCGGGAACGCCGGCAGCTTCAGGCGCGGGTCGATGCCCTCGACACGCTTGCCGTTCGGGTGGTTCACCGTCACCCCGGCCAGGAAGGCCAGGGCCTTGGTGCCGCGGTCCTGCGACTTGTTGCCGGCCAGCAGGTCCGGGCGCTTGTCGATGAAGTCGGTGGCGACGTCCCCGGCAATGAACTGCGGGTCGGCCAGCACGTTCATCAGGAACGGGATGTTGGTGGTGACGCCGCGGACGCGGAATTCGGCCAGGGCGCGGCGCGCACGGGCCACCGCGGTCTTGTAGTCCCGTCCGCGGCAGGTGAGCTTGACCAGCATCGAGTCGAAGTGCGGGGACACCTCGGCACCGGTGTAGATGGTGCCGCCGTCCAGCCGCACCCCGGACCCGCCGGCGGAGCGGTAGACCGTGATGGTGCCGACGTCCGGGCGGAAGCCGTTGGCCGGGTCCTCGGTGGTGATGCGCGACTGCAGGGCGACGCCGCGGATCTGCAGCTCCTCCTGGAAGATGCCCAGGTCCGCCAGGGACTCGCCGGCGGCGATGCGCATCTGAGCCTGCACCAGGTCGACGTCGGTGATTTCCTCGGTGACCGTGTGCTCGACCTGGATGCGCGGGTTCATCTCGATGAACACGTGCTGGCCCGCGCGTTCGCCCACGGTGTCCACGAGGAACTCCACGGTGCCGGCGTTCTGGTAGCCCAGGGCCCTGGCGAACTTGACCGCATCCTTGTAGAGCGCCTGGCGGATGCCCTCGTCCAGGTTCGGCGCCGGGGCGATCTCGATGACCTTCTGGTGGCGGCGCTGCAGCGAGCAGTCGCGCTCGAAGAGGTGCACGATGTTGCCGTGCTCGTCGGCCAGGATCTGCACCTCGATGTGGCGCGGACGCAACACGGCCTGCTCCAGGAAGACCGTGGGATCGCCGAACGCGCTGCCGGCCTCGCGCATCGCCGCGGAAAGCGACTCGGCAAGCTGGTCGCGGGTGTCCACGCGGCGCATGCCGCGCCCGCCGCCGCCGGCCACGGCCTTGACGAAGATCGGGAAGCCGATCTTCTCGGCCTCCTTGGTCAGGTAGGCGACGTCGTCGCTGGGTTCGGAGGAGGCCAGCACGGGGATGCCCGCGGCGCGTGCGGCCTTCAGCGCGGCAACCTTGTTGCCGGCCAGTTCCAGCACGTCGGCGGAGGGGCCGATGAACTTGATGCCCTCGGCGGCCGCGGCGCGGGCCAGGTCCGGATTCTCGGAGAGGAATCCGTAGCCGGGGTAGATGGCGTCCGCGCCGGCTTCCTTGGCGACACGGATCACCTCGGCAACATCCAGGTAGGCGCGGACCGGGTGGCCCTCCTCGCCGATGCGGTAGGCCTCGTCGGACTTCTGGCGGTGGATCGAGTTGCGATCCTCGTACGGGTACACGGCGACGGTCTTTGCGCCCAGCTCGTAACCGGCCCGGAAGGCGCGAATCGCGATCTCACCGCGGTTGGCTACCAAGATCTTCGTAAACATGGCGCTCCTAATTGTACTTTTAAACGTAATTTCCACTAGAAATAACAATGATTGAAACTGGCAGGATTCAGCAATGAATTTGATTCAAAAACTGATCTGATATCTACTCGGGACTTGGCGTGCCGAATAACGAAAACCGGCTCTCTACCCCGGATTATTGGGGTTCTCTGGACCTCAAGAACCGGACAAAAGACGATGCGTCACGACCCTGCTACCGAGCTGCACCGCGAGTAAACCACAGACCCGTGGCTCCCGGCGACAGGCTGCCGCCGTTGGGTTTGTACGCCCAGGTGGCCATTGTGCCGGCACTACGAGGCAGGACAAGGCCCGGCGGATCTTGTGGGCCTCAAGCAACCCGACCGTCTCACGCTTTTACCGCCCGCCGGTGCCGGTCATCGACCAGGTACTGGCCCGCCGCGAAGCCGGGGAGCTGGTCAAAGGGGCCGAGAACCAGACGGTGCTGGCGGTCAGAACCGACGTGCAGCGCCGACCCGGATGGGCCTCCGCGGGCGGGAATCCGCGACATGAAGGGCTGCCGGCGAAAAGATCACCGGCGGCCCTTCATGCGTCAGCGGCCGGATGCTGATCCCGACCTGCTAATTGCCCATCGGCACCAAAGCCGGCACTGGACGCATTGCGTTCGACAATCGGTTTTGCGCGGAGGCTGTTGCCTGACGGACAAAGCCCTTGAGGATGTTGAGTTGTTCATCGCTTGTTTTCCAGAGAACCTCTGGATGCCATTGAACTGCGACAACGGGCTCGTTTGGCATCTCAAAAGCTTCAATTAGCCCGTCGTCGGCATAGGCGACTTCCACGGTTCCCGCCGGGAGTTTTTTGATTCCCTGATGATGCAGGCTATTGACCGATATTTTCGGCATCCCTCCGAGCCATTCGGAGAGCTGGCTGCTCCCGGCCACCGAGATGTCATGAACCGTCGTGGCCAAGGCTTCCTCCGTATATCGATGCTTTACGAGCTCTCCCCGGTCCCGGGGAAGATCCATATACAGATCCCCGCCAAGTTCAGCAGTCAGTAACTGAGCCCCACGACAGATAGCAAGAACTGGGATGCCTCGCGAACGCGCCGATCGCCACGCTCGAAGTTCGTTTTCGTCACGGTCGACGTTCACCCCACGTAGAGTCGGATCCTGGCGGTCCCCCTGATATCGCATTGGATCGATGTCGCCGCCGCCGCTCAGGACAAGCCCGTCCACTCGACCGATGATCTCATCGATTCCGAAGACTTCCGCCTGGCAATCAACCGCGAGAGGTACCGCGCCGGCTTCGACGATACCTTCAAACATTCGCCGCCAATGAGTGAACTCCTTAAGTTCCCGTGAGGAGTAAGTGATGGCAATGATTGGACGAGGCACAGATGCTCCTTATTTCATCTTTGAACAAAAATCTCATGACCTGCACGCATGTTCGACCTACCGAGCGCGCCGTGGATCCGCTCCTGCTACCGGACTCGCTGCAGATCAAATTCGAGCGCGTTGGTCTTTGCCTGTTCAATGAGCTGCAGGTACTTTTCCGGGCCATACGGCCACTGCGAAACGATTTTTCCCGTTTTTGACTGGAAGTAGTTTCGCGTTTCGCCCCACACCGTGAGACCCAACCGATCCTGCAACCAGGTGTTGTAGGACTCGAATTGCTCTCGTGAAACATCGACCGTGGTCGCACCGCGGTCGTCCAGGTCGGAAAGGACCGAAGCGATAAAGGCGGCCTGCGCCTCGTAGAAAGTCACGAGGGGTGATGCGTTGGTATTCGGTCCATACATCATGAAGAAGTTGGGGAAATCCGGGACCATCATTCCGAGGAACGCTGATGGTTCGCCCTCCCAAGCTTCATGGAGGTCCCGCCCGCCGCGGCCCCTGACGGTCATCCCGCCGAGGTAGTTTGCCGCGTCGAATCCGGTCGCAAAGACAACGACGTCGAGTTCGTGCTCCTCCCCGTTTGCGTCCCGGATTCCTCGTTCGGTGAGTTCCTGGGCTCCAAACGGCACGATCCGAACCTTTGGATCCTGGATTGCTTGGTAGTAGGAGTCGCTATTGACGGTACGGCGAGATTCGAATGGGAATTTGGGGGTGACGAGCTCAATGAGGTCCGGACGGTCAGCCAGCTCTCCGTGAAGATAGTCCAGCGCGCGCTGTTCCCGCACATGGTTCCAGTGACCATCCCGCTTAGCGTGGCTTGAGTCCCGCTGGATCTCGTCGTACCAGTCATACAGACGTTGCCGCTCTGCAAAATAGGTGTCGCTGGACGAGTACGCCTTACGTTCATCCTCGGTGAAGTCACGCGCCTCCTTCGGGATCACCCAGTTCGGTTCCAGCTGGAAGATCGTGACGCTTTGTGCAGTCTTGGTCGCTTCGGTCACGATCTGGACGCCAGAGGATCCCGTCCCAAGTACCCCCACGCGCTTGTTCTCCAGCGAAAGGCCTTCCTGCCAGCGGGAAGTGTGGCAGACCGGACCCGGGAAAGGATGGTCACCTCGAGCAAAAGGTGGAATCAATGGAATGTTCAAGAAGCCAACGCCACTGATAACGGCATCGAAGGCCCCGTAGTTGGTTCCGCTCGACAGTTCGATTGAATATGTCTGGGATTCGTCGTCCCAAATAGCCGACTCAACCTTCTCGTTCAATTGGATCCGACGCCCCAGATCCCACTTTTGGGCAACGTGGTTCAAGTAGGCGAGAATCTCGTGCCATTCAGCGTGGGTGCGGGTCCAGTCGTACTGCTCAAATGAAAATGAGTAGATGTGCGATTCGAGGTCGACCTCTGCACCTGGGTAGCGGTTGTGCCACCAAGTACCGCCAAGCCCCGGGGCCGACTCGAAAATGGTGAAGTTTTCGACACCATCCCGAATCAACGCAGTGGCGGCAGCGATTCCACTGAATCCCGCACCGATAATAGCCACCCGAGCATTTCGAGAGATTGATTGTTGAGCCATCTCGCACACCTTTCCTAGAACCTGTACATGCCGTAAGAGCGGAGCCCTCACTTAATTTGTAGTACATAAAAGTCTATTGGTCTAGTGAATAAGCCATAAAGCTTTCAGCGCACATTGCCCACAAACCGCCGCCGCTTAGTAGATTGCCTCCCTTCGCCGACCGTTAAAAATCCAAAAATGGCCGAATTTCCGCAGATTTTCCTCGTTCACTGAGAGGTGGGTTCCTTGGTTCGCATGTCCCCCGATCACCGCGGGGCGAGAGGAAGCCTGCTGCTTTGCGACTCGAAACGTAGGGCCGTCCTGCCCCTCGAGAGAAAAATTGTCATTCAGAAATTTGGGAACGTGCGCTGACAGTCGGCACTGTTCCCGCTCCGTGACGGAGGCGTGGATTTGGCGACTATCGATATCCGCCGGGAAATTCTTGACCGCAACCCATCGTCAATTCCAGGGGTCGGCCAACTGGATGCGGCATCACGCTGGCATGGCAAATGGGCGGCCCGGCGCTTCCAGGGACTCCCGCCATCTTCGGGCCACCCGAACGGGGTGCCGCGGCGCCGCACCCCGTTCGGGGATTTGCTGCTCGCTTGACACAAAAGGGCTTCGATTCGCTGCAGCAAGCCGTCGCAGGCCAGTGAAGTATCGAAGGGCCAGTGAAGTATCGAAGGGCCAGCGAAGTATCGAAGGGAAAGTGGCCAGGTGGCACGCGATCCGGGCCCGACGCCCCGGCAGTCGCTGCCGCTCAATCCGGAACAGCAGTTGCCGCGCACCGAAAATCCAGCGACCCCCGCAAGATTTTCAGGTGTTCACTCCGACCCGGCGACGCGGCTCATTCACCCAACAATGGGCGGAGATATCCAACTCGCGATCACACCCGATCCCTTGCGGGACGTTGCGTGGAACCGGCCCAAACAACTGGCAGTTGGTCCATAAATCGGCTCAGCCGTTTACCGCTTCAGCCACGACTCGATGGTCCTGCGCGTATCACGGATATGCGTTTCCATCAGTTCGGCAGCAAGAACATCGTTTTTCGCCTCGATGGCGTTCAAGATTTCATCATGCAGGTCGTTGGCGTTCTCCTCAACGCGACCAAAGAGCGACCCCACCGGGGCCCACATCTGCCGGCGGGCATGGCCAACCGCTTCAAGTAGCTGTGGATTCTGTGCAGCCGCCGCAATCCCCAAGTGAAAAGCCGAATCCAGGGCCTGGAACCGGGCCGTATGCTCGGCATTCTGGTCCGCGAGGCAGGCCTGAAGGCTTGCCTCCATGCTTTGCAGGAGTGCGCGGAGCGTGGCCACGTCCGCACCTGTCCGCCGAGTGGCCGCGAGCCCCGTCGCGGCAGACTCGACGATGGAACGGAAATCAAAGGCGTCACGGATTTCCTGCTGGTTCTTCCGCATCATCAAACGGGCAAGATCCGGATCAAGCTGCGGCGTCTGAACGACAAATCCCCCACCTCGCCCGCGCCGGACCGTCAGCAGTCCTTCACGCTCAAGGACAGTGACCGCGGCCCGGACGGTCGTGCGTGACACATCCAGCTGCTCGGCCATTTCGCGTTCCGTGGGCAGCCTGTCGCCAGGCCTAAATTGACCCGCCTCAATTGAGCGCCGAATCTGATCAAGCACCAGCTCATGGGCTGCGATTTGGCGAATGGGCTTCAAAGCACTTTCATTGCGCATGAGTGATTCCTTTCCTTCGGACCACTAGGCCCAAGTCCAGCTTGAGCATATCCGTGAGAGGACCGCTACGAGAAAAATAAATGGTCTAGATACTTGACCTATAGGCCTTTGTTGTCGGATGATGGGCGTTATGTCAGCCACATTCACAGATGGGAAAGAGAACTTGAGCTCAAAAGTTATTGTCACGGGTGGAGCCGGAGTTATTGGCCAAGCGATCTGTCTGAGGCTCAAGGCCGAGGGGTATACGCCCGTTGCCTTTGATCTTTCGCCCGCCGTGTCCTCAGGGTTCCGCGAGGGTCTGGAGGACATCCAGGCCGTGGAAGTCGATATCACTGATCAGTCCAGCGTGGACCGGGGAATTCTCGAGGCACTCGGTGACGGAGAGAAACTCGCCGGTCTCGTCAATTGCGCCGGCATCCTGCGTCAATCAAACCTTGGCGGTCTCAAGGCCAAGGATATGGAGCTTATGTTCCAGGTGAACATCGCGGGAATGGCCCGGATGACGGATGCTTGTTCCCCCCACCTGCACGACGGCCAGGCCGCCATCGTGAACATCGGCAGTTTGACAGGGCACTTCGGTCGGTTCCGCGGAGCATCAGTCTACGGGGCCACGAAAGCCGGGGTTGCGACCTATACACGCTACCTCGCCGAAGAACTGGCCGAACGAGGGATACGGGTAAACAACGTAGCACCCGGCGTTATCCGCGCCCCGATGAGCCCTTCCATGGCAGCGGTTTCCGGAGGAGAAGAAGTATCCGCCAGCTACGCAATGCTCAAGCGGATCGGAGAACCGGAGGAGGTCGCCGAGCCGGTCGTCTTCCTGCTCTCTCCCAAGGCCTCATTCATCACGGGGCAGACCCTCCTGGTGGATGGAGGCGTCGTCGCATGGTAACCACGATCATGAAGGGCACAAACGAAGAAAATCTTGCGCGTCTCGCCAACGACGAAAGTTTCGCGCGTCTGGACGCAGCCGACCCCTGGGTTATCGACGTGAAGCCCGCCGGTGAAGTCATCCCCGGCTTCCACAGTCGACTGGTACTTACCTCCGGCGCCCCCATGCCTTGGAGCGAATACACCGGAGGGCAGCGCGAAGCACTGATCGGGGGCGCACTCTTCGAGGGACTCGCAGCAGATCGGGCTGGGGCCATAGCAGGTTTCGAATCAGGCGACATCGAGCTCGGCGGCTGCCACGATTACGCCGCAGTGGGCTCGCTGGCCGGTATCTACACAGCTTCAATGCCGGTCTTCGTGGTTCAGAACCGGACACACGGCAACCTGGGGTTCTGCAACTTTTACGAAGGAAAAGAGCCACGAAGGCTGAACTACGGCTGCTATGACGAGGGCGTACATGAACGACTGCTTCATGTGAACACCGTGCTGGCCCCGGTGGTCGGCGAAGCGATCCGTCGACTCGGAGGGATCGCGCTGAAACCTCTCATTGCAAAGGCATTGCGCATGGGGGACGAAGTCCACAGCAGAAATGCCGCTGCCTCGATCCTCTTCGGCCGCGAGATCCTGCCAAGCACGCTCGACATGGTGCAGGAAGATTTCCCAGGCGTCCGGGAAACAATGCTTCATCTGGCAGAAAACGACTACTTCTTTCTACGGCTTTCAATGGCCGCGGCCAAAGCCAGCGCCGACGCAATGCACGTTCAGGGCTCCTCGCTCGTCAGCGCGATGGCCTTCAGCTGCCGCGGGTTCGCGATCAAGGTCGCTGGTCTGGAGGGCTGGTTTGAAGGTCCACCGCCGCTGCACGAGGGAAAGCTCTTTGCCGGCCACAGCGAAGAAGAAATCACCTGGATGGGCGGTGAAAGCCCGATCACCGAGACCATCGGGCTTGGCGGATTCGCCCAAGCCTGTGCTCTCTCGTTGCAGAACTACCAAGGTGGCTCTGCTGCTGCCATGATCGACCGGAACACGGAGATGTATCAGATCGTCCATGGCGAAAACGGAAGCTACAAGATTTCGCTCTTTGACTTCCGCGGAACGCCAACCGGTATCGACATCTTCAAGGTTCTTGACACGGGCATTCTGCCCGTGATGGATGTTGGTCTGGCCGGCCGCGATGGCGGACAGATCGGGGCCGGTGTGATCCGAGCTCCCCGTGAGTGCTTTGAGCTGGCTGCGGCAGCATGGACGAAAAAGTACGGCGGGTGACTGCCCTGAGCCGAGGCTTCGAACTCACCTTTCAGGGCACAACTGCCCTCGTCACAGGGGCAGCTTCCGGGATTGGGAAAGCAACGGTTGAACGTTTTCTCGATTGTGGCATTGAGGTTTTGGCCCTCGACCGAAGTGTTCCACAGGCCGTGACACGGAACGGGGTTTCCTCGTTTCCGTTTGCTGCGGATGTGCGAAACACCGACCAGTTGAAACAGGCAATAGCCGAATTCGGCCGTGCCCCGAATTATGTGGTCAATTGTGCCGGAATCCTTGATTCCACGGGGTTCAACAATGTCGACCGTGAAGCCTTCATGAAGGTGCTCGATGTAAACCTTGTCGGCGCTTACCAGGTGATTGACCTCGTACGCGATGCAGGAGCGCTCCTTTCGGTCGTCAACGTCACCTCGATCGAGGCGACTCGTGTCGTTGCTTTGTCGGACCCAGACCCCCACCCGGCCTACTCGGCGTCGAAAGCCGCACTAACCATGCTTACCAAAACTGCGGCTCGGGCACTGGCTCCTTCGGGTGCCCGTGTAAATTCCGTGGCTCCGGGTTTTGTGCTGACGCCAATGGCCCAGGAACACGGTGGGCAGGAGAACTTGCCGCCGCAGCTTGGACACCGAGTGCCACTGGGCGCGTTCGCAAGGGCCGGCCAGATTGCCGACTCGATCGCTTTCCTATCCAGCGATCAGGCCAGCTACATCACCGGATCAGAACTGGTTGTAGACGGCGGCTTCCGGCAAACCTAGACGGTTCCTGACCCCGAAGTGCCGTCTCCCGCAGCCTCTCGATTGATCGTTACGAACGCGTCTAACCATCCACCCGCAAACCCCATGGAAGGAACCGCAGTGACTAGACTCCACCCAATCGCACAGCAAATGATTGACGATACCCGCTCATCGGGCCAACTAAATGCGCATCTGCTGCCAGTGGCCGATGCTCGTCTACGGTTTGAGGCCGCTTTTGCCTCTCTCCAGAAGCCGGAGCTCGCTTCGGTTCGTGACGTAATGATTCCGACACGCGATAATCAGGCGATTCGGGGGCGCCTTTACCTCCCCGATGGGCGTACGGCACCCGGCTTGGTCCTCTACTTCCATGGAGGAGGCTGGCTACTGGGGAGCATTGACTCGCATGACGTAACGACCCGAAAGCTCGCGGAGTCCTCCGGATGCCCCGTCCTTTCCGTGGACTACCGGCGAGGCCCGGAATCTCCCTTCCCCACGGCCGTTAACGACGCCCTCGATGCGCTCGCATGGGTAAGTTCCCCGGAGAATCCCCTCACCATCGAAAACAACAACAAAGTCGTGGTGGCTGGCGATAGCGCCGGCGGCAACCTCGCTGCTGCCGTCGCCAATGAAAGTCGTCACGAGGGGACGGTCGTTCACCAGCTCCTGGTATATCCGGTGACCACGTGGGATCTGGACCTGGGGTTGGACCCCGAGTTTGATGGCATCATGGTGGAGCGCGACGAGCTCCAGTGGCACCAGGACAACTATCTCGCCTTCGAAGAAGACCGGTCTGACCGACGAGTGAATGTGCTATCTGCCGATCTTCGGGGCGTGCCTGAAGCAACGGTTATTCTGGCCGAATGCGACCCTATCCGTCCGCAGGGCGAGCTCTACGTTGAAGCCCTGCGAGCAGCCGGTGTCACTCTTGAGGTTCAACAATATGCCGGGATGATCCACGGGTTCTTCGGTCTCGACGAAGTGTTCCCAGTTGCTGCAGCAGCGATGGAATTCGCCGGTCACCGGGTTTCGGAGGCACTCCGATGAGCGACGCAGGCTCAGTCACCCTCGTCACCGGAGCAACCGGCGGCATCGGAAAAGCGATCGTCTCCGAGCTTGTGCTAGGAGGCCACCACGTCATAGCGACCGATCTCCGGGAGCCGGCCGCGAAGGACCGGGTGCAGGGTGCCCAATACGTTGCTTCAAATCTCTTGGACGACGCAGGGATTGAACGGCTGATCTCTGCGGTTCCGAGAGGGACGCTAACCGGCTTGGTCAATGCCGCAGGCGTTGCCTTTTTTGATACTGATGGTTCCGTATTCGATATCGCAGAACCGGTGTGGGCGCAGACCATCGGGGTGAATCTTGACGGGCTGCGAAAGGTTACCAAGGCCGCGCTTCCCCTCCTTCGGGCAGGAAACCAGGCATCAATCGTAAATGTCGCAAGCGTTGCGGGTCTCCGGGGCATGGACGCTCCTCTCGACGCGTACCAAGTCTCCAAAGCTGCCGTGGTTTCGCTCTCCCGGTCAATCGCGCTTCAGCTTGGTCCCGAAGGTATTCGATGCAATACCGTCTGTCCCGGGGCCATTCTTACCCCGATGATCTCGTCCCTCTATGACGAATCGCCTGAACGCCGTCAAGACATGGAGAGGCGCACGCCGCTGCGTAGGCTCGGTCTGCCGGAAGACGTCGCTTCCGCAGTCTCCTTCCTCCTATCGGACAAGGCATCATTCGTGACAGGAACGAACCTTGTCGTCGACGGTGGCTGGACCGCGCAAATCAAATAAGACGTTCGGAACCACAAACGTGTGGGTCTCGCCTAAGCGAGACCCACACGTTTGTCGTGGCTTAACCGGGTAGCGCTTGAGATCGGTTCCTGGAGCCACACCCGAAAACCAGCATATGAATTGACCTCCAACTACATGCCCGGGACCGCGCCATGACCGGCTCTGCCCGCATCGCGGATCTGGCTGGGCAAAGAACACAAATTTCGGCGGGGTTCACCGTCCTGCCCAGCCCTGACACCACGTGCACCTACGAACGCGACGAGGAACCCTTCGCCCGCGAAGCTGACCTGGACGCAATCTAGGTCGTGCGAACGAACAAGTCCCCTGGCCAACGCGAAAACAGTCTCCAAGGCCCTCAAGATCCTTGGTTGGGGCGTCCGCGCCATCCGCCACTACAGCGAGGACCGCGCCGGCTCCCGTAGCTTCCTTCTGCAGGCTCGCCGCCCACCTCGCATGGTGCCGGTGCTCCGCCCGGGCGCCGCTGAGGTTCACCGATGAAAACCGTCCCGTCCCCCGATGACCCAGTTGCCAGGGTCGCCCGTTGCGAAGCGGCCGAACCCAAAGCCGACACCATGAATTCGACGGTCGTCCACCGCCTGCAGCTGGGAACTCGCCACCCATGGATGAACCAGGCCCCGCAGCACCATCCGGATCCAGGGCGGCAGGAAGGCCCTCGAGTTGCTCATCATGCCCACCACCCGCCGGTAACGGGTCATGAGCCTCATGGGACAGAATGCCGAAGTCCGCAGAAAGTGGCCAGACACCCTGAACCCAAAAACGGCAGGATCCCCAACCGGGGATCCTGCCGTTTTTGCCATCGTAATTCTACAAACTCAGGCACTCGTTGCGGGCCTGGAGTTCACCCCTCAGTTGACCACGGCAGGTGCACCCTGGCCGAGCCGCTCCGATTTGCTCAAGGTCCGCTTTCCGAATACGAGGTTCTTGAATTGCATCAATTAGTGGTGTTCCAGATGCCGTGCACGCTCCCAGCTCGTGATGTTGGTACGAAGCCAGTGCCCATACTCTTGGATTTCCGTGCGCTGGAGCTGGTGCACTGCGTCAACAAAGATTTCGCCCAGGAGCTCCTTCGCGATCGGGGAATTCGCGAACTTTTCGGTGGCCTCGGCAAGTTCCGTTGGTAGTGGCGCTCCGGTTTTGGCGGTTTCGTCAAGGTCCAGACCGTTTTCGATTCCGTGGATGCCGCCAGCGAGCAACCCAAGAGCAGCGAAATACGGGCTGGTGTCGGCGCCAGAAATGCGATGTTCCACCCTGGCCGCACTCACGGTTGATGTCAGTGTCCGGCAGGCAACGCTTCGGTCATCGTTTCCCCAGCTGGGGCGGTTGGCCACATACATCTCCGGGTCAAATCGTTTGTAGGAGTTGATGTACGGCGCGAAAAGGGCTGTGAAGTCAGACATTGTCGCAAGCAACCCGGCGAGATAGTGTCGTGCGGTTTCGGACAGCTTGCCAGGCGCATCCGCAAAGATGTTCCGGCCACCGGCCATGAGACTTGAATGGATATGCCCGCCGGCTCCGCATTCGTCGCCAAAGGGCTTGGCCATGAACGATGCGGCAAGTCCTCGTTCTGCACAGAGTTCACGCATGTACTGTTTCGCTCGGGCAGCATTATCTGCCGCCCGAAGTGCTGGTTGCGGTGAGAGGGTGAATTCAAAGAGTCCCGGGCCAAGTTCTGAGTGGAATGCCTCTACTTCAACGCCGATGTGTTGCATACGCGCCACAAACTCTTCGATGAGATCGGCGGCGCCAGCGACCCTGCTCAAGCTGTATGCGTTTTTGACTCGGCCAAGTCCCTCGGTCTCGCCGTCTAGCCTTCCGCGGTCCTCGTCATGGAAGATCCAGAATTCAAATTCATAGCCGAGGACCGGGGTGAGTCCACGTTTCTGGTACCGTTCAACGACTCGCTGCAGTGCTCCACGCGGCGAGGCTTCGAAGGGTTCGCCATCGGGCGTGACTAGGTCAGCGATGACGGCATCGGTTGCTTCACGCCAGGGAAGTGTGACACGCGTTTCTTCATCTACACGAAGTGATGAATCTGGGTATCCGTTCGTGGCGTTGCTAAACCCGTTGTCCGTGACGCTGTCCGTCAGTGAAAGCCCGTACATGACGGTGCTGATGTTCGACAGGGAATCAGGTTGCGTCTTTTCAGACCTCAGCATTTTCCCGCGTAGCCCGAGGGCGTAATCGGGGATTTCGACGCGGGTCATTGGCACCCGGGGGGTTGAATAGGTCATTTCCGTTCCTTTAAGAAGTACTCGTTGGGATGTTTGGGCGACGGTCGGGTGTTCTTCCGACACGTGTGTAAATTTCATCTGGGATAAGTGAGGGATGTCGATAGACCCACCAGGTACAGGCCGTGGGACCATCGCCGTGGTTCCAAACGGGGGGATCGATGACCCTGGTCGGATACCCTAGCCGGTCGATGGGCATCACCTCGTTGAGCAAACAGCAGTGCACGCAATATGAACAAACGCCTGTCTTGTTCCAGGCCCAGTCGTGCGGCTCTGTGGTCACAGCAAAATCAAAGGGGTGCCCGGAGCGGGGTTGGCCGTTCGTTATGGTGGCGTCCACGGCTCTTCCTCCAGAACCGCACGGAGCAAAGCGAAAACCGATGCGGTCCTCCTCATGGATCACCTCGATGTCCCCCTGACGATCGGCTCCAGCCAAATGGGCATGAAAACCGTCAACGATACTGACCATGAGTTGGTGGGCTGAGGTTTCCCACGGCTGATGCTCAAGGCTGTATCGACGGGCATGTGCCTCATACCAGTCGGACATGAGGTGGTCCCACAACAGAACGAGGCTTTCCTCGCCAAGAAGCCTCACGGCGATATCAATCAGGCCCGAGACTCGGTCGACCGCATCATCGTGCATGGCGAGCCATGTGGATCGTGCTTCTTCAATGAGAGCCGTCGTTTCGCCGTCGGCATTCCTGCAGGCAGCAAGTGCACGCCGGACCGAGTCTTCGTAATTCGGCCAAGCAGCCTCAATCCCCCGCATGGCACGCTCTCCAAGTAGCTGGTGAAGTCGGCCTTGCTCGCGTTCGATATCGGATTCGAGCGCGCCCTGGCCACGGACCCAGCTGATGATCGCCTGCGGCCATTGCTCATAAACTTCACGCAGTTCCTGTGCTTCGAGCAGGCTCACGTCCACGAGATCCGCTGCGTCGTGCCATCGAAGTTCCTGGGCTGCGCGCGTTGCCTCTCGGAATGTCCCATGTGAAAGTTCTTCCCAGCTTCCGGTCCGCGCACGCCTGCCCAGAAACCCAATGAACGTTGTCGTCCCGGGGTTCGGGCCCTGAACTCCCGAACCGGGAAACAAATCGGTTCCAGTCATCGCTGAACCTCGGGAATCGTTTGGCCGCCGTCGACAACGATGCTTTGTCCGGTTATGAATGAGGCGTCGCGAGATCCAAGGAAACTCACCGTAGCGGCAACATCTTCTGGAAGTCCTACTCGACCGACGGGGATTCGCGAGACAACATCCTGAAGTACGCCTTCCCCCGCATAGAGGACCTTGAGGTTCTCGGTCAGGATTGTTCCGGGGGCGACCGAGTTCACGGTGATACCGGCCTGAGCCAGTTCCACGGCTGCCGTGCGCACGAGTGCTTCCAGGCCCCCTTTTGATGCCGCGTAGTGGCTCAGATCGAAAACGCCTGTCCGGGGACCTGTGATCGAACTGATCATCACCACTCGGCCGTACTCCGACCTGGTCAGGTCGGGAATCGCTTCCCGCATCAACAACATCCCGGCAGTGAGATTAAGGTTCATGACCTGGTCCCACGCATCACGAGTCATTTCGCGGAGCGGTCGCTCCGGATATATTCCTGCCGCATGACACAAGAGGTCAACATCTCCGGAGAGCTTGGAGCGAACCTGAGACAGAAGCCGGGGAATGCCTTCAAGATCCTGGAGGTCACTTTGGACGAAGAACGCCCGCCCTCCGTTTTCTTCAATAGTGCGACATGTTTCCTCACCGGCGGCCTTGTCGCGGCCTATGAGTGCAACGGATGCGCCTTCCGATGCAAACCGTCGCGCGATAGCTTGGCCAATGCCCCGCGTCGCCCCGGTAACGACAACTCGCCTGCCCTCATGCAATCCACTCATCGTCCTTCGTACTCCATTCCGGTGTCGATGGCTCCAACAGGGGCCCCCGGCAATGGCTCTTCCGTGCGAACCTCGTACACCGTGGAGCCGATTCGCTCATAGATTTCAGGCTTTGCCTTCCGCCAGTAAAGCGCTAGCAGGAGGCCCAAGAGCAAGACGGCCACGATTGACCACGGAAGCAACCGTCCCACCGTTGTCGCCGCGGCCGGTCCTGCAGCGACATCGTAGTTGGTGAGCAGCAGCCAGATGACAACCCCCATCCCGCCACCGCCGACGATCGGAGCGAGGAAGGTACGCCACCAGCTGGCCGTCTCGGGGTGATTCCCCTGAACATGGAAGTAGTTGATTGCGGCAATGCTGGTCAGCATCTGGGCCGTGAGGAATGAAATGGTTGCGAAGAAGGCGACCAGCACGAACAGCTCACCATAGGGGTCGACACCGGCGGAGAAACTGACGATCAGCAGAACCGCCGTAAAGCAGCTCTGCACCACCGACGCAATGTGCGGAGACTGGTGGACGGGGTGAGGCTTCCCGAGGACACGGGGGAGGATTCCGTCTCGACCAATGGCGTAGAGGTAGCGGGTTGCAGAATTGTGGATCGCTAGTGCGCAGGCGAATGAACCAAGGATCATGCACCATTCCATGGCACCCACACTCCAAGAACCCAGGTATGTCTCCATCGAATAGTAGATCAGATCAAAGGGGTTGGCGCTCGTGGCACGTTCGACCGCCCCCGCTGCACCATTGCCGGCCACAATGGACCACGAAATGAACGCGTAGAAGACACCGATACCGATAACAGCAATCAGAGTTGCTGCCGGAATCACACGCTTTGGGTCACGGGATTCTTCGCCATAAATGGCGGTGGATTCGAACCCAACCCAGGACCAGAACGCGAAGAGCAGCCCCACGCCGACAGAACCGCTGGCCAAGCCGTTTGTGCTGAACGCGCTGATCGGGTTCAGCGACTCCGGCATGAGACCGTCCGGGCCGCCTCCGTGAAAGAGCACGGAGAACGCCATGGCAGAGAGCAACGCAATCTCGCCGATGAGCACGCCCGAAAGAACTTTTGATGCGAGGCCAACGTCCCTGTAGGAGAGCAGGCTGATGACGATAACCACGGCAATTGCATAGACGATCCATGGCAGGTCGATGCCCAAACGATTCTTGAACGTCAGATCGCAAAACGCCGCGAAAAGCCCCACGAGGCCTGCTTCCATCACCATGTAGCTCAGCATGCTCAGAAAGCCTGCGCTAAGGCCGAATGGCTTTCCGAGCCCCCTCGAAACAAAAGTGTAGAAGGCTCCGGCGGAGGTGATGTGCTTCGCAAGGGCCGTAAAACCGAAGCTAAAGATCGTGAGCACGACGGTGGCAACGAGGAAGCCCGCTGGCGCGCCGGTCCCGTTTCCGAATCCCACCGCGACCGGTACGTTTCCAGACATTGCGCTTACTGGCGCGGAAAACGCCACCACCATAAAGACGACGCCGACCAGGCCGATCGTGTTGGGTTTGAGTTTGCCCTGCGATGCCGTGGGGCTTTCAGTTGACTTAGACAAGTGTTCTCCTAGTTGCAATTTGCAATAAGTGACGTCTGCAGAGAAAAAGTGATGCGTGCCACGGCAGACTCCGTTGAACTGCTGCCCCCAAACTACTTAGAACTATTGCCCCAGTCAATAGTCCATTTAATATTTCTCGAAAAACCTTGGGTTGAACGCCAGTTCTCTTCTTCGGGCCCACTGCCCCTGGAGGAAAGCGAAGAGAAAGGCGACGCCGCTTTTCTGGGATCACCTTTCCTCCGTGGCATGGCTTGTTCTCCGCCTGGCCGCTCATGCTGATCGGATACTGCAAAGCCGATCCCCCACCGCGACGCATCTCCTCAAAAAACCGATAGTTAGATTGTCGTTGCCTCTAAGTCGACCGCACGGAAGGGTCTCTAATGAGTAGTGACCGGCCTGAGGCTGGCTGCCAGATTGGGTCCGCGCGGCCAGGGTGTGACTCGCTAAATATCTGACCAGCCATCGACTGCGTCTTACTTCTGACTTGTCCACCCGGCCCGTGGGCACCAGGCCTGCCAAGAACAATTAGAGATAGAAGGTTGTCCGTCCCGTGGGATTCCAGGGAACGTGACTCGTTCGAGATCTGCCTCGGCGCAATCCCCTCCCGGCCGGCCCATCAGCGTCCCCTCCAGGTAAGGAAACCGTGGCCATGAACGCAGTCCGGGAGCACTACACAAACGTCGTTGGGGTGGACACCCATGCCCGAACCAACACACCTACGCGATCCTCACGGCAGCCACCGGGTACCTCGTGGACACGGCCATCTTCCCCACGAGCCCGCCAGGCCTCAAACGGGCCATTGCTCGGATCGACCGGCGCAGCGAACCCGGCAGGACCAGAAGCCGTCTGCACATCCCAGGGCTACTCCACGGTGATCCACACCTACCAGCCGGCGGACCCGGCCACCAAGGGCGGGGGGGGGGTGGAGAAGACGGCGCGCCTGGCCAAGGCCGACATGGTCCCCACCGATGCGAACCTGCTGCCCGTCCACGACACCGGCCGTGGGGACCAGCGGTACAGCGGTTGGCGCTAAGCCCTTGATGATGATCGTCTAACACGGACGATCGAGGTTGCGCGGGGTTTCGTCGGAAGACTCTCGTTCACTGGTGGGACGGCTAGTGTCAGTCTCATGCCCGTGGAATTTCTGACTGATGAGCAGGCCGAGGCCTATGGAAGCTTCGCCGAGGAACCGACGAGGCCCGAGCTGGAGCGCTTCTTCTTCCTCGACGACGAGGACCGGAACCTGATCGCGAAGCGGCGAGGTGACCACAATCGCCGGGGCTTCGTCCTGCAGATGTGCACGGTCCGGTACATCGGGCTGTTCCTGGAGGATCCCTTGGCTGTGCCGTGGCCGGTCGTTGAGCATCTGGCGGCGCAGCTGGAGATTGAGGATCCCTCCTGCCTCAAGGATTACACCGAGCGCCTGAAGACGGCGTACGAGCACGCGTGGGAGATCCGCGATGCGTACGGCTACCAGCAGTACGAGGACCCCGCCCACGGCCGGATATTCAGGGCGTTCCTGCACAAGCGGGCGTGGACGCACGCCGAGGGCCCTGTCGCGTTGTTCAACCACGCGGCGGGTTGGCTGCGTCGGCACCGGGTGCTGCTACTCGGGGTGAACGTGCTGGCCCGGCAGGTTTCCGAGGTCCGCACCATCGCCGAGAAACGGCTGCACGCCACGGTTGCCTAGACCGCCCTGCGGGCGGACCCGGCGCTGCCCGGGGACTTGGTTGCCACGCTGAAGACACCGAAGGGCACCCGGTACTCGGAACTGGAGCGGATGCGTCGACCGCCAACGCGGAGCACCGGCACCGCGATGAAGGGTGCGTTGCAGCGGGTTGAGGACATAGCCGCCTTTGGGCTGGGCCGGCTGAAGCTGGAACAGATACCGCCGAACCGGCTCTCGGTGCCCGGGGCAGCTTGAGAAGCCAAGCCGGGGCGTCGGTGCTGGTGCCGCTCAAGCGGGCTATTGGGCTACTGCAGAGGGGGAACGGCTGTTGCCTGGAAATCGAGCAACAACCAGTCGTTCCCGCAGCGGCGCCACATCGAGGTGGTGAGGGTGTTCAGGGTCCGCTCCCGAGCACCGGTGCGGATTCCCATCTCCATGGTCCCGTGCACCACGGTGATCTCCCACAGCTCGCGCACGCGATCGATTCGGTGTTCGAGCGCTAGGTATTGGGTCGCACCGGTGCGCAGCAGTGCCAACAGTGAAGCGGCCGTGTCCTGCCTTCCAGTGGAGTGGACATAGCGCAGCGCCGGATCCAGCAGTTTTGCCACGGTGTCCACATCCCCGTTCACCAAGGCGGCACAGCGCAGCGCCTCCGCTTCACGCACCTGAATCATGCGCGGGCCTTTACCGTCCGGCATGCCACGTGGTCGCGCTCGTGTTCAACCAGGCAAGTGCCTTCCGAAGCGATCACATGCAGCGACGCAGCGTTATGCCCAAAATCGGGAACTGCCCTCCCTGCTGCCGTGACTGGAGCACCCGAGCGCACAAATCCCCCAAGAACGGACCCCAACTCGGCGGCGGCCGCCGCAAAGACGCCCTCCTCGATTCCCACCAGCATCGGGGCATCGGCCCATTGCTGGCGGTTGTTGAAGAGAAAAGGCAGCTCCAGGCTGTGTGCCGCCCCCGCGTTGGGCAATTTCGAAGCGACATCAAAGCGCACCGTGGTCACGTTCTTGCCTGCGGCCACCGCCGCGTCGGCCAGTTCGGTGGCGTACAGCTCGATCTGGTGCAGGGTCATGGCCCTGGCCATCCGTGTCTTGGGCGAGGAGCCGGGCAGCTGCCGGCGCAGCTGCTCACCGGTGGCTTCGGGATTCTGGAAGTGAGCGCCAAGGAATCCCGCCAGTGCCTCTTCGCCGAAGGCGGCCTCGGGGGCCTGACCGATGAACGCGTTGGCCTCGTCCTTGGTGTACGTGAGCAGGATCTGTTCCACATGCAGCCGGTCCATGGCTGCCTTCACGTCAAAGAGGTCGGCCGGGACAAAGTCGTCAACCGATGGCATCAGCCCCAGGCCGCGGCCTGCCCAAGCCCGCGCAACAGCGCCTTGGGCAGCGAACAGCTCGGTGATCGGCACCAGTGCCGCATCCGCCCCGGCCAGCGCGTTCTCGATGATGCCCTGGCGCTCAGCCGCAGCATCCTGGCCCAGCGGCGGCTGGAAGGCCAGTGACATCAGGGCCACCCGCTGGAACAACCCCGCAGCTTCGGGCAACTGCGCCATGACGACGGCCCAGAAGGCACCGGCCGACTGCCCCACCAGACTGACGTCTCGTGGGTTGCCGCCGTGCGAGGCGATGTGCTCCCGCACCCAGCGCAGGGCAAGCAAAAGGTCGCCGGGAACCAGGTTCCCCGCGCCGACAGCACCTGCATGGGCCAGAATGCCTACTCTGTAATTCACCACGACCACAACGCAGCCCTGCTCGGCGGCAAAGGCGGTGGCGTCGTACCAGCGCACGGCACCGGCTCCGGAGACGAAGGCACCGCCCGGCAGGAACACCATGACCGGCAGGTTACTGGACCCCTCGGGGGCGAACACCGAGAGCTGGAAGGCTTCCTCGCTCTGTTCCAGCTCACCCAGTGCCGGGCCCAACAGCCAGTCCAATGACCCGGGTGTCTGCGGGAAGGCCGCGGGCGCGGCGGAAACCAAACCGTCAGGCGGTTGCAGGGAGGAAAAGCGCCCTGCGCGCAGTTTCCCGTAGCTGTAGATTTTCACCTAACGCACGTCCTGGTACTGGCTGCGGTTCACGGCGCGGGTGATGTTCCAGTAGTCGAGCATGGGATAGGGCCAGATCTGCGAGACGCGGCCCTGGGCATTCTTATACCAGGTCTTCACATCCGGGTGACCCCAGGCCTTGGCGCGGTTGGCCTCATCGAGTTCGGCCACAAAGGTTTCCAGCACGCCGGGCTTCAGGTCCAGCGCCTTGAGGTCATCGGCGAGCACGTTGCGCAGGGCATCGAGGATGTAGTTCAGGCCGTATTCGATCATGGAGAAGAGCGAACCGTTGACCACATGTCCGGTGTTGGGTCCCGAAACGATGAACAGGTTGGGGAAGCCCGGCACCGTGATGCCGGCATACGCGGTGGCGTTGCCTGCCCACTGTTCGTGCAAGTCCTTGCCCTCGCGCCCGGTGATCTTCAGCGGTTCAAGGAATTCGGAAGCGGTGAATCCTGTGGCGTAGATGACCACGTCGAGTTCGTGCAGCGTGCCTTCCCCATCGATGATGCCCTCGGCGCACATTTCTGCCAGGCCGGAGGTGACCAGCGTGGTCTGGGACTTCTTCAGGCTGGCCGACCAGACACCGTTGTCGCGCAGCATCCGCTTGCCGCCGACCACATAGTCGGGGGTGACCTTTTCTAGGAGGTCTGGGCGGTCCGCGTACTGCTTCTTCAGCAACTCCACCAGTTCGTTGCGAACCTTGGCATTGGTCGCGGAGACGGAACCGGGGGTGTTCCAATCGGGGTCCGCCGCGGTGGTGTGCTGGCGGCCCTCGACGCCCAGCCAGTGCTGCCAGAAGCGCAGCCACTGGCCGTACTGCGGCAGGTGTTCGGCCAGCCACACCACGGATTCGGGCATGTCTTCGTAGTAGAAGGGGGTGGGCAGCATCCAGGGCGAGGAGCGCTGGAAGACCTTGAGTTCGGCAACCTCGTCGACGATGGCCGGGACGATCTGGTAGGCGGAGGCGCCCGAGCCGATGACCGCCACGCGTTTGCCGCGCAAATCGATGGCCGGGTCCCACTGGGCCGAGTGCACCTGGATGCCGGCGAACTTCTCGCGGCCAGGGGTGTTGGTGAACTTGGGGCGATCGAGCTGGCCCACTGCCGAGAGCACCGCGTTGAAGTGGCGAACTTCAACCGCTCCGCCGTCGATGCTCAGTTCCACTGCCCACAGGCCCGTGGATTCATTCCAGGTGGCTCCCAGAACCTCGGCGCCGAGCTGCACGTTGGAGCTGATCCCGGCGCGTGCGGCTACTTCGCGGGTGTAGGAGAGGATCTCCGGTCCCTCGGAGAATTGCTGTGGCCAGTCATCGCGCTGGGCGAAGGAAAAGGAGTAGGCGTAGTTGGGGGTGTCCAGGCGGACGCCCGGATAGGTGTTCTTCCACCATGTGCCGCCAACTTCGTGGCCCTTTTCAAAGACGGTGTAGTCGTACCCGGCCTGCTTCAGACGGTAGGCGGCGGCCATGCCGGCAACGCCGGAGCCGATGACAGCAACGGTGAATTCTCGGGTGGGAGCCAGTTCCTTGGCATGGTGCCGCGGGGTTCCATTGTGCTGGGGCACCAGCGCCATGTCGTGCATGAGCATCGGGTGGTACTCGCGGGTGGCGCCGTTGGTCATCCAGTCAAGAATGGTTCCAGCTTGTTCGTCGGTCAGCGGGGCAACGCGCGTCAGTTTTTCGTCGCGGACACGGCACAGGGCATTAAAGGCTAGCTCGCGGGCGCGTTCCTGGGCCGCTGTGTCCAAGCCGCCGTGGGGCGTGCCCACGGTGTCGACGGGTGGCTGCGGTGGGCGCAGGTCCTCGCGGAGCATGGAATAGTCGCCGGTGACGGTTGCCAGCGCAACCATCAAGGCCGGAAGATCGGTGTTCTGCACAATCCGGAGCAGGTGGTCGTCGCCCTCCGTGATGGGCGAATATTCATCTCTCCAATACAGATCGTCGACCTTGGTCTGCGACGGGTCCTGAGTCAGGGTCTCGGTCATTGTCACTCCTTGTGCTGCTGGAACATGGCGTTTCCCTGCGCGGGAACGCTCGAAGGCTTGAGACCAGTGTCACGCACAAGTTATGCATAAGTCAACGTAAAATGCATTCTTTGTGAGGTTTGGTATGATTTACCCATGGCTAAGATGACCGATTCAGAGACCCTGTCCAAACACATCAGGGACGCCCTACGGAATGACATCCTCGAGGGCAGATGGGCTCCTGGTGCAAAACTGCAGCTCACGCACCTCTCGGCTCACTATGAAACATCAAGCACGGTCATCCGTGAGGCCCTCACGCGTTTAGTGGGCGACCAGCTAGTCACCCTGCGCCCGAACCGTGGGTTCTTTGTTCCCGAGCTGTCTTTGGCGGAACTCAGCGATATCACCGAGATGCGTTGCATCAACGAATCCCTCGCTGTGTCTCTGGCCATCGAGCGCGGACCCATCTCGTGGGAGAGCGAACTGATCGCCGCCCACCACACCCTGGAACGCACCGAACGCCGTTCGACGGAAAGGCCCGAGGTGCACACCGAGGCCTGGAACAAGGCCCATCAGGCTTTCCATGCCAAGCTGGTAGAGGCCTGCGGAGTGCCCCTGCTGATCAACCTGACTTGCACACTTTCGGACCTGACCCAGCTCTACGGTCGGTGGGCGGGTAGCGCGACCCGGGACGTGAAGCGTGACGTCGACAAGGAGCACCGCCAGATCCTGGAGGCAGCGTTGGCCCGCAATTCGGCGCTGACCAGCACCCTGCTGCGCAAGCACTACGAAACCACCCTCCTCGCGGTCAAGAAGGCCGGCGAGGTTGGCATGGCCAGTACATTGGCTGAGGCGTCAGCCTCCTAAACCAGGCAGGCAGGCGAGGAAATGGGCGGGTGCCCGGCAAAGGACGGGCACCCGCCCATTTCTCGCTTAACCGAGGGTGAGGGCTTCGGGTGCGGATGAACGGTTCTCACGGTGTCGTTCGGGCCAGACACCCTGTTTGCCCGGGGCGATGATTCCCGCCGGGTCCAAGGCGTCCTTGATCTTCTCCTGCAGCCGACGCAGGGCGTGATTATTGAAGTCGAAGCCGTCGGCAATGCGGTCCATGTAATCCACATGGCTGCGGTACGGCGCATATCCCTTGGCGCGAGCCACCTCAAGCAGTTCCGAGTACAGGGCACGAGCACGGCCCAGCATCTCTTCGTTGCCGCGCTCAAAGAAAATCATCGTCACGTGGACCATGTGACGCGGGTAGAGGTGGTACCCGATGTACAAGTCGAAACCGTGCTTGGCGTACAGCCGTTTGGCTTCCTTGTAGAAGGCATAGACCTCCTCGCCACGTGCGGGGATGATTGGGGCGGCATCAATGTGCCCACCGTTTTCCGCGGCCCAACCTACCGTCGATAATGGCTTCAGGGTCGGGACCCCCGCCAGCTGGTTGCGGTCCAGCGCGGAGATGTCCTCGTGTTGCAAGGCCAGGCCATCGGCGCCCGAGTAGAATCGGGCGGCCACACGAGCTCCGGGGATCTCCGCGATGCGCTCGTTGATGATCTCGAGCCTGCGCTCACATAATGCCCGGTCCCCGTAGAGCGCGAACTTTGCGTTCCACTGGCCCAGACCAAATTCCCGGCGCATTTCCTCCAGTCGCCAGTCCGGGATCGATCCCTCGCCGTCCCAGAAGGAGGCGCGGTTCCCGCGCATGGTCGCCGCGCGCACCACGTTTCCGCACAGGGCGTTATTCTGAATGATTTCCTCTCGGCGCAGCGTGGTGAGGATATCGATCAGCTCGGGAAGGTCTTCTTCGTTGTCAACGGCGATGTCGCCGTTGACGTAGGTATTTGGGGCCGGCTGCAGCCAGAGCCCCACCTGGGTAACTACGCCGAGGTTCGACTGGGTAAAGAGCCCATCCAGGGTGGGCCCGAATCCGCCTTGGAACAACGGGCCGAGATCGGTGCCCTCCATGGCGCCCATGCCGGTGCGCACCAGCTCGCCGTCCGGGAGCACCACGTCCATTCCACATAGTTGCTTTACGTGGTCACCATGCGGGGTCATGCCGTAGCCACGATCAAGCATATTGCCCATGACCGAACCCCAGCCCAGGGCCGGAACGCTCATCCACACCTTGAGTCCGCGTTCCTTGATGTACTCGAAAAGTTCAAAGAAGGTGACACCGGGTTCCACCACGGCATAGCAAAGCCTGTCATCAACGGCGATGATGCGCTTCATGCGACTCAAGTCCAGGGCCACCATGCCAGAATCACGCGGTTCCGGTCCCCCGTAGCCCAGGTTCTTACCGCAAGAGAAGACCCACAACGGGATCTCCAATTCACTGGCAAGCTTCACTAGCGCCTGCACCTCTTCGGTGTTGGCCGGGCGCACGCCCGGCCACGGGGTCCGCCCCGGGTTTAATGGGTAAGGGTCAAGATAGCCCTGAGAGCTGTCCAGCGACACCACGTTGTCCCCACCGATGATTTTCCCGGCCTGCTGCAGGAATTCTTCGCGACGATCCATAACTCACCCTTCTGGTTCCCGGCTTGGTGCCCGGGAGCTATCTCAATAATCAAATGTCTTGTAAAGATTCCCGGCCATCGTCAATAGGATTGATTCCATGAACCTTGAATCGAATCCCCGGCTCACGCTGCGCCAACTATGGCACTTTGTTGTCGCTGCGGAGGCAGGGACCATGGCCGAGGCCGCCCGGCGCCTGCACATGGCGCCCTCGGCTATATCGATGTCGATTGCCGAACTTGAACGCATCGTCGGTGCCGACCTGGCGATCAAGCGCCGGGCCAAGGGACTGACTCTGACGGCCACCGGAAGAACGGTGCTGGGTCAGGCCCGCATACTGCTGGAGCTGGCCGGAGAACTTGAGTCCCTGGGCCAAGGAACGCGCGCCTCGTTGCGCGGCCCGCTGACGGTGGGTTGTTTCATGAGCCTCGGGCCCACCATCATCCCCACCATGTTGCGCGCCTTTGCCGAACAGTGCCCGGAAGTGGAAGTGGACTTCGTCGAGGGTTACCATGCGGACCTGCAGCAGGCCCTGCTGGATGGTTCGATCGACGCTGCGTTCCTGTACGGGGCCGAGATCTCCCCCAGCCTCGCCAGTGCCCCTGTCACCGATTCCGAGCTCTACGTCTTGGTCTCCAATGAGCATGCCCTCAGCGGCGCGGACTCCGTTTCCCTCGCCGACATCGCCGGGGAACCGTTGGTCCTCTTTGACGCCGACCCGATTTCCCGGCGCATTCTGGGATTGTTCGAGGAGGCGGGGATCGCTCCCACCGTGCGACACCGCTCGCGCAGTTATGCCACGGTGAGGTCCCTGGTCGGTTCCGGCCGCGGAGTCGCGCTCTTGTTCCAGCAACCCGAGCTCGAGGCCCCTTATCAGGAGCTTCGTGTGGTGCTCAAGCGCTTGAATGCCCCGGGATTGCTCGGTGCCGCTCCGGTGCCGGTATCCGTGGCGTGGCCGCGCAGCACCAGGCTCAACGCCCGGGCCCAGGCCTGGGTCGAGGTTGCGTCCGAGCTGTTCGCCCACGCCACACCGCCTGCTTAGGCCAGGATGTTCGAGCGGATCGAAGCCGGACGAGCCAGGCCGAAGTTGTCACGCAGCGTGGTGCCCTCGTACTCGGTGCGGAAGTAGCCGCGTTCCTGCAACTCGGGAACGAGCTTGTCGCAAATCAGCTGGAATCCGCCCGGGTTGAACGGAGCGTTGAGGTTGAATCCGTCGCAAGCCTTGGAATCGAACCAGTCAATCATCCGGTCTGCAACTGCCGATGCGGTTCCGGCCATCCACTGGTGCCCGGTGGAACGGGCCAGATCAATGATCAGCTCGCGCAGGCTCATGCCCTGGTCCACCGACTTGCGGCGGTAGATCTGGTAGCGCGAACCCAGTGCCGGGTCATCGGAGAACCAGTCCTCGGGGATGGAATCATTGAGATCCAGCCGGGTCAGATCCATCTTCAAATCTGCTCCGACCTGAACCCGCCCGTTGTCCATGTGAATGTTGTTGGCCAGGTGCTCGGCCAATTCGTCGGCCTCGACCTGGGTGTCGCCCAGGATCGGCAGGATGCCGGGGATGATCTTGATGTCATCGGGGTTGCGCCCCTTGGCAGCGGCCATTGCCTTGAATTTGGCGTAGAACTCGATTGACGGGTCTTTCATCGGCTGGGCCGTGTAGATACCATCGGCAACCAAGGAACCCAACTCCATGCCCGGGCCCGAAGAACCTGCCTGCACCATGACCGGACGACCCTGGGGACTGCGTGGCATGTTGATGGGGCCGTCAACGGAGAAGAATTCACCGCGGTGGTTGATCGGGTGAATCTTGGACGGGTCCACATACCAGCCGCTGGCCTTGTCGTTGGTGACGGCATCGTCCTCCCACGAATCCCACAGCTGCTGAACAACCTCGACGAATTCGGTGGCTCGGCGGTAACGCGTCGCCGGGTCCGGTGCCTCGGTGATGCCGTAGTTCTGGAAGCCGTCGGAGGAGGTAACGATATTCCAGCCGGCGCGGCCGCCGGACATGTGGTCAAGACCTGCCATCTGGCGGGCCAGGTTGTACGGCTCCGAGAAGGACGTGGAAACGGTGCCGATCAGTCCAATGTTCTTGGTGCGAGCCGCCAACGCCGCGAGCACCGTCATGGGTTCGTAGAAGCCGTTCATTTTGATATCGCCGCGCATCACGGTGTTCGCGTGGACGATGTCGCCGAAGAAGATCGCGTCGAGCTTGGCGTCCTCTGCCATGCGCGCGAGGTCGTAGACGAATTCGAGGTTGGCAAGCTCTTCGGAACGGCTGCCATCCATGCGCCACGAGTCTTTGTGGTAACCGGCCGGCAACATGAAGGTCGTCAGGACCATGTGTTTGGGGTTCTTGGGTGCCATGGGATCGGCTCCTTTCGCTTGGTGCCCGGCGCAATAGCTGCTCCAGGGCAAATTCTTGTGTGGATGCTGTCTTTCATCCTGCCAACGTCCCGAAAGATCGTAAATATAGAATTTTCAGAACAATGTGTTCAATATTTCTGATGTTTGACGGCGTCCAGTGCGCAACTGGAAACGATTCATCCAACCTGGCAGGACGTAGCGCCGCTGCCGGATCCACGCTCTCGAAGATCTAGCGCAGCAGGAGCTTTTTCTTGGAGGACACCAGGGCCTGCTGAGACTGCGCCCCTTCGGGGCTCATGCGCACGGCAATCAGACCCAGGAATAGGACAGCCACCCAGAACACGCCGACCCACACGAAGCCGCCGGCCAAGGTCAATGCGGTGGCGATCATCGGGGTAAATCCGGCACCCAGGGTGGCCGCCCCCTGGTAAGACAATGATGCGCCGGTGTAGCGGACATCGGCGGGGAACAGCTCGGAGATGTAGGCGCCGATCGGACCGGCCAAGATGCCTTGAATGACGCCATTGCCCACTAGCACTGCAAGCATGAAACCCCACGCGGTTCCGTTGTGCATGAGATACAGGGCGGGGAAGGCCCAGAGCACGCCAAGCACGCCACCGAGTGTCAGGACCGAACGGCGTCCAATGCGGTCCGAGAGGCGAGCAGCCCAGAAGCAGACGGCGATGGTGAAGACGGCGGCCAAGCCCTTGATGTTCAGGACCGTCGAACGGTCGACACCTTCCGCAACCGCCACGGAAACTCCCCAGGAGGTCAGGATGCCCTGCATCGTGTAGAAACCCAGCGAGGCCACGAGGGTGATAACAACGGTGCGTGGATGGTTGCGCAGCACGCGCGTGATCGGTGAACGGCGCTCCTTTTCGACGACAACGGCCTTGGCCTCAAGCTCCTTGAATACCGGGGACTCGGCCACCTTGAGGCGGATCACCATGCCCACGACGATCAACACGGCGGAGAAGAGGAACGGAATGCGCCAACCCCAGACCAGGAACTGATCACCGGTGAGCGCCGAAACGCCCGAGACCACAAAGGTTGCCAACAGGCCACCGGCCGGGCCCCCGGCGTTGGCGAATGACGCCGCCAGTCCCCGCTTGGATGCCGGGGCATGCTCGAGCGCCATCAGGGTTGCGCCACCCCATTCGCCACCCACCGAAATACCCTGCACCATGCGCAACAGCACCAGAATGACCGGTGCCGCAATGCCAATGCTGGCAGTGGTCGGCAACAGGCCAATCGCGATGGTCGCGACACCCATCATCATCATGGAGAGCACCAACATCTGCTTGCGGCCGACGATATCCCCGAAGTGGCCGAAGATGATGCCACCCAGCGGGCGGGCCACATAGCCGACAGCTAAGGTGCCGAAGGAAGCAAAGAGCGCCAAGCCTGGTCCGAGGTTGCCAAAGAAGACCTTGTCGAAGATCAGTGCGGCAGCCGTCGCATAGAGGATGAAGTCGTAGTACTCGATAACACTGCCCAGGAGGCTGGAGCCCAGGACCCGACGCATGTCCTTGGTGTTGAGTGACTCGGTGGCGGTGTCACCAAGAGTGGTGGATGAATTGTTCATGGACTCGCAAACTTCCGTTGGAACCAAAATTGTGACCTAAGCCATAATGGCCCACCCCTCGGGCAAACGTCAATTTTTACGCATTATTGCCAAGAGAATGTTTTATTTACGACGATCCCGCATTCGCAAGGATGTGGAACTCGATGAAGGTCGCCCCGACCGGTATTGCGCAAATCACACTCAGGTATATAAACTTATACGCAGAATATATTCTTGCCTCGATAGGCAGGTCCAGTCAGCTAAGGAGAATCCCGTGAGTGCACGCAACGGAGCAACATACAAAGAAGGCCTGAAAGACTCCCGTGAAGTCTGGCTCGGCGATCAGCGCATCGACGTCACCAAACACCCCGCCTTCAAGGGTTCCATTGACGGCATGGCCGCGTACTTCGACTACCAGCACAAGTACGCCGATGACTGCCTCATGACAGACCCCGAAACCGGCGAACAGCACAACGTTTCCCTGTTGCGTCCACACAACTCCGAGGACATCGCGCTCCGTCACCGGGCCTTCGACCGCCTGGCTCGCTACTCGAACGGCATGCTTGGTCGAACCCCTGACTATGTCAATGTGGTGCTCGCCGGCCATGCCTCCCGCAAGGACATCTTCGAGCGTTCCGGCGACCCTGTGTACTTCGAACGCCTCGAGGCTTACTGGAAGCACGTACAGAAACACGACCTCGCGCTGACCCACACCATCGTGCACGCCGCCATCGACAAGTCGGTTGGCGAATTGCAGGGCATCAACGAGGAACTCACTCTGCGCGTTGTTGAACGTACTGCAGAGGGCTTGATTGTCCGCGGCGCCAAGATGTTGGCAACGCTTGGCCCCATCGCCGATGAACTCTACGTCTACCCCGCCGTGCCGATCCAGAAGGGCTACGAAGAATATGCCCTTTCCTTCGCCATCCCGGTGGCTACCAAGGGTGTTGTCTCGGTCTGCCGAGACCACTACGGTGTGGACCAGGAAGTTGTTGACAAGCCATTCTCCTCACGCTTTGACGAGCAGGATGCCGTTATCATCTTTGACGACGTCTTGGTCCCCTGGGAGCGGGTGTTCATCGACGGGCAGCTGGATGTCTACAACGCACTCAACGGCGGCACCGCCACCGGCAACACCCAGCAGCAGACCGCCATCCGCGCCTCGGTCAAGCTCGAATTCGCCTACGACCTGTGCACCCAGATGGCCAAGGTCACCGGCACCGATTCCAAGCCGGACACCGCCACGATGCTCGGCGAGATCTACTCATACCTGCGCATCGCCCGCTCGGTGATCCACTCCGCCGAAGTCAATGCCTCGGATTGGGGCGGTGGGGCCTTCTTCTGCCACGACGACATCTCCGCACTGCGCACGATGATGCCACTGTGGATGGCCCGCGTGAATGACATCATCAAGTCGATGGGCTCGCACAACCTGCTCGCCACCCCCACCGCAGCTGCCTTCAATGAACCGCGTCTGGGCCCGTTGCTGCGCAAGTACCTGCCCGGCGCCGGCGGCATCTCCCCTCAGGAGCGCGCCAAGATCTTCCGAACCGCCTGGGACTTCGCCGGTTCGGCACTGGGCAGCCGGAATGAACTGTACGAACGCTTCTACCTCGGCTCCATCGGACGCGCCCGAGCATTGGACCACAAGAAGGCCCAGGCCAAAGGCGTCGGCGGAGCCTTCGACGCCATGTTCGCCGAACTGGGCATCTACCCGGTGCTCACCGAGGCAGAGCACTTGGGCATGGACGCCGCCATCCTTCCCGCCAGCGCCTAGAAAGACCTCTCCATGGAAACCACGATTCCGCTGGTGGACAGGCTTGTTCAGCACTCGCTGGGGACCACCTTCGAGGACCTGGATCCGCAGACCGTTGAGCGGGTGAAAACCCGGCTTCTTGACACCCTGGGAGCAATGGCGGCCGGGCACGGTTCCCCGGATGCACCTGCGGTGCTTCGTGTGGCTGCGGCATGGGGAACCGGAAACGACGCCAGCGTACCAGGAACCAGCCTGCGCTTGCCTGCTGCCTCCGCAGCATTCGCCAACGCCGTGCTGGCCAGGTCCTTCGACTTCGAACCCGTCGAAGCCGACGGACCTCAAGGCTCCCGGGTAGCGGCGCACATCTCCGGGACCACCGTCCCGGTGGCCCTGGCACTGGCCGAACTCACCGGCGCCAGCGGGGCGGAGCTGCTGACCGCGCTGGCTATCGGCGATGACGTGACAGCACGTCTCGCGGTGGCCAGCGGCTTTGACGTCTATTCCGGTGCGGATAACACCGGCACCGTCAACGCCCTGGGCGCCACGCTGATGGCGGCACGCATGCTCGGCCTGGATGCTCCCACCGCCACGCATGCGCTGGGCATTGCGGCCAACCAGCTCGGGGGCACCGTGGCCAACATCTTTGATGCCGCCAGCGCCTTCAAGCTGCCGATCGCCTTTGCCGCCCGAACCGCTATCACCTCGGCACAGCTGGCTGCGGCAGGGATGACCGGCGCGAACGACCCCCTTGAAGGGAAACACGGGTACTTCCAGATGCACTGCACCGATGCGAAACCCGCACTTGCCGGAGTGGGGCTGGGGCAGGACTTCTACGGGGACACCACCATTAAGCCGTGGTCCAGCTGCCGTGCGGCTCACCCTTCGCTGGAGGCCTGCATTCGCCTGGTCACCGAGCACGGGGTGGAGGTCGAGCAGATCCAGAACGTCAACATCCACATCACCGAGCGGACGCTGAACGGATTTGTCGGAGCCCGCTTTGATCCGGCCGAACGTCGGGTGGTGGCGGGGCTATTCTCGATTCACTTCACTGCCGCCGCAGCTCTGCTGCATGGCACGGTACGGCCCGAGCATCTCACCCCCGAGGCCATGGGCGACCAGCGCATCGCCGCATTGCTCGAACGCATTACGCTTGTCGGTTCGCTCCCCAACAGCCAGCGCCTCACGGCCGAGGCCACGGCAACGCTGAAGGACGGGAGCACCCGGCACGTACGGGTGCAACACCCCTCCGGGGACTACGCCTCAACCCCGCTGGATAGCATCCAGATTCGGCAGAAGTTCAGCCTCAACATGGCCTTCGGTCGCCCAGAGCTCGCCGAACGCACAGAAATGCTGATCGAGAAGGTTTCCAGCCTGGAGCTGGCCGACTCGCTGGAAGGATTCTTCGGATCCTTGAACCCCACAGCCACCCCCACCACCCCGATTGCCTAGGAGAAGTTACGATGAACACGCAAAACACTGCCAGCGAGACCACTGTCGTCGAAGCCGGAATTTTCCGCAACGTGGTGGGCCACTTCGCCTCCGGCGTCACGGTCATCACCACAGTCGTTGACGGGGTCCTCTACGGCACCACCGCATCCGCCGTTTCCTCACTGTCGATGGAACCTCCGATGATGCTGGCCTGCCTCAACCGCTCGTCTTCCACCCACGACCGCGTGGTCTCTGCCGGTTACTTCGGCATCAACATCCTGGCCGATGACCAGAGCGATCTGGCCTTCCACTTCGGACGCAAGGGCGAGGACAAGTTCGCTTCGGTCCCGCACACCATCTCCCCCGAAGGCATCCCGCTGATCGACGGCGCGCTGGCCACCATCGTGTGCAAGGTCAATGAGACAGCAACCGGCGGCACCCACACCGTCTTCCTTGGCCTGGCCACCAGTGCCGAGGCACACGACCGCCAGCCGCTGGCCTACTACCGCGGCACCATGGGCAAGCTGGAACCGGTCAAGGAACTTTCGGCCTACACCGCCACCCGCGCCTGGGTGTTGCTGCGCAAGAGCCCGCTGGGCACCGACCTGGAGATCGAAACGATCGCAGAGGCAACCCGTTCGGAGGCAGCCCACGTGGGCAACGCCCTGGTGAAGCTTGAAAGCGAGCATTTGGTCTTCCGCACCGCTGCCGGCACCTTCCGGCCCAGCCCCATCACCGCCGAACTGACCGATTCCGTCTACGACTCTCGCGCCACCATCGAGTCGGGCATCATAGCCTCGCATCTGGACAAGCTCACCGCCGAGGTAATCGCCGAGCTGCGCCGCATCACCACCGAACTGGGCAGGTTGCGCGATGAATCGGAGGCAGACCTGGATGATTTCCTCGCCCTCAACGTCGCCTACCACGATGCGCTGGTGGGAGTTGCGGGTTCCTCGCAACTCACCGACGCCTTCCGCCGCTTGGGCATCGGAACCGTGTGGCGCCAGGCGCTGACCCGCGACGAATGGTCACGCAACCTGGACCACACTCATGTGGCAGCACTGACCGAGGCATTGGCTTCGTACGACGCAAAAGCCGCGCAGGACGCATTGGCCGCTCACACTGCGTTCGGCAAGGCGCTGGCCCGCGAGGTGGTTGCCCGCCACGGCGGCACCGTCTAACCCCAAACCCAAACCACGGCTGGACCGCCTCGCACACCAGGGAAGCGGCCCAGCCGTGGTCTTTGCCTGAGGGAAACATACTCGAACACAACACAGCTAGTGGGTCCAACCGCCGACCACATCACCACCCGAGTCAATGCACCGCCCCCCCCTCATCACGTTCTTTGGCCAGGCCGCGGTTCAGGACCCCGGTTGGTAGCCGACGAGCCAATATAGTCCGCACGATCGATGGCTTTCATCGGACGCCCGGTTTGGGGGCAACCGGGTCCGCCACGGAACCTCCCACTGCGGGGGTTGTCGAACCATTCACGGAGAATTGCGCCGATCCGCTGACCCCGCCAACGAAAGCACGACCCCATCGTTCGTGCCGCTCTCCTCTCCCGCGGGGGCGCCAGCTCCGGCGTGGGCGGCCACCCCCTCGAGCTGGCCCTGAGCGATGGCCGCACCGCAGCCCGGGTCGGTCCACGCCGCGATCGATTTTCCTCATACTCGCGAAGACCATTCAGGTATGGAGCCGCACAGATTCCGGCGGAGCCTTGGCGCTTAGCCGCGATCAACGAGACGGCGCGCTGAAGTCCTGCCGGCATGCACAGGAAAAAGCCCAACAGTATGAAGCGGGGTCGGGTCCCGCGCGTACCGTCAATGGCCAGACCTTGGACACAGGACAGGCAGCCCATTGCCCCGGGGAATGGGGGCAACGCGCTCGGTGTTCGACGTCGCCAGATGAGCATTCGCGACCCAGCAAATTCCGGCGGCCAGGATTCGTTCATGCGTCCAGATTCCACGCAGGCGGCATGATCTCCGGGGCGGTTCTCCCACCGCTCGTGCATCCTCGCGCCGGGCCTGAACGCATCTGATCCCCTCGCAAGCGCCGCGGCGGAGACGCCGGCAGCCCGGACATCGGATGCAGAATGCGCCCACCCGGTCGGTACAGCGTTTGGCTACGCCGTGCAGTCGCGTCTCCCCAGATAAGTCCTCGGGCCGGGGTGGTCCGTCCTGACGCAGTGCCTTGTGGATTCGGCCACCGTGTGTGCACGTAGCTCGCCCTATGCATCGTGCGTCCAGCACACAGAGGGGATCCACGGTGCACGCAGGGTTCGGAAGGACTTAGGCCCGATATCCACGAGGGTGAATATCGGGCGGCATCGTTCGCCGCGAGATACCAGCAGAAGCCCACCGAGCATCTTTCCGATGGTGCTAGAAGCGGATGATGCTCCTCGCAATTGCCCCGGTTTCCTGACGCTCGTAGGCCTCGTTGATTTGATCCAGCTTGATCTCCTGTGCGATGAGGTCATCGAGGTTCAGTCGACCCTGCAGGTAGAGCTCCGCGTAGTATGGGATGTCCTTGCGAATGTTCGAGGAGCCCATGTAGATGCCATGCAAGGAGCGCTGCTTCACCAGCAAGTCCATCATCACATTCAGTTCCAGCGGCTTTCCCTGCGGGATGCCTATGAAGTAGACGGCACCTCCGGTGCGGGTCACCTCGATGGCCTGACGTTGGGTGGCTCCCAGCCCGATGGCCTCAAAGGAATGATGTACGCCGCGGCCGGTGATTTCCTGCACGCGCGCCGCCACATCCTCCTCGGCGCCGTTGATCACGTGGGTGGCACCGAAGTTGCGGGCGAGCTCCAGCTTTTCGGGTTGCAGATCGATCCCGATGATGGTGCGGGCACCGGCAAGCCTGGCACCCGCCACCAGGTTCAGGCCAATGCCGCCCAGACCCACCACGGCAACACTTTGCCCCGGGGCAACCTTGGCCGAGTTCAGGACCGCACCCACACCGGTGGCCGTTGCACAGCCAAGCACGGCAGCCTGGGCAAACGGGATCTCGGCAGGGATCCTTACGAGCTTGTTCTGGTGCAGCACGGTGTATTCGGCAAAGCCCGCAACGCCGAACGCCTCGACGCGATCACCATTGCGGGTCAACCGTGCGGGTTCCTGCGCCGAGCGCATGACCGCGCCTGGATTCAGGCAGCGGAAGGTGGCACCGCTGACGCACTCCTCACAGGCTCCACAGAAGCTGATCTCGCTGCCGATGACGTGATCGCCGATCTCGAAGTCGGTGGCTTCGGGGCCAAGGCCAACCACAATGCCAGCCATTTCGTGGCCCACGACCATCGGCAATGGGCGCCCGCGGTCAACGGAGGCAACAATCATGTCCGAGTGGCAAAGACCCGCGGCCTCGACCTTGACCAAGATCTCTGCACCGCGCGGCTCGTCGTGTTCCAGATCCTGGATCTCGAACCCTGCTCCGATCGCGCTGATAACTGCTGCCCGCATGTTGCTCCTTTTTATACAGAGACCTACAAAGAATGCATAATTTCAACTAGTATATTTTAAAAGGTGGCCCGCGTCACCCTCAGCGACCAATAAGTCTTGAAGGGATTTCCATGAAAGCCGCAGTAGTCTCCGAGGTCAAAGGCGCTTTTGAAGTGCTCGAAATATCCATTGGCAACCCGGCGCCACAGGAGGTGCTTATCAACGTGCGCGCCAGTGGCCTCTGCCACTCAGACCTGCACGTAGCCAGTAACGACGTGGGATTCCCGATGCCCGCGGTACTTGGCCACGAGGTGGCAGGCGTCGTGGCAGCAGTGGGCTCCGCAGTGACGCAGCTCAAGGTGGGTGACCACGTTGTCACTTCGCCGGTCCACAGCTGCGGCACCTGCATCGGCTGCCGCACCGGCCGCCCATACCAGTGTCGCGTTCCCTCCCATACTTCTCGCGCACCGGGTGCCAAGCCGAGGCTGAGCCTGGATGGCGCCCCGCTGACCCAGTTCATCGGGGTCGGCGGATTCGCTGAACAAGTACTGGTCCATCAGAACACCGTGGTGCCCGTCCCGCGCGAAATCCCCTTCGACCGTGCGGCACTGCTGGGTTGCGGTGTGGTCACCGGAGCCGGCGCGGCAGTAAACACCGCCCGCATCCGCCCCGGGGACACCGTGGCCGTCATTGGCGCCGGCGGCGTGGGCCTGAACGTCATCCAAGGTGCCCGGCTGGCAGGTGCCACCCGTATCATTGCCGTTGATCTGTCTCCTGCCAAGTTGGAGCTGGCTACTCTCTTCGGTGCCACCGACGTGATCAACGGGGCTGACACGGATTCGGTAGCCGAGGTGCTGAAAATGACCGGCGGCGGGGTTACCCACTCCTTTGAGGTCATCGGCCTGAAATCGACGTCCGAGCAAGCAGTGGCCATGCTGGAGGTCGGCGGCACTGCCTACCTGATTGGCGTGCACCAGCCCGGATCGACCATCCAGGTCACACCGTTCGGCGACCTCATGGGCAAGCAGAAGGGAATCCGCGGCGTGGCCATGGGCTCAAGCAACATCGCCGTTGACATCCCCATGTATGCGAACCTCTACCTGCAGGGACGTTTCAAGCTCGACGAATTGGTCTCCGCCCATATCTCCCTGGACCAGATCGAAGCGGGCTACAACTCGCTGCGTGGCGGCGCCGTGGCCCGAAACGTGATCACCAGCTTTTAGGCCCCGAGCACCACAAACAGTCAAAGGAGCGGATCCTTTCGGGATTCCGCTCCTTTGACTGTTTGGCTTGCCTAGAACGAGGTGATGACCCCGCGGGCGACTCCTCCGCCGGAAGCCATGGCCGCGAAGCCGTCGTTGATCTGATCCAGGGACAGCTCGTTGGCCACCAGGGCGTCTAGATCCAAGGCCCCGGACAGGTACTGGTCAACATAGCGCGGCACATCGCGCCGAGGTGCCGACGAGCCCATGTATAGCCCGTGCAGCACGCGCTGCGGGCCAATGACATCGGCCATCACATCAAGCTCAAGCATGCTGCCTGGCCGATGTAGCCCAATGAGATAGGCATGCCCGCCGGTGCGCGTCATACGCAGCGCCTGCAGGCTGGTGGCGGGGAATCCGATCATCTCAAAGGCATGCTGCACTCCCCCACCGCTGATCTCTCGGACAGCTTCCACCGGGTCCTGATCGGATGCATTAACTGTGTGTGTGGCGCCAAAGCGGCGTGCCAGCCGAAGCTTGTCTTCTGCCAGGTCGACGGCGATGATGCGGTTGGCCCCGGCGATGCGGGCGGCGTTGATGGCGTTGAGTCCCACACCTCCGGCACCCAGGATCACCACATTTTCACCCGGAGCCACCTTTGCGCAGTTGAAGACGGCGCCGGCGCCGGTAAGCGTCGAACAGGCCATCACGGCTGCCTGGGCGAACGGAATTTCCCGAGGAATCTTCACGACCTGATTCTCATGGACCAGCACCAGCTCCGCGAATCCTCCCAGGCCAAACATCTGCGTCACGGCAGACCCGTCCTGCTCGATACGTGCGGCTGCACCCGCGGCACGGAGCGTCTGGGCGCCTTCCTTGCAACGGTGGCCGGCACCGGAGAGGCAATCGGCGCAGCGACCACAGTATTGGATCAGCGTCGCCAACACGTGGTCGCCCACCGTGAGGTCGGAGACCCTGTCTCCCACCTCACGCACGACACCGGAGATCTCGTGGCCCAGCAGCACCGGGGCCGGTATGCCCATGTTGGTGGAGGCCAGGTGTAGGTCCGAATGGCAGAGGCCGGCGGCGCGCACCTCCACGAGAACCTCCGCACCCAGCGGGGAATCCACCTCGATCTCCTCGATGGCAAAGGTTCCGTCAAAGTCGCGCACCATGGCCGCGCGCACGTTGTGCCGTCCCACGCCCCTAGTCCTTGCGCAGTCGGTGCATGATGCGGGCTCGGGCATCGGCGAAGCGCGGGTCTGCCTTGGTGGCCAGCTGGTCGCGTTCCTCGCCGAAACCGGTGATGATCTCATCCACGACGGTTGCCGGCTTTTCGGCGATCACCACTACCTTGTCTGCCAGGTAGAGTGCCTCATCGATGTCGTGGGTAACCAAAAGGATGGTCACACCCAGCTCCCGTTTCAGCTTGATGACCAGGTCCTCAAGGTCGAATCGGGTCTGTGCATCAACGGAGGCGAATGGCTCATCCATCAGCAAAACCTTGGCGTTGTAGGCCAGCGCACGGGCGATGGCCACGCGCTGCTGCATGCCTCCTGACATTTCCCAGGGGTACTTGTCACCCTGGCCTTTCAGGCCCACCGCGGCAAGGTTCTCATCTGCCACGCGATTGCGCTCGGCCCTGCCCATGCCCTTGCCCTGCAGCGGGAAGGCCACATTGTCTCGGGTGGTCATCCAGGGCATCAGCGAACGGCTGTAGTCCTGGAAGACCACCGCCAAGTCTGGGTGGGGCCCGTTGATCACGGTGCCGCCCACCTCGATGGTCCCCGCTTTGGGGCGCAGCAGCCCGGAGAGGCAGCGCAACAGCGTGGTTTTGCCAACACCCGAGGGGCCGACGATTGAAATGAATTCGCCGGCGGCAACGTCCAGGTTCAGGTTTTCAAGGATCTTGTTTTCCGTGGCCCCCGAGCCGTAGCTCATGGACATGCCGCGCACCTTCATCAGCTGCGTGCCGGCTTCCGGCTGTGCCTCGGCTTCAATTTGCATGGTCATGGCGTCTCCTTGGTCGTGTGGGGGTTCGAACGTTCTCATGGCCGGGCTCCCTACTGGGATCCGGAGGCGTGGTACCAGCGCAGCAGGCGGCGTTCGGCCAGTACAAAGAGCAGCGAAATGACATAGCCGATGACTCCGACCAACAGAGCGCCGGCCCAGGTCTCGGGAACCTTGAACGTTGCCGAGGAATTCAGGATGTAGAAGCCCAGACCCTCGATCGAGGCGAACATTTCGGAGACCACCATGACGGTGATGCCGATGGGCAGTGCAACCCGTACACCTGCAACAATCTGCGGCAGCGCTGCGGGCAGCACCACTCGCCTAAAGTGCAGGGAGCGCGGAATGCGGTAGACCTTGGAGAACTTGCGGATGGTGGGTTCAACCCCCAAAACACCGTCAATGGTGTTCAGCAGGATCGGCCACATGCAGGCGAAGGCGATGGTTCCCATTTTTGGGCCCTGGCCCATGCCAAAGACGCCGATGATCATCGGGACGAGTGCAGCTTGGGGAACCGAGCGGAAGAAGTGGATGATCGGATCAACGATGCGGCGCAGCCATCCGAGCTCGCCCAGCAGCAGACCAATTCCAATACCCAGCACGGTGGCAATGAGCAGGCCAACAAAGAGGTTGGTCAGCGAATAGACGGCGCCGGCGATGATCACGCCGTTAGCCAGGTCTCGGGCCAATGTGGTGAGGATTTGCTCGAGGGAAGGGATGAAGAAATTGGTGCTGTTGGCGGAGAGGAACCACCAGGCCACCAGCACCACAACGATCAGCCAAGTGGAGGTCAGCAGGCTGCGGCCAAAGCCGTCCCTGCTTCGGGGCCGAGCCTTGCGCACGGTTCCCCGTCGGGTGTCGAGGGTGATGGTACTAGTCATTTTCTAGTCTCTTCCAAATCAGCAGGCGGTTCTCGACTTGTTGCAGAACTACGGCCAGGCTCCAGCCGACCAAGCCAGTGAAGATCAAGTAAGCGAAGGCCAGATCCCAGCGTTGAGCTTGCTGCATCAAGGTAATCTGACGCCCGATTCCCGGGGCCTGACTGATGACTTCAACACCGACGGCAACCAACAGGGCAATCGATGCCGAGATGCGAACACCCGTGGCAATGAACGGCATAGCAGAGGGAAGCAACACCCTGCGGAATCGCAGCAGCGGCGGGATCCTGAACACGGCGACGGTATCTGCCACTGCTGCTTCCTGGCGTCGTGCCCCATAAATGGTCTGGACCAGCACCGGCCACAGGCAGCTCAACGCGACAACCACGATCTCCATGCGGGCGTTGGAGCCCAACAGCATGATGACCACCGGCATCAGAGCCAGCACCGGGAAGGAACGCCCGAAGTCGATCAGAATGGACGTTGAGCGGTCAAGGAACTTGATCGACCCGACGAACAGGCCAAAAAGCACCCCGATAGTCGATGCCAGAACCCACCCCGCCAGTGCGGAGAGCAGGGTTCTTCCCAGGGCCGCCCAGAAGACGGAGCTTGTAAGGGCCTCACCGATTCCGCTGAAGATTTGCGCTACGCCGGGAAGCATCGAAGGCATGGTGCCGCTGGCAATCAACAGCGACCACAGGGCTAACAGGATCGCGATGGCCGCGACCCGCTGGACCAATAGCCACCCCGGGGCGGTCGTGGTCTCTTTCATGGTCTACCTCAAGTTTGTTGTGGGCACCGTGCGCCGGCGCTGAAGAGGATCACCCTCATCATCGCCGGCCCTAGCGGCCTGAGCTGGATCAGCAGTTACTTAGCCGCTGCCGAGTCGCGGCGCGGCGCCTTTTCCCAGAGGACTTCTTCAACGGTGACGGGCTTGGCCAGCAGGCCGAAGTGCACCATGGCATCGATGCCGCTCTGGGCTTCCTTGACGTTGAAGGTCACATCTGCCGGGACAAATTCCTTCGGCGCCTTGGCAATGTCGATCTGGTTGGCGGTGGCGTTGATTTTCTGGATGGAGGCGAGGTTCGCTGGATCTTCATAGAAGCTCACTGCGTCGGTCATGGCGGCAATGAATTTCTCGGCGGTGGCGCCGTCCTTTGCAAGCCAGTCCTTCTTGGCCGTCCAGACCGTCACGGGCATGTTGCCCTGGTATTCGCGCACCGGGTTGGAAATGGAGACGAAGCCGGCGTCGACCATCTGGTGGTAGAAGGAGTCGGCCGGAACCACTGCATCCACGGTGCCCTGTTCGAGGGCGGCCTGCATGCCTGCGTACGGGATCGCGACCTCCTTGACTTCGTCAATCTTGATGCCTGCACCTTCCAGAGCCTGAAGGACGGGGATATCGCCGCCGGACTTCACTCCGACAACTCCGATGGTTTTGCCCTTGAGTCCTGGAAGATCGGTGATTCCCGATTCCTTGGTCACGAGCACGCCGGAGTTCTCTGCCTCGGCATCCACCATGCCGTTGCCGCCGATGACGCTGACGGGAACACCCTGGGCCACGGAAGTTGCCACATTGATCCATGATCCGATGGCGACGTCGACGTCTCCTGAGACCACCTGGGCCAGCAGGGCTGCCGGGTCGGCGCCGTTGACGATTTCAACGTCAAGGCCTTGCTTCTCGAACATGCCCTGTTCCTTGGCAACGTGGGCGGTTTCAAACTGGATCGGAGCTACCGCCACGCGCAGCTTCGTCATCCCGCCCTCGGAAGTTTTCGCTGCCCCTGCGGCGTCGCTGCCGCCGCAGGCGGTGAGGCTGGCAACGGCCATTGATGCGACGGCCAGACCGGAAGCGGCACGGGTGATGAGAGTACGTCGATTGATGCCCACAGTGGGTCTCCTGAATGAGATCTTGGCCTTGGATGGCCGGCGAGTGTATTTGCCCCGTCGAACCCTTGGGGCGGTGGGATGGCCCCACGATGACAGGATACAAAAAATGCATTCCTTGAGAGACAATATATCTTCACTATGATTATGTGGCAAGGCTCACAATGCATCAAGTTGCAATCGAGGATCCAGGGCCACCCTCGACCCGGCGCCCGCGGATTCCGATCGCACCCCGCCCGCGGACACGCGGCACCCGATTTGGCCGCCCATTGAGCGAACGACGCAAAACGCGACCCTGTTGCCCGGTTGCCCGCGGAACGTCACCGGGATGCCCCCTCGGGGCCAGCGGGCAAGGTTGAGCATTGCCACGAAACTCTCGCGGGCGCTTGTTGGCAAAAGGTGGCCGCGCCGAAATCGCGGGGCGCCAGAGCCGCGCAAGCACTTTACTTAAAATACATTCCTTGCATGGCAATATATTTTCAGTATGATTGCGTGACGGGGCGCACATTGAACGACAAGTAGCCGCGCGCCCCAACCAACGCCCGGGCCACCCACGAAGCAAGGAACGCACGAGAATGACGCTCACCGACACACATGCCAATCCGATCGCGACCCGGTTGCGCGAGCAGCTTTCCAGCACAGTGCTCCCGCTCATCATCGACGGAGAGCAGGTGCCCGGAGGCGGAGAGCCACTGACTGTCACCGATCCGTCGAGTGGCCAAACGCTCACCACCAGCGCCTCGGCCACCGCAGGAGATGTCAATGCCGCAGTGGCAGCGGCACGCGCCGCCTTCGAAACCGGTCCGTGGTCGACGTTGTCCCCCTCACGGCGCCAACACCTGCTCCACAAGCTCGCCGACGCACTCGAAGAGAACCTGGACGAACTGGCAACCCTCGAATCCCTGAACTGCGGCAAGCCTTATGCCGTGGCCCGGAACTTCGAACTTCCCACCGGCATCGACATCCTGCGTTACCACGCGGGCTGGGCCACCAAGCTCAACGGCGAAACTCGCGACATCTCGCTTCCCGGCCAATGGCATGCTTACACCCTGCGTCAGCCACTGGGCGTTGCCGGCCTGATTGTTCCTTGGAACGTGCCATTCACCATCGCCCTGTCGAAGATCGCTCCTGCGCTGGCTTCGGGGTGCACCGTGGTGCTCAAGCCCGCCGAGCTCACCCCGCTGACGGCGGTTCGAGTCGCACAGATCGCCCTGGAGGTGGGCATACCTGCCGGTGTACTCAACGTGGTCCAGGGCTTGGGACAGGTTGCAGGTCAGGCGTTGGCGGACCACCCGGATGTGGACAAGGTGTCGTTCACCGGCTCAACGGCGGTAGGCAAGCGCCTGTTGGCTTCGGCCGCCGGGAACCTCAAGAAGCTCAGCCTGGAGCTCGGCGGCAAGTCACCGGTGGTTATTTACCCGGATGCCGATATGGCCAAGGCCATTCCCGGCGCGGCCATGAGCATCTTCGCCAACGCCGGCCAGGTCTGTGCAGCCGGCTCGCGACTCTATGTCCACGAGGACGTTGCCGACGAGGTCATTGCCGGCATTGCCAAATTCGCCGAGTCAATGAACGTCGGTGCCGGCCTGGACCCGTCCACCCAGCTCGGTCCCTTGATCTCCGAAGTCCAGCGTGAACGAGTGCTCGGCTACATCGAAGCGGGAATCGCCGACGGTGCTGAGCTCGTTACCGGTGGCGCCAAGGCTGCCGGGGACGGATTCTTCGTCACACCGACAGTCCTGCGCAACGTCACTGCGGAAATGTCGATCGCGCATGAAGAGATCTTCGGGCCGGTGCTGTCGGTGAGCACCTTCAGCAACGAGGATTCGCTCGCCGAAGTCCTGCGCCGCGCCAACGACAGCGACTACGGGCTAAACTCCATCATCTTCACCCAGGACATCTCGCGAGCACTGCTCTTTGCCAAGCGCATCCAAGCAGGCAATGTCCGCGTCAATACCGGCGCCGGAATGGACGCCAACATGCCCTTCGGTGGCTTCAAGCAATCGGGGTGGGGCCATGAAAACGGCCGCGAAGGAATCGAGGCCTACACATCCATCAAGAGCGTCACCGTCAAGCTCGATTAGACCGCGATAGGCACACCGGCCAGCCCGGCACCCCACTTCCATTGCCGGACGCACGGCAACCGTGCACCCACTCCGGTGGCACCGAGTATTGCCCTGCCGGCTCGACGCCGTGGCCGGTCCCATCGCGGACCGGGGTCCATCGACCACCGGACAGGGGCGCTTGGGGCGCCTCCGAAAGCGCCACGCGGGTTCATATGGCGAGACGACCAGCCCCCAGCCGGCCCGGGGATCCATGGCGAACCGCTCCCCTCGGGCGCGGGACGACTTATTCGGCGCAACATCAGGAGGCGGTTCGTGGCCCCGCCCCAGCTTTCCGCAGGGCCGGGGCCACCGTCAGTCGCCGCCGAATCTGCTCACCGGAACGACCGCCCGGCTCAACAGCCGCCCTTCCACACCGGCACCGCACGGGACTGCGGGTCACATCCCATAAATAATCCAAAAACAGCTAGATAATATACTTTTGTAGTGATAATGTTTTTTTAGTTACCCGCGCGGAGAGGATATTCCATGGCCTGGGGTTTGATTAGAGAGATGGGCCACGTGTCCATCCAGACCAACAACATTGAGGGCTCGATCTTTGACGCCACCCAACTCCTGGGCTTGCGCGTCACCGAGCGCACCGAGAACGAGGTGTACCTCGCGGCCAACGCCGTCCACCACGAGCTGGTCTACGTAGAATCGGAAGTCAACGGAATACAGTCCATCGGCCTGATCGCCCGCAACGGCGACGCCCTGCGGGAAATCCGCCGCCGCGTCGAGAGCGAGAACTTCAAGTTCATCTCGCACACCGCCGTCAGCGCCGGCGTGCAGGACGGCTTCAGTTTCATCGGCCCCGAGGGCTGGATCTTCGAGATCTACACCGGCATGCAGGCCAGCGACCCGGGACTGCAGGGCTTCGGACCCGACAGGTACGGCCACATCAACTTCCATCCGCGCGAACCGCGTTCCATGATGGAATTCCTGCGCCGGATCTTCGATTTCCGCCTCTCCGATGTCATCGGGGACGACTACGCCTACTTCATGCGCTGCAACCCCGACCACCACGGCATTGCCCTGATCGCCGGCCGAGGGACCTTCCACCACCACGCCTGGCAGGTCCCGTCCATTGCCGACCTGGCCAAGCTGGGCGACCGCCTGGGATGCGCAAGTCGCGAACTGATCTGGGGACCGGTCCGCCACGGAGCCGGACACAACATCGCCGCCTACTACGTGGAAACCTCCGGCGCCGTCGTGGAGCTCTACACCGACCTCGAGCAGATCTACGATGACGACCGCGAACCGGTGATCTGGGCCGAGGACGAGAACTGGTGGAACATGTGGTCCAACCGCCGCACCGACGACTTCCGCACCTTCGGCATCCCCACGGTCACCGAGCTGAAGACCTTTCGCTAACCCCCGGCGGGCCGATGCCCGGTCGCCTTGCGCAGCGCCTCACCATAAAATCCTGAAAAACACAGAGCTGAAAGGCTGAAAATCCATGCAGTATGCTTCCTTCCTTGCCACCGACGGTTCCGAGACCTGGGGGCTGGTCATCGACGAGACCACCCACGACCTGGGCCCCACCGGCCTGAACCTCGCCGCCACCATCCGCGAGTCGATCGAAAAGGGCATCTTCGGCACCGACATCGACATCACCGGAGCCCCGACCCGACCCGAGGACGAAGTCACGTTCCTCCCCTCGCTCACCAACCCCGGCAAAATCATCTGCATCGGTGTGAACTACCGCGCACACCAGGAGGAATCCGGGAAGACCGGACAGACCGCCCCGACCGTGTTCACCCGCTTCGCAGACACCCAGATGGGGCACCTGGCCCCGGCCGTGAAGCCGGCCACCACCGCCAAGTTCGACTACGAGGGCGAAATGGCCCTGGTCATCGGCAAGGAAGCCTGGCACGTCTCGGAGGAAGATTCCTGGGACCACATCGCCGGCTACGCCGCCTACAACGACTTCTCCGCGCGCGACTGGCAGAAGGCTGCCAGCCAGTGGATCCCGGGCAAGAACTTCCCGTCCACCGGCGGCTTCGGCCCGTACCTGGTCCCGGCGGCCGATCTCGGCGACGTCAACAACCTCACCCTGGAAACCCGCGTCAACGGTGAGACCCGCCAGAAGGCCTCGGTCGCCGACCTCTACTTCACCATCCCGCAGCTGATGGCCTATGTCACCGGCTTCACCAAGCTGAACCCGGGCGACGTCATCGTCACCGGCACCCCCGGCGGCGTGGGTCTCTTCTGGGGCGAGGGTGGCCTGCTCAACGCCGGCGACGTGGTCGAGGTCGAAATCACCGGCCTCGGAACCCTGCGCAACACGGTCGTCGACGAAGCCAACTAGGCACCGGAAAAGTCCGGGCAAAGGAGCACAGCATGGCGGAGCGCATCGAAGCCGACGTATTGGTCATCGGGGCAGGCCCCACCGGTCTGACGGCGGCGAACCTCCTGGCGGACCATGGAATGCGCGTGGCGTTGATCGAGAAGCACTGGGGCTCCGGCGACGAGCCGCGGGCCATCAGCGCCACCGATGAGACGCTGCGGGTGATGCAGCAAATCGGCATCATGCCTCGCCTTGCCCCGGAAATGCTCATGGACACCGGGGCCAGGTACTACGGGCGCGGCGGCAGGCTCCTTGCCGACGTGCGCCCCGGCAACCCGCGCCTGGGCCAGCCCGGAAAATCCCAGTTCGACCAGCCCGTCATGGAAGGCCTGCTGTTCGGGGCGGCCTCCGAACGCGCCGGAATCGAGCTGCACTTCAATACCGAGGCCACCGCGATCGCCCAACACCCCGACGGGGTAACGGTGACCGCGGTGCGTCGCGGGGAGCGAAACCGAGGTTTCTCCGGCGTCGCGGCCGGGGACACCGGCACCGATCACGCGCCTGCCCCCGGCGCACCGGAAACCGAGCTGGTCATCAACGCTTCCTGGGTCATCGCCTGCGATGGGGGACGAAGCTTCGTCCGACGCGAATTGGGCATCGGGCTCAGTGGTTCCACCCAGGTGGAAAAATGGATCGTCGTCGACCTGCTGGATGTTCCCGGCGACCCCGAACCGTTCGCGTCCTTTCACTGCAACGGCGCACGGCCCACCGTCGTGGTGCCGGGCGTGCACGGCAGGCGCCGCTACGAATTCATGCTCTTCGAGGGCGAGGACGAGCAGGAGATGATCGCCCCGTCCTCCATCGCCGAGCTGGTGGCACCCTACCAAGACGTTTCGCGGGTGACCGTGCGCCGTGCTGTCGTCTACACCGCCCACCAGCGCATCGCCGAAAGGTACCGCGTCGGCAGGGTCCTGCTGGCAGGAGACGCCGCACACCTGATGCCGCCCTTCGCCGGACAAGGGCTCAACGCCGGCATCCGCGATGCAGCATCCGCCGCCTGGCGCATCGCCGCCCACATCCACGGCGAAGGCACCGAAGCGCTCATTGACGACTACGCCGCCGAGCGCAGACCCCACGCCGCCGAGATGGTCAAGCTCTCCAAGCGCATCGGCTGGGTCGTGATGAACACCAACCCGATCATCACCCGCATCCGCGACGCAGTGGTCATCGGCACCCGCGCCGTCCCTCCACTGAACGTCTGGCTCACCCGGATGAAGTTCCTCAAGCAGCCCCACTACCGGCAGGGCACCGTCGTTGCCCCGCCGAACGGGATTTCCGCGGCGGGCGCAAGCCTCGTGGGACGCTCGCTGCCCCAACCGATGGTGTTGGACGCCGACCACAACCGGGTTCCGCTCGATGAGATGCTCTCCGACGGGTGGAGCCTCATCGAAGTCGGCCCAGACAATCAACTGGTGTTTGAGGACATCGAGGGAGCCCTCACCATGGCCACCGATTCCAGCGGTATCTTCTCGCCTGTCGCAGGTATGGTCCTTCTGGTGCGCCCCGACCGCTACGTCGCTGGCGTGGCGCCGGCCGCCGAGCGGGCTTCGCTGATTGGCGCGTTGGCGGCAAAGATCACCGGATTGTCCGGTTTCGCCCTCTCCGTTGAACGCCGGTGAGCGGGCGCCATGAATAGGGACCACCCTCACCGAGACTTTTCACTAGTCCGGGAAGCGAGGTAGAAATCGTGGCAAAAGCGTCGGCCATGTCGGTTGAGGGAATCCGCCGAACCATTCTCCAGGGGGCGTGGTCCCCTGGCGAGCGTTTGCAGCCCGCGACCCTGGCGACCCATTTCGACACGAGTTCCACCGTCATCCGGGAATCGCTGACCCGGCTGGCTGGGGAGGGACTGGTGCTTCTTCGACCCAACCGCGGATTCTTCGTCGCGGAGCTCAAGCTCCGCGAGTTGGCCGACATCACCGAACTGCGCTGCGTCACCGAGGCACTGGCCGCCCGCCTCTCGGTGGAACGCGGAGACCTGGCTTGGGAGTCCGCCCTGATTGCCGCGCATCACCAGCTGGTGCGCACGCCGCGGCGATGCGTGGATGACCCCGACCAAGTGAACGCGGAATGGGCACGCGCGCACCGCGACTTCCATCTCAAGTTACTCGAGGCAAGCGATTGCCAACCCATGATCAGGCTGGCTTCCAACCTGGCTGATTCGACCGAGCTCTACCGCCGTTGGGCCGCGCCATCCCCGGCGGCCGCCGGGCGCAGCGTGGAGCGGGAACACGAACTTCTGCTGGAAGCTGCACTGGCGCGAGATGCCGGCGCCCTGGCCCGCCGGCTGCGCGAACACTACGAAGCAACTGTCCAGGTGGTCATGGATGCGGGCCTGGCCGAGGCTGCGGCCGCAGGCTAGAAACCATGGACCGCTCGCTCCCCGCCCGCCAAAAAGGGGTGGAACGACCCGTATCCCCGGCCACCCGGCCGCGGTTAGCTCGGGTCCACCACTATGGCGCTCGACAGAGAGCTGTTTCGATGACAGTTCTACATGGCAGGAGTGCGGTGCTTAGCGAGTCCGGGGCCGATATCAAGGTCGTTGACCTCGAATTCGATCCGCCGGGTGCCGGCGAGGTGCTCGTGCACATCGTGGCCAGCGGAATGTGCCACACGGACCGGGGAGTGCAGAACCACGACATGCCGTTCACGCTGCCAGGCATCGTCGGGCACGAGGGCGGCGGCATCGTCAAGAGCGTCGGCACCGGCGTGACCGAGGTGGCACCGGGTGACAAGGTGCTGCTCAGCTTCACGTTCTGCGGGGAATGCGCCTTGTGCCGCGGCAACCACACCACATACTGCGAGACCTGGTTTGCCCGGAACTTGCTGGGCATGTTCCGCGAAAACGACTCGGCCGTCGCCGATGCGCGCTCGGTGGTGAAGGTCGCCCCGGACGCCGACCTCGTGACGCTCGCGCCGCTGGGCTGCGGAATCATCACAGGCGTGGGCTCGATGTGGAACGTCGTCGACCCGGACGAAACCTCGACGGTATGCCGTCTACGGAACCGGCGCGGTGGGCCTGTCGGCGGTGTGGGCCGGCGCCCGGCGGCGTCCCACGATGCTCATCGCGATCGACCGAGTTGCCTCGCGCCTCGAGATCGCCCTGGAATTCGGCGCGACGCACACTATCGATGCCTCGAAGGAGGACGTCGATTCAGTCTTGTTCAAAATGACCGACGCGGTGGGGGTCACCCACACCTTCGACACGGCAGCGAGCCCCGTCGTCGGCTCCGGCGCGATCGAATCCTCGGCGAAGCGCGGAAAGGTCGTCATCTGCGGCGTGGCCTCCCCCTGAACGGAGCTCCGGGTCAGCATGACGCCGTTGCTGTCGAGACGCAAGGTCGAGGGCGTGACCTATGGCGATGCGGCCCCCGGCGAGCTCGTCCCGCGCCTGGCCGCACTGCACGCCGAAGGCGTCTTCCCGCTGGAACGGATCGAACGCGCTTATCCCCTGGCCGACATCCAGCAGGCCGCCAACGACATGCGCAGCGGCGTGACGGTGAAACCCGTGATCTTCTTCTAGACCGGACAACCAAAACGGGGAGGCACCTGATTCCACGACTATCAATAAAAGATGAGGAGTGAAATGCAGTCGTTCACCACAGCCGTCCTTGCCAAGGCATCAGTTGGTTCAGATCGCTTGGAAAGCCCGAGGAGACACGGTGCCCCGTCACGCTGACGTCGACTACCAAGTGCCGGGGATCTGCATTAACGCCCAATGCCATCTGGAAACTGAGCCGGCTCGACACCAAATGCGATCGCAGTCCACGGTTCGACATGACCGCACCCGCCTAGTGGGCCTGAGCCGGCGAAATTATTGGCCGGTTGGAGGGACGTCATCAGGCGGATTTCTATCCTATGTCGCAGACATGAGGGTGTTCAGCTAGATTTGGAGAGCAAGCTCCTGGACGGGAAGTAAAAGTGCCTCTGACTAAGACGGAAGTTGAGCGTTGGCTCAATTCGGTCGCGCCCGGGGTCGGATTGACGGTGCTGTCAAAGAAAGCCGGCTTCTCCCGAATCCGCATCATCCAGCAGCTCACGGGCGACCGGGTCCAAGAGGAAACGATCATCAAGGTCTCCCGCGTTTTGGACATAGACCCCCTCGAACAACTGCGTTCGTTCAAGGGCTACGAGCATCTCGAGCCTTCCCGACCCGACCGGCGCGAAGTGGACGCCTTCATCCGGTGGGAGCACCTGCTGCGCGCGTGTGCCGCGATCGAATTCGCCGAACCCGTCACCGAAACATCACTGGGTCCGACCCATTTCGGGGAAACCAGCCGACAGTGGATCGACAGCATCGACCCCGACGGCAGGTTGCGCAAATACCTGCAAACGGCCGGCCCGATCAGCAACCCGGGGCTGTCAAAAATGTTGAACGGGGCCCTGCGTTTTGACCTGGCGTTGCTTGCTGCGCAGTACGCGAATGTTCCGAAGGTTTCGGCGCTGGTGGCGTCCCACCTGCTGACTCCTGAGGAGGCAGGGTGGGTGGTTGATGAACGCGTGCAGTGGCTCCGGGGGCTGGGAAAGGTGGAACGCCTGCAACTGGTGGAGACACGGATTCATGCCGCACTTGTGCGGGAACAACGAAGTCAGGACTTTATCAATCATCTGGGGTGATGAATATGGGTAACTGGATCGCAGGTGCGCTGGCCGTGGTCTTTTGCGTCTTGGTCATGGCGAGGGCTCCCGGCGCATTGCGCGACCGGGCCAAGGTCCGGGTGTGGCTGGCACACCTGGTGATGGCTCTGGTGTTGTGGCTCAGTGTCACCCCCGTCTACATGGCGGCCGACGCCCTGCTGGGCGGACGGAACATCGCCAATCTGGTGTCGCACTTCGGCTTTTACCTGATGTTCTGGCTGGGCGGGTCCGAGGTCGCCTTGGGCATCGGGCGCCACGACCTCAACCGGCTGCTTCACGGACCCGTCGGGGCAGTGGTTCTTGGCGGCGGCGCCGCGGCCATGACGGCCGCGTTCATCCTGGCCGCACCGGAATACTCGGTCATGGGCCTGAACCCCTTCAGGGATGACCCGATGATCGTCCTCTACAAGGCCCTGAGCTACCTGTACCCCGCGTTCGTCGCGGCCGTCCTGGCCAGACCCCTGCTGCGGGCGTCTCTGGAGTGCACCGGGCTGTCGGGATCCGCGATGCGGTTGATGGCGGTCGGCTTCATGCTTGTGCCCGTGGTTCCCGTGGCGCACCTGGGCGAGTTGCTTGCCCCCGGTTACGCGGTGGTCGTTGACCTGGTCTTGTATCCCTCGATTGTCCTGGTCGCGACCGGCACCACCCTGGCATTCATTGCCCGCATCCGGTGCAACAGAGGCGCCTCACCAGTGCGCGGGTACCAGAGCGAACACGCCGACTAGGGCGCCGACGACGGCCCCGGCGAAGACCTGGTTGGTGGTGTGGTGGCGCAGCTGGATCCGCGACCAGCTGGTCACGGCCACCATCGCCACGGCCAGGTGGGGTCCGAAGGCGAGGTTTTCGAAGGCATGGAGGAAGACGAAGGCGGCAACCGCCACGTGAATGGAAATCTTCCACGCCATGGTGATGCCGCCGGTGACCAGCAGGCCGAGCAGGATCAGCAGGACCTCGCGGAGCAGTACAGGTTCGGCGTGCGTCATGACCAGAAGCGCCAGGCCCAGCAGGATCGAGGCCAGTGCGGTGAGCAGCAGCGGCCAGCGTTGTTCGCGTCGGGTCACATGGACATCGCTGACCTTCCCGGTGGTTCGGGCCCAGCCGAGGGCCGCCCACGGGATGAGGGTGGTGAAGGTCGTGGCCAGGAGCGCCTGTCCCCACGAGACCTGGGGAAACCTGAGCGGGGTCAAGAGCAGCAGCGCGGTGACGAGTACCGTCGGGGCAAAGACATGGGAAACCGCCCGTGCCAGTCGAGGCGTTGCCGGGGATCTCGTCGGTGCTGTCATGGTTCGTGGCTTCCTGTGATGGGGGGCGCTCGTTTCGGAGCATGGCGGCTCTGAACCCATTCTGGTCTGGTTTCTGCTGCTGCGCCGGATTCGTTACTCGGTGTTCCCCGCATCGGCGGGGTCCGCGCCCTGCCGGGGGTATTCCTCGTAGGTGTAGTCGCTGATTTTCCATCCTGCGGGAGTGCTTGCCATCGCAAGGCTGTAGAGACGGATTGAGGCGCCGGGCGTGGCGTGGCCTGCTTGATTGGCCCATTCCCAGGTGACTTCGTAGGCCCAGGTTCCCGGGGCGATCGAATCGGTTGCCTCCAGCGCGATGACATGCGGTACAGACACGCTGCGGGGGTGGGCGAACCATTCTCCGCTGGCGCCGTTGCGCGCCGGGGCGGTGATCGAGCCGGCCAGTTCCTCGGTGAAGTAGGGGCGGGCGCGCAGGTCCGCCGCCGTCTGGGTGGTGTCCGAATCGGTGTGCCAGGTCGCCATGACCTTCAAGGCCTCGAGCGCGACCTGTTCCCGGGCGGAATCCGGCGGACCGGACGACCCGGGGGCCGGGGATCCGAGGACCGGGTCGAGCGTCGATGGCTGGGGTGATGTTGCGGGCCCGGAGGCGCAGCCGGCCAAAAGGACGAGTGCCGGGGTGCCGAGCAGTGCGCGGCGTGTGAGGATCATACGATGCCCTTTTCGATGAGTATCGGGGTCGGGTCGATGGTGTCTGCATGGATCATGTGCTGCTCGTTTGATTCGGGTTTGATGACCTGGAAGTGCAGGTGTGCCGCCGTCGAGTTGCCGGTGTTTCCCTCGATGCCCAGCGGCGTTCCGGCTTCCACGTCTTGTCCCGGGCGAACTTTCATGGATCCGACGGCGAAGTGGTGGAAGTCGAAGATGTAGCCGGGCTCCCACAGACACCTGGCCATGATGCGCGACCCGTATCCCGGGGCGAGTTCCTGGACCAGGGTGATGCGCAGCGGGGTCGGCGCGATGACCGTGGCGCCCCGACCCGTGGTTCGCCCGCGCCCGGTGGAAAAGTCCAGCCCGAAGTGAAAGGTCGTCCAGCGGTTGCAGCTCGCCCCCGTCGGGCACGGCCTGGGCCCGAATCCGCTGGTGAGCCGGCCCTGCGGCAGGGGATGGATCCACGTCCCCGCCCCCGGCCGCAACTCCGGGGGGCCGCTGCCGGCGCAGTCGGCACTGTAGATGCGTTGGGCCAGATCAAAGATCTTGGCCACATAGCTTCGGGTCTCGCGAAACGGCGGGATTCCCGCGTACTTGAGCACATTCCCCGGGCCGGCGTTGTAGGCGGCGAACACCAACCGCCGAGGGTCCTCGCCCTTGACCTCGGCGACGGCGCCTTGCAGGTCGTGCAGGTAGCGGCCTTGGGCCTCGATGGCCGCGAGGGGGTCAAAGGGATCTGCGCCGCGCCCGTAGTGTTCCCAGGTGCCGGGCATGAACTGGGTCAAGCCCTTGGCACCGGCAGGGCTCACCGCCTGGGGGTTCCACCCGGATTCGGCCTCGATCTGGGCTGCCAGGAACTGTGCCGGGATGCCCGCTTCGAGTGCTGCTGTCTGCAACGCCGGAACCCACTCCTGACGTGCCACGGCCTGGACCCGCAAGCCTTCCCCGGTGGGCGTGCACACGGGGCCGATACCTCCAGTGTCCTGGCCGTTGTCCCGTGCCGGGCCCAGGAGGAGCGGGATTGCCAGGCCTCCGAGGATTAGCCCCGAGCCCCCGCCGATGAGTGTTCTGCGACTGACCATTGCGCCACAAGCCTTCACAAAAAAGTTTCATCTCGTTGACCTAGAGACTATCTCTAAGTGGAATGTTACTCTAGGGCCACGAGGCATAAGGAGGTCATCATGACCGTGGAACCTGACTGGCCGGGATCGGCTCGACGACGCACTGCAGCCGTGACCGCACTCAAACCCCTCACGGAACCGCCGGAAAAACCACCTGACCAGAACATCCAGCCAAACGACCAGACACCACCCCAACCGCCCGCCGGATTGGTCCGGGGTCGCAGGAGTGCCGCCGTCCTCAAGGAAGAAAACGTGGACCAGCAGCTGCCGGCCGGCGACGGATGGCAACGATGGGCCAGGACCCTCACCGCGGGGCTCTGGAATCCCCCGGCCGGCCACGCCGAACTTGAACGCCGCAACGACATTTCCACGATTCAACGGGTGTTCCCGCGCCCCATGACCGTGTTCGTCACCCAACCGCTGGGCGGGGCCGGCAAGACGATGACCAGTGTGGGCATCGGCTCCACGTTCGGCATCCACAGCACCCTGGACACCCTGGTCTGGGACAACAACGAAACCATGGGGACCCTGGGCATCAGGACCAACTCCAATGGTTCACGCACCACCATCTGCGATCTCCTGGACGAGCTGCCCAAGCTGCAGGCGGAGCACACCCGCAAGGGCGACCTGTCCTTCTACACCCGCCACCAGGGAAACAACAGGTTCTCGGCCCTGATCTCCGATGAGGATCCCGAGCGGATGAAAATGATCGGGAACACCGAATTCAATGCCATCCGCGCGGTGGTGGAACGCTTCTACAACATCGTGGTCGTGGACTCGGGGAACAACACCCGCGCCGCAAACTGGCTCGCCTGCCTGGATGAAACGGACCAGCTGGTCATCCCCGTGACGCTGAAGCAAAACTCCGTCGCGTCCATGCTGCGGATGATCGAGCAACTCGAGTCCATGAGCGATCTCGAAGGCGTGGCCCGTTACGAGGAATTGTGCCGCCGCGCGGTCGTCGTGGTCACCCCGGGTTCCCAGCGCACCCAGGCAAGCCCGAAGGAACGCGGCCGCCTGCGGGAGCTCATCGGCGAGGCGATCGGGGACCGCGGACACATCGTGGACATCCCCTTCGATCCGGCCCTGGACACCGGGGCCATCATCGATTGGCAATTGGTCAGCGACGAGACCCGCAGGGCCTTTGAACGCGTCTGTGCTCGCATTGCCGAGGGGCTCTATGCCTGGGCGGTGGACGAGAAGAAGAACCCGGCCTTGAAAGGAACACGGAGCTGATGATCACGCACCCGAGTCTCACATCGCTGCTGGCCCTCGGTCTCACGGCCGCCGGCCCCAACCCCCTGGACGGGGTCTCCCCCAACCTGGAGCTGTTGGGCGTGAAGTTCTCCAACATGGTCACCCTGGTTCTGGGTGCCATCTGGGCCCTCGCATTGGCGGCCATTGCCGCGGCGTTCCTCTGGAACCTGGCCAAGTGGGGCATGGCCGGGCAGCGCGGAAACATCGACGACGTCGAGGACGGCTCATCGGGGGCCAAGCGTTCGGCCATCGCGTTCTTTGGCACGGCGATCGCCGGGATCATTCTCGGTGCCCTGCTGGCCGTGGCGGGAATGCTGTAGCCATGACGCGGAAGCGCGCGCTGCTCATCACCGTCTTGGTGCTGCTGGTCGCCTCCGTCGTCACGGCCAGCATCATGCTGTCAGGCAAACGCGCCACCGAACCGAGCCCCGGTGCATCGCTTGGCACCAACGCCGAAGGCTTCGAGATATCACCGGTGAAAGCCGGCGAAGGTGGAACCAAGATGGGTCCCGACGGCGTGACACCCATCGGGTATCCACCGACGTGTGAAGGCGCCTATGCAGCAGCCATCAATTACCGCAAGACTGAACAAACCGCTGATAGAAACTGGCAGGAAACGCAACAAACCCTTGAGTTCATCTACACCGTCCCTATAGCTGCCGATTCTCTGGAAAAACTCATGCAGGAAAATGGCGTCAACGATTATCTATCGTCTGATGTCAGAACACTCGGTATCTTCAAGCCACTGAATTGCGAAGCAGGTAAGCACGCAGAGGTTGTGGTCTCGGATGTAACTGTGTTCAAAAATTTTCCTGACACAGAGCCTTACGTTCTTGTTCAGGCAGGGCCAGCAGAACTCCTTTGGACCAATGGGGACTGGAAACGCGTTCCCTCGTACACCGGTGATGCGACTGAAACTCTTAGCCTGCAATTGCAGATGGATACTGCTCCTGCAATTACCAAGGAGATCATTGATGCGCTATTTACTGCCGACGACGGTCACTCGATCAGTCGTGAAGGGTGGAAGGTGGTGAACAATGCGACACGGTAGATCCTTCAAAATACTGTTTCTGCTGTTTTTCGCTGTCTTTGCGTTCCAGTTGACGACCGCACCAAGTGCCGTTGCTGCCGACGAGGTTCCGGCAAGCATGACTCCAGACCAGTGGAAGAGGTTCCAAAATCTGGACCCCGCGCAGAAGCTGGAGATTCGTGATTCACTCATCAACGAAAATGCCAAGGAACGATGCGGAGATGCCCTCTTTTACACATTGCTTCTCAAAGGTAAGCGATGTGAAGAAATTGTCAGGGAAGCCTTTACCTTGGTGTGGCCCACAGCGGAACATGCGCTTGGAATTGAGAAAATTCCCGTTGGTATCTGCCCTGCGCTTCGACAAGTCGGCATGAACGTTGCTGCCTACACGCAATGCACTGCAAACAGCATCATCACAGCACTAAACGTCGCCGGTGGCCCAATGGTGAAAATCGCTTTGCAACAATCGCCCAATGGGCGTGTGGTCCTCGGGCTTACCGAGGGTGGTATCGCCGTTGCGAAGTTCATTGCCGATCCGCAGTCCGAGCTTGAAAAAATGGCCAACACCGCCAAGGTCGAAAGCGTGAGCTCCACCCAGAAGGTCCTCGAGCAGATCACCACCGTGTCTTCCTTCGATGCCGGGGACCAAGGATTCCGGAGCATGTGGGCGACCTTCGCCGGCGTCGGGCTGGTGCTCATGGGACTAATGATCTTCGCACTCCATCATTCCTACAGCCGCGGGGAAATGTCCGACGATGCCTACCAAAACGCCCTGATGTACTACGCTCCCGGCGGTGCCATCCTGGCCATCTGGGGTCCACCCTTGATGCACCAACTCGGCGAGTGGTCCTCGGGTCTGGCGGCAGGGACCGGGGCGTTCGCGGGGTCCCAGGTCACCGACTTCATCGTCGTCATCGCGCGCTTCGGGGCCCTGGAATCCACCGAATGGTTCGGCCCCCTGATCGCCCTGCTCTTCTTCGGCCTGTTGCTGATTGGCTCGTGGGGCGTGTTGATCTACTTGGCCATGGTGCCGTTCCTGCAGGCCTCGGCAGCGCTGGCGCTGGCGCTGCTGGTCGGCATGTTCATCCACCCCCGCACCAAGCCGTACGCCCTCAAGGTCGGCACCACGGTGCTGGGGCTGATGTTCCTGAAGCCGGTGCTGTATCTGCTCTTGGGCGGGATCTTCTGGATCCTTGCGCACCAGGAAGTGCTCACGTCGGAGGCGAACGGTGTCCTGTCCACGGCGGTCAGCCTTGCCGTGACGGCCATGGTGCTGATCGCCGTGCTGTTTGCCCCGGCGGCGATCTTCCGGTTGATGCCCGCGATGCCGGCCAATGATTTCCAGTTCGGGGGCGGACCCAATGTGGCCGGCGCAGCGGTTGCTGCCGGTGCCGGGGCTGCGGTGTCGCGATCGATCTCCTCCAAACGCGGCGGCGCATCGTCCACCGGCCTGGCAGGAAACCCCGGTAATTGGGGTTCCCGAGGCGGATCGGGCGGTGCTGGCCCAGCTGATTCCGGCGGCTTCGGGGGAAGTCCCGGCCCGGGTTCGGGCGGAGGCCCTGCTAGGCCCGGCGGGCCGGCGTTGTCTCATGCCGGCCGCTCCGCTGCGGGTAACGATAGTGATCATCGAACGGGCACCACGAAGTCCAGCGAACGTGCCGGAGTTGGCAGGAACAAGGGTGGTTCACAACCCGAGCCCGGTTCGCCGCGGCAAGACAGCTCCGGGGACCCAGGAAACAAGTCAACAGCCCCGCACCCGAGCCAGCCAGCACACGGGACACCGGGCGTTCCCGCCTCCGGGGTCCCGGCGTCCGTCGCCGATACTGCGAACAACCATGCCGGAAGCGCGCCATCGTCCGGGCATCCGGAACAAACCCCGGGGCGTAAGTCGCGGTCGACCGGCAGCGTCCTGGGTAGTGCGGCCGGGGCCGTGGCCCGGGCATCGGTGAAACCCCTGCAGGCCGGTGCCGTGGGGGCCTTGCATGCCGGGCGGGAAGGGGCCCGTCGTGCACGTGAAGCCTCCGAGGCCATGGTTCCCAAGAACTGGGGGGAATGACCATGTCCCGGAGTGTCATCCTGGGCGGGGAAATCCGTGCCCGCGATGCCGGAGGGCGCACCGCCTACGAATGGGCCCTCGCGCTGGGCAGCCTGCTGCTGGCCCTGGTCATTGGCTTTGCCGGCGGGGAGAACCTCGGGACGTTCTTTCTCGCCGTCCTCATGGGTGTCACCGGGGTGGCGCTGAGTTCCCCCGCCTCCATCTGGGGTGGCCGCAGCCCCGCCGGGTTGCTGGTCGAACGCGTCTATGCCGTGTACCGGCGTCGCACCGGTCGAAACGTCTTTGACCCCGCATTGGCCACCGGGTTGCCAACGGACTCGAAATCCTCCGGATCCTCGAAGGGGTTGCGGGATACGGCACCCTTGATGGTGGGGGATGTGAGGATCGCCGAGGTCCCCTTTTCAGTCCGGGACGCCGCGTCGATTTTCCGTCAACAGGCCGGAGGCCCGTCCTTCTACACCGTCGTCTTCGAGGTCCAGGGTGCGGCCAGCGGGGTCCAGGAAGAGGACTTCGAGGACGCGGCACACATCGGGTGGGGACAGGTCCTGGCCCGTTGCGCGCGACGGACCTCGCCGGTCAGCCATGTCCAGTCCTTTGCCCGCTCGGTGCCCTCCGACATCACCGACCACACCCAGTGGCTGGCCGCCTATGTGTCCCCCGATGCGAGCGACGAGGTGCTGCGCTCCTACCAGGACCTCTGCCTGGAAGCCGATGCGCGGGCCGAACAACACCGGTCCTACGTGGTGCTGAGATTCAATTCGTCCGTGGTCCTGGGACGGATGGGCGCGGCCAACGGCGGCGGCCTCGAGGGGATATACCGGGCGATCACCAACGAGGCCCGGGCCGTCATGGAACTGGCCGTCACCCTGAATGCCATCACCGCGTTCCGACCGTTGGACAATTCCCTGGTCGCGTCCCTCTTCGCCCACTGTCAGGACCCCTACACGTACGCCATCGACGACTACGAGGCCGCGTCCATCGACCGGGTCTGGCAGCACCTGGACGGGGGCGCGTCCAGGCACGGGGTCCAGGTCAACGGGAAGGGCTTCACCCGGGTGGGCTACATCCCGCGGGACGGGTTCGAGGTCGGGGAGCTCCCGGTCCAGGCGCTGAAGCACTTGGTGTCGGGAATCTACCCGCCGGTGATCCACTCGGTGTCGTGGATCAATGCCCTTCAGGACAGTCAACAGGCGCGCGCCAGGGCGCGCCGGCACCGGACCCGGGACCATGCGAAGAAGCGTGAACGTGCCAAGAAGGGCATGCTCTCGGACGGCACGGACGAGGTGATGCTGGGAGCCTCCGAGCAACGAGCCCAGGATCTGATGCCCGGACAGGGCCACCACGGGGCCGCGTGGGCCGCCTACCTGAGCTACACGGTGGAACGCGAGGACCAGCTCGAATCGGTCGCCACCCACTTGGAGGCTGCCGCCTCCAATGCCGGGGTGCGGCACATCGAGTGGCTGGACCGCAAGCAGGACCTGGCCCTCGCCGCCGTGCTTCCCCTGGGCCGGGGGATCCGGCCATGAGCCTGATCAAGGACAAGCTCCCGGGCCGGTCGACGGTCCAAGGCAGACAATCATGGTCCGGCGCCGGCCGGCGGAAGGACCAATCCCGGGCCGACACCGCACTCCAGACCACAGCCCCGGCCACGACCCGGCAGGGGCGCCCGTCGCCGGAGGCAACCAACGACGGCGCCAGGGCCAAGGCCAGGCTTCGGCGCGGAAGGAAATCCCGGAAAGCAGCGGATCCGGGAACCACCGACGGGTCCCCAAACGACCTGCGCTGGCACGCCCGTCGCAGGCTTGCCACCGGCTCCAAGCTCGGGCTCTATGACCCGGCCCCGCCCGGCGCCCTCTCCTCCACCCGGCAGATGGAGGCCAGCCTGCTGGCCGTCGCGGCACCGCCGACCAACCACAAGGGGCTGATCTTCGGGCTGGACACCGGCACCGGGTGGATCATCAGCCACGACCCGTTCTTCGCCTATGGGCACACCGTGCAGAACCCGAACGTCTGCTACATCGGGGACGTCGGGTCCGGGAAAAGCTCGGCCATGAAAACCTGGGGACTCCTTAGGCCCCTGGTCCTGGGCCGGGACATCGTCGTGCTGGACAAGAAACGCCAGAAAGGCACCGGGGAAGGGGAATATGCTCCCCTGTGCCGGCATCTGGGACGCGAACCAATCGCCTTCAGGATCGGCGGCGGCGGATCCTGCATCAACATCTTGGACCCGCGGATCGGTGCCGGGGACCACGACGAGAGGCACACCGGGGCCCCGGCCGGGCAATCCATGTTGCTGCGGGCCGTCACCGAAGAAGCCCTCGCCCGTCCCCTGACCCCGTTCGAGGGCAAGGCCCTGCGCACCGCCCATGCCCGGGCCCTGCGCAATGCCGCCGAGCACGGCTATGTGGCGACCATCAGCCACGTCATGGACGCGCTCCTGCACCCGGACGAGGAGGACGCACGGGAAGTGGAGGTCACCCTGGCGGAACTGCGCGGCTGGGGCCTGGAAATCGCCTTCGAACTCGAGCGTCTGATCAGCGACGACCTTGCAGGCCTCATCGACGGGGAGACCTCCCCCGAGGTCCAGCTCGGTGAGGGGCTGACGGTGTTCGACGTGTCCAACCTGCCCGAATCGGGTCCCGCCCTGGCCATCGTGATGACGCTGGTGAACACGTGGCTGGCGAACATGCTGCACCGCCGCACCCAGAACCGGCCCACCCATTTGCTGGTCGAGGAGGCCTGGCACCTGGTGCGCGGGACGGTGGCCGAGGTGATCGCCCGGAACCTCAAGCTCTCCCGCGCTTTGGGGCTCTCCAGCCATTTCGCGTTCCACCACATCAGCGACGTTCCCGAAGGGTCCACGGCGCAGGCGATCATCAAGGAATGCGACACCATCTTCATCTACCAGCAAAAGAAACCTGCCGACGCCCGGGCGGTCCTAGACATGTACGACCTGCCGGCCTCCAGCTACCTCGACATCCTGAAGATGCCCACGGGCAGCTGTCTGCTCAAGATCGGCAGCGAGGTGCCCATCAGGGCCCGGCACCTGCGCAGCCCCAGCGAGGTGACACTCACCGACACCGACGGGGCGATGAGGCAGGTGCAACATGCCGGGGACTAGGCAACGCGGCACCAATGCCGGGCCCCTGCTGGTGATGGCCCTCCTGCTCGCCGTCCCCTATGCGGCCCTGAATCTGGGCGAGGCGGTCACCCCCACCGGATCGGCGATCTCCTGGAATGCCCGGGACCTGGCTGCGGGCCTCGTGCGGGGCCGGGTCGCATGGCCGTTCGCCTCCACCTTCATCACCCTGGCATTGTTCGTGGGTCTGGTCCTGGCCGCGGCCTTGATCGTGGAGGGCACCAAAAACCTGCGGGCCAGGGAGAACGAGCCGGGCCCCTCCCCCGGCACCCTGCGGGCGTTGTCCCTGCGGCGTGCCGCCAATCATGCGCGCAAGGCCCTGCGGGTCCCGCCCGGGACCAAGGACAAGGACCTCGTGGTCACCATGGCCGCTACACCCGACGGCAAAAAACCCCTGTACATGCAGTTCGAGGATTCGTGCTGGACCTACGCCCCGGCCCGCGCCGGCAAGACCCTCACGATCGTGGCCCCCGGCATCCTCTGTGCCCCGGGCCCGGTCCTGGCGACCTCCACCAAGGTCGATGTCCTCACCCACACCGCCGTCCCCCGCCTGGACGTCGGCCAGGTGTCCGCGTTCGACCTGGAGCAAATCACCGGCTGGCCGCACCAGGTGGTGTGGAATCCGGTGCGCGGATGCCAGGACGAGGACGAGGCCCTGGCCCGCGGCAAGGCCTGGGCCAGGGCCACCGCGAAGGGGAACGTGAAGGGCGGGGACTGGTTCGCCGACCAGGCCGCCGCCGTGCTCGGGCGCCTCCTGCACGCCGCTGCGCTGGAGGGCAGGGACCTGCGCGATGTCATGCGCTGGGCCGCGGACTTCACCGACGCCGAACCCGTGGAAATCCTGCGCCGCCACGGCGCACCCGAGCCCTTCGTGGCCAGGCTGGTGGACCTGCGCTCCTCGCGTGCCGGGGAAGCGGTGGACGGCATCAAGATGACCCTCCAGGGCCTCTTCGAACCGCTGGCCTCAGGCCGGGTGCTCGCCCAGCTGGTCCCCGAGGGACGCGCCGCCTTCGACGCCGAGGCATTCCTGTCCGGCCCGAACACCGTGTACGTGATCGCCGACGGGGACGCCTCCCCGCTGGCACCCCTGGTGACGATGTTTACCGACTTCGTGTTCCGCACCGCCAAACGCCTGTCCCAGCAGCGTGCCGGGGGACGCCTCTGGCCGGTGTTCACCATGTTCCTCGACGAGGCACCGAACGTTGCGGCCATCCGGGACATGCCGGCGGTGCTCTCCGAATCCGGGGGCCGCGGCATCCGGGTGCTCGGGTTCTCGCAGTCCTTCGCCCAGAACGAGGCACGGTGGGGCACCGACGCGGCCAGGGCCATCCAGGAGACAGCAAACGTCGTCGTGTTGATGCCGGGCCTCAAGCGCGAAGCCCTGAAAGACTACGCGGCGGAAATGGGCACCAAGAACCGGCAACGCCGCAGCCGATCCACCGGCCGCAATGGAGGGTCAACGACCGTGAGCCTCGAAGAGGTGCAGGTGATGAAGGCCGAGGAGATCAAGCACCTGCGCGTCGGCCAGGCGCTGGTGGTGTATCGGAACCTGCCGCCCTTTGTCGGGCGGATGCACCCGTTGTGGGAGCGCAAGGACTGGAAACTGCTCAAGGAGCAAAGCCGGCAGGCCGAGAGAATGTGCGGCAAACTGCCCGTCGATGAGGAAGCCGGGGCGGAGGTGCAGGGCCATGGTCGATTCATCGAACGCCTCGGGGAACGCTTCCTCCGCCGCGGAACCTGAGGGCACGCTGGAGGAAATCGTGCTCGAACACGACGACAAGCTCGAACACCTCCACGCGACGCTGCAGGACCAGCAGAAAACGCTGGCCGCCCTGGTCAAGCACCTCGAACAACCGGGCAGCTCCCCCGCACCCCAGGACCCGGCCCCGTGGAACCTGGGGTGCGCCACCGCGGCGCAGCGGCGCCACTTCCTCGGCCAGCTTTCCGACTGGATCAACTGGTACAACGAAACCTACCCCGGGGTCGAGGAGCACGTGATCCCGCCGTGCTGGTTCCACCACAGCGCCGTCGTCCAGGAACTGGTGGCCATGTTCGTGGCCTGGCAGGCCGCCTATTGCGGGAGCGATGAACCCAACGATGCCCCGGCGTACTGGCACGATCGGATCCTTCACCCCACGATCAAGCGGTTGTCCGGTGACAAGGCAGCTGGCTGGGGCAACTGCCTCGGCGCCCACCGAGAACCACGGCGCCCGGACACGGGCCGAGAGAACCACCTGGAATTCCGCGAGTGGCTGGAATCTTTAACCCACCGGAGCGATTCGGCTGCCGACAAGCGGTTCCACGGCTAGCCTCAAGGCCCGAAGGATATGTCGCCGCGTCCCCCATGATGGGTCCCGCTGTGACTTCCAGTGGATGCATCCGCACATGAATGGAAACCCGGTAGCAAATACCCCAGGGGGCCTTCGCTTTCCTCCGCTTAGGCGATATGCCTTGAGATGAGTGCAGCGAACCGAATCCGGTTCAGATAGCCCGGTACCGGGAACCCTGCGTTCTTCCGCGTGACCTTGCCTGCCAGGTCCTTCAGGATGCGCGCGGTGTCCTTGCGGAACCCGATCGGATCCGGATCACCCAGGAGCCACTCGGTGCTCGGGTGCGCGTCACGAATTTCGAGCAGGCTGTGCAGGTCGGCCAGGTCCTTCTCCGATCCGCGGTCCTTCCAGCTATGGGCCTTGAGGACCGCTGCTGCTTCCAGGTTGGGGATCCGGGTCTGGTACTCGATGGCTTCGGTGTCATCGAGATGCGCTTCGACGTCGATGACCAGTGCCGGGGTCATCAAGGCGAACCGCAGCTCGGGCAAGGTGTCGATCTGGCCGACCCCGGGGACCGACTGCGCCCGGAGGCCCTGGGCTGCTCCGGTCCGGGCGAGCAACAGGTTGATCTCGATCCGCTGTTCGGCACCAACATCCTTGAACAGGATGTTCCCGCCCTCCTTGGTGAAGTTCGCGGCAACCAGGTTCTGGGTCACCGGCTCAAGAACCTCGACGCTTCCCAGCGCGGCGTCCGCATCCGCCGTGGACCGAAGCACCGCGTTCGCCGTCGGGTAGACGTGAAGCAGCATGCGGACCATGTGACCGCCGATGATTCGGTAGTCGCCGCGATCTGCCACCGCCTGGGCCACGGCCTGCTGGGCACGGTAGCCCAGCGCATCCGAGATGCTGAGGGCGTGGACCCGCACCTTGATCGGTTCGATCACGTCCGTCACTGATTGCTCCTGATGATGAGTTCCTTGAGGTGGCCGGCGGCCTCCACACTGTCCATGTCGCCGCTGGCCAGGACATCCCAGTAGACCATGACGGCATCAGCCAGGGCAGATGCCCCGGAGCCCGGGGATGGCATGGCATGGGCAAGGCGCCACAGTGTTGGGTCCCGGGGTATGCACGTGATGAGCGTGGCTTCCTCCACGGGCGCCGGGACGAAGCCGTCGTCGCCCAGGTCGATGGGACGGTTGACGTAGATACGGCCACGGGAGGGCAATTTCCACGGAGCCAGCCGGTCTGCAGCCACGTCGCCGCTGACCAGCGGACTGGCATCACAAAGCTCGGCGGCTTTCGCGGCCTTGAGCGTCTGCTCGACAATCGGGTCCAGGCTGTACCAGCCGAATTCCTGCCCGCCGGGACCGGAGTATTCCTCCACCCAATGCCCCAGCAACGCCTCCTTGTCGACGGCCGTCAGTCCGCGCCCGCCGTCTGCGACCAAGTCCCCCAGCTGGCGGGCGGCATTGGAGACGGATTGCTGGCTGGTGCCCAGAAGATCGGCGATCACCGGCTGTCGCTGCGGCCCGGTGGAAAGAAGCAGGCAGCGGCCCACCGCCCAGCGAACCCACGCTGCCCGGCCGGAGGGACGTCTCCGTACCGGGGCCTGGACTGGATCCTCGCTCGCGTAAACGGATCCTCGAATCACCAGCCGGAGCGGGTGCTCGGTGAGGACGTCGAAATGCCCCGCCTTGGCCTGCTCAAGCATGCCGGGAGTGATGGTGCGACCGACGAACAGGGGACCAACCGGGGAACTGCGATGGGAGGAAACGTTGCGGACCGCATGGGAGGTTACGTGATCCAGGGACACGGTCGGCTCCACCAGGAAGGATTCCCCCGACGGCAAGCGCAGGAGCCAGCTGCGCTCGGTGGCTCCCTCGGCGATTCCGATGTCGAGCTCGCGCAGCAGTGCAACCACATCGACATTCATGCGACCCTCCAACAAGTTTCATCCCGAGTAGCGGGTTGTTTCTTGTTGGACAGTTCATCACATGCATGAGTACAATGGCAAATTTTTCCAGAAATCCGTGCGGCCGGACGACCGAGTAGGGTTCACCACCGCAGGTGGTGTCCTCGACCGGTCAAAATAGACCTTGGCAGGTGTTGTTGAAATTTGGCGGCCGCGGAAACGCACCGATTTTTTGATCAAGGGAAGTCGGTCGCACTCGCGCCGCCCGGGGACCCTCTTACGGGGCTGTGAGACTTCGAAACGAACTTACGAAACCCCTTTTCGGGGCAGTTCGACTATTCCGGTACCAAAGAACGTGGCCTCTTTAGTTCCTACCTGGACCAAGGATCTTTGTGTGGCCGGGAGTCCTGAACTTGCAGTTGCTTCAATGTGGACGCTGTTGCGCAGCTACACCAGGCGGACGGCGACAAGGTCGGCTTCGGCAGCTGCAAGTTGTTGGCTGGTTGTGGCTCCAACGAGGTTCTTGAGAATGCCCGTTGTTGGGTCGGTCCAGGGATCGGGCGCGGAGCCGTCGAAGTCAGTCGAGCCCAAACCGGGCACGCGCTTTTCTTACCAGCTCGTCGGATGTCACTTTTCCAGCAACATATTCCTCGGACTCCGCACGGTAGTCGTCACTGACTTCAAGGCCCTCAAGGCTCATGCTGTGGGCGGCCTCGATGACCCAGTTGCGTCGCTGCTCAGTCATCGTCATGCCATATCCTTCCCGCACCACATCGGCGCAACGTCCATGGCCCGCATTACCGATCCCGGCGATGCAAAGGGACGGCCGGAGACAACCTTGTGGACTCGTGAATCAATGCTACGTGCGGAAACCCCAAAAATTGTGCCCTGGACAGAACGTTCCCGTCACGCTGTCCCGCCGCCGTTCGGCTTACCGCAACCAATTCAAAGCGGTGCCGCCGCCGATCCATGAAATTCATGCCCTCGCGATGGCTCCGTCCATCTACCATGCGGCGCCGGTCATCCCAGTCGCGGTCCCTCGGCATCCGGCCCGGACCCGGGGTCCTCGCCCCGCCGGGTCTTGCGGACCTTCGGGATGCGTACTTCCCGGAGCCGTTCCAGCCTCTCGCGCAACGTCGGTTCCCCGGCGTCCCCGCCCGGGTTCGTTGCGGGTGCGGGCGCAGCGCCCGGCTCGTTCCCGGCATCCTCGGTTGCCGGCTGGACCAGGTGGTTCGTTTCGTGGCGCCGGCGGCGCAGTTCGGCGATCGCAGCCTCGGCTGCCGTCGGCACCGCATTGGGGGCGGCGGCCAGTTCGGCCTCGATGCGCTCCACGGTACGTTCCCCCGGGGTGAGCGGGGGCTTCGTGGTGAGGCTGCTGTGTTTGTGCAGTGCGGTGGCACGCGTCCTGAAGTCCTTGGCCAGGGGATTGTCCCGGTGTTCCTTGGGGACGAGGCCCGGTTCGCTATCGGGGATGTTGTAGGTGTGTCGGTAGGCGGCGACCTCGGCGGCCAGGTCGCGCCACTCCCGGTGGCGGTCCGCGCGGCGGGGCACCGGCCCCAAATCGTGGAGCCACGGCGGTGGGTTCTCGGCCAGTTCAGCACCAACACGGGTGAATTCGCGTTTCACCACGTCTCGGTACTGCCGGATTTGCGTGGCCCAGGCGGCGGGGGTTTCGGGCTTCCAGAGGTGCGCTGTGGGCGCGAACCATTCGGGCAGATCCCGCGGGGTTTCGTGTTCACGCTGGTCCACGAGGGAGCGCAGTTGAAGTTCGTCGTTGATCCGTTCCAGGATGATGTCGGCACCGTGGATGCGGGCGGTGCGTTCTCGTTGGAACGTCTCGGCCCGGTGGACATCGTCGGGCAGGGTCTCCCGCAGGGATCGCTCCTGATGCAGCCTGTCCAGCGCCCATTCAAGTTCTTGGGTCTTGTTTTCCGGGTCGGAGGGGATCTGCCGGTCGCGTTCATCCTCGGTCCGGGCGATCCGCGCGGCGAGTTCGTCATCCCCCAGATGCCCGTAGAGGCGGTGCCGCCACGGCTTGGCCCCCGTGGTCGTCAGGGTGGCGGGTTCGTTAAGGATGCCGTGATGGCGCGCGAGGGCGAGGTCGCGCAGGTGCCCGAGGTGCCCGAAAGGTATGTCTTTGAGGGGCCGGCGGGCTTCGGCCAGGAGGCGTTCGCGGCTTTCCATGAGTCGTTCCAGCCTCCAGGCCATCACGGCCGAGCGGTCGTGCGCCGATTCGATCTCGCCCACATCCAGGGCGTCCTGGATGAGCCGGTGCGCATCCAGCCCCCGGTTCTCGGCGGTTCCCAGGTGGTGGGCGACGGCGTCCCAGGCCGGGGAGCGGAAGTATCGGTGGGCTTCCTCGGTGTCCACGTGGGCGGCGAAGAGGGTGCGCAGGCGCTGGTCCCGGGCTTGGTCGACCAAGTCCCGGTAGACGGCACCGAGGTGCTCGAGGCTGCGGGAGCGCAAGCGTTCGGCGGTGGCGGTGTCGTGGGCCGTCAGGTTTCCCGCGGTGGCGGCGGCGATCCGCGCCAGCACGCCCGGGGCGTCCTCCCCCGCTTCCAGTGCCACATACACCCGGTTGCCGTACCGTCCGCGGCTGGTGGCCACGTACGCCTGGGCGCGGTCCAGGCCGGCTGCCAGGAGCGAGTGGGCACTGTCGTAGGTCATGCCCTGGGCGCGGTGGATGGTGGAGGCGTACCCGAGGTCGACGTGGTTTCGCACATACTCCGCAGGCAGGGTCGTGGTGCCGTGGTGGTCGCGGTGCTGCACATCCAGCGACCCGTCCCCTCTGATGCCGGTGACAGTCCAGACGTCGTTGTTTTTCACGAAGTCGTGGCCGCGGTTCACCGGAAGCCGCCGGTCGTTGCGCCGGCTGACCACCACGTCCCCCACATACGCCCGCGCACCGTTTTGCAGTCCGGTGCCGGTCCCAAGGTGCAGTTCGCCAAGTTGGAGGCGGTAGGCCTGGGCGCGGTCGTTCAGGCTGCCGACCAGGGCGTTGCTGGGGGCGATCATCAGGGCATGGTGCCCGGCGTTTTGATCTTTTTGCCACCCAGCGAAGACACGGTGTTCCATCAGGTCCGTGTCTCCGGCCATGATGCGCCGGTGCTCCCAGTAGTACGTCCACGGGTCGTCGGTCCCGGTCAGCGGGGCCTGGCGCAGGGACAGGCTGGCGGCCGCCTCGTCCTCGTTGGGTGTCCCGTCGGGGTTGCGGAAGCGGTGCACGGTTTCCAGACGGACGGCGGGTTCGTATTGGTCGACCAGGCGCAAGGCGCCACCGCAGCCGATGGCTCCGAGCTGGCGGTCATCGCCGATCGCCCGGACCACCGCCCCGTGCCCGGCGGCGAGGTCCACGGCTTGGGCGAAGAGCCCGGTGCCGACCATTCCTGCCTCATCCAGCAGGAGCATGTCGCCCGGCATGAGGGGGACAAAGTGTTCGGTGGGTTCATTGGCTCCGAGCACGAACGCGTCCAGGGTCATGGCGTCGCTGCCAATCTCCCGACCCAGCGCGGCGGCCGCGGCGGCGGTCGGGGCGACGGCCAGGACCCTGCCGCCGGAGGCCCGGGCGGCGTCCACGACCAGGCGCATGGCGGTCGTTTTGCCGGCGCCGGCCGGGCCGATGCCGATCTTCAGCAGCCGGTCGCTGCAGGTGAATTCCTCGGCCAGGGCCCGTTGCCCCTCATCGAGCCGCCCCTCAAACGCACTGAGGCACCGGGTGAATTGGTCGTGGGAGGCCACGGGAATGATGGTGCGTTGCGCGGCTTCCAGCAGGTTGCTTTCGGCTTGCAGGACGGTGTGGGAGGTGTAGAGCTTGCGCCTGGCTTTCTGGTATTTGTGCACCGCCGTCATCGCACCGGCCACCGGTTGCGGCACCGGCAGGTCCGGGGTCACACACAATGAATGGTCCTCCAGGACGGTGCGGGTGAGGGCGAAGACCATGGTGTCCGGCAGTCTCCGGACCCCGGCCAGGGCGCCGAGTTGGCGGGTTGCTTCGGCCTGGACATGGTGTTCGCCCCAGACCGCGCGCTCGGACTCGATCCGCTGCACCACCTGCGCGGCGAGGCCCTGCATCTCGTCCGCCGACAGGTCGAACGGGATCCCCGATGCGCCGATCCCGAGCGCCGCGGACGCACGTTGGGCCTGGCGAAGGGCTTCCTCCCCGGTCGGCAGGCCGAGCATGTCCCCGAACTTGTGCTGCCAGCCGGCGACCAGTTCTGCCAGCGGTTTCCCGTGCTTCTTGTCCGCGCGCGTGGTGAGGGTTGCCTGTTGGCTGAGGCTGATCATTTGCTTCCGGTTGGGCTCGTAGCCGTGCTCGGAACGGAACCTGTCCACCAGCAGCTGTAGGGCCGACTGGATCTGGCCCCGGCGCGAGGATGCGGCGTCGATGGCTCGCACATCGATCCCGGCGATCTCCGTGACCGGGCGCTTCCCGGGGACCTGCCGCACAGTGGTGGCCACGCACAGGGATTCGCAGACGTTCTCCATGACACAACGGTTGTAGTGCTCGCTGGCAGCCACATTGAACTGATACAGCAGCGCCCCGTCCAGGGTTCCCCATTGGTCGTCGGTGCCCAGCACCTTGTTGGAGACCACCACGTGGTCGTGGAGTTGGGGGTCCCCGTCGCGGGAGTCGTAGTGGCGAAACCTGGTGTAGATGAGGCCGCCGGCCACGTCCTGCTGCCGTACCCCGTTCTTCCCCCGCCGCGTATATACGGCGGTATCCTCGAGGTATTTCATGGTCGATTCCACCGCCGCCAGGTGAGCCCGCTCAATCAGCAACCGGGTGTTCTCCCCGCCCACGCCCCACAGGTAGGAGACCGACTTCGGCGGGGAGAACACCATGTCGAACCCCGCCACGGCCTGGGCCGCGGGGTGCATCTGCTGGGAGATGAACCGGCCGAGTTCTTCCCTGGAGACGGGGTTGCGGCCGTGGAGTTCACGGAAGTACTGGGCACCGGTCTTGGCCCTGATGATCCGTCGTTCATCAACGTCAGGGGCGCGGTGCTGCAGGCGTTCGAAGTCCCCCAGGGCGGTGGTGATCCGGTGGTGGAGGATGTTGTCCTTCTGGGTGAAACGCTTGTAGCGCTGTCCCAGTTTCTGCTCGAAGGGTTTGCCGGTGCGGTCGCTGGTTTCGCCGAAGCGCGGGTGGAGTCCCTCCCCGTAGAGCAGCTGCATCTGCGCCTCGGTGACCTCGCCGCTGACCTCCAGGTGCGCGGCTCCGCGCCCTCCCCATTGTCCCGGCGGGTAGCCGGAGAGGTGGTAGTAGTCCCCCAGGTCCCGGTTCGTGGCGCGTAGTTCATCACCGCTGGCGACTTCACGGGTGTAGTACGTGTAGCCGTCGCCCGCACTGAGCTTGTGCACGGTCATCACACCCCCAGTGTGAACCCGGCCTCCTCATTTATCAAGGATGCATAAGGTGTGACAAAGCATGGCGGTTTGACGAGTCCGACGAAGGAGGAAGCAGTCTCGGCGAACCATTAGCGATGTTGTTCTTCCGAGGGACGAGGAAACGTGAACGGCATCGTGCCACGCTGCGGCCATCAAGGTGTTGATGCGGTTGTGCACGGGAGAATGCGCGGTGGGTAACACGCTTTTCGTTATCCACCGCGCATTCGACGGTGTGCAACCGAGGCGCTGTTTCCGATTTTTCCACAGGCCACCGGCCTGTGCGCGCTTCCGGCCTGGCACCGGCACGGGTCCACCGAAATCTCGGAACCGGAGCGTGGGAACCATGTGTGAGGCCGAGACCCGCAGTCCCGGTTCAGGACCGGAAACCCTGTTGCGGCCCGGGTTACGGGTTTACCCTGTGGTGACCGTTAGGTTTCGATGGATGGGGAGGAATCATGACCAAGGAACGGAAGTCCGCGGCGGCGTTGGCAGCCCGGGAAAAGGCGCGCACCAAGGCACAGGAAATGACCCGGCGCCACGAACTGCTGCTCGAGAAGGCCGCCGACTTCTTCGAGCTGGAGGACCAGTCCGCCGCGCACATGGAGCGGGCCCGGGTGCAGGCGCAACAGATCCTGGACCAAGCGACGCAAACGGTCGAGGTCGAGCGCATCCAGCGGGGACGCATCGTCTTGGAGATGCTCGCGGCCGGCGAATCCAGGGCGCTGGTGGCCCAACGCCTGGGGGTTTCCGTGGGCGAATTGCGGTCCCTGGTGGATGCGGCCGGCACGACAACCTAGGCCCCGCCGCCATCGCGTTCAGTTCGATTGTGCGGACCGGGACTTGGCGGGGGTCTTAGAACAGGGTGGGGGTGTCGACGCCCTGGCCGGCGTTGATCGCATGGATGCGCCGGTCATTCCAGCCATGCGCCAAGAGGTCATCGCGCAGGGCGCGGGAACGGGCGGCCATCGCCGCCCGCGGCAAGCCCCTGAATCGCAGCCCGGATCCGTTGGCGGAGCGCAGTTTGCGTTCCCGGTCCACCATGTTGGACCGCCGGTCCCCCACGCCCAGATGCCGGGGATTCACGCAGAGGGGAACATCGCACTCGTGCATCAACTCGGGCAGTTGGTGGTGCGACAATCCCTGGTCCAAGGCGAGGCAGTAGCGGTGCGGGCGCACCGAGGCGCCATCCAGGTAGAAGCGGCCGTAGCCGTCATCGGCGATCGCGCCGACCCAGATCCAGCAGTGCTCAGGGCGCGGCCCGCGGATGACCTTGGACCAAAAGCGGCGCTCCGCCTTTGCCTGCGTCATGGTTGCCCCGGGGACGTGCCTTTCCGCCTGCTGGTCGAGCATCCGGTGCCTGGCCCCCCTTCGTACGTGCTGTTGCGGTCATGTGGAACCAGCATAGCCGGGCACCCCGTGTAGGCACCGGGTGGAAATCGGGTCGGACATACCGGTCCGAAGGATTCGAATGGTTCAAGCGCTTTGCCGTGAAAGTCTGTTGGTGCACCAGAACAGGAACACCGCTCCGCCGAGAAGGCCGGCGGCCTCGAGATACGCATCGTTCCAGAATCTTCCGAGTGCGGTGAACAGAAGGAGTATTCCGAATGCCCCACAGAGCAGTCGGCTGATCGCCAGCACACTTTGGACCGGATGGACCACAAGCTGCCAGAGCACGACAATGCCCATGAACCCCGCAGCCAACAAAACGATCATGGCGCACTCCCCCGACGCCCCGGCACGCGCTCGTTGCGGCTGGGCGTGGTGCGGCGGTGGGTTTGCTGCTGCACGCTGGAAATGCTCATGGTTGCCTCCGCCTAGGGCGGGAACACGGGACGTTCCCCGCTGATGCGAAGGTATCGTGCACCACCGACGATTTGGGTTCCGAAGGACCCATGCTCTGATTCGCGTGGTTCGGCCCGGGCCACCACCATTCGGCAGAAAGCGACCCGTGCTGGTGGTCCGGTCTATGTCCTCGGTGGCGGGTTGGCCGGAGCGTTGGCGACTCTAGTGTTGCCGGTCCGGGGGCACGGGTGCGGCTTCTTGTCGGTGTCCCCATTCGGCCGGCATGCGGCGGACGCACCGTTGCATGAAGGCGAGCACCAACTCCCGCTGGCTTTTCCCTTGGAGCGCGGCATAGGCCTTGAACTCGCGGGCGAGGTCGTCGGGAACATCGAAGTTCAACCGCTTTTGCGGGGTCCCGTCGGCGGCGGGTTTCACGCTCATCCAGCCACCTCCTGACGGATGAAACCGATCGCCCGGTCGATGTTGGCCGGATCCAGTCCCGACCAGTGGAACTGGTCGTCCACGACGACGACCGGGGCCTGGGAGTAGCCGAGTTCCTCGGTGACATACTCCAGGGCGGCCGGTACTTGGGTCAGGTCGACTTCCGTGAAAGCCACGTGCGCCTCGGTGAATTTTTCGGCCGTCTTGCGGCATCCGAAGCATCCCGGCTTGGTGTAGATGGTGATGGACATTGCCCTCTCCTCCCACTCTTTCGCTATGCCCTAATTCTACCCTCATATGAGGGTGTAAACTAGATTTTTGCCTTGATTTTTCAAGGTTTTCAAGCCATTCGCGTGCGTCGAAATGTAGCGCGTCCAGAGGCTCCTCGGGGCGGCGATCCTCGTTGCCGGGACTTGTTCTGCTCCGTGGCGATGGCGGGAACGGGCGGTCCGCCAAAGGCTTGGGATGGCCGTCAATGCCGACTTTTTGGGGATTCGATGGGATCGCTCACCCGATGGGCATCGCGCCGGCTCGATGTCGGGATCCTGACTGGCCAGACGGCCAAACACCAAGCACCTCCGGCGCCCTCAATCCTGGCAATAGTGATCTACATTCCGTGGCTGACCGCCACCCGGGGAATAGACAGGATTCCGGCGAGAATACTTGGCACTGCCAGAGCCGACGGGTGCTACTGCAGGGACGGCGACTCTTCCACGGAACACGGACACCTGCGCCGATGCGCCCACCCGTGATGGGAAAAGCTTGGACGAAATGCCAGCACCAGGTGGGCAAACAGGCTGTGGTTCGCCCGTGCTTGAGTGGTTGGTGGCGCGGAGCGCCTAGGTACGGCGGCCGGGGGAGCTTGCGGAGGAGGCCGCCGCCGAAATCGGTGAGCGCCGAACCTGCCCTGCCACAGAGGATCTGCGCGAGGTCTTGCCCGAACGCGAAGGTCAGCGTTCAGGCGTGCATCATTGCGGGGAGCGCACATGTAATGGGATGGGATGAGGGTGGTTCCCTCATCCCATCCCATCGTGGGTGCTGATTGTGTTTGCTGGTGCCGGTGGATGGTCTTAGTGTTTCGTGGTGGCCGAGGCGGGCAGGTGGCCGCTGCTGATCAGTCTGGTCAACAGCTCGGTGAGGCGGTGGCCGGGGTCGGTTGCGCGGGCGAGGTCCAGGAAGTTCATCGCCTCGCTGCCCTTCCCGTCGATCCACCGGGTCCACCCGAGCCCTGCGAGCAGGTCGGTCCGGTGCTCCGGCGGGATGTATTCAAGGGCGGTGTAGATGGCGTCGGCTCCGTCCCTGAAGTAGTCCCAGTCCTCGGGTGCGGTTTCGCCCATGAGTGCGGCGCTGATGCTGTCCATGTCGTCGCTGCTGGTGGCCAGCGAGGCGAAGATCAGGTCGCGGATGCCCTTTTGGGTGCAGGTTCCGGCAAGCCATGCGCCCTCGTGCGGCGTGACGGTTCCGGTGCACTGGTAGCCGATGATGAGGCCGATCAGCGTTGAGCGCACCGTGGTGCGGGTTTCCTTGTCCTCGCAGTCCATCCGGCGGGCCGCATCAACGAATTCTTGCAACTCCGGCAGCGCGGTGCCGGTGCTGCAGGGCGGGATGTCGGCGGCGAGCTTCGTGTAGCTCTCGGTGGCCAGCATCAGGGCCAGTGCCGCGTTGGAGGTGACGACGGCGGAAAACGGGAGTTTGTCGCTGTGGTTCCCGTCGTAGTCCATGACGTATCCATCGCGGATGAGCAAGGCGTGGCGGATGGGGCGTCCGGTCAGGGTGAGGACGGTGTCCAGCGCCCGGTATTGGGCCGGGGTCATGGCGTGGTCGTCCTCGAAGCTGAGCAGGAGGATCCCGTTGACGGTGTCGAGGCGGTGCACGTAGTTCGTGATTTCCGCTGCCCAGAGCCCGGCCGGGGTTTCGGGGCGTGCGTCGATGCGCAGGGTGGCGGCCAAAGTGTGGTTCTCCATCAGCATCAGCACCACCGAGGAGGTGGGGGTGAAGCCGATCCCGTGGATGGCCACGGCGACGGTGTCGGCGATGGTGGTGGCGGTGATCTTGTCCATGGTTCTGTCCTCGCTCCTGGGGTTCGGGGGTCGTGGTGCCAGCCCCGCGGTGGTTCTCCCCCCATGTTTTTTGTTTGCTGGCGCAATGAAATGGAGCGGGGCCGGGGCCAAGCACAGCAACCCGAAGGGCGGCGGCGGGAAAAGTTTTTGACCGAAATAAGCGACGCAGGAGCGCGGTCAAGAAGTTTTCCCGCCGCCGGCCCGGAGCGACGAAGGAGCGTAGTGGCTTGTGTGCTTGGCCCCGGTCCGTACACTCCGAAGGACAGCAAACAAAAAATGATCGGCCGAAGGCCGCAGCCTGATTCGCCGAAGGCTAATCAGGCCAAGAGTCGGCCGCGGAGCGGACGTCCGGTTTCTTGGGTGCGAGCTAGCGAGTACCCAAGAGGCCTGAAACTGGCAGCCGCATATGCAAGACGAGATGCACTGTCTAAGGAACACTCCCTCTCCATCGCTACAACCCCCAAGGGAATCCATGGCGCCCATGCTCAAACACGCCGAACAGAACGCACCAAGCCGCATTGATGCGCCCATGGTCGGGTACCGGGCAGAAGCCGGAAGTCGCCAACGCTGCCCTGCCCCGTCATGGGCCTGGGCTTGGCAGCGGCGGGCACAGGGTCGGGATTCCTGGATTCTCCGACCCGATGATCGCCTTCGGGGCACCCTTACGGCCCAATGCGTGAACGGTACCGGAGCGGGGCGTGCCAATGGCCAGCCTCATTGGTCCGAACCCTGCGGCATCGGACGAAATTTCAGCGTCCCCGAAGAAATCATGAGGTTGCCTCACCAAATGTAGCCAAAGGCCTACTGTCCACCGGACTTCCCCGGCATACAGTAGGTAGCACATCGGATAGATAGCCGACCAGTGAGAAGCCAGGAACGCTTTGCGAGTGGGGTTCCCGGCGAATCATTTCCAGCACGCCAGACGACGCCATTCCCGCTGATTGGTCAGCAGGAGGGAACCGAGCCACACGCTTTCCCCCAAGAAGTGGTTGGCCATCAAGGTTCCCCGGGTCGCTACTACCCCAAGAGTAGCCACCCTCGGCGTCGCCGGGCGTGCTGATGTTTAACCAGGCAATGGCGCCAAGATCGACACCGACCGGATCCTGCAGGTGCTGCGGTTCCATGGGGATCTTGGAGCATGTCTCGGGCAACCCCCGGGGCTTCCGCTTCCCCACGCCTTTTCTTGATGCGCGCATCGCAAACGCCTTCTCCGGCGACGCCGTCTCCGATGAGGCCCGTGCCGATCCCGGATCCCGCCCGGCAGGAACGTTTCCCCATGTTCTTCACCACGTGCCGGCACGCCGGGCCACGTTCGGTGAACAAGCCACCACGCCCGCCGAACTCTTGAGGAACACGATCCCTGGATGCGGGCCGGATGCCTGACCAGGGGGAAACCAGCACCCTCGCGAAAGCAAACGGTAGGGGAGCTAGCAGTTACGTCCGAGGTAAGGGATAGGGCGTCTTCTTTGCAGATCCTTCACCGCAACATCCACGGCCGAAAGCCGGTTGCTGCTGTCGGGGTCAAACCGCAGGCATGGGCCGCTGGCTAGATGTCACCACAGTCGCGGCAAATCGAGGCGCTACCCAGGGTCCTGGCCGCCTGGCTTCGATGCCTCACGGTGAAGCATTCCCCGCACACGAACTCATCGCTGGCCTGGGGAATGATCTCGACGACCAGCTCATCGAGCACGATCGCGCCGGGCAGCTCGATGCCATCGGAAAGGTCCGTCTCCTCGAGGTCGGCCTGGACGTTCTTGGCGGTCGGTGCGTCCATCTTCCGGACGTCCTTGAGCGTCCGCTCCGAGGCCTCGGCGACATCCGGGCGAACCTCGTCAAAATCCTGTGCCATGCGGTTTCCTTTCACTTGGTCGGGCTCACGAGTGTAGAACCGACCAAGTCCAGCCGCCCAACCGATCTTCGTCACATCACGAATGGATCATACTTAACCTAGACAACAGGCCATTGTGAAACGCCGATAGTTGATATTATGTCAGGTAGAAAATGTATTATGCGTAAGCAGTTTGAATTCATTTTTGCTCAGAAGTTTGTCGTTATGGGCCTGATGAATTTCTGCAACTGTCCGGCTCAAAGACGGGACTTTCGCATCGGGGTCCACAGGGACATAGGGGAAGTGTTCAAGGGTTTCCATCATCTCTGAGGTGGTAATGAGACCCTGTGCTCGTAGCCGGGCAAACCCCATGGGTGACTCATGTTCATGGCTGCGCGGTGCACGCCAGTTTTCAATGACTGGCAGCCACTGGATAAGGTCTTCCAGCCGATCGAAATTCCTTGAATAAGGGTTCCACTGTGTAGTCCGCGTGGCAGGTTCCACAAAATAAAACTCAGATTCTCCCGTGTTGTCTAAGAAGATGGCTGTGGGCGCTCCTTTTTGCTCGGGCGCTAGTTGATCAGGCAAGCTGGGCGCATAGTCCCACACCGTGCAATCAGGTGTATTGAACTCTGTGGTGCGGAGCCATCCTCGTCTGGTAAGAAGGTGGGCCAGCTCCAGAGTTCCCGTCACCGGCGGGGTCATTTTCATGTTTTGATTCCTTATGTCGGTGGCCAGCTATTGTCCAGGGCTGGGAGACCCGATCATGGACCCAACTTTCTGGTCCACTTTCATGACGATCGAAGCTTCTGCCGATGTGGTGTGTTGTGTGCCGTGGAGAAATGATGGCCAGGATGCAATGCGAATGAGTGGACCATGGTGCTGTGCTGCCCACTGTCGGACACCCGGTTGAGAGGGTGTTGTCACATCTCCTTTGGAAACCAATGCAACCCGAGCCAGACTCGCAAACGGGGAAAAATCCACCCCAATCACCAAAACCCTGGGGTCCTCCCTTGCATCTATATACCGCCATACCGCCAGCTGACCAGGATCAACACCTGAACCATGCCGACCGAACAGATTCCATAGCGCCAAGCACTGTTCTCCTGCAGTTCGGGCCTCCATCTTGGTAACCTTTCGCGTCCAGAAGACGCCGAAGTCCTTGTTCCGCTATATCGAGGCCTTGGTATCGTGGGGACCCAGCGACTAGGGCCGTGTCATTTCGGCCATGCATTTCTCATACAAACTCTGAGCCCTGGGGTCACCATCGCCAACAACCAATATGAGCTCGCAGACCTTCCACCACGGCAATTCTGGTGGTTCGGCGGCCTGGGGCGGCTCGGTAACCTTAGGTGGTTCGGCGGCCTGGGGCGGCTCGGTAACCTTAGGTGGTTCGGCGGCCTGGGGCGGCTCGGTAACCTTAGGTGGTTCGGCGGCCTGGGGCGGC
>NZ_JBIVTO010000015.1:78269-91002 GCF_044756805.1 Paeniglutamicibacter sp. NPDC091659
GGCTGGCTTTCTTCCGGAACATAGACAGATGGCGTTGGTTCGGGAGCCGGGGTTCCTTCTCCTGACGAGGCTTCCGGCGCCGGATCAGGGGAAATCTCCAGAGCTGGCGCAGAGGGCTGGCCTGCTTCCGAGGCCTCGGGGATCGTCCCGACGTTGCCCTCGGGAACCACTAATCCGGGAAGTCGCTCTGGGCTCGGTGAAACCGCAACGACATCCATCTCGGGGATGGCTGGCCGCTCGTCGACAATTACCGGTGCCGTGGTTTCCGTGGCTTCTGTTTGCTCCGCGGCATCCGGGAGCGTGGTGGGCTGATCCACGGCGCCCCCGCTTGGTTGCAAGCTGGCGTTGGGTGATGCAGCGCCAGAATTCGATCCGGCGGCGATGGCAAGGGTGGCCGCAAGGGCGAGGGCTGCCGCCGAGCCCACAGCAATGGCCAGCGTGGAATGCAAACCGATAAACCCGCTGACCTTTCCAACGACCGTCGGGCTCTTGGCGATGCTCAGCCCCGCAGCCGTCTTGCCTGAGTATGCTGTGGTGATGGTGGTAGGAATTGAGGCTGCCGTGATGGCGGCAGGCAGCCCCAGCGCGGTGATGCCGCCGAGGAAGAGCGGTGCAATGACACCCCGCATGGCCGAGTTGACCTCATCAAGCTGAAGCAGCGCGGCCGTGCACTTGGAGCATTCTGAAAGATGCTGGTCAACCTTGGCTTCGTTGCGAGGTGTGAGCTTGCCGCGGATATAGGTGCCCAGGTGCGTCGAAGTGAACTTGCAGGTCTTCTCGGGACTCTTCTGGATGTGGCATTGCAGGTAGGCCTGCCGGAGACCTTCACGGGCCCGCACGGCCAGCGCGGAAACCCCATTGGGTGCCAAGCCAAGCAGCGGCGCCACATCGGCCGGTTTCATGTCATCGACCTCGAGGTACCACAGAACCGCCTGCCACCGCTCGGGCAATGAGCGGAAAGCGTCGACGACGATGCCGGACTCAAATTGACTCATGACAGGATCGGCGTGTTCGTTTGCCTGATCAAACATCGCGAATTCGTCCGTCAGCGACAGACGCTTTTCCTTGGTGTTGTAGGCAAAAGCGAGGTTGGAAATGGCCCTGCACAAGTAGGCACGGAAGAAGACCTCGGGCCCGCCTCCGGTCCGCAGAATCGCAAAGACTTTCTCAAAGCCCTCGGCCACCAAGTCTTCAACCTCGAACGCGCTGTTTGAATGACGGTAGGCGGTCCCCTGGGCAGCACGATAATGACGGGTGTAAAGAATCTCCTGGGCACGCACATCCCCTGCGCGTACCAAGGCAATAAGATCCGCATCGTCCGGCTCTGTCAGTGATTCAACGGAGTCATGGAGCGTGTTCATGGTGTCCCCCTATCAATTACTTCTCGCGTTCACGAGTAAGTCCCCAAACAACAAAGAGCAGACACTGCACTGTTTATGATGCCAAACCCAACATTCTTCTGGGAAGAGAAGTTGCGTCACGATTTGCAGGGACAGGTGTCTCTATAGATATGAGCCACACACCCTCCCCCTTGGATAGCACTGCCCGGATCGATGCGTTGCTCACCCTGTGGCAGGAACGTTCGAGGCAGACCGGCTGGAGACGCGCCACGGATTGGCGGTGCCGCGCCGCACACGCGGTGGCAACCAGCCTGGTGCAGGGTCGATCGGCAGAGGATGCCTTGAAGAACCTCGCATCCCGACGTGCCTTTCAAGGCGTGGGAATCGTCGAATCCTTCAACGACGTCAGGTCCCTGGAGGTTGTCTGGCACGAACCGCTACCGGCACATATTTTTGACGGATTCCTTGAATCCTGGGTCGAAGCGACAAACTCGCTGAGTCGTGGATTGGCGTGCGTGGATGCTGTCACTGGGTTGTCGAGCCTCCAGCACTTTGAGCATCGTCTCCTCGAGTTGGCAGAAGACCCCGGGACCACTCACGCGCCTCCCGTGGTTGCCATTTACACCCACTCCTTCCACGACTTGGAAGACACCGCGGCCTTCATGCTTTCGGCAGACATGGGGCAGGCCTGCGATGAGCACATGCCAGGGTTCGTGGCCACCTACCAGCGAAATCAGATGACCCTGCTGCTGAATACGCATGATTCTGTCGGGGAACAGTTGGAGCAATTCGGTGATGCTCTCCACCAGATCCTTACCACGCATGGAGTCCCTGGCGACAGCTTACGGTTAGCAATACGACCCGTGCCCCGGACGGCAAACGACATCCAGCGGCTCTTTATACCTCACACCGCGGCCTCCTTGGGAGCCGCCGACCTTCTTGAACCTGTCACGCCCGGGAGGAATCCTGGCGAACACCTCATGAAGAAGAGCGGGGTTCGCTACCCGACGCTGGGGCCCACCAAACCATGGCACGAGCCCTGCGCCGGATCATTCTCACTCCCCACGGCGTCGGAGCATCGCCAATAGACGCTGGAGTCCATAGAGAAGCACACAGCAAAAAACCACGACAGCCCCGAACGTGAGCAGCGCCAACACGTATTGCGCAACGAGAGAATCCAAAACGTTCCTTTCCACAACATACGGGCATCACCATGGCGGCTGCCGCGAAGACTAAGACTGCGACTCCCCGCGATCGTGACGCGACATTGGTTATGGCCATGGCTATGGCGCGCAAGGGACCGGAAAATCAGTGGCGTGTTTTGCCGTCACGAAACCTTGTCGGAGGTCTCTCTACTGGTGGAGCGGGGCGGACCAGACCATCCCCGGGGGTTCGTCCCCCGCTCACTCGTACTGTCAGTCCCCGAATTCAGGCAGTTCGAGTCGCGTCCCTTCTTGGGGGAGTGGACGCGACCAAACCCTCATGTCGCTGGCCCCCATGACCACTGACATGAAGATGGGAACAAAGGAGGCTTCGCGAACATTCCCCTCGCGGAGCCCCCTTTGTTGTTTCCAGGATCTAGGCTCGTGCGATTTCTATGGTGGAATCGGTCCACGGTGAGTACTGGCTCGCCCACGGGAACACGTAGGTCATCAGTGCCATCACCACAAGGGCTATGAGCAGCACGGATTGGATGATGCGCAGCCACAGCGGGCCAGACAAATGACGGAAAATCCAGGCATACATTTAGCTCCCCCCGCCCACGCCGGTGGTCCTTTGAACCAGCTTGCGGATGGCCGCGGGCGCTGGCTTGGATGCAGGAGTGAATTTGGTCTGTTCAAGGTGCACGATCATGCGCATGTTCGTGGTGAACGGCGGGTGGCATGTGGTGAGTGTGAGCAGCTTCTGGGTGGGTTCGGCACTGGCATCTCCCGGTACCGGGAATACGACGTCCCCTTGCGATGGGTACACAATCTTGGTGCTCCTGTAGGTGTAGGTGAAGATGCCCTGGGCGGTCTGGAGGTAGGCCTTGTCGCCCGGAATGAGTTTGTCCATGTCCCAGAACACCTGTCCGTGGGTTTGCCGGTGTCCGGCCAAGCCGACGTTGCCTTTCTGGCCGGGCATCTGCGTATCCGGGTAGCGGCCGACGCCGATGGTGTCGAGGACATCGAGCCCCACGCCTTCGGCAATGGGCTTGGCATATTCTTCCCCGAAGCGCGGGATGTAGAGGATGCCCCACACCTCCCCCTCGAGGGGATTCGTCGGTGTGGCTCCCTGGTTCCAGTCCTGGGCGAGCTGCGTGAGCGCAGTGTCCTGCACCCTGGCCGCCTCGAGGTTGGTCCACCACAACTGCCAGGCGACAAACAACAGGACAACCACACCGAGCGTCAGCAGGATCTCGGCAAAGCCACCCACCAGGATCGAGAAGGTTCCGCGGCGGGCACCTTTGCCGCGGGCAGTTTTAGACGACATCAGCGCTTTCCTTGACCTTGGTTACTGGTTTACGCTTGGTCCTCGCGTCCACGAACCCCTGGCGGACCAGGTACCAGCCGACCAACCCGGTCGCAGCGGTGCCGGTCACGATCCACCACGGGAAACCGGGGATGGTGGGCTTCTGGCCCTGGGCTTCAAGGACCTCCGGCGGGGTCGGAGTAACGCGTTCGGCGGTGACCACGATGCGTTGGGTGTTGATACCCAACGGCGTGCAAGTGATCAAGGAAACCAGATCCCGTGTGGGGTCCGCCCGGAGGGTCTCGGTGTCTTCCGGGTCGATGACCTTGGTTTCGGTGACCGCATAGCTGAGGATCTCGCCAAAGACCTCCACGTTCACCAGGTCCCCCACCTTCACGCGGTCGAGATTGGTGAACATCGTCGCGTTGGCCAGGCCGCGGTGGGCCGTAATGACCGAACGAGTGCCTTTCCCGCCGACCGGGAGGTGGGATCCTTCCAGGTGGCCGGCTCCCTTGTCCAGCACCGCGTTGCTGGTTCCGTGGTAGATCGGAAGGTCCACCTCGATGCCCGGAATCTGGATCCGGCCCATCATGCCCTCGCTGTTGGCCCGCAGGATCTTTGAATAGTCCAGTTCGCTGCGGCTGGAGCTGCCGTTGCCTGTGGGAACGTTCGCGTTCTTGTCCAGATTGACCCCGGCGGTGAGGGCCTTGTTGTATGCGTGGGCCATTTTTCGCTGGTCCACGATCGAGGGCGTGACCTGGTCCAGTTGCTCCTCGTAGGTGCTGATCACCTTGGATTGGTTGTATGAGGAAAACCATGCCGCGGTCGATGGGTAGAGGCCGGCCACCGTTCCGGCGAGCCCCAGGATGACGATGGCCACGGTGAGCACGCTGGGCTTCCAGAGGCGGTGGTTGGCACGGTGCTTGGTTTTCTTCACGAACGATCTTTCTGCTGAATCATCGGTTTAAAGGCTCAAAGGCTGTCGGTGGGTCTGGGCATCATCCTGATGTTCAGACCCACCGACAGCCTCAAACAATCGCACGAGAGGTGCATGTAGTTATCTCTTCAGCACACCAGAAAAAAATCTACGTGCTGAGTGCCTAAGAACGAGCGTGGACCTCGGATCTCGCGGACAGTCCGTTCCCCATGAGATCAGGAAACGTCCTGGCCGCGAGATTCGAAGCCTATGAACCCTGGCTTCAGATTTTCTGTGTCTTCCGGCGCTGCCACAGCAATCCTGCCGCGGCGAGGAATCCACCCAAACCGCCGACAACCCAGAACCCGAGTGAGCCTACGCCACCGGTCAACGGCAGGACGGGAACATCTATGAGATCGTTCACAATTCCTTCGCCAAGCTCATACGCCCCCGAAACCTGAACATAGTGGGGTGTCGGGTCAAGCTTGTATCCTGCCGGGGCCTTGGTCTCAGTGAGTCGGTACCAGCTGTTTTCTAGGCCCTTGACCTTGAAGCGACCTGCTTGTGGGTTGATATCGACTCCCGTGCAGGCGGTGGCCTGATCAGCAACACAGTCAGTGACTGAGATAGCAGTTGCTCCTGCGACCGGGGCTGCGCCGTTGCCGGTGACCTGGATCAGGTTCCATTCAGAGCCACTTAAGAAGGTAGTTGCCGAGTAGGCGCTGATTTTCTCCCAGGCAAGGCTGGAGGACATCTTGACTCCTGCCGGATCACAAGACTTGGCAGGGCCCTCGGAGACTTTTTCAGGGTATACACAGGCAGTGTTCACCAGTATGGTTCCTTCGACGGCTCCCTCGGTGATCACCATGTCATATTCGATAGTGGCTTTCTCGTTGACTTTGAGCGTCTTGATCTTCAACCCCACATCGGTGTTGCCTTCCAAAGTAACGTCGCTGGTGAGCTTGCCTTCTGCAAAGAGCTGTCCGAGGTTGACCTTGGTATCGGTCACGGGCAAGTTCTTCAGGTCACTGTTTCCGGTGTTTTCTACGACCAGGCGGTACCGGGCGGTGTCTCCCACACTGTAGCGGGGGTAGTCGGTGGCCGTTTGGGCATCATGCCAGTCACCTGCACTGTCACGCACATACTTTTTCAGCACGAACGCGGGCTTGCGCTCGATCGTGAACGGGTCTGAGCTACGCATCCGCAGCTGGGTATCAGAAGCTCGCCCGACGGCAGTGTTGACGAAGGTGTCCCCTCCTTTGCTGCCGCTGGTGACGATTCGAACAGTGAAGTCCTGAGTTTTGCCATATGCCAGGCTTGGGCCGATAACGCGAATCGCTGTCGCATTCGCATTGTAAGTTGTGCTCCAACCCACGGTGTTGCCGGTGATTGTCGCAAAACCGCCGTTCGAGGGATCCTTGGGGTCTTCCTTCAGTGTGGCCGGCGCCGCCGTTGTGTAGTAGACGGTTGCCCCGGCAGCGGCTTGCACGGCTTGCTTGAGCTTGTAGCTGCCACTAAACGCTGTCCCGCGCTGATCCCCGATGTACGGAAGGATATCCACAGTGTCGGTTTTAGCTGAGGTCACTGGATCAACTGAGGTCAACCGGATGGTCCAACCATCCTCGGCAACACCATTGACCGCAGTCGCAACGGGGGTGGTGGCTGTCTTCAGCAGGGTGGTGTAACCGACTTTCGGCACCACGAGCGAGGCCGAAGCTTTCACTGTCTGGCCCTGACTTGTGGACTGGACGTTATTGGTAAATGTTGTTGCCGGGGCTGCCGTTTCGGGCACCGTAGCCTGGAAGGTCAGCACGTCCATCGGGTTTTTGTTGACGACAACATTGTCAATTGTCCAGGTGAGCGTCTGTCCGGCCGCAACAGTACCGGTGATCACCGGGGCAAGGGTGGCGCTTCCGGGGACATAAGCCATACCGGCCGGCAACTTATCCACGATGACAACCTGGCTAGGAACTGCACTGCTCAGTGGCGCTTTGAGTCCGTAACCGATGCGGTAATCAACCACAGCCCCGGGGCCGGCTTCCTTCTGTCCCACCTCTTTGGTCACCACCGGGGTTGATCCGATGGTGCGCAAAACATCACGACCAACGGCCGCATACGGGTACCTAGAGTTGGGGGTCTTTACCCCCCAAGAAGGAACGTCTGAGGCGTTCATTGAACGTTCTTCGTCATACCAAGTGCTACCCCATTTGTCGGAAGTCCATGTCCAAATGTCCTGGCCAACGGCAACCGTGTCCTTGATCTTCTGGTCGATAAAGAGGTAATCACCGTCGCCGACTTGAGGCGCGAGTGCCGCTGTATAGTCGACGCGTACGGCCTTGACCGTGGACAGATTCGTAGGTTTGGTTGATGTCCAGCCATTGGCGGACGTTGTGGCTGATCCGCACCCGGTCCAAGCATTGGGATTGTAGTTGGCGTGGGCTGGGTTGAGGTTGTTGTTGGTTCCGGTGCCTGTTTGGTACCAATAGGTGACACCCGTGAGTTCAACTCCGGAATCATAGTTGGCCAATTTTGCGGTTTCGAATGTCACATATTTGGTATCCAGCACCGTGCAAATGGCATTAGTGGCGTACCGACCCGTTATACCGCTAAAGGACCTCACCGTGGACCCTGCTGTTGCACGGTAGGTGTCAGCCCAGTACTGGCCCTCATAGGGTGTATTGAATACATCCCAGCCTCCCGTCCAGACACCACGCAAAACAGTTGTGCCATTTTTATTGTTGGCAGCAGCATCCGTGGAGGTTTGCGCGGGAGTACCGGAGGTGGCATAGCTGGGCGTGGACGCCGTGTAACTAATACTAGTTGAGCCGACATAAGTGAATTCAACCGCGAACAGTCCGGAAGCGATGACGTCCATGCCAGCGGGGAGGGGATTACCCTCGGTGTCTTGTGTCGGGAACGGGCCCGTGTAATTCAGGTTCGACAACGTTAGCCGGAACTTGTTTGCTCCCAGAGAGGTCAGTGCGCACGTGGGATAGTTTGCAGTTTTTTCTGCAGGGTTCCCGCTGGCTGAATACGGGTACCCGTAGTTGTGAGTGTCAAGAGGGGAACATCCGGTTCCCGAAATGGCTAGGGTTTCCCCTCCTCCCGCGGTGAAGGTGAGGTCATATTGAACGCTTGAGGGGCCGGCAGCGGAGTCCGTTGAATGGCTCAACGACCAAGGGAAGGCCAAAACTTCTTTGGCCGTATTACTGGCCAAGGCCTTCTTCGTTACACTTCCGCTGTCAAATTTCGCATCCATGACGAACGGGTTCGCGATCGGAATCTTGGGAAGCTCTACCGTCTTGCTCAAGAAGGCGCCGGTGACCGTTACCAGATCACCGGTTTTCCCCTTGGGCACCAAGCCGGTGAAGCTCACTTGCGCGGTGCCCTGGTTGCGGGTGCCGATGTTACACACAAGTGTCTTTTTATCGGCTGACAGTGTAGAGACAGGTGTTACGTCCTTGGCTAGGCACACCTCCGGGATGCCGGTGAAGGTGGCGTTCTGTGCAGTAAACGTCACCACGTTGTTATCCACCGGGTCGTTGGATGGTGCCGGGGCATCGTCGTTGATGTCAAAACGCCAGACGGCCGAGAGCGCGTCACTGCCGGACTTCACCGTGGCTGGTGGGTTCTCCCACGAGCCCATGAATTCATAGGCGACGGTGTCGGCCTGGGCAATCGGAGGCTGTCCCAGACTTCCGAAGGCAAGTGCGCCTACCATCGTCATCCCGAGCAAACCACGGACCATGGCCCGACGCATTCTGCGCTGTCTACCTAAGAGGCTTCTTATAGTTGTATTCAATCTTGTCAACCTCGTTTCCTGTCTCTCTTGAAGAAGATCTAGCCGCTCGCGGCTGCTAGCCGCTTACTCCGTGACTTTGCATCCGCAAATCCACGGTTTATGAAATAGGCCAGGGTCAGCCCGAACCCCGTGAGCGCCAAGACAATCCACCAGGGAAATCCCGGAATCGTTGGAACTTCACCGGCTGCCTGAATATCAGCAATCGGCGTCGGCTTGATGCGTTCACCCGTGACGAGAATCCTGTGCGTATTGATACCCAGTGGGGTGCTGGTGACCAGGGTCACCAGGTCTTCCCCGGGAACAGCGCTCAGTGTGACCGTGTCTTCTGGCCCGATGACCTTGGTGCTGTGTACTCGGTAGGCAAGCACCTCACCGAAGACCTCCATGGTGAAGGTGTCATCGACCTTGACTTTGTTTAGATTGCTGAACATTGTCGCGTTGGCCAGACCCCGGTGGGCTGTAATGACCGAGCGTTTTCCTTTGCCACCAATGGGCAGGTGCGAGCCTTCCACGTGGCCAGCTCCACGTTGGAGCAACGCGTCGCTGGTGCCGTGGTAAATCGGCAAATCAAGATGCACGCTGGAAATCTTGATCCGGCCGATCATTCCATCTGAACCGGATGAAAGGATGTGTTCATACTCGAGGTCCGGGTTGCTTGATGCACCGATACCGATGGGCATGTTCCCGCTTTTCTCCAGTACGACACCGGCATTCAGCGCATCGTTGTACTGCTTTGCCTTGGCCATCTGATGGGAAACGCTCGGTTTCACGTGATCGAGCCGAGATTCATAACCACTGATGATTTTGGATTGGTTGTAGGAAGAAACCCATGAAGCGGCCATCGGATAGAGTCCTGAGGCCAGGCAACCTAGAGCCATCACCGCAATCACTACGGTGAGCATTCCAGGGCGCCAGGATCGGCGCAGGTGTCGACGTCGGGCATATCTCATGGGCTCACGCGAAACAACATGTTCTTCCACCAAGATAGAACCGGCATCAAAAAGGCCATCCAGATCAGGGGATTCCTTAGCCCCATCACGGGTTGGGGAACTTTCTGTGCGTCTACGCCGCATTCGCTTGCACCTTACTCAAACCAGGGAAGATGAATGTGAGAAAGTCCGGCCATGAGTTTTCTGGACCCATGGCCGGACTCAATCAGTGACTACTACTGCTGCACGGTGGAGCGGCGACGGTTGACCATGATCAACACGACCGCGAACAGTACAGCGGCAGAACCAATGCTGACCAGCATGATCTGGCCGGCAGCACCGGTCAGCGGCAGCTCGGGAACTTCCTGCTGCGTGTTCACGATCTCGACGTTGTCAGAAACCGTGGTCTGGCCGATCTTCACGGCAACCGGGGTTGCCGAGTCAGCGGGCAGCACGTAACCGGCCGGAGCCGCAACTTCAACGAGCACGTAGCAGCGCTGCAGGGCGTCCTTGACCGGGTTTTCGCTATCGCTGACGAACAGGCCGGCGATGGAGATGACGCCGGTTCCGGCGGAGGTGAACTGGGTTGCACCGTTCACGGAGATGGCGGAGCCGGTCTTGACGGCATCATCACAGGTGGCAGCGTACGGAGCCACAGCGTTGTAAACCTCGAACACGGCGCCGTTCAAAAGGCCCTCGGTGCCGGTGGTGCCTGCGGCACGCTTCTGGACTTCCAAAGCGCCCCAGTTGGTCTTGACTTCGTTGGAAGGAACCGGAGGCTTCCCGCCCGGGCCGCCGGTCGGGTCAAGATTCGGGTTGTTGACCCACAAGTCGGCGGTGTTCGGGATGGCGCCGTTGCCGAGGGTCACGACCTTGCCCTGGAAGACAACCTCGATCTTCTTGCCGGCCTGGGAGTTCTTCGGGGTGTTCAACCAGGCAACGCCCGCGTCGGTGAACTTGACGATGACCTTCTGGCCGTCGGTGGAGACGGTGTAGTAGGACGGATCCAGTGCAACGCCGTCAAGGGTGACCGAGGCAACGCCGGTACCTTCAACGGCCAGGCGGGCATCGAGCGTATCGGAGATGGCAAAGCCGGTCCACTCATCGGCCATGGTGGGAACCGGTGCGGTGACCGGGAACTTCACCACGGAACCGAGGCCGGTGTCCTGCTGCTCTTCGATGGTCTTGGTGATTTCGCCCTTGCCGTTCTTCGGGTAGGTGTGTACGTCGTACACCCATCCGTTTTCGTGCGGCAACGGCACGGTGACGATGAACGGCAAAGCGCGGTCGACGATGTCGGCCGGAGCGTCGGTTTCGCAGACCTGGTAGGCGCCGAGATCCAGCGGGATCGAGGCAATGCCGCTGGCATTGGTCGGTCCAATGGTGATGCCGGTACCAAGGCCGTATCCGGCCGGAGCGGTACAACCGGCGCCCGGGGTAAGGTCCTTCAGGCCGGTCCAGCTGGAGGCAACGCCCAGGTTAACCGGGGCGCCGTCCTTCAACAGCGGGTAGGCGGTGAAGGTCACGCCGGCCACCGGGTCGGTGAAGTCACCATCGGCAGGAGCCTGGCTCGGGTCGCCCACGACGTCGCCGGTCTGGTGAAGGTACTTGTGGACGGTCAACGAACCGTCACGGTCGGTGTCGATGTTGCCGTAATCGGCCGGGGCTGCGAACGCAGCCGGAGTCGCTCCGATAAGCGCGACCGCGCCGATGGCAGTAGCCCCCAAGGCAGCGCCCAATCGCTGCACTATTTTTTTGCTCACCTGGTATCTCTCTTTCACTCATGAGTGTGTGCGCAGGATTCATCACCCACGCAAGGTGGAAAGGTCGCACCCGGGATCACAAGTTCCGGCTTGAATCAACCAGTGCGGGGACTCCCGTGAAAACCTTTCACCGTACGAGAGTCGCCTCACGGTGGGCCATGACGCCAAAAGTTTAAAATGTGACCGGGGTCACATTTTTCATGTTGCCGACAAATCGAATCGCCAGAAGACGACCCCTTCCCTTTGGCTGGTCTTCATGCCCAGAGTTCCGGCACCCCCGGCAATCCCGACGTTTCCTGCCGCGTGTGGTAAAAAATCGTTTTCCGGTTTCGCGTCACGCTTCGACATCCCCGGGCTCTAAGGATGTGACAGGCCGGCAGGGCTTTCCCCTATGCCGATGTTGGCCTGCATGCATATCCCGAACCCGAGAGGGGATATGCATGCGGCATCCACCTACGTGGATCCGTGAAGTACCCGTGCGATCGACGCCTCTCTCCAACTCATCCGATTGCACAACCCTAGAAGGGCTCCGCGCCTCCCCCTCGCGGAGCCCTTCGTCCAACCCGGACGCGGAACAAGCCACCGGCAAAGACCAGCGGCGGCCAGTCCGGGCAGGGCGTGGAGTTGGCTTGGTCCGGTTCGGTTTACTGGAAGATTCGCGACGAGGCCAGCCACGCGAAACCCTTTCGCCTTTCCCCACACGACCAAGAGGCCTTCGAGGTGATAACGCGACAAAAAACCATCGGAACGGCGCTGACACAAGCACCCCCAGGCGAAGTGCGACCGGCCATCGGCCCGCAGGCGGCCCCGCCCCAGCAAGGAGGTGCTCGGGAGCTGGCGTGGCGCAGATCTTCTTCGGCGCCATCATGCGCGAATGAATCAACGGACCAACCCCACCGCTCGGCGACCGAGCTCCGGCAAGCATTGGAGCACCACATGAAAAAATCAAAAAATCAACATTATGGGCACCGATGCTTGCGGCTTACGGAAGTCCGGCAATGAGTCGGCTGAACACGATTCACCAGGACGCTATCCATGGGGTTGCAAAGTGAATCCATGAACGGTTCGACCTCATATTCTGGGCAATTATTCGAGAATTGCGATTCGGGCCGAACTCAGCGATAGTATTCATCAAGAATCGAGATATTATGACTCTCGTCACAATCGCTCGATACGTCAAGAAAGGCAAAAATTTCCATGAGCACCCCCACTCTTCGAACCGACCGTGCAAGCTTGCAGGCGGCCGACAAAAACGACAGCTTGGCTCGTTTCCGCGAGCGCTTCTCGCTGCCTGAGGGGTTGATCTACCTTGACGGCAATTCGCTGGGCCCGCTCCCGCTGGGCGCTGCCGAGCGTGCAGCCGATGTCATCAACAACGAATGGGCTCACGGGCTGATCCGCTCGTGGAACACCGCCGGCTGGTTCGAACTGCCGACTCGCTTGGGTGACAAGCTTTCGAAACTGATTGGCGGCAACGACGGCGAAACCGTCGTCACCGACACCACGAGCCTGAACCTCTTCAAGGCGCTCGC
>NZ_JBIVTO010000016.1:0-62480 GCF_044756805.1 Paeniglutamicibacter sp. NPDC091659
GAGCCGGAGGGTCCCAGGACAACGACGACCTCGCCCTTGGCGACTTCGAGGTTGATGTTCTGCAGGACGTGCAGCGGGCCGTAGTGCTTGTTGACGTCGGAAATCTTGACGATCGGAGTCATATCCGGTTAACGCTACTTTCGTTTGAGTCGGTAATTCTGGATCACCCTAGTGAGCATGGGGTGAGCCATATTGGTTTGAGTATTGATGAGATCCAGTTGTTGTCGAAACGGTCGTCTTTCATCCAACAACCCTTGTGGTTCCAGTGCGCTCGAGATGGAACGACGCCAGAATTTTCAAGCCAAAAATCTTGAAGCGCTCATGGATCCCCCGCTTCGTGCAGACTTCTCGATTGCATTGCATTGGGCGCAGGCCGCCAAATGAGCAGGGTCCTTGGTCTGGTGCGGGCTACTTGCTCAAATTGGCGAGGCGTTCGGGGCTGAGCAGCTCCTGGAGCTGCTCAGCGGTGAGCAGTCCGTGTTCCAACACGAGCTCCGCAACTCCCTTGCCGGTGGCGAGGGCTTCCTGCGCAATGGCCGTGGCCGTGGCGTATCCCAGTTGCGGGTTGAGGGCGGTGACGAGGCCGATTGACTGTTGCACCGTGAGCCGGAGGTGTTCGGTGTTGGCGGTGATGCCCCGGACGCAGCGGGCCGTGAGGGTGCGGCAGGCGGCTTCCAGATGGGAGATGCTCTTGTGGAGGCTGTGGACGATGATCGGTTCGAACGCGTTGAGCTGGAGCTGGCCGGCTTCTGCGGCCATGGTGATGGTGACGTCGTTGCCGATCACCTCGTAGGCCACTTGGCTGACCACTTCAGGAATGACCGGGTTGATCTTGCCGGGCATGATCGAAGAGCCGGACTGCACCGCCGGCAGATTGATCTCGCCGAATCCGGCGCGCGGGCCGGAGGAAAGAAGCCGGAGGTCGTTGCAGATCTTGGAGAGTTTCACGGCCACCCGCTTGAGTACCCCGGAGAGGTGCACAAAGGCACCGACGTCCTGGGTGGCCTCGATCAGGTCCACCGCCGTCACCAACGGCAGTCCCGAAATCTCGGCAAGGTGCCGGCAGGCGGCCTCGGCGTATCCGGCCGGTGCGTTCAGCCCGGTGCCGATCGCCGTGGCGCCGAGGTTGATTTCGTGGATCAGCAGGTCAGCTTCGGCCAGACGGAGCCGGTCCTCGCCGATCGTGATGGCGTAGCTGCCGAATTCCTGGCCGAGGGTCATGGGGACGGCGTCCTGAAGCTGGGTGCGGCCCATTTTCACCACCGTGCGGAACTCAAGGGCTTTGGCGGCGAAGGATTCCTCGAGCTCGGTGAGCGCTTCCAGCAGTTCCCGGACCGCGAAGATCGTGCCGAGCTTGACCGCGGTGGGGTAGACGTCGTTGGTGGACTGGGAGAGGTTGACGTGGTCGTTGGGGTGCAACCGCGCGTAGTCGCCCTTCGGGTGTCCGAGGATCTCCAGGGCCCGGTTGGCGATGACCTCATTGGCGTTCATGTTCGAGGACGTACCGGCGCCGCCCTGGATGACGTCCACGACGAACTGCTCGCTGAGTTTGCCGTTCAGGATGTCGGCGCAGGCTTCCTCAATGGCCGCGGCGCGCTCGGCGTCGAGCAGCCCCAGCTCCTGGTTGGTGCGTGCGGCGGCCAGTTTCACGGCGGCCAGCCCGCGGACCAGGTGCATGTTGGAGGACAGCGGCTGGCCGGTAATGGGGAAGTTCTCCACGGCACGGAGGGTGTGGACACCCCAGTAGGCGTCGGCGGGGACATCCCGGTCGCCGAGGAGGTCGTGTTCGGAACGGGTGTCCGGGGCGGTATGGGTGATGCTCATGGGGTCCTCGCAAGGCTTCGTTGGCGGGTTTGGAGGGTAAAAGCTGGGGCCGGGGCAGGCCTGAGTGACGCCGCAGCCACGCCCGGTGGGCATGGCAGTTCTAGGCGAGGAGGCCGCGAAGGGCTGGCGGCAATTGCCGCAGGAGGGGAGGGCCCGTGAAATGCGGTGTTTGGGGTCTAGGGCGTTTGGCCGACCCCGGAGTCACCGCTTCCGGGGATGATGGTGCCGAGGGCGTATTCAACGCCGCGCAAATGTTCTCTCATAGCCAGGGATGCTTCCTCGGCTGATCCGCTCTCGATGGCAGCGAGAATGCGGGCGTGCTCCTGACCCGATTCCGGGCGCCGGTCAGCCACGAGGTTGAGAGTGTTTGATTGGTTCGCCATGGCGTCGCAGATGTCTGACAGGAATGATTCGAACACGCCATTGCCACTGCAACGGGCGATGGTCACGTGGAACTCAGTGTTCAAAAGCACCCACTGGTGAAGATCGTCTTCCTCGGACATTTCCCTAAGGATTTCCCGAAGAGCCTCCAGATCCTCGTTGCTGCGGCGTTGGGCGGCGAGGCCAGCGGCCGGCACTTCCACGTGGGGGCGCGCTTCAAGGAGGGCGCTGGCCGAATATTTACCAAGCTTAAGGTCCTGGGCCACCTTGTCAGCGATGACAAATGTTCCCTTTCCCGTGTACGTGGCAGTAAGTCCCAATGCGGTGCATGAACGCAGCGCCTCCCTGACCATCGTGCGGCTCACACCGTACTGTTTGGCAAGCGACGCCTCCGAGTCGAGGCGGGTGCCGACAGGGATCTTGCCACCTTCGATAGCGCCGCGGAGGGATGCAAAGACCTGTTCGGCCGCGCCTACGCGTACGACTCGATCCTGTGTAGCTGTCCAGCTGTCCAACATGTTCATATGAAGACTATGACAGCTGTCACACTTCACGTCAAGGGGACCCTAAAAAGTCACGCAGGGGTCGGGATCGGGTGTTCTCGTCGAATATGGGGCTTGTAAAATCGCCGAAAGTCCGGCGCTAAGACTTCGCAGCGTCCAGTATCAATCGTTCGGAAGGCGCTACCCGAGGTTCGGATTTGGCCCTGGGATGCATAGGCTGGAAGTACAACGGTTGCCGTGCACGTGACTAGGCAAGAAACGCGTCCTAACGGCTTGGCAACACCGCGGGGGCGATGATCACCGGGATGCCTGCCGATTCCAGCTCGTGCTTTTGTTCGGCGGTGATCCCCTCGTCGGTGATCAGCGCGTTGAACGTGGCACGGGTCAGCGCCGCGAAGGCGCTGTGGCCGATCTTGGAGGAATCGCACACCAGGTAGCTGCGCCGGGCCCGGCGGATCATGAGGTCGTTGATCGATGCCTCGAACTCGTCGGACACGGTCGGACCGATGTGGGCCTCGAGGCCGTTGATGCCCACGAAGGCAATGTCCAGGGTGACCTTTTCCAGCGACTGTTCGGCAAAGGGGCCGACCAGTTCGTAGGACCGCGGGTTCAGCACTCCCCCGGTCACCATCACCTTGACGTGGGTTCGCACAGCAAGCGCCGAGGCGATGTTCACGGCGTTGGTGACAACCGTGAACGTGGTCCGGCCGGAGTCATTGACCAGGTCGCGTCGCATGCCCAGCTGGGTTGCGATGGCGCTGGAGGTGGTTCCGCCGGACAGGCCGACGACCATGTCCTGCTTCACCAGGCCTGCGGCCAGCACAGCGATCGCGTGCTTCTGCACCGCGGCTTCTTCCTTCTGGTAGCGCACCGGAAGGTCGTAGGCCACGGAGTTGCTGACCGCCCCGCCATGGGTGCGCGAGAGCAGTGAGGCCGCGGCCAGCGAATCGAGGTCCCGACGCGCGGTGGCGGGCGAGACCTCCAGGCGCCGCACGATTTCGTCGACCTCGATCTGCCCGAACTCGGAGAGGAGCTCCAGAATGGTGCCCTGTCGTTCTTCGCGTTTCATCGTGGATACCTTCCCGTCTTCCGGCTATTGGCCGTGGTTGGAGTCATTGCAGGCACCAAGAGCGGAGCGCAAAAGCCTCGCGGCGTCTTCCGGGGAGCAGGCTGTAAATCCCGGCAAGGCAGAGGTGGACACGGGGGTTTACTTTACCGCTCCGGCGGTCAAACTGCCGATTAGTCGCTTCTCAATGAGCATGAACAGCGCAATCACCGGGATGATCGCGACGATCGAGACGCCGAAGACGTACTGCCAGGCCGTCGAGTACTGTCCGACGAACTTGGTCAGTGCCACGGACAGCGGCTGGTTCTCCGCGGTGGAGAGGATGACCAGTGAGGCCGCGAATTCGTTCCAGCAGGACACGAACGTGAAGATCACCGCGGTGACGATGCCGGGCCACACCAGCGGCAGGTTGATCTTGAACAGCACCCGCAGCTTGCCGGCGCCGTCGATCTGGGCGGCCTCGTCGATTTCCTTGGGCACCGAGGCGAAGAAGGAGTGCATGATCCAGACCGCGAAGGCCAGGTTGAACGCGGCGTTGATCAGGATCATCGCCAGCCACGTGTCATACAGGTCCATGGCCAGCATCTGCTTGAACAGGCCGGCGGTCAGCACGGCGGGCTGCAGCATCTGGGTGACGATCACCAGGAACATGAACGCCATCTTGCCGGGGAACTTGAAGCGCGCGGTGTAGTAGGCGGCGGGGGTGGCCACCAGCAGCACCAGCAACGTGGCGCACAGCGAAATCACGATCGTGGAGATGAGGTTGTAGGCCACGGGCGTTTCGGGGGTGTCCCACATGGTCAGGTAGTTGGACCACTGGGCGCCCTCGCGCGGGAAGTAGTTGGGCGGGACGGCAAGGATCTCGGCGCGGGTCTTCAGCGAGCCGACGAACATGACCGCATAGGGAATCATGAAGACTGCTGCGACCGCCAACCCGGCAATCATGCGCCAAATGACGGTCTTGCGGGAGGCTCGGTCTTCGGTAGTCAGGATCGACATGGCTTTCCTAGACCTCCTTCATGGGCTTGACGGTCTTGACGTAGATGGCAACGATCACGATCACGATCGCGAAGTTCAGCACCGACAACGCGGAGGAGATGTCCAGGCGCCTGTCGAATTGCAGGACCTTGAAGATGTAGGTCATCAGGGTGTCGGCGCTGTAGCCGGGGATCGATCCGGTGATGATCTTCAGGATCGGCAGGTTGTTGAACACGTTGATGATGTTGATCAGCACCGCCACGGCCAAGGCGCCGCGCAGCTGCGGCAGGATCACCGAGATGTAGGTGCGCCAGCGTCCGGCACCGTCCATGCGCGCGGCCTCCAGCGTTTCGCTCGGCACGGCCTGGAGCCCGGCGAGGATCGTGTAGGTGGTGAACGGGATCGATACGAAGACGGCAATCACGATGGCGACGGCCATCGCGGGGACCGCGTTCTTGGTGAAGCCGAAGCCCTCGTCCAGCACCCCGATGTCCACGAGGAACTTGTTGAAGATGCCGTAGTTGGGGTCCATCGCGTAGTAGAACACCGTGGTGGTCATGACGACCGAGGCGGCCCAGGGAACGATGACGGCCATGCGCACCAGGGTGCGCCCGGGGAAAGGCTTGTTGAGGAACTGGGCCAGGGCCAGCGAGATGAGCACCGTGAGGCTCACGACGACGACCACCCAGACCACGGTGTTGAGCAGGATGCGCGGCAGGTTGGGGTCGGCGAAGACCTTGGCGAAGTTGTCGAACCCGACGCCCTTGAGGTCGGTTCCGACCTGCGAGATCTTTCGGGTGGAGTTGTAGATCATGTACCCGGCGGGGAACACCACGATGGCAAGGATCAGCAGTATCGCCGGCCCGATCCATGGCAGCGCAGCAAGGAATGAACCGCCTTCCTGGGCAGATGTGCGCTTTGCCAAGCGCTTCTGTGCTGTTGCGACGCTCATGGGGGTGCTCCTGCGTGACGGGGATTTGCGGGTCTGTGGTCCAAGCAAAACGGGGCTCACCCTCAAGGTGGCGGTGAGCCCCGTTGCGCTTGTTTGGTTGATCGCCGCCGCGGGCTCCCGGTATTGGAAGCCGATCGGCGTGGATCGGTGGTGCTACTTGGCGGCGTCGGCCTTGGCCTGGATTTCCTTCAGGACATCCGTTGCCGACTTGCCCGTGGCAATCTGGCCCATCAGTGACTTGAACGCACCGTCGGTGGCGTTCCAGGCAGGGTTGGTGGTCGGGTAGAACACCGCGTTGGGCAGCATCTCCAGGAACGGCTTGAGGGTTTCGTCGCCGGCCATCTTCTCGGAGCCCGACTTGGTGGTCGGCAGGAAGCCTTCGGTGGAGACCCAGTTGGAGTAGACGTCGGCGGAGAAGAAGTAGTCCATGAACTTCTTGACCGCTGCGGCCTTGGAGCCGTCGTTCTTGAAGGACATCAGGCGGTCGGCAACGCCGAGGGTCGCCGGGGTTCCGGACTTGGTGGCAACCGGTGCGATGCCGTACTCAAGGGAAGGGTTTTCCTTCTTGATCTGGCCAACGGTCTGCGGCAGCGCGTACGCGAAGCCGATCTTGCCCTGGATGAAGGTGTTCAGCATCGGGGTGCGCTGGGTTGCGCCCGGATCCTTCTGCGTGACTCCGTCCTTGATCATCTTCTGCATGAAGTCGGCGGCCTCGAGGTTCACCGGGGTGTTGACCTCGATTGCAGTGGCGTTGCCGAAGTTGCCGCCGTTGCCGGCGAACCAGATCAGCGATTCGCCCTGTGCCTCCTCGTTGCCCAGGGGCATGCCGTAGCCTGCGGACTTGGTCTTCTCGCTCACGGCCTTCGCGGCGTTGTAGAGCTCGTCCCAGGTCTTGGGAACCTCGGCGACGCCGGCTTCCTTCATGAGCGCCTTGTTGTAGAAGAGCGCGCGGGCGGAGGCGATCAGCGGCAGGCCGTACTGGGTGCCGTCGACCTTCTCGTTGTCGGCGAAGGAAGGCTGGAAGTCGGCGATGGTTGCCTCGGAGGCAACGTCGGTGACCGGGGCCAGCAGGCCCTCGGCCGCGAACTCGGCGAATGCGCCGCCGTTGTAGATGTCCGGCGCCTTGTTGCCCTGGATCTTTGTCTTCAGCACGCCCTCGATATTTTCCCAGGACTGCATCTCAAGGTTGACCTTGACATCGGTGTTGGCTGCTTCGAAGTCCTTGATGACTTTTTCCCACAGTGCCTTGGTGCCGTCCGAGTAGCTCGGAACCATCATGTCCAGGGTGGTGACGGCACCGGCGGCTGCGCCGGCGGAGCCGCTGGCCGCGCCGGAGTTCGATCCCCCGCCAAAACCGCAAGAGGTCAGCAAGAGTGCTGCGGCGGCTGCACCTGCGACTACCGCTCCTCGGAGATTGTGCTTCTTCATTGATCCTCGTTCCGTGAGGTCGACATCGGTGCATTGCACTTACCGTCAACTCGGGCTGATGTTATGTGCTTTATTTACACCGAGAACGAGCAATAAAGTACATGTAACTTGATTATGCTGTGACTGTCGCCACAGGGTCAAGCGGAACGGGTCACAAACCGGCTACTTTTCCCCGCGAGTGCAAAACCTCGCGTTCCATTGCGGTTTCCCGTACTCATTAGTGACGATTCGTCACCGAGCGGCACCTGCACGGAAAACCGGCAGGCGTGCCCCATCCGTGGATGGACAGGGGCACGCACTTCGAACGAGCGTGGCCTAGAGCGCCTTACCTGCAAAAAGCGTCAAAAGCCGAGCCGTTTCTTCGGCCATGGCGTCACGGCCGAGCGCCAGGTACTTGCGTGAATCCACCACCTCGGGGTTTTCCTCGAGGTACCGGCGGATGGCTCGGGTGAAAAAGCCATTGAGGTGCGTGGAGACGTTGATCTTGGTCATGCCCGCGTTGATCGCGGAGACGATGTTCTCGTCGCTGACGCCCGAGGAACCGTGGAGCACCAACGGCACCTCGAGGGCCGCCCGGATGCGGGCGATCAAATCGGTGTCCAATGCCGCCGAACGATCGAGCATGGCGTGGGAAGAACCCACCGCAACAGCCAGGGCGTCGACGCCCGTGGCGGCCACGAAGGAGAGTGCCTCCTCCGGATCCGTGCGCACGCCCGGTGCATGGGCACCGTCCTTGCCGCCGATCTTGCCCAGTTCCGCTTCCACGTAGACGCCCGCGGCGTGGGCGTATTCGGTCACGCGCCTGGTGGCCGCAACGTTTTGGTCGTAGTCCAGGTGCGCGCCGTCGAACATGATCGACCCGAAGCCCAGGTCGACCGCCGCGCGGGCCAGGTCTTCGGATTCGGCGTGGTCCAGGTGGACGGCAACCGGAACGCCGGCGTTGCGTGCCGCGGCGAGCGTGGCCAGCGCGACCGGCTCAAGGCCTCCGTGGTAGCTCACGCAATTTTCGGAGATCTGCAGGATCACCGGGGTTTGCGCCAGTTCGGCACCGCGGATCAACGCCTCGGCGCTTTCCAGGTGGATGACGTTGAAGGCGCCCTGGCCGGTGTTGGCGGCGCGGGCTGCATTCATGATTTCTGCGGTGTTGACCAAGGGCACTGTAAGTGCGTCCTTTCAAGTGGAGGAGGCGTGCTGCCGGTGCGGCTAGCGCGCGGTGGAGGATGTGAGGATGAGCGCTTGGGCCAGTTCCGGGTGCGAGGGATGAAGCTCGCCGGCCGTCGGCATGAGAACCGCGGAGGCGGACCAGGCCGCTGCGCGGGAGAGGATCACCGAGTCGTGGTCCTCGCGCCGGTCCAGGCCCACGGCGATGGCGGCGACCACCGAGTCCCCGGCTCCTGTGGGGTTGCCCACCAGGGGCTCGGGCAGGCGGGCGGAAGCCCACTGCCCGGGGGTTTTCGCGGCGAAATGGAACAGCCCGTCCTCGCCGGCACTTGCATAGACGTGCTTGGCTCCCGCTTCCAGCAGGATCGCGGCGCCGGCTTCCAGCGAGTCGGCGCCGGTGATTTCCTGCAGCTCGTGGTGGTTGGGCTTGAGCACCGTGGCCCCTGCGCGGGCCGCCGCCAGCAGTGCGGGACCGGAGGTGTCGATAATGCTGGGGATGCCGCGGCGTTCGGCTTCGCGCACGCACCACGGGTAGAAGTCCTCGTCGGTGCCCTCGGGCAGCGACCCGGAAGCAGCAAGGACCGTGACACCCTGGTCCAGCAGCGCGCTGATCCGCGCGCGGATGGTGTCCCACTCCGCCTGATCCAGCGCACCGCCGCGTTCGTTGACCACGGTGGTGCGTCCGGTGGCGTGCTCGACCAGGGCGAAGCTGCGCCTGGTCTCGGCGGCAACCTGGATCAGCGAGTGTTCGACTCCCGCCGTTTCCAGTTCCCGGGCGAACACCTGCCCGTTGGGTCCGCCCACGGGTGCCAGCGCGATGACGGGGACGCCCTGGGCGTGGGCGACACGGGCAACGTTCAGGCCCTTGCCGCCGGCCCTGCGCAACGGGGCGTCGACCCTGTTGGTCCCACCGACCTCCAGGACCTCCAGGCCGTAGGTCTCGTCGACCGCCGGGTTTGGCGTGATTGTCAGGATCATGAGCTTTTGCCAGCCGCCTCGGCAGCCTTCAGGAAGGCACCGCGCAGTCCCGCGTCCTCGCCGAGCTGGGCCGGGACGATGACCGGTTCGCGGTGGTAGGACAGCCTGCGGCGCACCGAGCGGCGCAACGGCTCCAGCAACGCTTCGCCGGCCTGGGCCAGCCCGCCGCCGATGATAATGGCCTCGGGGGCGATCGAGGCGCACAGCTGCGCGATGGAGAAGGAAAGGGCCTCGATGGCCTCGTCCCAGATCTTCGCCGCAACCGTGTCTCCGGCGTGCATGGCTTCGAGGACTTCGCGGGCTCCGCGGACCGGGGTTCCGCTGGCCTCCGAGTAACGCCTGGCAATGGCCCCTGCGGAGCCAATGGTTTCCAGGCACCCGTGGGCGCCGCATGGGCATGCGAATCCGCCGGGCACGGCCGCATGGCCGAGCTCTCCTGCGTATCCGCCGGCCGAGACGGGACGTCCGTCGACAAACAGCGCCGCAGCGATGCCGGTCCCGATGACGAACATGACGGCATTGCGAGTCTTGGACCCGAGGTCGGCACCGACCCCGAAGCGCAGTTCGGCGGCGCCGGCGGTGGACACGTCGTGCCCGAAACCGACGGGAAGGGAAAACGCCTTGGCTGCCATGTCGCGAAGGGGGGCATCGCGCCAGCCGAGGTTAGAGGAGAAGACGCCGCTGCCGGCGGCTTCGTCGACGATGCCGCACACGAGCAACCCCACGGCCTCGGGCCGTACCGTCGGCGTTTCCGCCAGGATTTCGGTGCCCAGGCCGTGGAGCTGCTCGATCAGTGATTCTGCCGGATTGGGGGTGCCTCGACGAGTCGGGACCCGGCGGATGCCCCGCAGGTTGCCCGCTTCGTCGGACAATGCCGACTTGATGTCGGTGCCGCCTACGTCAAAGAGCAGGTAGGGAGGAGTCATGGTGTTTGGCACCCCAATCGTTTCTTAGGCGTCTTCGGTGAGGATGACCGAGCGCGTCAGGTTGCGCGGCGCATCCGGGTTCATGCCGCGGGCGCGGGCACGGTCCAGGGTGACGCGGTGGATGCGTGCCAGCTCGGCCAACGGGTGCACCTCGTTGTTGATGTACAGGGCGCCGGTGCGGACCATGTCGCCGGCCAGGCCCTCGGGCTCGGTGCCGAGCATCCAGGTCACGCGGTTCGGGGCGGCGATGGAGATGGGGCCGTGGCGGTAGTCCATGGCCGGGTAGGACTCGGTCCAGCCTTGGACGGCCTCGCGCATCTTCAGCGCTGCCTCGTGGGCCAGGCCGACGGTCCAGCCGCGCCCCAGGAACGTGAACTGTTCGGCGTCGATCAGTTCGGCCGGGGTCTCGGCGGTGACGGCGGCGCGGGCGTCGGCCACGGCGTCGGTCAGGTCCACGCCGACGCTCGTGAGCAGGTAGGCAAGCGCGGTGGTGGCGAAGCGGGTCTGCACCACGGATTCCTCGTCGGCGTATGGCAACTCGACGACGGCGTCGACCTTCCCGACGATCGGGGAGGTGATGTCGCCGATGACGGCGACGGTCGGGATGGAGCCGTCAAGCTCGTCCAGCAGTGCCAGGACCTCGGAGGTGGTGCCGGAGCGGGTGATGGCAACAAGCACGTCGTAGTCGCGGGTGGCGATGAAGGCCTCGGATGCTGCGAAGGCGTCCGTCACGCCCTTGCCTGCGGCCTCGCGGGCCGTGGCGTAGGACTGCGCCATGAACCAGGAGGTGCCGCAGCCGACGACCGCAACGCGGGCGCCATCTGCCGGCAGCAGGTTCTCGGCCTTGGCCTGGGCGATCGCGCGTTCCCACATTTCCGGCTGCGAGGTGAGTTCGATATCCATGTGGTAACCGAGCTGGTTGTTGTCGCTCACGACAGTCTCCTTCTGTGATCCCGGACGCGGAATCGCATCGGGAGTGGCAAGATCTTCCCTACTATGATTGCTTATGATCGTTTCACTTGTCTAGCGATCATAAAAACTCGCAATGGTTCAATAGAGGATCTGCAGACATTCGTCGCCCTCGGCGCCACGGGCGGCCTGCACCGAGGCGAGTTTCCCCGATTCCTTAAACGGGAAAGCGCCAGCCGGCAGCAGCCGCACCTGTGACGGTGGCGGCCGCGCCGGCTGGCGCTTTTCGCGGTTACTACCGGGAATTAGACGAGTGCGGCAAGTGCTGCATCGTAGTTCGGCTCGATGGTGATTTCCTCAACGATCTCGTTGTGGATCACCTCGCCGTCTTCGTTCAGGACGATGACGGCGCGGGCGAGCAGGCCGCGCAGCGGGCCCTCGACCTGGGTCAGGCCGAAGTCGGCACCGAAGTCGGAGCGGAAGACGGAGGTCGGAACGACGTTCTCAATGCCTTCTGCACCGCAGAAACGGCCAAGGGCGAACGGCAGGTCGGCGGAAACACACACAACTGCGGTGTTATCCAGGCCGGCTGCAATTTCGTTGAAGCGACGAACCGAGGCGGCGCAGGTGCCGGTGTCCACGGACGGGAAGATGTTCAGCACAACCCGCTTGCCACGCAGGCTTTCGTTGGTGACATCGTTGAGGTCGGTGCCGGTGAGGGCGAATTCGGGAGCCAGTGCGCCAACGGCCGGCAGCTCGCCGATGGTCTGGACGGGGGTACCTTTGAATGCAGTAATAGCCATGCTCCCTGTTTATCACGAAGGCCCCCGCCGACACGAAGCAGGCCCTAAAGTTTCCCTGCCACCAGAACCCCGGCCCGGAAGACGGGCCCGGTGAGATTCATGCCCGGCCGGTAGGCCAGGTGCGCGACGCTCGGTGCATTCAGCAACTGGATGTCCGCACGCTTGCCCACCTCCAGCGACCCCACCTTGTCCTGCACGCCCAGGGCCAACGCTCCCCCGTAGGTTGCAGCGGTGACGGCTTCCTCGATGCTCAGGCGCATCTGCAATACGGCTGTGGCCACACAAAACGCCATCGACGAGGTGTACGAGGTGCCCGGGTTGCAATTGGAGGCAAGCGCGATCTGCACTCCGGCATCGATCAGCTCGCGGCCCGGAGCCAAGGGCTGGCGGGTGGACAGGTCGCAGGCCGGAAGGCAGGTGGCCACGGTCCCCGCGACACCCGTGCGGGTTGCGGCGTCCCAGTTCTTCCAGGAACCGGCGAGCGCCGTCACATCCGCGTCATCCAGGTAGTTCACGTGGTCGACGCTCTTGGCGCCGAATTCGACGGCCAACTGCGTTCCGGGGCCCGGACCCAGCTGGTTGCCGTGGACCCGCAGCCCCAGCCCGGCCTCGGCGCAGGCCGCGAGCACCTGGCGGGACTGGGCCTCGTTGAAGGCGCCGCGTTCGCAGAAGACGTCGGCGAACTGCACGTAGGGAGCCACGCGCTCCAGCATTTCCCCGCAGACCAGGTCCGTGTATTCCTGTGCGTCCATCCCGGCGGGAACCAGGTGGGCGCCCAGGAACGTCACCTGGTCCACGACGGTCGAAGCGATGCGGGCGTGCCGCGCTTCCTCCTCCACGCTGAGCCCGTAGCCGGTCTTGGTTTCCAGGTAGGTGGTGCCGCCGGCGAGCGCCTCGGCCGCCCGACCCATGACCAGGCGCGTGAGGTCGTAGTCGCTGGCGGCGGTGGTTGCGGCCGTGGTGACGGCGATGCCGCCGGCCGCGTATTCCTGTCCCGCCATGCGGGCCACGAACTCCTGGCTTCGGTCCCCGGCAAAGACCAGGTGCGTGTGCGAGTCGACCCAGCCCGGCAGCGCGGCACGGTATCCGGCGTCGATCACGGTGTCGGCATCCGGCGCATCGGCGAGCGGGCCGACCCAGGCGATGTTTTCGGCGTCGATCAGGATTGCCGCGTCGCGGATGACCGACCGTGCGGCGTCGGCGGTGAAGACTTCGGACAGGTTGGTGATCAGCGTGGTGCTCATGAAAACTCCGGGTGGGTGTCGAAGAAGGCTGCGTACAGTGCTGCGGGATCGCCCAGCCGGGTGTGGATGCCGTTGACGGCGAGCAGTTCCCCGTTGATGTGGACCTCGGCGATGTCCGCCGCGGTGGCGGTGAGCGAGAGCTGGGCGGTCCGGGATCCGGCGGTGCGGACCGAGTCGGTGGCCACCACGATGTGGTCGTCGTTTTCCGGCAGGCCCAGCGAGCGCAGCCCGGCCTCGCGGGCGGCGGCGGAAATCTCCGTGGGCGAGAAGCGTCCGCGCTGTCCGCTGCGCAGGCGTTCCCCGTGCTCCAGGGCGCGCTGCTCGAGGTACGGATCGAGCACCGCGTGCTGGTCGCTGCCCAGGCAGATGCTGGTACCCGCGTCGGCCAGCTCGCGGGCCGGGCCGATGCCGTCGCCCAGGTCGGCCTCCGTGGTGGGGCACATGACGATGCCGGCGTTGCCGCCGCCAAGTGCCGCGATGTCGGCCTCGCTCAGGTGCGTGGCGTGCACCGCCGAGAGCCGCGCGTCCACCAGTCCGGAGCGCTCCAGCAAACCGGTGGGGGTCAGCCCGTAGGCGTTGTGGCAGGCGAGGTTTTCCGCGGGCTGCTCGGAGAGGTGCACGTGCAGCGGCAGCGCGGGATCCAGCCGGGAGGCAATGAGCTCGAGGTCGGCGGGGGCCAGTGCGCGCACCGAGTGGATCGCGGCCCCCAGGGTGAGCAGGCCCGCCCCGGCGTCGAGTTCCTTCAGCTCGATGGCCAGGCGGCCGTGGCGTTCGAGCCAGCCGGCGGCGGTGCCGTCGCTGAAGCGTTGCTGGGTCGCATCGAGCGGCAGCACCGATCCGTCGGCGGCCAGGCCGCCCTGCAGGTAGCAGGTGTCAAGCAGCACCAGGCGGATGCCGGCGGCAAGCGCGGCGCGGCCCAGGGCCAGCTCCATGGCGTGCGGCTCGGTGTCCGAGCCCTCGGCGCCGTAGGGCGTCCCGTCGTTTTGGTGGTGCAGGTAGTGGAACTCCCCCACGGCGCTGTACCCGGTGGCCACCATCTCCGCGAAGACCGCGGTGGCAAGCTGCTGGTACCCGGCGGGGGTCAGCGAGTGCGCTGCTGCGTACATGTGCTCGCGCCAGGTCCAGAAGGTGCCGGCTCCCCCGTCGGCGCCCTCGTGGGTGCGTCCGCGCAGGATCCGGTGGAAGGCGTGGGAGTGCGCGTTGATCGGCGCCGGAACCCGCACGGTTTTGGCTCCCGTGTTCGCGCCGGCGTTTGGCCGGGTGTTCGTTTCGGTGCTCACAGCAGGTCCTCCAAGACGTCGGCAAGGGCCGCGACGCCTGCATCGGCGTCGTCGTTCTCCACGTATTCCTCCGGCGAGTGGCTGATGCCCGAGGGGTTGCGCACGTAGATCATGCCGGAGGGAACCTCCGCGGCAAGCACCCCGGCGTCGTGCCCGGCGCCGGTGGGCAGCAGCGGCGCGCCGGGGACGAGCCGGTGCACGGACTGCTCCAGCGCGCGGGTCAGCGCCGGGTCGAAGTTCACGGTGCCTGAGAGGGATTCCTCGGTGAGCGTCACCGCGCAGCCCTCGAACGCCGCGATCTTCTGCGCCTGCCCATGGATCTTTTCCACCAGCATGGCGGTGACCGCGTCGTCCGGGTGGCGCACGTCCAGCCAGAGGTCCACCCGGGAGGCGATCACGTTGGTGCCGCCGGGGACCGGTTCCAGCCGCCCGACGGTGGCCCGGGCGTCCGTCTGCGCGCGGGCGACCTCGCGGACCTTGACCACCAGCTGGGCCGCGGCGATCATGGGGTCCGCGCGGTCGATCATCAGCGTGGTGCCCGCGTGGTTGCCCTGGCCGCTGAAGCTCAGGCGCCAGCGCCCGTGCCCCAGGATGGAGCTGCCGATCGCCACGGCCGGACCGCGGCCCGCGGCGTCGGTGAATTCCTCGGTGTTCAGCCCGCGCCCCTGCTCCACGTGCAGTTCGATGAAGTCGCCGATCAGGGCGAGCGTCGCATCGTCCCGGCCCATGAGCGCCGGGTCCAGTCCGTTGGCCGCGGCGGCGTCGGCGAAGGTGTTGCCCTGCGCGTCGCGCAGGTTCAGTGCCTTGGCCGGGTCGATCGCTCCGGTGAGCAGTCGCGAGCCCAGGCAGGCCACGCCGAAGCGCGAGCCCTCTTCCTCCGGGAAGACGGTCAGGGCCAGTGCCCTGTTGCGCTGCAGCTCGCCGTTGGCCTCGCGTGCGGCGAGCACGTCGAAGGCCGCCAGCGCGCTGGCCACGCCGAGCGGCCCGTCGAAGGCGCCGCCGCCGGGGACCGAGTCCAGGTGGGATCCGGTGACCAGGGCGCCGCGGCGGGAGGCCGCGTCCTTGGCGGAACCCGGCAGGTCCCACCAGGCCCAGATGATGCCGTTGGCGTCGGTGGAGACCTCGAGGCCGCGGGCCGCGGCCTCGGCGACGAACCATTCGCGCAGCGTGATTTCCGCCGACGAGTACACGGGGCGCGAGTAGCCGCCGCGCTTGGCGTCCCGCCCCTCGTCGGCGATGGCTGCCATCAGGGAATTTACTGTGCTCACTGGCTGGTCGTCTCTTTCGTCTCTTACGCGTTGGACTTCAACGGGCTCGGGGTGTCGTTCGGCGGGCTGGCAGGTGCAACGACTTGCGGGCGCGGCCGTGGTCGCGCCCGCAAGTCGTTGCTGCCGGGTTGTGGTGCCCGGTGGTTGTGCTCGGTCCGGTGCTACTCGGACATCGGGATGCGCACGCCGCGCTCGTGCGCGACCTCGATGGCGCGCTCGTAGCCGGCGTCCACGTGGCGGATCACGCCCATGCCCGGGTCGTTGGTCAGCAGCGCCTCGAGCTTGGCCGCGGCCAGCTCGGTGCCGTCGGCCAGCGATACCTGTCCGGCATGGATGGAGCGGCCGATGCCGACGCCGCCGCCGTGGTGGATCGAGACCCAGGTGGCACCCGAGCTGGTGGCGGTCAGGGCGTTGAGCAGCGGCCAGTCGGCGATGGCGTCCGAGCCGTCCTTCATGGATTCGGTCTCGCGGTACGGCGAGGCCACGGAGCCCGAGTCGAGGTGGTCGCGGCCGATCACGATCGGCGCGGAGACCTTGCCCTCGGCAACGAGCTTGTTGAACAGCACGCCGGCCTTGGCACGGTCGCCGTAGCCAAGCCAGCAGATGCGGGCCGGCAGGCCCTCGAACTCGACGTGTTCCTGGGCCGCGTTGAGCCAGCGGTGCAGGTGCTCGTTCTCCGGGAAGAGTTCCTTCAGCGCCTCGTCGGTGACGCGGATGTCCTCCGGGTCGCCGGAGAGCGCCACCCAGCGGAACGGGCCGAGGCCCTCGCAGAAGAGCGGGCGGATGTAGGCCGGGACGAAGCCAGGAAACTCGAACGCGCGGTCGTAGCCGCCCTGGCGTGCCTCGTCGCGGATGGAGTTTCCGTAGTCGAAGACCTCGGCGCCGATGTCCTGGAAGCCGACCATCGCCTCCACGTGGCGGGCCATGGAAACCTGGGCCTTCTTGGTGAAGCCCTCCGGGTCCGCCTGTGCCTCGGCGTCCCACTGTTCCAGCGTGTACTCGACCGGCAGGTAGCTCAGCGGGTCGTGCGCGGAAGTCTGGTCGGTGACGATGTCGATGTCGACTTCGCCGGCCTTCTGGCGGCGCAGCAGTTCCGGGAAGACCTCGGCGGCGTTGCCCACGTAGCCGACCGAGAGCGCACGGCCCTCGTTCTTCGCGGCGGTGACCTTGGCGATTGCCGCATCCAGGTCCAGCTCCACGTCGTCAAGGTAGCGCTTGCCCAGGCGGCGGCGCAGGCGGTCCTCGGAAACGTCCACGATGAGGCAGGCGCCGCCGTTGAGGGTGACTGCAAGCGGCTGGGCGCCGCCCATGCCGCCGCAGCCGCCGGTGAGGGTCAGGGTGCCGGCGAGCGTGCCGTTGAAGCGCTTCACGCCAATGGCGGCGAAGGTCTCGTAGGTGCCCTGCAGGATGCCCTGGGTGCCGATGTAGATCCAGGAACCCGCGGTCATCTGGCCGTACATCATCAGGCCCTCGGCCTCGAGCTTGCGGAACTCGGGCCAGGTGGCCCAGTCGCCCACCAGGTTCGAGTTGGCGATCAGCACGCGCGGGGCCCACTTGTTGGTGCGGAAGACACCGACCGGCTTGCCGGACTGGATCAGCAGGGTCTCGTCCTCTTCCAGGTCCGTCAGCGTCTTGATGATCGCGTCGTAGGCTTCCCAGGAGCGGGCCGCACGTCCGGTGCCTCCATAGACGACCAGGTCCTCGGGGCGCTCGGCGACCTCCGGGTCGAGGTTGTTCATCAGCATGCGCAGCGGGGCCTCGGTGGCCCAGGACTTTGCCGTAAGTTTGGTGCCGCGCGGGGCTCGGATGACGCGGGTGGGATCGTGCTGGGTGAAGCTCATGGATCTGTTCTCCTGGTCATGGTGTTGCTGGATGGGTGCTTTTCTTGCTGTTTACTGATGGGTGGCGAGTGCCGGTTGCTGCTCATTGGGTGTTGCTGGCTGGTCCGTGGAAGGGTTTGCCGCGCCGGCCCCGAAGAGTGCGCGTGCCTCGGCGGCAACCAGCTCCCCGATGCGCGCGATCCCCTCGGGGGTCATGCGGTAGCTCGGAGCCACCACCGAGATGGCTGCCACCGGGCCGGTGTGGTCGATGGCGCCTGGCGTTCCCGGCTGCCGGAGCGGGGCCGCGATGGCCGTGACGTCTTCCTCGACGCCTCGGTCGGAGACCGCATAGCCGCGATCGGGGGTCTGCCCGGCAAAAACCACGCCGAGGCTGGAGCCCTCCAGCGGCACGCTGCGACCCACCCACGAGGCGTGGCGGACGGAGTGGGTGCCCTCCGCAATCGCCAGGTAGACCGCGTGGTCGTTGCCGGTGCCGTGGTGCCCGCGCACCGAAAGATAGGCCGACTCCCCCGTGGCATCCACCAGGCGCTGCAAGGCCGGTGCCGCCAAGTGGATCAAGGACTCGTGGCTCAGCGCCTGCGCGCCCAGCTGTACCAGCCGGAGGCCGGGGCGATACTCGCCGTCCTCGTCCTTGCGGACAAATCCGCTGTTTTCCAGCGTGCGCAGCAGGCGCAACGCCGTCGAAGCGGAAAGTTCCGTCTCGCGGGCGACCCCGGCCAGGGAGACTGCACCGGCGTCACATACTGCCCCCAAGAGTTGCAAGGCACGTTCCACGGTCCTGGTCGCTGGTTCAGCCACGGGGATATCCTCCAATAAAGATGTTTCTGGGTGTACTGGTTCGCAAGTGCTTTTTTCACTTTTGATCCAATCCGCACCGGCCGGGGGCTTGCCCCGAACCGGCTTATGCGTTTCACTTATTGAAACGCTAATTTCACCTATTGGCAAGAGCGGGACAAATTTTGACTCGCACAAGACCACGAAAACCTGACATCCAGAAGGAAAGCACATGAACGCCAGCATCACCCTCTCAACCGGTGCAGTCACCGTCTCGACCGGCGCATTGCTTCCGCGCGAAGTCGTCAACGTCGCCCGCCACCTCGCCCCGGTTGAGCTCTCCGCCGAGTCGATGGCCGCCATGGAGGAGTCCCGCGCAGTCATCGACGCGTTGGTCACCGACACCGTCCCGCACTACGGCGTCTCCACCGGGTTCGGCGCCCTGGCCACCAAGCAGATCCCGATCGAGCTGCGCGCCCAGTTGCAGCGTTCGCTGATCCGCTCTCACGCAGCCTCCTCCGGCACCGAGGTGTCCCGCGAAGTCATCCGCGGCCTCATGCTCAACCGCCTTTCCACCATGGCCACCGGCCGCACCGGCGTGCGCCCTGTCGTCGCCCGGACCTACGCCGCATTGTTGAACGCACAGATCACCCCCGTCGTGGGCGAGTACGGCTCGCTGGGTTGCTCCGGCGATCTGGCCCCGCTTTCCCACTGCGCCCTGGCCGTCATGGGCGAGGGCAAGGTCCGCAACGCCGCCGGCGAACTCGTAGATGCGGCCGAGGCCCTGGCCGCGGCCGGAATCGAGCCCGTGGTGCTGGCCGAAAAGGAGGGCCTGGCTCTGATCAACGGCACCGACGGCATGCTCGGCATGCTGCTGATGGCCGCGTCCGACCTGCGCGACCTGATCAGCATCGCCGACCTCTCCGCCGCGATGAGCGTCGAGGGCCTGCTGGGCACCGACGATGTCTTCGCCCCCGATCTGCACGCGCTTCGCCCGCACCCGGGCCAGATCGACTCCGCAGCCAACATGCGCACCGTGCTCGCCGGCTCCGCACTGCTGGCCGAACAGAAGGCCGGGGCGCACAAGTTCACCCGCGTGCAGGATGCCTACTCGCTGCGTTGCGCCCCGCAGGTGCACGGCGCGGTGCGCGCCACGCTGGCCCACGCCGAGAACGTCGCGTCCATCGAACTGGCCTCGGCCATCGACAACCCGGTGGTCACTCCCGACGGTCGCGTCGAATCCAACGGCAACTTCCATGGCGCCCCGATGGGTTACGTGCTGGACTTCCTGGCCATCGCGGTCGCCGACCTGGCTTCCATCTCCGAGCGCCGCACCGACCGATTCCTGGACACCGCCCGCAGCCATGGCCTGAACGCCTTCCTGGCCGACGACCCGGGAGTCGACTCCGGCCACATGATCGCCCAGTACACGGCCGCGGGCATCGTCTCCGAACTCAAGCGCCTGGCCGTTCCGGCCTCCGTGGATTCCATCCCGTCCTCCGCCATGCAGGAAGACCACGTCTCCATGGGCTGGCACGCGGGCCTCAAGCTGCGCAAGGCCATCGACGGCCTGGCCCGCGTGCTGGCCATCGAGCTGCTCACCAGCGCCCGGGCGCTGGACATGCGTGACGGCGGTCTGGCATCCACCAAGTCCTCGCCGGTCATCACCTCGGTTCGCGAAGCAATCCGCACCAAGGTCGAGGGCCCGGGAACCGACCGATTCATCTCCCCCGAGATCGAATCCGTGTTCCAGCTGGTGACCGACGGTACGTTGCTGGCGGCCGCAAATTCGGTCCTCGCGGCCCCCCTGGCCTAATCGGCTCCGCAAACCAACGAAGGACCGCCCCCATGGAAGCCCCACAGCATCTGCCTTTGTCCCCCGGCACCGTCATCGCCTACTCCGGGATCAGTCCCGCACCCTGGCGCAACGGCGGCGGGGTGACCCGGCAGATCGCCTCGGGGAAGTTGGGACTCTCCGGAAACCTGGTAACCGTTCCCGGCGACGACTGGGACTGGCGGCTGAGCATTGCCGACGTGGAAAGCGAAGGGCCATTCTCGGCATTCGCCGGGATGGCCCGGATCTTGACCGTCATCGAGGGCGAAGGACTGGCGATCACCATCGACGGGGTCGAGCAGCGGCTGGACAGGTACACGCCGCTGCTCTTCGACGGCGGTGCCGTCACCAGTGCCACGCTGCCCGCCGGGCCGATCAGGGACTTCAACCTGATCACCCGCACCGGAACGGTCAACGGACAGGTAGGCCTCGTCGAGCTGTCGCCGGAGCACCCGCGGAAGCTTGTCGCGGGCCAGCTTGGCGTCCTACTTAAGGGCCAGGCGCGGTTGCAGGATGGCGATTCCGGCGAGCGCGCCATGGGACGTTACGACACCGTCGTGGGAGGCGGGGAATCACCGCTCGCCATCAGCGGCAGCGGACTCCTGGCCGTGGTTTCCCTGGAGTCAGGTGGCGCATAGCGGCATCCGCCCTTCCAACGGTTCGGCTCATGGCGGCTCTCGTTGGACCGGGGCCCTATTTCCGTGGACGTGCCACCGGCACGGATAATGGGCGGCATGCCGTTATCCGCTCTTCTTGGTTTCGCCGGTCTGTCACTGGTCATTGTTCTTGCACCCGGTCCCGACACTTTTCTGCTGCTTCGCTACGCCCTGAACCGCCCCCGCAACGGCGTTGCCGCCGCGCTGGGCATGATGGTCTCAATCATGGCCTGGGCGGCGTTGGCCGGACTTGGCGTTGCCGCCTTGCTACAGACCTACCCGGCCATCCACCAGGGAATCGCAGTTGTCGGCGGCTTGTACCTGCTCTATCTGGGGCTCGGTTCCTTCGTCAAGGCACGCTTCCTCGCCGGAACCACCGCCGCGACGGCACGAACCACCACCAGGTCCATCACGGCCGCTGGCACCACGGAATTCACGATCATGCAGTCGGTCCGTGCTGGCGCGCTCTCCTCTGCCCTGAACCCCAAGCTCGGCCTGCTGTTCCTGGCCCTGATGCCACCCTTCATCCCGGCCGGTTCCAACATGCTGGTCTCCGCGTTGATACTCGGTGCCGTGTTCGCGGTGATCGGTTTCGCATATCTCATGGTGCTGACCTTCATCGCGGCCAGGGCCATGGCCTGGTTCAAGAGTCCCGCCGTCAGCGTCTGGCTGGAACGTGTTTCCTCGGCGGCACTGGCCATCATGGGTGCCGTGGTGCTCGTCGGGGCATTCGTATCCCACTAGAACCCGCCGGGTTCACCTCGGAGGTCCCCGGCCGTCCATCGGCATTTCACGACAACGGCGGCGGATAGTTCACGTTGCCTTCCGGGACGGGGATCGCCCATGATCGAGGTTTCACAAGTGCTTCTCGAAAGACTCCGCGAATGTCCCTGGGACGGTGCATGCCCTAACGATGGTTGGCATGCCGTTCTCCGCCCTTCTTGGTTTCGCCGGTATCGCGCTCGTGGTTGTTCTCACGCCGGGTCCCGACACCTTCCTGCTGCTTCGCTACGCCCTTAACCGGCCGCGCAACGGCGTGGCTGCGGCACTGGGCATGATGGTCTCGATCATGGGTTGGGCGGCCTTGGCCGGCATCGGCGTTGCGGCGTTACTGAAGACCTACCCGGCGGTCCACCAGGGCATCGCGGTTGTCGGCGGCCTGTACCTGCTCTACCTCGGCCTTGGAACCTTTATCAAGGCCCGTTTCCTGGCCGGCGCTTCCGCCGCCACGGCCCGGACCGCCACGCGCTCCCTGACCTCAAGCACCGGGGAATTCACGATCACGCAATCTTTCCGGGCCGGTATGCTGTCCTCGGCGCTGAACCCCAAGCTCGGCCTGCTGTTCCTGGCGCTGATGCCGCCCTTCATCCCGGCCGGCTCCAATCTATTGACCTCTGCGTTGCTGCTCGGCCTGGTCTACACCGTGATTGGTTTCGCCTACCTCATGGCGCTCACCCTTGCCGCTGCCCATGCCGTGGCCTGGTTCAAAAGCCCGATCGTCGGCATCTGGATGGAACGAATCTCCTCCGGCGCGCTGGCAATCATGGGCGTCGTGGTGCTCATCGGCGCGTTCATTTCCAACTAAGCTCGACACATGAGCCCGATTAATCCCACGCTGGCAACCGGCGCGATCATTCCCCTTGCAACCGCGCCCAAGAAACTGTGGGGCCAAGCACAAGGCCAGGTCCGCGATATCGCCGCGGGCAAGCTCGATGCCGACGGCACCCTGGTTCCCGCAACTTCCGAGGACTGGGACTGGCGCTTGAGCGTCGCCTCCATCGAAAAGGCAGGCGATTTCACGCCCTATGACGGGTTCGACCGCACGCTGACGGTGATCGCCGGCGAATTGCTCGAGCTCGGGATCGACGGAACCAAGCAGGCCGTGGAGCTCTACCGACCGCTGAAGTTCCCTGGCGGCAGCGCCACCAGCGCCGCGCTGCCCACCGGTGAGGTCCTGGCCTTGAACCTCATCACCCGCACCGGTGCCGTGCGCGGCAACGTCCGGATCGTCGAACTCTCCAAGAAGCGCGAGCAGCACCTCTTCGGATCGCAGTTCGGCGTCCTGCTTCAGGGGAAGGCCGTTGTCCTCCAGACCGAAACCGAACGCGCGCTTGAACTGCGCGACACGGTCGTCGGCGGCGAGGAAGATTCGCCACGCATCAGCGGACGCGGCTTCATGGCAGTGGTTTCCCTCGACCTGCCCTGACGATTCCGGCGGGCAGGCGATTTCGCACCACTTTATGCGGAGTTCCTGCCAGTCCACGTCCACGTTGCACCGGAACCGCGTAGCTCGGGGACCGAAGAAAGATTAGGGGCAACGCCAATGGCGCAGGTGAAACCGCGGCAAAGACTTTGGTGCTGGCGCATCGGAGCGTTCCTGCTTTTCGGGGCCATCGTTGCGGTTCGCCTGGTTTCGATGGCCCCGTACGTGGTTGGCAACGCCATCGGTCGAACCACCGTGGTCGAGGATCCCGACGGCACCGAGAAGACCATCTACTGGCGCGACCATCCGGGGACTGCCGAGCTCGACCCGCAAGAAATTCTTCGTGGCCCCACTCCGGAACGGGGTTTCGCCACCGGCCAGAAAATGATTGCGCAGATCAAGACCGCTCTCACCGAAGAGTTCCAGCTCGAGTGGGCGCCGGAAGAGGATGCGGGCGACGGCCCCTTTTACAGGCCAGTCCAGAACTACTTTGGAGGCGACTCCCTCCTGACAATCGTGAATGGCCCTTCGCACCAGAGCACGGCGGTGCCACAGGCATGGGCCGATAAGCAGCGAGCCATCAGCATCATCGGGGAAGTGACCAGTCGGTATGGGTACGAGGCGCCGACGCTCGAAAGCCTCGACGGATGGACCGATGAAGACCTCGTCCGAGACCTGGGTGGACTCACTCAGGAGGAACAAGTAACCGTCTCCAGAAACGCCAGGGGTCCCGCCGGCCAGTGGCTGGACTTTAATTTCCAGGTTCTTACGAAGGACAAAGAAGGAAGGTTCGAGGAGAAGTTCCGCTCTCCAGAAGGGAAGAACTGGCAAATGAACACCATCTCACTTAGCTACGGAGCGAATGGGCTGCTGGCAGAGGAAGACCGAGAAGCCTTCAAATCCCGCCTAGAACCTTTCCTCGAGCTGGCCCCGCCCCCGCCACTGGAAAGCTGATTCATCGTTTCCTCAGGGAATGCTCATGAGTGGCTAAGTTGCGCCGATAGACCCGATTCTTCCGTGCAAACGTGTTCGCGGGACTGCAAATGCGCAGCCGACTGGATCGAGCCCACGGCGCAAAGGGAACGTCACCTGCCATGGACCGCACCGGGGGCATCGCCCCACCTCCCGCCAATAGTCACTTCCGCGGAATCGAACGAAGCATCGTGTGATCCCCGCGCTGCCAGGACGACGTCTCTGCAGGTGGAACTCCCCATGCAGGGATTCCAGCGGCACGGAACCTGCCCTTCATTCAACAGCTCGGGCCCTGGGGTCCACGCATGGCGTCGCTCTCTTGGCACCTTTGCTCGGTGCCGGTTCGATTGCCTGATTTTGGTCCTGTTCGGCTGTTTCAGGTAATACCAAAATTTCAGTCGCATCCCGCAATCCGACGTCAAAAATCGACAGGGTAGAAGAAATAATCAAAAACTTTCCGGGATAGCCCGCAACACGGCCGGGAGGCTGTCTTGCATGGTAGATGAAATGCCGGTTCACCATGCCTACACCTGACTCAAAATAGGCGCAAATCCTCGAAAAACCGCGTCAGCGCTTGTCGGAATAGGATCCACGAAAACCGCATACTTTCGGGCTTTAATCGACCTAATCTTTGTACGAGGCCCCCGCAAGAAGAGCCGAAGTCAGCCTTGTATAACAGTCAACCGCTTTACGCGAAAGTGAGACGCACGACACGGCCATCTGGGGTACACGCGTTGTTCACTGAATCACACTATGTTGGCGGAACTTGAAGATGGAAATGTCGAACCCGAACCGGTCGATCTGCTGCACCCGCTGCAGAAGGCATTCGGGGGAGGTTGGCTTTCACCTGGTTGCCGGAATTCCGGTGCACTCCGTCGAGACACGGAACGCACGGCTCCCGGCAGTTCGGGATTGCTCGCCTCCGCAAGATTCGATGTTCTCCCAATGGAAGGAGTATGACATTGACCGCACGTGCGAACAAGGCCACTAAGAAGATCGGCCAGCCAAGTCAGATTACAAAGATTGCGGCTAAATCCACGGCTTCCAAGAACACGGTTGCGGGAGGTTCTGCCTCCGCAAATACCGCAACGGCTTCCAAGCCGGTGCCCGCAACCTCCCGTGATATTTCCGAAGCAGCGGCCAAAGAGGTAGCGGCGAAACCCGTAGTGGCAACGCCTACAGCAACAAAGTCAGCAACTGAGGCAACCACAGCCACGGTTTCTCCTTCGACCCCAGCTACCGTCGCGAAGCCCGTGGCGAAGGCAGGCGATACCGCGACCAAGACGGGCACGGCAACTACTACGACCGCGACGACCGCAACGGGAAAGCCAGCCGCTGCAACCACGGCCGCAACTCCTGCTCCTGCCTCGGCCCAAGCTACCGTCGCGAAGCCCGTCACGAAGACAACCGACACCGCGACCAAGACGGGCACGGCAACTACTACGACCGCGACGACCGCAACGGGAAAGCCAGCCGCTGCAACCACGGCCTCGGCCCAAGCTACCGTCGCGAAGCCCGTCGCGAAGACAACTGACACCGCGACCAAGACGGGCACGGCAACTACTATGACCGCGACGACCGCAACAGGAAAGCCAGCCGCTGCAACCACGGCCTCGGCCCAAGCTACCGTCGCGAAGCCCGTCGCGAAGACAACCGACACCGCGACCAAGACGGGCACGGCAGCGACCACCACCACGACGGAAAAGCCGGCCACCGCAACCACGGCCACAGTGTCTCCTTCGACTCAAGCCACCGCCGCGAAGACCTCGGCGAAGACAACCGACACCGCGACCAAGACGGGCGCGGCAGTAACGGAAAAGCCGGCCACGGCGAAGACGATCAACGTCGCGGAAAAGCCGGCCACAACCGCCCCGGCTACGACGGGGAAAACCGCCACCGCCGCACCCAAGACGGCTACCGTGCAAAAGTCGGCAGCGAAGACGGAAAAGCAAGTGCCCGCTTCCGCCCAGACCTCGGTCGCAAAGCCGGCCGCCAAGTCCGCTTCCAAGCCTGCAACGGCGGCCAAGGCCGACGCCGCACCTGCTGAAAAGCGTGTGGCCGCGGAACCAATGCCGCGCGCGACCCCGACCGGTCCCGAAGCGCCCGAGGCAACCATCGGCACCGATGCGGCCTTCGCCTCCACGGCACCGGCGGTCACCCACCCGCAGAAGCTGCGCAACATCTCCGAGGTCCGCCACTTCTTCCGCACCAACGACGTGCCGGTCTTCTTCATCGGCGCAACCCCGTTCAACCTGCTTGGGCTGGATCGCTGGGTGCGGAACTTCACCTACATCAGCTACTACAACGCCTGGGACGGGGCCCACCCGCGGGTCTTCACCCCCGCGCACAAGCCGTACCGAGAATTCGAATCCGGCGAGGAGATCAATAACTGGCTGCTGCTCAACGCCGAGGTCCGGGCCCGCATGGCCAGGGACCTTCGCCCGGGCGTGCGCCCGAAGGTCGCCATGGTCTTCTTCAACGAGGAAACCGAGCAGATCTGCAACGAGCTGGGCTACGACCTGATCCTGCCGTCGGCCGAGCTGCGCCGCCGCCTTGATTCCAAGATCGTCACCACCCAGCTCGGCAACGAGGCCGGGGCGCCTTCCGTGCCGAACGTCCTGACCAACGGAAGCGACTGGAAGACCCTGCGCCTGGATGCCGACAAGGCCGGGCTCGGGGACGAGCTGGTCGTCCAGACCCCCTACGGGGACTCAGGCAAGACCACGTTCTTCATTGCCAACGAGGCCGACTGGGACAACCACGCCGCGGAGATCGTCGGCGAGGAAATCAAGGTCATGCGCCGGATCAACAACCTGGCGGTGGCAGTCGAGGCAGTGCTCACGCGTTCGGGCACCGTGGTGGGCCCGTTCCTCGCCGAGCTGGCGGGCCACAAGGATCTCACCCCGTACCCGGGTGGCTGGTGCGGCAATGAAATGCACCCCGATGTCCTCACCGCGTCGCAGCGCGCCCGCGCCATGGACCTGGTCCAGCGTATGGGCGACCGGCTGGTCGTGGAGGGCTACCGCGGCTTCTTCGAGGTCGACGTGCTCGTGGACCTCGACACCGACGAGGTCTACCTGGGCGAGCTGAACCCGCGCATTTCCGGGGCCAGCGCCATCACCAACGTGACCGCCGGTGCCTACGCCGACGTTCCGCTGTTCCTCTTCCACCTGCTCGAATACATGGATGTGGACTTCGAGCTGGACGTCAACGAGATCAACGAGCGCTGGGAGGCACTTTCGGGCGCCGACGTGTGGAGCCACATGATCATCAAGGAGACCTCGGACCGGGTCGAGCTGCTCACCGCCACCCCGGCCACCGGCCTGTACTACCTGGACGCCAACGGCGCCCTGGTCTTCAGCGGTGCCGCGCTTGACTGGCACCTGCTGCAGAACGAGTCCGAGGCGTTCTTCCTGCGCGTCTACGGGCCCGGCGACTACCGCTGGAAGGGCGCCGACCTGGGCATTTTGGTCACCAAGGGCCGGCTGCAGATCGACAGGAACGGGACCTCGCAGCTGAGCATTAGGGCCAAGCACTTCATCGACTGCATCAGGGCCGGATTCGTCGGTTTGCCTTTGGATGGGGCGGTGACGGCCGACTATGCCGTGGGTGCCGGGGTTAAAACCCCGGGGTAGGGCCCGAAGCAAACTACGCCGCAAAACTGCGGCAGTGAAAAGGCTGCAACGTAGCAGCAACGAAAGCGCCGTGGCGGTGCAGCAGCGCAATGCTGCACCGCTGTGGCCACGGAACGGAGCATTAGTGGAAGGTACGAACCTGGATCATCTCCCGCCTGGGGTGGACATGAAAAACTGGCAGATGCCCGAGAACCTTCGTTGGTCCTTTCAGCACATCGCCGATTTCCTGCCCACCGCGGTGATCTCGCGGGGGCAAGGGCTGGCGGTGGCGCTGCCGGCCGCGCACCGCGACCTGGATTCGATCATGGTGCCGGGCACCGATCCGGATGTTCCGGACGTGACTGAACTGGGCGTGGGTCCGGACTCAAGCGTGGGATCCGTCATGGGGTCCACCGACACCGACGGGTGGATGGTGCTGCACCGCGGAAGGGTGCTCGCCGAGTCGTACTTCGGCGAGATGGGGCCCGATACCTCGCACCTGCTGATGTCGGTGAGCAAGTCGCTCATCGGCGCGGTCGCCGGGGCACTCTCCGATGCCGGGGTGCTGTGTCCCGAAAAACAGCTGACCGCCTACCTGCCGGAACTGGCCGACACCGGCTATGCCGGTGCCACGGTGCGCGACCTGCTGGACATGCGCTCGGGCATCGCATTTTCCGAGAACTACCTCGATCCGTTCGCCGAGGTGCGGATGCTGGAGGAGGCCATCGGTTGGGCCCCGCCGGCCGCAGCCGGCCCCGTCGGTCTCTACGAGTACCTGATGACGCTGCGGCAAAAGACCGCCCACGGCGAGGCCTTCGAGTACCGTTCCTGCGAGGCGGACATGCTCGGGTGGGTCTGCGAGGCCGCCGCCGGGGAGTCCATGCCCGAGCTGATGTCCCGCCTGGTCTGGGGCAAGATCGGTGCCGAATCCGATGCCACGATCGGCATCGACCAGTTCGGCACCGGGATGTTCGACGGCGGGATCAACGCCACGCTGCGCGACCTGGCCCGCTTCGGGGCCCTGTTCCTGGACGGCGGGCGCTCGCTCAACGGCGAACGGGTGCTTTCCGGGGACTGGGTCGCGGAAACACTTGCGGGGGCACCGGATTCCCGCGAGGCCTTCGCGAACAGCCCGGGCGACAACAGGATGCCCGGCGGGATGTACCGCAACCAAATATGGTTCCCGTACGAGGGCAACGACGTGCTGCTCTGCCTGGGCATCCACGGGCAGATGATCTACATCAACAGGCCCGCACAGATGGTGGGGGTGAAGCTGTCCAGCTGGCCATTGCCGCAGGATGCAGCCAAGCTCTTTGCCACCCTGCGCGCCTTCGACTCGATCGCCGCAACGCTCGAATGAGCGGTTCCTTCTGTACCCCACGGGCGGTTGGCCAACTCCTCCCGCCCCGCCCGTGGGTGGTCGCCGTCCCTTCCCGGCGATCCCGAATCTTGAACTGGCCAACAGACGTCCGGCTCGGACGCACCCTAGGATCGGAGCAGCCGTGAAGGCCCCCGCACTGACATACGACGACGAATACCCCATCCCCAGCAACGTGTGGAGGCTGCGCACCGACGCCTGGGAGTACCTCGGCTATGCAGCCAAGCAATTGCACTGCGCCTCCGACCCCGCCCAAGCCGAAAAGGGGCTGCTCACCGAGGCCAAGCGCCAGTTGCGCGTCCTCGAGTCGGTCGAATCCTATTGGGCGGTTCCGGGAATGGCGCACGTGGCGGCGCTTCGCTCCCGGTTCGAGGAGAACGACTTTTCAGCGGCCCTGGTCCTGGTCGAGGCGATGACCCGCGCGTTCGCGCGCTTCGACACCGAGCCCGAGGACCACCGGGTGGACCCGGAGTCCCCCGGCCAGGGCCTGGAACCTGCCGGGCCGGCGCTGCCGGACCCGCGGCCTCGCTTCGAGGTGCTGGTCGTCGACGACATGTCGGAGACCGTGCGCGAGGAATTCGTCACCGAGATGCGGCGCCAGCGCCGGTCCACCGACGCCTTCGCCTACGAGGTGAACGTGGTTCCCAGCCTCGAGGACGCGCTCATCGCCGTGCTGTTGAACCCCACCATCCAGGCCTGCATCCTGCGTCCCGGCTTCTCCGTGCCGACCCGGCACCTGCCGGGCGACGACCTGCGCCACTACCTGGACGCCCTGATCGACCCGGGCGTTGCCGCCTTCCCGCCCAAGGAACGGATCCTGCGGCTGGCCGACCTGCTCAAGAAGCTGCGCCCCGAGCTGGACCTGTACCTGGTGGCCGACGTGTCCATCGAGGAACTCGCCGGTTCCGCGGGCCGCAGGTTCAACCGGCTCTTCCGCCGCGAGGAGTCAATGGAGCTGCATCTGTCCCTGCTGCGCGGGATCGCCGACCGCTACAAGACCCCGTTCTTCGACGCGGTGCAGCAGCACAGCCGCAAGCCCGCCGCCGTCTTCCACGCCCTGCCCGTCTCCCGCGGCGGCTCCGTGGTCAATTCCCGGTGGATCAAGGACATGGGCGAGTTCTACGGCCGCAACCTGCTTCACGCGGAAACCTCCGCCACCTCCGGCGGTCTCGACTCGCTGCTGGACCCGAAAAGCTCCATCAAGGGCGCCCAGCAGCTGGCGGCCCGGGCCTTCGGCGCCCGGCGGACCTACTTCGTCACCAACGGCACCTCCACGGCCAACAAGATCGTGCACCAGTCCATCGTTGCCCCGGGCGACGTGGTCATCGCGGACCGCAACTGCCACAAGTCACACCACTACGCGCTCATGCTTGCCGGCGCGCAGGTCGCCTACGTGGACGCCTACCCGCTGGACGAGTACTCCTTCTACGGCGCCGTGCCGCTGAAGACCCTCAAGGGCATGCTGCTTGACTACCGCCGCGCCGGCCGCCTCGACGAGGTCAAGATGGTCACGCTGACCAACTGCACCTTCGACGGCATCGTCTACGACGTCGAGCGCGTGATGGAGGAATGCCTGGCCATCAAGCCGGACTTGGTCTTCCTCTGGGACGAGGCCTGGTTCGCGTTCGCCGGCTTCCACCCCATCTACCGGCGGCGCACCGCCATGGCCGCGGCCGCCACGCTCGAGGCCAACTTCAAGGACCCCGAGTACATAGCGCGCGCCGAGGCCCAGCGGGCCGCGCTCTTCGACCCGGAGACCGGCCAGCCGGTCGACGACCAGGTCTGGCTCTCCACCAGGCTGCTGCCGGACCCGGCCGCCGCCCGGCTGCGCGTCTACGCCACGCAGTCCACGCACAAGACGCTGACCTCGCTGCGCCAGGGGTCGATGATCCACGTCTTCGACCAGGACTTCAGCCACCTCAACGAGGTGACCTTCCGCGAGGCCTACATGACGCACACCTCCACCTCGCCGAACTACCAGATCCTCGCCTCGCTGGACATCGGCCGGCGCCAGGCCGAGCTGGAGGGCTACGAGCTGGTCCAGCGCCAGGCCTACCTGGCCCAGTCGGTGGCCCGCAGGGTGGCGCGCCACCCGTTGCTGAAGAAGTACTTCCGGGTGCTCAGCACGCTGGACCTCATCCCGGAGGAGTACCGCGAAACAAGCAGGCCCATGCCGCTGCAGGACGGGATCGCCGCCATGGACGAGGCCTGGCGCACCGACGAGTTCGTCGTGGACCCCAGCCGGCTCACGCTGCACATCGGCAAGACCGGGGTGGACGGCGACACCTTCAAGCACAAGTACCTGATGGACCTGCACGGGATCCAGGTCAACAAGACCTCGCGGAACACCGTGCTGTTCATGACAAACATCGGCACCTCGCGCAGCGCGGTGGCCTACCTGATCGACGTGCTGGTCAAGCTGGCCGAGCACTTCGAGCGCGAACAGGCGGACATGGGCCCGCTGGCGCTGGAGGCCCGCAAGGCGATGGTTGCGGGACTGGTCGGCACGCCGCCGCCGCTGCCTGACTTCAGCCGCTTTGCGGACCGATTCCGCAGCGACGCCCAGACGACCGACGGGGACATTCGCGCAGCGTACTTCACCACGTACAAGACAGGCAGCTGCGGCTACCTGATGCCGAAGCAGCTCTCCGAGCGGGTCATCGCCGGGGACGAGGTGGTTTCCGCCGGGTTCGTGACCCCCTACCCGCCGGGATTCCCGATCCTCGTGCCGGGGCAGGTCGTCACCAAGGAGATCCTCTCCTACATGGAGGCCCTCGACACCCGCGAGATCCACGGCTTCGACCCGGACCTGGGGTACCGGGTCATCAACGAGCTCCCTGCCCGCACGGGCCGGGCCTGAGACTGGCCGCATGGGGCATCTGCTGGGGGGTGAATGCCCCATGCGGCCGTTGTATCAGGCCTTTGGTCGGACCACCAGGACCGGGCAGGCGGCATGCCGCACGCACTGCTCGCTGACCGACCCCAGCAGCATCCCGGCAAGTCCGCCGTGCCCGCGGGTTCCAACCACCAGCATGCGGGCATTCCGAGAGCAATCGATGAGGCTCTTGGCGGGAGGTGCGTGGACAGGCTCGTAGGTCACCTGGACCTTGTCGTACTTTCCGACGGTCTCCTTGAGACCGAGAACCATCTCCTCGCGGACCGCGGCGGTGTACTCGGCGAACGAGGACACGTAACCGTATTCCCAGTCGGCCGGCCGCGGCGCGGTCAGTATCGACCAGGATCTAACCACGACGACGGGTGCGGACAGCTCCGCAGCGAGCCCCATGGCCATGTCGAATGCGTGGTTTGCCCCCTTGGACCCGTCGTGGCCGACGACGATGCTGTCGCTGGAGGCAGGTTCCGGTACCGGATTCGTGGTGTTGAAGGTGGCTTCGTTGTTCATTGCGTTTCTCCTTGGTGGTTGTCCTGGCCGGCCTTCGGGAAGGGCGGAGCGGCCGGGTTGGGCGGTCAGGTTGGGCGGTAGTTTCATGAGGAAGTGGCAAGTGGCCGACGCTATCGCCCCAGATACTCCTCGTGTTGCCGGTGCGCTTCCGCTATCTGTTCACGAATCCGCTCGATGTCTTTGGCCTTGTTGCGGTATTTCAGGTCCATTGCCAGAATTTGAGCCTCCTCTTCAGTCAGGAGCCTGTAGATCCGCTCCCGTTCGGCGGGATCGGCCGTGTAGTCAAGGTCGAGGTAGCTGGCTGCATGCCGACGGGCACTGTTTAGGGCCGTTTGGGCTTTTCCCGCCTTGCTTCGCAAGGAGGCCATCACGGTCACGGCGAGCACGCCGATGATCACGGCCAAGGACAGGTTCGTGCTGATTTCCACGACCGTGACGGGGTCGCCGCCGTTGACGAACGGCAGGTTGTTCTCATGAAGGGCATGCAGCACGAGCTTGACGCCGATGAAGGCCAGGATCGCGGCCAGACCGTAGGAAAGGTAGATGAGCCGGTCCAGCAGCCCGTCGATGAGGAAATACAGCTGGCGCAGCCCCATCAAGGAGAAGGCAGTGGCTGTGAAGACGATGTACACGTTCTGGGTTAGCCCGAAGATCGCGGGAATGGAGTCCAGCGCGAACAAGATGTCGGTGCCGCCGATCGCCAGCATCACCAGCAGCATGGGCGTGAGCGCCCTCTTGCCATTGTGCATGGTGAACAACTTGTCGCCGTCGAAGTGGCTCGTGGTGTGAAAGTACCGCATGGCCAGGCTGACCATGAAGTTGTCCGTTGGCTTCTCGCTGTGGGCACCGGGCTTCAGCAGGTTGCCCGCGGTGATGAGCAGGATCAGCCCAAAGATGTAGAACACCCAGGCAAAGGAGTTGATCAGTGCCGCGCCCAGGAAGATGAAGCCGGTCCGGGCAACCAGCGAAAACACGATGCCGAACAGCAGCACCTTCTGCTGGTCCTCGCGGGGAACCCTGAAGCTAGCAATGATGATCAGGAAAACAAAGAGGTTGTCCACGGAGAGCGCCTTCTCCGTGATGTACCCGGCAAAGTACTCCGACCCCATGGTGGTGCCGCCGAGGAACAGGACCAGGACTCCGAAGAGAACGGCGATGCCCACATAGATGGAGGACCACACCGCCGCTTCCTTCAGCGTGGGAACATGAGCCTTGCGGATGTGGAAGAAGTAGTCGAATGCGAGCAAGGCAATGATGACGACGATGGTGATGCCCCAGATGAGGGGCGATACGGTCATGTGACTCTGCTTTCATCGGGCCGCGGCAACGAGCCCAAGGCGTTTTGTCGCGTGACCACGGCCCGGAGCGGCAGCTTCGGCTGCTGAAGCGCCAGTTCCAATGTCGGGACGCATCCGGGGCCTTGCTGCTCTCGGCCTCACCAATGGCAATCAGTGAAATGTAGCCGATGTGCTCAAGCTATCGCCACTATGTAGGTACATGGTAGACCCTTGCCCTACGGTGCGTCTTCGGATTGCGGCATCTGGTGCGGTCTGCATGGCTTCGGGGTCGGACCCTCGAAGCCGGGCAGACCGTATGGCACGGAACCGGGACCCCCTGTTCCTCGAGTCGGTGCCGCTTCCCCGCCCTTGCGGGGAGCCGGGGCCGAGGCCCCGCCGAACGGCAAACAACTAGGATCGATTTCGGGAATCCCGGTCCACATGCGTTCGTCTAGAGTGCCCCGCCCGCGGCCTCCGGCGTTCCCGATTCCCCTGAAGGAGCGCCGTGGTCGCCGCCGTGTTGGTGGTGTCCCCCGTGGCCGTGCTGGCCGGCGTCGCCCACCCGCTCGCGGGCCAGGAACGTCTCGACGTCGAAGAGGTTGTCCGCCCGGCGGGCGACGTTGAGCAACGTGGACATCGATGCCACTTCCTCGATCTGCTCCTTGAGGAACCACAGCATGAATTGTTCGCCCAGGGGGTCGTTCTCCGCCCGCGCCGCAGCGAACAGTTCCTTGATGCGGTCGGTAACCTCAAGCTCCTGCGCAAGTGCAAGAACCAGGGGCTCCTCCGCGGATTCGAAGTCGTTCCGAACGGGTTCGATCCCGGGGATGGTGATCTTGATGCCGCGGTCCAGGATGTATCGGACCATCATCATCGCGTGGTTGCGCTCCTCGAGCGACTGGCGGTAGAAGTGTTTGGCCAACCGGGGAAGGTCCTGCCCGTCAAACCAGGCCGCGATGGCGATGTACTGCTGGGAGGCCGCGAACTCGTTGCCGACCTGGCGGGTCAGCAGCTCGTTGAACTGCGTGCTCATGGTGCTCTCCTCTGGTGGGTGTTCATGGGAGTGGACCTGCGGCGCCACGGTTCTGCCGGGTCCGGGGCCGGAGGGCCTACACCGAGACTCCTCCGCTTCGGCTCCCCGCGTCAAGATCCGGCAGCGGCCGGCTCCGGCAACGCGGCGAGCACCGCTTCTTTCGGGCTCGCGTAGCCTTCAACGAGCAGTGCTCGACGGTGGGCCGAGGCAACAGCGCCCGTGATCGGCTCTGTACCGGCCCAAAACCTGCGGCGCAGAAATGCCCCGGTGGTACCGGGACTTTTTGCGCTCAATCTCTTCGCATCGACCGTCCCGCCATTGCTTCTTCACTACGGCAAACGAAAGGTCGCGAATACGGCGGCAGCATCCAGGGAATCCAGCCTCAGGGCTTTCCCTTCTTGGGGACGACCGGAACCACCAAGACCGGTCGGTGCTGGTGAAAGGTGAGATGAGATGCGGTTGCCCCATTGAGTAGTTGGGAAACGTGCGCACCGAATGTCGGTTCCCTGGTCCCCACGACAATCATCGACGCGTCGGTCTCCGAGGCCAGGCGCGCCAGCGCCTTCCAGACCTCGCCCGCGAGGATTCGCAAGCTCCACGTGGCGGTGCTGTCCGACATCTGGGTTTCGATGTGGGACCGTATCTCCATGGCATCTGCGGTCATGTCCTCGTCGACATCGCGTGGATGCAACGATTGGTCCCTGATGTTTTCCTTGAGGTTCCACTCCGTCAAATAGCTGTTGGGTTCCACATAGGCGTAGATGATCGCACGATCAAGCCGCTGGGCAAGCACCGACGCCTGGGCGACGACCTCGGGATGCTGCTTGGGAATGACCCCCACAATCAGTGGACCCCACGAGGCCGCATCATTCGAGGACATGACTACCCCTAACTCCTCCGGAAGGCACCATGCCGTTCCGATATCAGGATGACCGAGAAAGGCCGCCGACGGAAGTACCCGCGAAGCACTGGCAGCCCGGCGGAAACGATCCGGTGTCCGCGATGGATCTCGCCGGATGTCGCGGTGCCCACAGGGCAATCTCCGCCCCGGTCCAGAAACCCTGTTCGCAGGCTCCACGGAAAGTCGGCTCCCGGCCACGCTCGCACTCGGTGCGCAACGAAACCACATCGTGGCCATCATTCCGGGCCACGTGGAGGTCGGCACAGAATCGTGTGCGGTCCTTCCAACAGCGTTGAACTTTCGAAGCGAGCGACCGCCTGTCGTCAGTGTTGAAGCCGACCCATGAAGTCGGCGGCCCCGGAACCACCCAACTCCCCCGGACCCACAGCCCTTCCGGACACGGCCAGCAGCAGCGCGATGGCCCGGCCAGTGACCTCGGGACCCGAGCCATGCACGAAGTCGGCATCGGTGGCAATCAACCGCCAACCGGCGGCCGTTTCCTTGCCGCCACCCATCTTCACTGTGGTGTTCACTTGGTATGCCAGGGCCTTGGCCACTTCCCCCGCCGGATACTCCCGGTCAATGCCCAAGGGGCGCCTGATGTCTTCGCCGTGGATGAACGATTCGACGAGGCGTGTGGCCAGCGCCGCCGGCGGCGTGGACGTCAGCGGCAGGATCGCACCGAACTCGGCCAAAGTCAGCCCGGGTTCCGCTTGCCTCTCCCTTGCCACCCCGACGGCATTGTCTCGATCGAAATCGAACCCGGCGGCAATCATGCGGCGCACAAAACCAAGGCGAGTGGTCCGCGCCGAATCGATGAGGTGTGCCAGCACATCGTGGACGTTCCACCCGGGGCACAACGACGGCGTCTGCCACTGCTGCGGTTCCAGCGCCTGCAGATCCTCGAACAGTGCACGACGTTCGCCGTGCACCACTGGCCATACGGAAGCTGGAGACAGTCGGGTCATGCTGCAACTCAACCAGCCGGGGGCGACGATTCACAAGCACCAAGGCCGGCGCCCGGCAGCCGGACCCTCGAGCAGGAAGGGCGCCAAGCCCGCCGGGCGGCTCATGAAAAGCGGAAGACCCGCCCCTTGCGCGACCGCTATTCAGTGTTACTATTTAGTGGTAGTCAGCAACACAGAGTAGTTACGGAGAGAGTTCCATGGGCAAGCAATCGACAGAGATGCTCAAGGGCACGCTCGAGGGCATTGTCCTCGCCACCCTGGCCGTCAGGCCGGCATACGGCTACGAGATCACGGCCCGGCTCCGCGACCAGGGATTCTCCGACATCGTCGAGGGCACCGTCTACGCCCTGCTGGTCAGGATCGAACAGCGCGGCCTCGTCGACGTCGAGAAGGTCCCCTCGGAAAAGGGGCCGCCACGCAAGGTCTACTCGCTGAACATACTGGGCGGCGAGTACCTCGAAGAGTTCTGGAGGAATTGGAGCTTCCTCGCGGCACGGATCGAACAGCTCCGCCACCACATCGACAACCCGCAGGAAGAAGGCAAGTAGCCATGGCAGCAAAATGGATCGAGTTGGTCACCGGATCGTTCGAGGACAAGAAGCGCTGGCGCCGGTACAAGGCCCGCAAGGAAGGGCTCCCCGTGAGCTACCGGACCGCGATCGACGGGATCGAGCGCTACTTCATGTACGCCGGGTCGATCGTCAAGGGCGATGTCATGATGCAGATGCTCGAGGACCTCGCCGACCTGATCGAGGGCGCCGCGGTCGACGGCACCCCGATCCGCGACATCGTCGGGGACGACCCGGTGGAGTTCGCCGACACCTTCATCCAGAACTACTCGGACGGCCAGTGGATCAACAAGGAGCGCAAGCGCCTGACCGACACCATCGACCAGTCGGCCGAGCAGTCCGCCGACCGGTCAGCCGACCAGTCGTAGACGCACCGGAAACGGAGAAACCGACATGAGAACCGACCAGGCCCCCAACCCGGCGATCCGGGTGCGGGGCATCGAAAAGTCGTTCAAGGACCTGCAGGTGCTGCGCGGCGTCGACTTCGAGGTGGACTCGGGGAGCATCTTCGCGCTGCTCGGCTCGAACGGCGCCGGCAAGACCACGCTGGTGCGGATCCTGTCGACACTGCTGAAGGCCGACGCGGGCACCGCCACCGTCAACGGCTTCGACGTCGCGGCGGATCCGGGCGAGGTGCGCGAGTCGATCAGCCTGACCGGCCAGTTCGCCGCGGTCGACGAGGTGCTCAGCGGCCGCGAGAACCTGGTGTTGATCGCCAGGCTGCGCCACCTGAAGGACGCCGGCCGGATCGCCGACGACCTGCTCGATCGCTTCTCGCTCACCGAGGCGGGGAACCGCAAGGCGGCGACCTACTCGGGCGGCATGCGCCGCCGGCTGGACATCGCGATGAGCCTGATCGGCAACCCGCCGGTCATCTTCCTGGACGAACCGACGACGGGGCTGGACCCCCAGGCGCGCCTGGAGGTGTGGCGGACCGTCAAGCAGCTCGCCGACGGCGGCACCACGGTGCTGCTCACGACCCAGTACCTCGACGAGGCAGAGCACCTCGCCGACCGGATCGCGATCCTGCACCAGGGCACCATCATCCGGAACGGCACGCTCGCCGAGCTCAAGTCGCTGCTCCCGGCGGCCATGGTCGAGTGCGTCGAGAAGCAGCCCTCCCTCGAGGAGGTCTTCCTCAGCCTCGTCGGTGACACCGGCGGAACCGAAGATGCCGGCAGGTCCGACGGAGACCGCGCCGGCAAGGTCCACGCGGGAAAGGAAACACCATGAGCGCCCACGTCCTGGCCGACACCGGCGTCCTGACCGGCCGCTCGCTGCGCCACATCCTGCGCAGCCCGGACACCATCATCACCACCGCTGTCACCCCGATCGCACTGATGCTGCTGTTCGTCTACGTGTTCGGCGGCGCCATCAACACCGGCTCCGACGGGTCGTACGTCAACTACATGCTCCCGGGCATCCTGCTGATCACGATCGCCTCCGGCGTCGCGTACACCGCGTACCGGTTGTTCCTTGACCTGCAGGGCGGCATCTTCGAACGCTTCGCGTCCATGCCGATCGCGCGCTCCAGCGTGCTCTGGGCGCACGTGTTCACCTCGCTCGCGGCGAACCTGGTCTCCGTGGCCGTCGTCATCGGCGTCGCGCTGCTCATGGGGTTCCGCACCGGGGCATCCGCGGCCGCGTGGCTGGCTGTCGCCGGCATCCTGGTCCTCTTCACCCTGGCGCTGACCTGGATCGCCGTGATCGCCGGGCTGTCGGCGAAGACCGTCGACGGGGCGAGCGCGTTCAGCTACCCCTTGATCTTCCTGCCGTTCATCAGCTCGGCGTTCGTGCCCACCAGCACGATGCCCGGCCCGGTTGCCTGGTTCGCCGAGAACCAGCCCGTGACGGCCGTCGTGGACACCGTCCGGTCGTTGTTCGCCCAGGAACCGGTCGGCGGGGACATCTGGATCGCGCTGGCCTGGCTGGTCGGCATCCTCGTGGTCGCCTACGCCTTCGCAGTTGCGTTCTACCGCCGCAAGATCAGCTGAGGCCACGCACCGATCGCCGACCTCCGATCTGCAACGAATGCCGCCCGCTCCCCCTCCGGGACGCGGGCGGCATTCGTCGTCCCGCCTTGATCCAGTCGACGACGGGCGATCGATCCGCGTCTTGGCATTCGCCGGACGATCGGCCACCCCCTGTCCGGCGTCGGCCCGACTGGCCTCGAACGTGCTGGGATGTGGCGTTTTGGAATGGGTTGCGCAACACACCCCGCTCAGCAGGTGGTGGATGCCAGCCGACGCACGCGGCGCCACCGGCAGCACACTGCCCATGCATTCCACGATGGAAGGTGACCTGGCCAGGCGGGGTCAATCCTTGCCGGAACGGCCCTCCGCCCGGTCGCCGACTCCACGTTCGCCACGCACTCGTGGTGCGCCCAACGCCTCATGAACCAGGGCATTGGCCGTGCCACTTCCCCGGGTGCGGTGTTCGGTGCGGCGGGACCCTGTTCGCACCGGTGCTGAAGCTGGCCGGCGCACCGATGATCGCAAACACCTAGACACCATGAGGTGAAGGGAAACGTCGGGACCTACACGCCCCGAGCCGATGCTCCTTGGCTTCGTTACTTTCGGATACGGCCTGGCACGCGCCAACACCACCAACGCCATCACCCTGACCGAGCCGGCCGTTGCCGCCATTCTGCTCATATTTCGCCAACCCGGCCGTCACTCCACCATATTCAAGATGAATTCGCCGTGCATTCACGCGACCTCCCCCCGCCCTTGCGCGCAGGCAACAGATGAAGAAGTGTTGCGATCATAAAAATTAATGATTGACACATCAACCAAATCGATGCACACTTATATGCATAAGCATGTAATCCGGTTAACCACATCGGCTTCCCACACCAAGGAGTTCACCCATGAGCATCGAAATCATCCCCGGCACCTGGAACCTCGACACTTCGCACAGCGAAGTTGGCTTCACCGTCCGCCACGCAGGTATCTCCAAGGTCCGCGGCGCGTTCACCGACGTGACCGGCACACTGACCGTCGGCGATTCGATCGCGACCTCCAAGATTGAGGCCATCGTCAAGACCGGGTCCTTCGATTCCAACGACAACAACCGCGATGCCCACGTCAAGGGCCCGGACTTCTTCAACGTCGAGCAGTTCCCGGAAATGACCTTCGTGTCCACCGGCGTCGCAGGAACCGCCGAGGAGTTCGAACTCCAGGGCGAACTGACCATCAAGGAAACCACCAAGCCGGTGACCTTCAAGGTCGAGTTCGGCGGCGTTGCAGTCGACCCGTTCGGCGCCACCCGCGCCGGGTTCTCCGCCACCACGCAGATCTCCCGCAAGGAATTCGGTATCACCTGGAACGCGGCGCTCGAGGCCGGCGGCGTGCTTGTTGGCGACAAGGTCACCATCAACATCGATTCCGCCTTCGTGCTCGCCGCCAGCAACTAAATGCTTTCGCAAAGGAGGCCGTCGTTCACCCCGGTGGACGACGGCCTCCTTTGCTTTCCTCGGCACACGATGTAGGACAATGACGACGCCGACGGAAGCTGAAGGCCGTCACGAAGACGCCCTGCTCGAGCATCTTGCCGGCGGCCTCGGCGGCCTTGACGGCATCGCCGAACATGACAGGAACGATCGCGTGTTCGCCGTCGAGCAGGTCGAAGCCTTCTTCGGTCATGCGGGTGCGGAAGTGGGTGGCGTTGGCGATGAGCTTCTCGCGCAGCTCGCCCGAGCCCTCCACCAGTTCCAGCGCCTTGAGCGTCGCGGCGACGATGGCCGGGGCCAGCGAGTTGGAGAACAGGTACGGGCGCGCCTTCTGGCGAAGCATCGCGACGATCTCGCTGCGGCCGGAGACGCCCGCGCGTGGGCACCTTGGTTCCGCAGCCCTACGTCCCGGGGCTCTCCGAAGGCCAAGGTCAGGACCTGTGCGGCATCGCTTTGATCTTCGGCTCGTGGATCGGTGGAATCCTCGCCACCCTTCCGACCGTTGCGATCCCCGGGTTCGTGCACCGGAATACCATCCGCCCTTCGGACGGGCACATCCCAAACACCGGGCAGCAATAACGTTCCGTCCGACTCCGGCACCCAGCGTTCGTTCCTCGATCCAAGCGGGCACCCAAATGCTCCCATCGGGGAAGTCCGGGCCGCGGTGGGCCACTGCAGGCAGGGTGGCCCAGCTCATGGTTCCTCGACCGTGTGGCAAACTGTTTCGATGGACACGCCAACCGACATCTCCGCCGACTACTTGGTCGGGCAACAGTTCCCGCTGCTCTCCTTGCCGTCCACCACCGGGGAAACGCTGGGTCCGATGGACTTCGCTACGGGTTCCTTCGTGCTGTTCATCTATCCGCGGACCGGCCGCCCGGATGAGGTTGAGCATCCAGGGTGGGCGCAGGTACCCGGCGCCAAGGGTTGCACCCCGGAGGCCTGCGGGTTCCGCGACCTCGCCGCCGACTACGCGGCCATCGGCTACCGCGTGCTGGGACTTTCGAGCCAGGACACCGACCACCAGCTCGAGGCCGTCGAGCGCCTGCACCTGCCCTATCCGCTGCTTTCGGACCCCGGGTTCGCCCTGGCCACCGCCTGCGGCCTGCCGACCTTCGGTTTCGAGGGCGAGCTGCTTCATGTCCGCAGCACCCTGGTGGTCAGCGACCGCACGATCACGCACGCGTATTTCGGCATCGCCGACGCCGCCGCCCATCCGCGTCGTCTGCTCGCGCAGCTCCAACAAGACCGGTAACCGGAGCCGGAACGGTTGCCTTGCCGTCCACGTCAGGACGGCCATCGACACCTGCTTAAACGGGCATCGCCCGCACGCCCCCATTCCTTGAACCCAAGGACGGGGGCGTGCGGGCGATGCCTGTCGCGACTTGGTCGCTAAGTTGCCTAGCGGCTGGCGACGAAGGCCTGCACGCAGGCCTCGATGTCCTCGGCCGAGTGTGCGGCGGAGAGCTGCACGCGGATGCGCGCGGCGCCCTTGGGGACCACCGGGAAACTGAAGGCCGTCACGAAGACGCCCTGCTCGAGCATCTTGCCGGCGACCTCGGCGGCCTTGACGGCATCGCCGAACATGACAGGAACGATCGCGTGTTCGCCGTCGAGCAGGTCGAAGCCCTCTTCGGTCATGCGGGTGCGGAAGTGTGCCGCATTGGCGAAGAGCTTCTCGCGCAGCTCGCCCGAGCCTTCCACCAGTTCCAGCGCCTTGAGCGTCGCCGCGACGATGGCCGGGGCCAGCGAGTTGGAGAACAGGTACGGGCGCGCCTTCTGGCGAAGCATCGCGACGATCTCGCTGCGGCCGGAGACGTAGCCGCCCGAGGCGCCGCCCAGGGCCTTGCCGAAGGTGCCGGTGTAGATGTCAACGCGGTCGGAGACGCCCGCGTGCTCCGGGGTGCCGGCGCCGGTGGCGCCCATGAAGCCCACGGCGTGGGAGTCGTCGACCATGACCAGTGCGCCGTACTTGTCGGCCAGGTCGCAGATGGCTTCCAGCGGGGCAATGAAGCCGTCCATGGAGAAGATGCCATCGGTGACGACGATGGTGCGGCGGGCACCCTTGCCGTCGTTCAGCGCGGCTGCCGCCTGCAGCTGGGTTTCCAGGTCAGCCATGTCCTGGTTGGCGTAGCGGAAGCGCGCGGCCTTGGACAGGCGGATGCCGTCGATGATCGAGGCGTGGTTCAGCGCGTCGGAGATGATGGCATCCTGCGGGCCGAAGAGCGACTCGAAGACGCCACCGTTGGCGTCGAAGCAGCTGGAGAACAGAATGGTGTCCTCGGTGCCCAGGAACTTGGAGACCGCGGTTTCCAGTTCCAGGTGCAGGTCCTGGGTGCCGCAGATGAAGCGGACCGAGGCCATGCCGAAGCCGCGCTCGTCCATGGCGTTCTTGGCTGCCTCGATGATGCGGGCGTCGTCGGCCAGGCCCAGGTAGTTGTTGGCGCAGAAGTTCAGGACCTTCTTGGCCTCGGAGCCGAGCTCGCCGGCGGCGATGCGGTTCGACTGCGGGGAGTCGATGTGGCGCTCGGACTTGAACAGGCCGTCGGTGCGAAGCTGCGCCAGCTCGGCGGCGAGTTCGTCTTTCATGGTGGTGTACATGTGCTTCTCCTGGAAGTAGCTGGGAAGGTGGAAGAGGCTTGGGGGGACGGCTTAGAAGACGGTCCAGTCCAGGACGACCTTGCCGCCGTGGCCCGAGCGTGCGGCCTCGAAGCCGGCTTCCCACTCGGTGGCCGGCAGGAAGTCGGTGACCACCGAGGCAACGCGTTCGCGCAGCTGCGGGTTGGAGGTCAGCATCGCGCTCATGGCGTACCAGGTCTCGAACATTTCGCGGCCGTAGATGCCCTTGAGGGTGAGCATGTGGGTGACGACCTTGCCCCAGTCGATGTCGATCGAGCTGGAGGGCAGGCCCAGCATGGAGATGTGGCCACCGTGGTTCATGTTCTCGATCATTTCCGGCAGCGCGGTGGGGTGGCCGGACATTTCCATGCCGAAGTCGAAGCCCTCGAGCATGCCGAGCTCGTGCTGAGCCTCCTTGATGCGCATCTTGGACACGTCGATGGCCAGGTCGGCGCCCATGCCGCGGGCCAGTTCCAGGCGGTTCGGCGAAACGTCGGTGATGGCGATCTTGCGGGCGCCGGCGTGGCGGGCGACGGCCACGGCCATCAGGCCGATCGGTCCGGCGCCGGTGATCAGCACGTCCTCGCCGACCAGCGGGAAGGAGAGCGCGGTGTGCACTGCATTGCCGAACGGGTCGAAGATCGCGCCGAGTTCCGGGGTGATCGAGGCGTCGCGGTGGACCCAGACGTTGGTTTCGGGGATGACCACGAACTCGGCGAAGGCGCCGTCGCGCTGCACGCCGACGGAAACGGTGTTGATGCACATCTGGCGGCGGCCGGCGCGGCAGTTGCGGCACATGCCGCAGACCACGTGGCCCTCGCCGGAGACGCGGTCGCCGATCTTGACGTCGTTGACGTCGTCGCCGACCTCCACGACCTCGCCGTAGAACTCGTGGCCGGGGATCATCGGGGCCTTGATCATGGCCTTCGCCGCGTCGTCGTAGGCCTGGATGTGCAGGTCGGTGCCGCAGATGCCTGCGGTCATCACGCGGATCTTGACGTCACGGTCGCCGGTGACGGGCTCGGGGCGGTCAACGAGTTCGAAGCCGGCGTATGGTCCGGACTTGTACAGTGCCTTCATCGTTTTTTCCTTATCTTGCGCCCGAGCGGGCGCCCTGACGAACGGGGATCGGCTTCAAGTGTGTCACCTGCATCACCCGGTTGACACCTTAGAAGATGCACATGTTTCTCAATCAACGATTTAGAATTTGCTACATGGAAGTTCACCAACTGCAGATCCTGCGCGAGCTCGGCGATCTCGGATCCGTAAAGGCCGTGGCCAGCGCGCTCTATGTCACACCCTCAGCGGTTTCGCAGCAGCTGGCGCTGCTGCAGCGCAACATCGACGTGCCGCTGACCCGCAAGGAGGGGCGCAACCTTGTCCTCACCGAGGCGGGCCAGGTCCTGGCCGCCGCCGGGGCCGCGGTGATCTCCTCGCTGGCCGCCGCGCGGTCCGCGATCGGCGCCTTCCAGGAGAGCGCCACGGCTCCGGTCAGCATTGCGGGGTTCCATTCGGTGGGGCAGTCGCTCTTTGCCCCGCTACTGAGCAAGCTGTCCTTCGAGGGCGCGCCGCTGCCCCAGTTCTTCGACGAGGACGTCGCCCAACAAGACTTTCCCGCCCTGAGCGCGCGCTACGACCTGGTGCTGGCGCACCGCATGGACCACACCCCGCACTGGCCCGCGGACAGGGTTGTCGTCACACCGCTGGCGCACGAACCGCTGGACATTGCGCTGCCGGCGGGCCATCCGCTGGCGGATCGGGAAACCCTGCGCCCGTCGGACCTCGTCAACGAACGATGGGTGGTCAGCCGCGAGGGCTTCTCCCCCGCCGACGTGCTCGGCGCGATCAGTGCCGTCTCGGGCGCCGCGCCGAACATCATCCACCGCATCAACGACTACGCGACGGTTGCGGCGCTTGTCGCATCCGGCGATGTCATCGGCATCATTCCGCGCTACACAGCCGGCGCCGCGGTGGGCGACAACGTCGTGTTGCGCGGGCTGGAAGGCATCGCCAACCGGCGCCGCATCGACCTACTGGCACGCCCGGAATCCATGCACCGGCGCAGCGTGCAATTGGTGGTCCAGGCCATGCGCGAGGCCATGGCCGAACTCACGAACCACTGACGCGCCGCGGTCGCCGGCCCCGGTTGCCCGCGCACGAGGAATCGGGGGCTCCCCCACCAAGCAACTGGTGGGATAGCCCCCGATTCGGTACGTCATGAACTTGTCTTGCGACGTCTAGCTAGGCGTTGATGCGCTCCTGGTTGGCCGCGAAGTAGGCCAGCAGTTCCTCGCTGAGTGCGGGAACCTGCTTGGCCGATCCGTCGGTGCGCAGGGACTCGGTGGCCAGGACGCCCGCGGCGACCGCGGCACGCGCGGCGATCGGAGAGGTCTCGGTCGGTCCACCCTCGGCCGCGAAGCGCAGGAACTCGGCGATCAGGCGCGGGTCGGCGCCGCCGTGGCCGCCGTCGGCTGCCTCGATTTCCACCTCGATGTCAGCCTTCACGTAGCCGTTCTGGCTGCGGGTGTTCCACACCTTGATCATGTTGCCCGCGTCGTCACCGAAGTTCTCCAGGCGGCCCGCGGTGCCGATGACCGTGTAGTTCCTCCAGTAGTCGGGGGTGAAGTGGCACTGCTGGTAGGAAGCCAGCACGCCGTTGTCCAGCTTCATCTGCATCATGGAAATGTCTTCCACGTCGATGACCGGGTTCAGGTCGGTCTGCTCGGTCGGCGGCCAGTTCTCCAGCGAGAACCAGTCCCACATGCGGCGGTCGGTGTTGTCGCGGCGGGATTCGACGTCCCCGTACACGGCCAGGTCGCCGACGGCGGAGACGCGCTCGGTGTATCCGCCGGCAAGCCAGTGGATCACGTCGATGTCGTGGGCGCCCTTTTGCAGCAGCAGGCTGGTGGTGTTCTTGCGCTCGGCGTGCCAGTCCTTGAAGTAGTAGTCGCCGCCGTTGCCCACGAAGTGGCGGCACCAAACGGCCTTGACCTCGCCGATGGCGCCGGATTCAATGATGTCGCGCATCTGGCGGACCACCGGCATGTGGCGCATGTTGTGCCCCACGTACAGCTTGGTGCCGGTGCGGAAGGCCGTTTCCAGCACCTCGTCCACCGCGTCCAGGGTGACATCCAGCGGCTTCTCGCAGAACGTCGGGATTCCGGCTTCCAGGGTGCGCTTGGCAACGACCGCGTGCTGGTTGTCAGGCGTCAGCACCAGCACGGCGTCCAGGCCCGCGTTGAGCAGTACGTCCAGGTCGGCGGTGATGGTTGCCTCGGGCAGCTTTTCGGCTGCGTCGGCACGACCGCGTTCGCTGGTGTCACACACCATGGTCACGACCGAACCCGCGCCGGGACGGTGGGCGTGCTTGTACAGTCCGGCACGCAGGCCGAAACCTACAACACCTACTTTGAGATCCACGAATTTACTCCTTATTTACAAAACTTAGAATTCGGTGTTGGTGCACCCGTATCCCGGGCGCACCCGGCGCTAGTTGGTTGGGGTGTCGGTGGCGAAGTGGCAGCGGGCCACGTGCGTCTCGCCGACCCGGATCAGTTCCGGTTCCGTGGTGGCGCAGACGGCCTGGGCCATCGGGCAGCGGGTGTGGAAGCGGCAGCCGGCCGGCGGGTCGATCGGCGAGGGCGGGTCCCCCTGCAGGATGATCCGTTCCCGGTCGGTCCCGTCGTGCCGGCGCAGCTCGGGGGCCGCGGACATCAGCGCCCGGGTGTAGGGCTGGGCGGTGCGGTCATAGACATCCGCGTAGGACCCGAGTTCCACGATGCGGCCCAAATACATGGTGGCGACGCGGTCGGAGATGTGCCGGACGATCTGCAGGTCGTGGGCGATGAACAGGTAGGAGAGCCCGAGTTCCTGCTGCAGGTCATCGAGCAGGTTCACCACCTGGGCGCGGACCGAGACATCCAGGGCGGAGACCGGTTCGTCGCAGATCAGCAGCTTCGGGTTCAGCGCGATGCCGCGGGCGATGCCGATGCGCTGCTGCTGGCCGCCGGAGAAGTTGTGCGGGTAGCGTTCGGCGTGGTCCGGGTTCAGCCCGACCAGTTCGAGCAGTTCCCTGATCTTCGCCCGGCGCCCGGCCTTGGGGGCGATTTCGGGGTGGATCTCGAAGGGTTCCCCGACGAGCTGTTCCACGGTCATCCGGGGGTTCAGCGAGGAGTAGGGGTCCTGGAAGATCAGCTGGATGTTCCGGCGCATCTCCCGGCGTGCGTCCCCGCGCAGGTCGTTGATGTCGGTGCCGCGGAAGAGGACCTGGCCCTGGGTGGGTTTTTCCAGGCCGGCCATGACGCGGGCCAGGGTGGACTTGCCGCACCCGGATTCCCCGATGACCCCGAGGGTTTCCCCGGGGGCGATGGACAGGTCCACCCCGTCCATGGCCTTGACGACCTTGCGCGGGCCGATCGGCAGGTGGCGGGCGACCGGGTAGTGCTGCTTGACCCCGCGCAGCTCCATCAACGGGACGGGCGTGGTGGCGTGCTTGTTGGCCAGCATCGTGGTTTCAGGCGTTGACACGGTTCAGGACCTCCTGGGTGTGGAAGCAGGCCGCGAAGCGGCCCTCCTCGAGGGTTTCCAAGGCGGGAATCGACTCGTTGCAGGCATCGGTGGCGTAGGAGCAGCGGTTCGCGAACGAGCACCCGGCCGGCAGGTTCAGCAGGTCCGGCGGGGTGCCGGGGATCGCCGGCAGGCGGTGTCCCTTGAGTTCCTCGCCGGCGATCGATTCGCCCAGGCCCTTGGAGTAGGGGTGGCCGGGGCGGCCCAGCACCTCGGCGGTGGGCCCGTGTTCCACGACGCGGCCCGCATACATGACCGCGACTTGGTCGGTGACCTCCTTAACCACGGAGATGTCGTGGGTGATCAGGATCAGGCCCATGTTGCGTTCCTCCTGCTGCTCCTTGAGCAGCTCGAGGATCTGCGCCTGCACGGTGACGTCCAGGGCGGTGGTGGGTTCGTCGGCGATCAGCAGCACCGGGTCCAGGGCCAGGGCCATGGCGATGACGATGCGCTGGCGCATGCCGCCGGAGAACTGGTGCGGGTAGTCGTTGACCCGCTTGGCGGCGGCCGGGATCTTCACCCGCTCCATCATGGTGATGGCCGCGGCCTTGGCGTCCCTGCGGGAGTAGCCGCGGTGCACGCGGTAGAGCTCGCCGATCTGCCGGCCCACCGGGTGGACGGGGTTCAGGGCGGTCAGCGCGTCCTGGAAGACCATCGAGACCTTCGAGCCGACCAGCTGGCGGTGGCGCTTGGGGGTAATGGTGAGCAGGTCCTCGCCCTCGAGCAGGATCTGCCCGCGCGGGATGTGGGCGGGGGGCATGTCCAGGATGCCCATGATGGCCCGGGCGGTGACGGACTTCCCGGAGCCGGATTCGCCCAGGATGCCCAGCGCCTGCCCGCGCTTGACCTCGAAGTTCATGCCGTTCACGGCGGTGGCGATGCCGCGGGAGGTGTTGAATTCGACCTCGAGGTCCTTGACGCGCAGCAGCACCTCGCCGGCCGGGTCCGGTGCGGCATCGGCGGCGGGGGTTGCGTGTTGGTGGGTGCCCACGTTATTTGCCTTTCGGGTCGAACTCGTCGCGCAACGCCTCGCCAAAGAGGACAAAGCCGAGCACGGTGATGGTCAGGAAGATCGCCGGGAAGATGAGCAGGTGCGGGGCCGCGGAGATGTATTCGCGGGCCGCGGCCAGCTGCAGGCCCCAGGACACCGAGGGCGGGGTGAGGCCGATGCCGATGAACGTCAGGCCGGCCTCGGCGGAGATCACCCCGCCGATGCCCAGGGTCTGGAGCACCAGCAGCGGGGTGAGCGAGTTGGGGATGATGTGGGTCTTGATGATCCGGCCGTGGGAGGCGCCGAGCAGGCGGGAGGCCTGGACGTATTCGCGGTTGCGGACCTCCAGGACCGAGGAGCGCATGAAGCGGACCCCGCCGGCCCAGGAGAACAGGGCCAGGGCGAAGATGACGGTCCAGACGGTGCGCTCGGAGAAGAGCTGCAGGACCACGATCGCGGCCAGGATGAACGGCAGGCCGAAGGCCATGTCGCAGGCGCGGGAGATGATGGTGTCGACCCAGCCGCCGAAGTACCCGGCCAGGGAGCCCAGCAGCGCGGAGATCACGAAGGAGATCGCGGTGACCACGATGCCGACCAGGATGGAGGCCCGGGCCCCGAAGATCACGTTGGTGTAGTAGTCGCAGCCCTGGATGTCGACGCCGAAGGGGTGCTCGGGGCTGGGGGGCTGGTTGGTGTTCATGATGTCGCAGTTCGCGTTCAGGTCCGCACCGAGGCCGGCGAACAGCTGGGGGAACGCGGCCATGAGCAGCATGATGGCCACGATGGAGCCGGAGATCAGGAAGCGGGGCTTGAGCCACACGGGCCCGCGGTTGATCTTCCGGGCGGCCTTGCGCGGGGCGAAGCCCACCGCGGCGGCCTTCGGGGCGGGGGCCGCCTTCAGGCCCGCCCGGGTCTTCAGGCCCGCCGGGGGCGTGATCGGGTTGGTCGGGGCCAACGGGTCCAGACCCGAGTCCGGGCCCTGGTTGGTTTCGGTTTCTTGGCTCATATCCGCACCCTCGGGTCGATAATGCCGTAGAGCAGGTCCACGAGCAGGTTGAAGATCAGGTACACCAGCACGAGCATCGTGGCGATGCCCACCACGACGGTGCCCTCCTTGTTGTTGATGGCCGTGACCATCAGTCCCCCGATGCCGGGGATGTTGAAGATCGCCTCGATGAGCACGGCCCCGCCGAGCATGCCGGCCAGGGACAGGCCCAGGTAGGTGACCACCGGGATCATCGCGTTGCGCAGGGCGTGGCCCCAGATGACGCGGTTCGGGGAGAGTCCCTTGGCGCGGGCGGTGCGCAGGTACTCGGCGCGCAGCACGTCCACCAGGGAGGTGCGGGTCAGCCGGGCCAGGCCGGCGGAGGCCTCGATCGCCATGACCAGGGCCGGCAGGATGAAGGCCATGGGCCAGCCGGCGCGGATGCCGGCGGGGTCCACCCAGCCCAGCTGGACGCCGAAGACGGTCTGGGCGCCCAGGGCGATCACGAAGCCGGGGATGCCCAGGAAGATGACGGTGAAGACCAGGGCGAAGTGGTCCCCGGCCCGTCCGTGGCGCAGGCCGCCGTAGACGCCGATGGCCAGGCCGATGGCCAGCTTCAGCACCCAGGCGGTCATCGCCAGGGCGAAGGTGGTGGGGAGGCGTTCGAGGATCAGCCCGAGGATGGGGCGGCCGAAGAAGTCGATGCCGAAGTTGCCCTGGAGCAGGCCGAGCATGTAGTTGCCATACTGGACCAGCAGCGGGTCGTCCAGGTGGTAGGCCAGGCGGATCTGGGCGACCGTGGATTCGGGCAGCGGGCGGGCGCCGGTGAGCGCCGCGACCGGGTCACCGGGCATCAAGAAGGTGAGGGCGAAGATGATGAAGGTGGCGCCGATGACGACCGGGACCATCTGCAGGATTCGGCGTACTGTGTAGCCAAGCATGCGACTGCTTCCTTTCGCGGCCATTCGGCCGCATCTGTTCTGAATCGGGGGCGTACCGTCGAGTCATCGTCGGCACACCCCCGTCAGCGCAAGTGTTGTGCTTGTTTAGCAGCCGTATCCGGCGCGGTAGAACTGCAGGTCGCCCTGCGAATCGTTCATTGAAGCGCACTTGGAGCGAAGTCCGAAGTCGGTCGGAATGAACAGCGGGATCGCTGGCATGTCCTTCATGATCAGTGCTTCGGCATCGGCGTACAGGCCTGCAGACTTGGCTTCGTCCTGCTCGCCGCGGGCAGCGACCATCAGCTTGTCAACGGCCGGGTTCGAGTAGCCGGTGGTCACGTTGCCGTCGCCGCCGGTTTCGTACTGGCTCAGGTACTGGTCGGAGCTCTTGTAGGACCAGCCCCACAGGCCGAAGACGGCGCCTTCGAGCTTCTTGCCGTTGCGGCGTGCTTCCAGCTCGGTGCCCATCATCGGCTTGAGCTGGACCTTGATGCCCAGGTTGTCCTGGATCTGCTTGGAGATCGCCTGGACCAGCTGCTGGTCGGAGGCCGAGTTGTGTTCGATGATCAGCGTGCCGTCGAAGCCGCCGGCCTTGGCCAGCAGCGCCTTTGCGCCCGCAGCATCAAAGGTGCACGATTCGCAGGAACCCGCCTTGTAGGAAGCAAGGGACGGCGGCACCAGCGAGTCCGAGGACGTTGCGTAGCCTTGCAGCAGCGACTTGGCGATGGTCTCGCGGTCGATCGACATCGAGATCGCCTTGCGCAGGTCCGGGCTTTCGAGCCCCTTGACGTAGCCCGGGATCTGCAGCGTGTACTGCTTGGAACCGGTCTTGACCTCGTAGAGGGATTCCTCGCCCAGCTGGCTCTTCGCCTTGGAGACCATGGTTGCCGGGACGTTGCGGATCATGTCCAGGTTGCCGGCGGTCATGTCGGTGTATGCGGCGTCGACGGCCGTGTAGATCTGGCCGACGAGCTTGTCCGCTCCCCCGGAGAATCCTGCGGCACCCTTGAAGCCGTCCCACTTTTCCAAAACAACTTCAACGTTGTGGTCCCAGGAAGCGAACTGGTACGGACCGTTGGAGATCGGGTTGGCTTCGTAGCCCTTGGGATCACTGAAGGCCTGTTCGGGCAGCGGGCACATCGCGGAGGTGCTCAAGAGCTTCGGGAAGTCGGCATTCGCAGCGGTGAGGGTGACCTCGAAGTTGTTCTCGTCGATGACCTTCACGCCCGAGAGCTTGTCGGTCGTCGGCTTGGAACCGTCGGCCGGGTTCAGGTCCTTGTAGCCTTCAAAGGTCGTAAAGTAGCCGTTGCCCTGCCAGGCGTTGGAGCCGGTGGCGGTCTTGTTCCAGGCATCGACGAAGGAGTTCGCGGTGACGGGGGTGCCGTCTTGGAAGGTCCAGCCGTCCTGCAAGGCGATCTTCCAGGTCTTGGCGTCCTTGCTCGTGACCGACTTGGCGGCCAGCGGTTCCAGCTTCTGGGTCTCCGTGTTGACTTCCATCAGGTTCGCACAGGTGGCCATGGCGACCTGGCTTCCCGGATCCTCGTGCGGGACCAGCGATTTCGGCTCGGTGAGCTGGAATGAAAGCTTCTTTTCACCCTCGGCACCGGCATTGTTTCCAGTTCCTGCAGCGCAACCACTGGCTACCAGCATGAACGCCGCCGAAGCCGCCGCTACTGCCAACTTCTTCTTCTTTGACATGATGCTCCTCCCGTACAAATGATCCGTATATCCCGCCGAACGGTCGGCGGTGTAAGCGAGATAACCACAGCCTGTGATTACCCTCACCACTTTTTTTACGCTCTAAAATAAACCAGATACAGCTGGCAGTGTCAAAATTTTCCACAAGATTCATGTGACGCTCACTCGCCTCACAGCGACATCACGTAGTCGACTAGGCCGTTTCTGACAGCCGTCAGTCAGGGGGACTTGTTAGGAGACAGCTGCTTCCGCGTCGCCCAAACCCAGCACACCCAGCGGATCTGCCAGCAGGGCATCAACCAACGTCGCTCCGGCAAAAAGCGACAAGGAAAATATGTGGTCCGAGGACAGCACCACGCGGCTCGCGGCGTCGTGGCCGGCATGCGCATATCTGGCCACCTCGGCGACCAGCGAACCGAAAAAGGCAGGGGTCTCCGCGGGCGTGCCCGCGACCACCAACAGTTCGGGGTCATGTATGTCCAACAGCGAACTTGCCGCCCGACCAACGTACCTGTTTCGCTGCTCAAGGATCTCGATGGCTTCGGAGTCCCCTTGCGAGGCGAGCTCCAGAACGTCATCGATGTTCCCGACGACCAGGCCGTGCTCGATGGCCGTTCGCGTCACCGCGTCGTCCGATGCCATCACCGACAGGCAACCCGTGCGGCCGCACGGGCAGTCCCGCAACTCGTCGCTGACGCGCAGATGCGCAATCTGTCCGGCAGTCTGGCTGAACCCGGAACGAATTCGCCCGCTGTTGACCATCACCGATCCGATGTCGGCAGTGATGACCATCAGGACGAAGTCGTCCGAACGCTGCCCGTGCCCGTAAAGCAATTCGGATTGCGCGGCGGCGCGGGCGTTGTTGTCGACGATCACGGGGGCGGGCAACCTGCCCCGCAGCATGTCCATAACCCTCACGTTTTGCCAACCCGCAGCAGGATTATCGACGACGACACCCGAGGCCCTGTCAACGATTCCGCCGGTGGCGATGCCCGTGCCCAAGATGATGTGCCTGTCGGCATGCGCGTCGATCAATTTCTCGGCGGCCGACACCACCAACTCGATGGATTCTCCCGGCCCCATCCCGGCATGCGGCACCAGAACGGCTGCGCGTTCCTTGCCGTCCAGGCCCATGAGCACCACGCCGGTGGTACGCGGGCCCAAGTGGATCCCCAAGACCAAGGTCGAGTGGTAGTCGACCTGCAGGGGCACCCGCGGGCGCCCCTGGGCTCCGACGGGCGAGGGCATGGCCTCCAGGAGCTTGTCGTTGATCAATACGGATGTGATGTTTGTGACCGAGGCAGCACTCAAACCGAGTTGGGCCGCAATCTCGGATCGAGACATCCCCGGATGGTGGAAGACATGCGCCATCACGGCCGCGGTGTTCAGTCGCCGCAAATCATCGCCACGATGACCACGCCCGTTGCGCAGACCGATCCCCTGATCGCGGTCAAGCATCTCCACCCCTAGTCAACTCCCATTCCCTTGTGCCAATGCTCGGCCCAGTTTTCAAAACTCGTTGCCGTATCCGTTTTCGGCTTGCCCAAACACGTACGGGCCGACATCTGCGGTTGCCCCATCACGCATTCCTTGTCGGCCTTGACGACACCCGCGTCCTTGGCGATACCCCCGCATTGGAGGCAATGAGCCGAGGGACCAACATGTCTGGAGCACGATGCAAATCGCCACGCGATGCCGGCTATGCCGCCGGCAGGCAACGGGCCGGACGCCCCCAATCGTCGATCGATCATGGGGTCCGCGGAAGCCACGTCATCTTTTGCCGATCGGAACCACGAGAATACCCAGCAAACACGCTTTAGTTGAAATCATTGCTTTTGTGACACCCTGTCCGCCATCCAGGTGGGCAGGGTGTCGCTGCGCCGAAACCGTGCGCCGGGCACCACATCAGTCGCCCAGAATCACTTGGCCGATCCCGTGCACCCCGACGGCATGCAGCGGATCGGATTCGGGCAGCGCCGACATCAGCGACGCATAGTTCACGGCCCAGGCCCTGGCACGCACCCAGGTACCCGGCGAGTACAGGGCGTGGTGGTCCAGCGCAGCCCTGAACGACTCCCGGCCCGCCTCGGTGAAGTGCAGCCAGGCAACGGCCAGGTCGCTGGCAGGGTCCCCGGCACACAGATCGCCAAAGTCGATCACTGCCCGCAACCCGGGTTTGACGTGCCCGTTTTCTTTGAGATCCCTGGCGCCGACGATCACGTTGTGCGGATGCGGGTCCCCGTGGACCCACAGCCGCGGACCCCGATGCTCGGCCGCGCCGATCCCGTCATCCCACAGCGCAAGCAACGCATCGCGATCGGCAAGGCCCGATTCCTCCAGCCGACAGCGCACGGTCGCGTCCCTGTCCTTGAGCGGCACGCCGCGCACCGGGTTCTTCGGCGCATCCGCAGGGGCCGGGACATGCAGCGCCCGGAAAAACGCGGCCAGCCGGAGCGCATAGAGATCGCGTACCCTCGGCGGAACCGTTGCCGCGCTCGCGCCCTCGAACCACGGCATGATCGCCCAGTGGTACGGGTAGCCCTCCCCCGGCTTGCCGCCGTGCACCGGCACCGGCACCGGTTCGGGCAGCCGCGGCGCCAGGAACGGCAGCCAGCGCAACTCGTTGAGCAACAGCGAGTGCGCGCTGGCGCGCCTCGGCAGCCGAACGGCCAAATCCGGGCCCAGCCGGTAGACCGTATTGTCCCAGCCGTCGTCGGCAAACGTCAGCTCCAGCCCGGCAAGCTCCGGGTGCTGGGCGGACAGCAGCGCCCGGACCAGCTCCGGGCCCGTGTCCACGTCCGCGTCCGGCCTGGGCCCGGGTGAGGGCGCCGCGTTCATTCGCCCTGGATCTGCGCCATCGCGGCGATCTGGATCAGGTTGCCGCAGGTGTCATCGAACACCGCGGTCGTCACCGGCCCCATGGCCGTCGGCGGCTGTGTGAAGACCACGCCAAGCCCCACGAGCCGCTCGTACTCGGCCTGCACGTCCGGCACGGAGAACGAGGTGAATGGAATGCCGTCCGCCACCAGTGCGTCACGGAACGGCCCCACCGCCGGATGGTTGGCCGGTTCCAGCACCAGCTCCACCCCGTCCGGGGCCTCCGGCGAAACCACCGTCAGCCAGGAGAACTCACCCATCGGGACGTCGGTCTTCTTTTCGAAGCCCAACGTGTTGGTGTAGAACTCAAGCCCCTTGGCCTGGTCATCAACAAAAATGCTTGCGAGGTGGATCTTCATGGTTTCGTCCTTTCCGACGACGATGCAATCTGGTTGTCAGGCCCTCCGCCATGGCCCGAACCGGCCTCTGTCGAGGCCTGTTTGTCCGTCTGGGCCTGCTGCGGCCACCTGCGGAAAATTTCCTGCAGCGGAGAAGTGTCAAGGTAGTGGAACTTGTAGCGGCCCGAGCGTTCACTGTGCAGCAACCCCGCGTCCTCAAGCACCGCAAGGTGCTGGGAGACCGCCTGGCGGGTCGGAGTGATTCCGTGTTTCGCGGCCAGCCTCGCGCAAATCTCAAACAGCGTTTGCCCGTCCCTGTCCACCAGCTCGTCAAGGATGTGCGCCCGGGTCGGGTCGGCGAGCGCCTTCAGCAGCAGTTCCACACCCACCATTAAGGCAAGTCCACACTTGCCTGTCAAGGCCTGTCTCGAGTGGATTGCTAGTTATCCACATTCCCGAACCAGCCGAACCCAACGCACTTCCACCCGTATCATCCTTGTTCCATGCAAACTGACGCATTCATCACAGCCGTTACCGGCAACAACACCCCGGGGCACACGGTGACCCCGGGTGATGAATTGCGCGCCTATGCCGCGGCGCTGCGGATCGCCGCCTCGCTGGCGCCGAGGATCGCCAAACACACCGCGTCGCCCACCCACGCAAGCTACTTCGCACTGATGGCGGAACACGCACACCGGACCGCGGCCTACGCGCAGATCCTCGCTGCCGACCTTGCCCAACGTACGCTCGTCCATGAGCTGCCAGTGGCGCAGCTGAACGAATTGCGCCCCCTGGCCAAGAACCCCGAAGACTACATCAGTGGCGCAAGGCCATTGCCCGACGATCCCCGCACCGTTCCTGCAGGACGCCCGACGTTCAAGAACACCATCGACTTCCTGCAGAACGTGCTGCATGTTTCGTTCTTCGAGGCGCGCGATCGACTGCAATCGGGAACAAATCTCTTGCCGCACACGGATGCCAACGGCGCTGCCCTGCCGCCACGGTTCCCGAAGCTCGCCGTCGAACTGATCTCGGGCAACGCATCCCCCGGGGCCATCAGTACCGCCGCCAAGAAACTTGATGCCTTGCGCCCGCACATCAACCAACAGCCCGATCCACACGCGCTGTCCACCGAGCTGGAAGAACAGGTCCTCGAATCTGTCCGGGCCCAGGACCCCCGAACGACGCGGCGGCTCCTGAGCAACATCCAGAGCTCGCTGGAACAGGGAATCGCCCAACCCTCCGAGGAAGTCCAGCGTTCAAGGCTCGGGCTGTTCTATCGCGGAATGAACTCGGGCACCGTTGAATTCCTATTGCGGACCCTGCCCGGAGATGCCGAATTCATTCTCTCGCTCTGCGCCCAAACCGATAATCCCCGCACAAAGGCCGGAGACCGCGAGGGCCTGCTTCAACAATCCCCGTTTGCGGCTTCACCTCGGAGCGATTTGGCTGCCGACGTGGATGCAGACCCGTCCTCCGCCGAAAGCATCGACCGCGGTCCCGCTTCCACACCGGTTGCCGCAACCAACACCACTTTTCCGGATTTCCTGCTGGCCACGTCGGCTACCCACGACAAGCCGCTGGCCACTGCCGAAGAACTTGCCGCAATCACGCTCGGCAACGAGCCATGGCAATCCCTACCGCAGTCGGCAACGCCGACGCCGGATCGCTTCGAGCTTCTCAACCAGAGTGCTCCGGGTGCCGACGGGCTCACTCCCCCGCAGCGCCACCTGCAGGGCCTGCTCAACCTCCTGAAGTCCAACGGCCGGGCAACCAACCCGAAGAAATCCACGGGCCTTCCGTCACCGGACATGGTCATCATCGCCACCCTGGCCGAGCTCGAGGAACGCGCAAGCACAAGCGGCATCACCCGGCACGGCCAGCAACTGGGCCCCGCGGAGCTGAGGCAAAACCTCTGCAACTGCCGGGCCATTCCCATCGTCATGAATGGCAAGAGCCAGATCCTGGATCTCGGGCGGGCCGAAAGATACTTCCCCGACTACATGCGCCAGGCGATCCTCGCCAGGGACGGCGGGTGCGTGGTTCCCGGGTGCACTGTGCCGCCCGAGCATTGCGAAATCCACCACCTCAAAGCCTGGGAGCTCGGCGGACTGACTCGCGTCGAAGACGGAACACCCGCGTGCAGCGGGCACCACCACGCGGTCCACGCGGGCCTGATCAGAATTGTCCACAACGACGACGGCCTGCCGGCGGCCATGCTGCCCAAGTTCATGGATCCGGAACAAAAGCCGCGGCGCAACACCTACTGGAACCCCCAGCCGGCCTTCACCGCGCCAGCGCTTTTCTAAGTCCGGGAACCAGCCTCCCGCCGCCGGCTGCCAACCTCCACGCGCGGTCTGGCGCGACAACGCATGAGGCCTCGGCTCCTCCCGCAGGGGACGGAGTCGAGGCCTCATGGCGTCGGAAGGTGTTAGCCCTCGATGCCGAGCTTCTCAAGCACGAGCTCGCGCACGCGGCCGGCGTCGGCCTGTCCGCGGGTGGCCTTCATGACCGGGCCCATCAGCGCGCCGATGGCCTGCAACTTGCCGGCCTTGACCTTCTCGACAACGTCCGGCATGGCTTCCATGGCGGCATCGATCGCGGCACCCAGTGCCGAATCGTCGTTGACGACGGCCAGCGAACGCGCCGCGACAACCTCGGAGGGCGTGCCCTCGCCGGCAACCACGAACTCGAGCACCTGGCGGGCGATCTTGTCGTTGATCTTCTTGCCCTCGATCAGCGAGTTCAGCTCGACGATCGTGGCCGGGGTGACGCCCAGGTCGAGGATCTCGACGTCGGCGTTCTTGGCCAGGCGCGCGATCTCGCCCATCCACCACTTGCGGGCCACTGCAGCGGTGGTGCCCGCGGCGATGGTCTCCTCGATGGCTTCGGTGACACCGGCGTTGACGACGTCGCGGAACTCGGCGTCCGAGTAGCCCCAGTCGGCCTTCAGGCGCTTGCGGCGCTCGGCCGGCGGCTCCGGCAGGCGGGCGCGCAGCTCTTCGACCCACTCCGGGGTGGTGATGATCGGCACCAGGTCCGGTTCCGGGAAGTAGCGGTAGTCATCGGCGTCGGACTTCGGGCGGCCCGAGGTCGTCGTGCGGGTGTCCTCGTGCCAGTGACGGGTCTCCTGCACGATCGCGGCACCCGAGTTCAGCACCGCCGCGTGGCGCTCGATCTCGAAACGCACGGCGTGCTCGACGGCGCGCAGCGAGTTCACGTTCTTGGTCTCGGTGCGGGTGCCGAACTTGTCCGCGCCCTTGAGCATCAGCGAGACGTTGGCGTCGCAACGCACGTTGCCGCGCTCCATCTTCGCGTCGGACACGTCGAGCGACTTCACGATTTCGCGGATCGCCGCGACGTAGGCCTTGGCCAGCTCGGGGGCGCGCTTGCCGGCGCCCTCGATGGTCTTGGTGACGATCTCGACCAGCGGCACGCCGGAGCGGTTGTAGTCGACCAGCGAGAAGTCGGCGCCCTGGATGCGGCCGGTGGCCCCGCCCATGTGGGTGAGCTTGCCGGCGTCCTCTTCCATGTGGGCGCGCTCGATCTCCACGCGGAAGACCTCGCCGTCCTCCAGCTCGATGTCCAGCCAGCCGTCGTAGGCGATCGGGTCGTCGTACTGCGAGGTCTGGAAGTTCTTCGGGGTGTCCGGGTAGAAGTAGTTCTTCCGGGCGAAGCCGCAACGCTCGGCGATCTTGCAGTTCAGCGCCAAGCCGATCAGGATCGCGTATTCCACGGCGGTCTTGTTGACCACCGGCAGCACGCCGGGCAGGCCCAGGCAGACCGGCGTCACGTTGGTGTTCGGCGTATCGCCGAACACGTTCGGTGCCGCGGAGAACATCTTGGTCTTGGTGTTCAGTTCGACGTGGACCTCGAAGCCCAGCACCGGATCGTACTTTTCCAGCGCGACGTCGAAGTCGACGAGTTCATCGGTGTGCATGGCCATGTTAGGCAACCCCTCCAGTGGTGGCGGCGGACAGTTCGGGGGCCTGGTCAATCAGACGGCCGCCCCACTTGTCTTCCAGCAGCTTCTCAAGTGCCGCACCGGCACGGTACAGGCGGGCATCCTCGCGGGCCGGGGCCAGGAACTGGATGCCGACAGGAAGGCCCTCGGACAGGCCGCCCGGGACGGTGATGCCCGGGACGCCGGCCATGTTCGCCGGGATGGTGGCAACGTCGTTGAGGTACATCGCCAGCGGATCGCCGGTCTTCGAACCCAGCTCGAAGGCGACGGTCGGGGACGTCGGGGAGATCAGCACGTCGGCGAGCTCGAAGGCGGCGTCGAAGTCGCGCTGGATCAGCGTGCGCACCTTCTGGGCCGAGCCGTAGTAGGCGTCGTAGTAGCCGGCGCTCAGCGCGTAGGTGCCCAGGATGATGCGGCGCTTGACCTCTTCGCCGAAGCCCGCGGCACGGGTTGCACCCATGACGCGTTCGATCGTGAGCGGGCCCTCCGCGGGAAGCACGCGGGTGCCGAAGCGCACGCCGTCGAACTTCGCCAGGTTGGAGGAGACCTCCGAGGGCATGATCAGGTAGTAGGCGCCCAGCGCGTACTTGAAGTTCGGGCAGGAAACCTCGACGATTTCCGCTCCGGCGGCGCGCAGCGCCTCAAGCGACTCGTCGAAGCGTGCCTGCACGCCCGGCTCGTAGCCCTCGCCCTGCAGTTCCTTGATGACGCCGACGCGCACGCCGGTCATGTCGCCCGAGGCACCCAGCTCGGCGGAGGCAACCAGTGCCGGCACCGGCTCGTTCAGCGAGGTCGAGTCGGCCGGGTCGTGCCCGCCGATCAGCTCGTGCAGGTACGCGGAGTCCAGCACGGTGCGGGTGACCGGGCCGATCTGGTCCAGCGAGGAGGCCATGGCGATCGCGCCGTAGCGCGAGACTCCGCCGTAGGTCGGCTTCACGCCGACGGTGCCGGTGACCGCGCCGGGCTGGCGGATCGATCCGCCGGTGTCGGTGCCCAGGGCCAGCGGTGCCTCGAACGCGGCAACCGCCGCGGCGGAGCCGCCGCCGGAGCCGCCGGGGATCCGGTTCAGGTCCCACGGGTTGCGGGTCGGGCCGTAGGCCGAATGCTCGGTGGAGGAACCCATCGCGAACTCGTCGAGGTTGGTCTTGCCCAGCATCGGCAGCTTGGCCTCGCGGATCTTGGTGATCACGGTCGCGTCGTACGGGCTCATCCAGCCTTCGAGCATCTTCGATGCAGCGGTGGTGGGCTGGCCCTTGGTGACGATCAGGTCCTTGATGGCGATCGGCACGCCGGCGAACGGGTGCAGCGCTTCCGCCGCGGCTCCGCCGGCGGCACGGATCGCGTCGACCTCGGCGGCAACTGCCAGCGCTTCTTCGCCATTGACGTACAGGAAGGCGTGAACGCCCTGCTCTCCCCCGTCAACCTCGGCGATGCGGTCCAGGTGCGCCTGGACGGCCTGCACGCTGGTGATCTCCCCGGCGCGCAGCTTGGCCGCAAGCTCGGTTGCGGAGTAACGAATAATCTCGTTCATGAATTACTCTCCATCCAAAATGGCCGGCACCTTGAAGCGCGTGTCGGTGGAATCCGGCGCGTTCTGCAGCGCTTCCTCGGCGGTGAGCGTCGGGCCGACGACGTCCTCGCGGAAGACGTTGAACAGCGCAATCGGGTGGGTGGTGGCCGGAACATCGGCGGACGCGGCTTCGGACACCGACGCGATTGCTTCGACAATGACACCGAGCTCGCCGGTCATCTTGTCCAGCTCGGCATCGCTCATCTCAATGTGGGCCAGGTGCGCCAAGTGCGCAACGTCCTCACGGCTGATGGCAGACATGTATCTCCCTAAGTGGGCGGATGGGTTTCCCCACTAGTCTAGTACGCCCCGCGGGTCCGAACAGCGCCGGTTTTGCGGGTCGAGGCGTGATCCCGCACGCCCATTCACCCTCCGTGGAACCGGCACGGCCACGGCCGTCCCAAACCCGAAAGCAAACCCCGACGCGGCCGGGCTAGGCAAGCTCGACGACGGCACCCGCACCGCTGGCGCCCTTGGCGTCCGTCCATGGAACGCGCACCCAGGCCCGCGCTTCCCCGGAGCCCGCTCCGCCCGCGGCGGGACGGCGAATCACGGCAAGGCCGGCGTGCGCTTCGGCTGCCTTCGCGCCGGCTTCCGACGGTTCGGCTGCTGGCGCCGCCAGCGCCGGCTCAACGGTGACCGAACCGTCAAGCACATTCGAATCGTTCTGGTGCTGCGCCTGCACCTTGCCGGCAAACAGGGCACGCATCTGTTCCTGCCACACCGGGTCGCCGGCGGCGTCGTAGATCCAGCGGGTGCCCAGCACCCCGTGCTCGCTGGTGCCCAGCAGGTAATCCTCCGCACCGGCTAGTGCGGCCCCGCGGTAGCTCAGCGGGACGTGATAGAGGACCGGTTCCTCCCGCGCGGAATCGAGCAGCAGGATCATTTCCAGGCCGACCTCGCCGGACGGATCGTCAAGCCGGAACCCACCGGCCACGCTGAGCGCGGGAGCCGCATCCCCCTCGAACCATTCCTGCTTCGGCAGCCATTCGGCCATCAGCTCGCGCTTGGTCGGAACCATGGTCGTGTCGTGGATGACGCTCATGTTGGGGGCTTCCTTCACTCGGTGGCCGTACGCGTGGTGCCTACGGCTTCGAGCGTATCCAACCCCGACGCCGAATCCCCAAGACACACGCGCAATGCGCGGCACCGGCTCGGGCGGTTGGACCCCTGCGGTTAAACGACGAGGCTTCCGCGGTCCGCCCGTCGAAACGGGTGAACCGTGGAAGCCTCGGTAATAGTTGCGGTGCCCTGCGGGCCGCCGCCTAGATGATTGATTCCAAGGGCTCAGTGGTCATAGGCGGTCAGTGAGCGCAGCGGATGACGGCCGGTGTTCAGGTTGTGCCAGATCGCCGC
>NZ_JBIVTO010000017.1:0-55581 GCF_044756805.1 Paeniglutamicibacter sp. NPDC091659
GTCCATCAGAACTCTCCAGGTTCGAATGTTGGTGATTACACCTCGAGTCTGGACACCCTTGCCCGCGTAGTCATCCCTTGGAATCAATCATCTAGCCGGCGGTAGGTTCGGACGCGCGAAGCCCGGCTCCGGGGAGGCTGAATCCTCCCCGGAGCCGGGCTTCGTTTTGTTGCGCGGGCCGTGGCTACCTGACCTTTACGACCAGGGTCTTGCTCTCGGTGGAACCCGCCGCGTTGCCGAGCACCGCGGTGTACCTGTAGGTGCCGGGCGCCTTGTCGACGAAGGACGTGCTTGCCTTCTGGGCCGCCGGCGTCGCGGCGGTCAGGGTCTGCTCGTCAACGACCGTGCCGTTTTCATACAGCGTGTACTTGGTGGCGTTGGTGCCCCACCACAGGTTGGTGGTGAGGGTGTAGTCCTGCGCGAACTTTGCGCCCTCGAGGTCAATGACCGGCTGGGCGGGATTCGCGTCCTTCACCTTCACGACAAGCGTGGCGGTCTTGGTGGTTCCCGCGGCGTTGGCCAGCTCCCCGCGGTAGCGGTAGGTGCCGTTTGTCTTGCCCTCGACCGTGACCGTGGCCTTTTGGGCCCCGGGGGTGTTGGCCTTGAGTTTCTGCGTGGAGATCTTCACGCCGTTCTCGTACAGGGTGAAGACGGCGGCATTGCTGCCGCCGCGGAGGTCCATGCTGACCACAAAGTCGCCGTCCTTCAGGCCGGTGTCCCGCCCGTTGTTGTGGGAGAGCACTGCCTTGGCCGGGGCGCTGGTTGCGGTCTCCTCCGGGGCGACGGGGAGCTTGAATTCGCCGAGCGCGGCCGATGCCTCGACGGAGGTGGCGCCGTTGGCGGCGCTGAACGCGATCGAACGCGCGGCCAGCGTGCCCGCGGCCAGGTCCTCGGCCGTGACGGTGTGCTTGACCGTGTAGTCGGTGGACGAACCCACGGCCAGTTCGCCGGCGATGAGCTCGGCATCGGCAACGTCGGTCAGCCTGACGTTGCCGGCGTTCTTCAGGGTGACCACGTGGGACACGGTATCGCCCACGGAGGCGTAGGAGTCGGCATCGACATCCTGCAGGACCGGGGTTCCGGCCGTTGCCTCGAGCCGGGGCGCGCGTGCCAGCAGGTCGACCTCGTCGCCAACCACGTCGTAGCTGTTGACCACGTCGTAGTTGGCGTTGATGCGGCCGACCGTCCACTTGGTGGTGGGGACGAAGAAGCCGTCGGCCACCTCGCCGGCGGTCACGGTGTGGCGCGGAGTGGAGCAGGTGTATGAGGTTCCGGCGCCGAGGTTGCCGTAGCGGCAGTTGCCGGCGGGGCTGGCCTCGCCGACGGGCTTGGCCGCGAACGGCGCGAAGTTGCCCTCGGTGGGCACCACCCACTGGGCGATGTTCGAGGCGCTGGCCACCTTGAACGCGTATGGCAGCAAGTCACCTGCGGCGTAGGGGTTGGCTGCGAGGTCGCGGGCGGTGTCGGTGCGGTTGCCGGAGACCTCGATGCCCGTGACTTCCTTGCCGGTGATGGTGGCACGGACGTTGCCCTGGGCGGTGGCGCCGTCGGTGGCGGTGAAGACCGTCTGCAGCAGGTACTTGCCGTTGGCCGTGACGGGAACCTTGACGTCGAGTTCGACGGTGCGCGATTCGCCGGCCGGAAGGTTGGCGACGTCGACGGTGTTTGAGGCGAACTTCTGGGTGGCGGCCAGCGTGAGCGCGCCGTCCAGCGCGGTGTCTTCCTGGTTGGTGATGGTCACCGATAGCTTGTGCGTGGCGCCGGCGTCTGCGGTGAAGTCCGCGGCCGCTTGCGGTGCGCAGACGTAGTTGAGCCATTCCTCGTCGAAGGACGCGAACGGCATGGAGTCGGTGTAGTTGCCCTCGTAGAGCACGCCGAACCTGCCGTCGGCCAGGGCCGTGGACGAGGAATAGGCGGAGAATCCGTGGCGGATGGTGCGCAGTCCGGGCCAGCTGGCGCCGTCGTCGCAGGAGACGCGGGCCGAGACGTTTTCGCGTCCGGTCTGCGAGTTGGCGCCGGTGTAGAGCAGCTTCTTGGCGTCCTTGCTGCCCGCCTCGGCACCCGGGACCAGCTGGGTGACGTGGGCGTTGTTGGTGGGATCCGGCAGGTTCTTGTCCTGCTTGACCTCCGAGTAGCTTTCGCCGCCGTTGGTGGAGATGGCGACCTTGCGGTAGCCGCCGTTGCCCGAATCGCGGGAGTTGAGCATGACGCGGCCGTCGGAGAGTTCCACGACCTTGTTCTCGTCCATGGCGCTGCCGGTGAATTCGCCGCGCTGCCAGGTGGCACCGTGGTCATCCGAGTACACCGAGTAGGACTGGTAGGTGCGCGAGCCGTTGGCCAGCTGCACGTCGCCCGCGTACTGCTGGATGAGCCGGCCGGCGTATTCGCCGCGGGTGAGCTGGATGCCCTGGCCGGAGGTGGCGAACATGCTGCGCACGGCTCCGGCGGTGGGCGTCGAGCCGGAGCCCGGCTTCACGACGTCGGTGATCAGGCGCGGTTCGCTCCAGGTAAGGCCGCCGTCGGTGGATTCGACGACCGCGGCGCTGATGACCTGGCGGTTGGCGTCGTCGTTGCCCCAGGCGCTGCCGTGGAAGCCCTGGTCCTTCGAGTAGACGAAGAAGTTGAAGACCTTGCCGGATTCGGCATCGACCACGTAGCTGGGGTCGGAGTAGCCGTACTTGGGTCCGCTGGCATCGGCGATGTGGCCCGCGGCGATGGTGGTCAGCGGTCCCCAGGTCTTGCCGTTGTCGAGGCTGCGGCGTTGCACGATGGTGTTGGGGTTCGGTGCGTCCGCCGCGCTTCCGGGGCGCGCGTCCCAGGACGACAGCACGACGCCGTCGCCCAGGTGGGCGAGGGCGGGGATGCGGTAGAACCAGTTGTTTGAGGTGCGGTCGGCGGCGAGGTTCTGCTCGGTGAAGCTTCCCGGGGCGGCCGTGGGGTCGGCGCCGGGGATGGCCGTCGATGCGAACGCTGCGCCCGCGGTCGACACCGGGATGATCAGGCTGAGCGCGGCCAGTGAACCGAGCCAGGCGGCCTTCCGGGACGCGCGCGAACGATGGGTGGAATGTGTCATGGTGTGCGGATTCCTTTCACACAGAATCATCTTGGGGCTGATTCGATCAGGACATACGACATGGGATGTCCTATGTAAAAGTATGTGAGCGCGGTCACGAAATGGGGTGGATGCGGGGTTTCTCGGCGCGTCGAGTTAAGCCATCGAGTTGCATAATTGCAGGTCAGGAGCGACCTGTGTGAAGCGGAACGGGCGACCGGCGACGGAGGGGGCTAGGCGCCCGCGGATTCCTCGGGCTGCCCGAAATCTCCCGCGTCGCGGCGGAACTTGGCAAAAATGCGGATCAGCGTCCCGATGTCCCGGTCGGAGAATCCCGAGTCGGCGAAGACGCGGCTGTTGAGCTCCTCGGTTGCCGCCGCTGCGAGCTCCCGGCCCTTGTCCGACAGTGCGATCAGCGTGGTGCGTTTGTCCGTGGGGTGCTTGGTGCGGGCCACAAGCCCTGCATCCTCGAGCCGGTCCACCGCATTGGTCACCGACGTGGCATGGACCTGGAGCAGCGCGCTGGCCTTGCTCATGGCCAACGCGCCGTCCCTGGCGAAACTCAACAGGGCCAGCAGCTCGTAGCGGGCAAAGGTCAGCCCGAAGGGCCTGAGCACCGTTTCCGCGCGCTGCAGGATGATCTGTTGCGTACGCATCAGCGCGGTGATCGCCGCCATGGGTTCTGCCACGTCGCCCCACCCGCGACGCTCCCAGTTGAGCTGGGCGTCCAGGATGGGGTCGCGCGGTAACGGCTGGCTCATGTTCCCTCCGGGGTGAAAGTGTTGCCCAAGTTTACCGAAGCCGGTCGCGGCTAGGACTTTAGTGACGGGAAGTCGCGCTCGTCGTACTCGATCCCCGGGAAGTCCGCCGGAGCGTCGGCCCCGTGCCGCTGCTCCTCGCTGTGGCGCAATTCCACGCGGCGGATCTTGCCGGAAATGGTCTTGGGCAGCTGCGCAAACTCGAGCCGGCGGATCCGCTTGAACGGGGCAAGCTGTTCCCGGCAGTGGCGCAGGATGCTCTCGGCCAACGCGGCGGAGGGTTCGTATCCCTCGGCCGTCACCACGAAGGCCTTGGGCACCGAGAGCCTCAGCGGGTCGGGGGAGAGGACGACCGCCGCCTCGGCCACCGCCGGGTGCTGGATGAGCACCGATTCCAGTTCGAACGGGCTCAGCCGGTAGTCGCTGGACTTGAAGACATCGTCCCCGCGGCCCACGTAGGTGATGATTCCCTGCTCGTCCTTTTCGGCCATGTCAACGGTGTGATAGTAGCCGCCCCTGAAGGCGTCGGCGGTCTTTTCCGGGTCCCCGTAGTAGGACTTCAGCAGCCCCAGCGGGCGCGGATCCAGGCGCAGGCAGATTTCACCCTCGTTCCCTTCCTGACCGGTGTTCGGGTCCACGAGGACCACGTCGTAGCCGGGCATCGGCCTGCCCATGGCGCCGATCTTGATGGGCATGCCCGGCGGGTTGGCCGTCTGGACGGTGGACTCGGTCTGGCCGAACCCGTCGCGGATCGTCTGCCCCCAGGCCCGGTGGACCTGGTCGATGACCTCTGCGTTCAGGGGTTCGCCCGCCGAAACCAGCTTTGCTGGCGGGTTCTTCAGGGCTGTCAGGTCGGCCTGGATGAGCATTCTCCACACGGTGGGAGGCGCGCAGAAGCTGGTGACGGACTCGGCGTCCATCTGGGCCATGAGCGACTTGGCGTCGAAGCGGTCGTAGTTGTAGAGGAAAACCGTTGCTTCGGCGATCCACGGGGCGAAGAAGTTGCTCCAGGCATGCTTGGCCCACCCCGGGGAGGCAACATTGAGGTGCACGTCGCCGGGTTCCAGGCCGATCCAGAACATGGTGCTTAGGTGCCCGACCGGGTAGGAAGTGTGCGTGTGCTCGACGAGTTTGGCCTTCGAGGTGGTCCCCGAGGTGAAGTACAGCAACAGGGTTTCGTCCGCCAGCGTGGGCGCCCCGGGCACGAACTCGACGTCCGCCCGGTGGCTGTCGGGGTAGTTGAACCCGGCCTCCGGTGCGCCTCCGTCGACGTGCACGATCCGGTAGTCGCCCGCGACCTCGTCGAATTTGGCCGCGTCGGATGCGCCGGCAAAGACCCAACGGGCGTCTCCGCGGTCGACCCGGTCCTGCAGGTCCGGTCGGGTCATCTGCGTGGTGGTGGGAATCAGGACCACGCCCAGCTTGATTCCGGCCAGCATGATTTCCCACAGCTCCACGCGGTTTCCAAGCATGACGATGATTTTCTCGCCGCGGGCCATGCCGATCGACCTCATCCAGTTGGCGAGCTGGTTCGAGCGCGAGGAGAGTTCGGCCCATGTCCGCCGCGTTGAGCTTCCGTCCTTTTCCACGATGACCAGTGCGTTGGCGTCGGCCCGTGCGGGATCGGCGGCGACCGCATCGAACCAGTCAAGGCCGAAGTTGAACTCGGTGAAGCTGGGCCACCGGAATTCCGTGCGGGCCAGCTCGTAGTTGGTGCGCAGCCCAAGGAGCTGGTCGCGTGCGGCGCGGAAATCTTCGGTAATTGTCATTGCTGCCTTTCGCACGGAAAGCAATTAGTAGGAAGCCCTAGTGATTCACGTCACTCGCAAATATACTTGGATATCCAAGCGTTTGGAAGGGTGCCTCGACAACCTCCGAACAGGAAACAAGCAAGGGAGTCCCACCGTGCCTTTGAGCGTTGAACACGGCCATGACGCAGGCGGCATCGACACGATGCGCACCCGCCCGTTGCCCTACCCCGAGGCGGACCTGATGCACACCTGGCAACTGCTGGGGGAGTCCGAACGCGAACGGCTCGAGGAAATCCGCGCCTTTCTCCAGAACAGGGTGCGCCCGGAAAGCGTCGGTTATTGGAACCGCGAGGAATTCCCGCACCACCTGCTGCCGGAAATGGCCGCCTTCGGGCTCGGCGGCATCCAGACCGACGGAAGCAGCGACCTCTTCAAGGGCCTGGTCTACGTCGAGGCGGCACGCGCGGACGTCTCGCTCTCGGCGCTGGTCGGGATCCACAACGAACTGATTGTCGGAATGATCCACGAGTTCGGGTCGGAGATGCAGAAGGCAAGGTGGCTGCCCAGGCTCACGAATTTCACGGCACTTGGCGCTTTCGCCCTTACCGAGCCCGACCACGGCTCGGACGTCGCCGGTGGACTGTCAACCACTGCAACGCGTGAGGGCGGGGAATGGGTGATCAGCGGTTCCAAGCGGTGGATCGGGTCGGGCACCATCGCCGACTTCGCCCTGGTCTGGGCGCGGGACACCGGCGACGGCCAGATCAAGGCATTCATCGTCGAATCGGACCGCCCGGGTTTTTCCGTGACCAAGATCGGCAACAAGATCGGCCTGCGCATCATGCAGAACGCCGACATCGAATTGGATTCCGTCCGCGTGCCTGAGACCAACAGGCTCCCCGGCGCGACAAGCTTCGCCAAGGCGAATGAATTGCTAATGCATTCACGGGCATGGGTTGGCTGGCAGGCAGCCGGCGTCCAACTGGGAATCTTCGATATCGCCAGGGACTATGCGCTGGCACGCGAGCAGTTCGGCCGGCAAATCGCCGAGTTCCAGCTGGTGCAGCTGCCGTTGGCGGAAATCCTGGGCAATGCCATGGCCAGCCTTTCCCTGATGGTGGGCGTGGCCCGCCTGCAGGACAAGGGCCAGCTGGAGATGGTCCAAGCGGCAATGGCCAAGTCGACCACCACTAGGCTGGCCCGGGAATCGGCGGCCAAGGGGCGCGCACTGCTGGGCGGCAACGGGGTCACCACCGACCACGAAATGGCCAAGCTGTTCGGCGACGTCGAAATCCTCTACACCTATGAGGGAACCTACGAAATCAACTCACTAATCGTCGGCAGGGCCGTGACCGGGATTTCTGCCTTCGTCTAGCCGATCTTCACGAATGCCGTGGCCGAGCCGGGATCGATCTCGGTTCGGCCCGCATCATGGATCACCGGGCCCGTTGCCTCGCGTGCCTGGCGCCGGAATTCCGCTGCGCCGAGGCGCTCGACCGACAACCCGCAGCCGTCGCCGCGCCATTTATCGACGTCGCGCGGTTCTCCTTCCAACACCCAGGCGAAAAGTGCATGGGCTGCCTGGGCTGCGGCCTTGCCGGTGCTCATGCCCAGCGAATCATTGAGTGCGATCCGCACGCTCGTTGGGTCACCCGTGCCGCCTGCCGGGAGTGTTGTCCCCGAAACCTGCAGCTTGGCCAAGCGCTTCGGCAAGGAATCCGCCTGCATCGGGGCAAAGCCCAGGGCCTTGGCGTCCCCGATCTCGGCCAATGCGTGGTCGGGGAATTCGCCGGCGACCTTCGCGAACATCTTGGCGTCCGCCCGGCGGACGCTCTTGGCAAATGCACCCTGGGCCCAGGGCTTCCAGTACGGGTGGCGTGGATTCGCAAGCAGCGCCCCGACCGAGGCAAGTGCGGCCGCGGCGATTCCCTGGTCCTCGGCGCATGGATCCTCGCGGTCCACCAACAAGATGATCGGCTGAACCAATTCCCCGGTCGGAACGGGATAATCCGGTTCCGGCGTTGGCAAGGTTTCCTCCGGCGAGATCACGGGAGCTGTTGCGTTTTCCATGTTTTCCACGCATCTAGCCTAGGCGCGATTCGAGACGGCCTAGGCCTTCCACCACGAATCGAAGATGGTGACGGGTGTGGTCCGCTTGTGCCGCGAACGCAGGAACTTGCCCTCCAGGTTCTTGGCTGCGTCCTCCGGGATGTCGCGGCCCTCAAGGTAGTCGTCGATGTCCTTGTAGCTGATGCCCAGCTCGTCCTCGTCGGTGCGCAGCGGCTGGCCGTCGAGCAGGTCCGCCGTGGGAACCTTTTCCCACAGGCTCCGGGGCGAGCCGAGGTGGCGCAGCAGTTCGCGGTTCTGCCGCTTGTTCAGCCCAAAGAGCGGGAGGATGTCCGCACCGCCGTCGCCGAATTTCGTGAAGAACCCCGTGACGGACTCGGCTCCGTGGTCGGTCCCGAGCACCAGCAGGTTCTCTTCCCCGGCCAACGCATACTGGGCAATCATGCGCATGCGGGCCTTGATGTTGCCCTTGTTGAAATCGGAAATCGGCGTGCCAGCGGCGGCAAGGAAGGCTTCTTCGAGCCCGTCGACGCCGGCCTGAACGTTCAGTGTGCGTTCAACGTCCGCCGCCACGAAGTCCATGGCGGCCTTCGCATCGGCCTCGTCGAGTTGTTCGCCGTAGGGCAGCCGCACGGCCATGAACTTGGCGCTCGCGCCCGAGGCGCGCAGCTCTTCGACGGCAAGCTGGGCCAAGCGCCCGGCAAGCGTCGAATCAAGTCCACCGGAGATGCCCAGGACAAATCCCTTGGTGCCGGTGGCAAGCAGGTATTCCTTCAGGAAATCGACGCGGGCGCGCACCTCTGCAGCAGGGTCGATGAGGGGCTTGACGCCCATTTCCTTGATGATCAGGGCCTGTAATTCGCGCATTCACCTAGCCTAGCGTGCTTGGGTTCGGGCGCGGCGGAACAACCGGCAACACGATTCAACAGGGCTTGGGAAACCGTTGTCAGGCGTCGGCCGGGGGCTTGCTCGGGTCCCAGCCTAGGTTTGTTGCCATCCGCTGCAGGGAGTTCACGGTGATTGCGTAGTCTTCGGCACTGATTCCCGCGCTCGATTCCTCACGCATCCCGTCGACGATTTCCGTGAGACGGTCCAGGGACACCGCGCCGCGTTCGGTCAGCGCAAAGGTGTGGCCCTGTTCGGAAACCCAGCCGGATTCAACCAGCTCTGCCAGATGCTCCGAGGGACTTGTGGGTTCGTCTTCGGCCTGCGCCTCCCCGAAGAACGGGGCGAGCGCGGCGGTGAGTTCACCGCCGGTGGCGGAGCCACGGGACAAGACGTTGAGCAATTGCCATTGGCGGCGCGTGACGCCATGCTCTTCGAGGGAATTGGCGAACTGCTCAGAAATGAGCGAGTCAACCAATTTGAGCCAGTAACCCAAGGGGCGAAGATCGTTCATGGCCTCAGCCTAGCCCCGCAACCGCTCGCCTGTCTGTAGCCAGTTTCTGGATCGCCTTCCGGTGCCGAAGAATCGGGTGACGTGCACGGACACGGTGTGCGGCCGCGGCGGGATGCAAGCATCGTTGCCCACAAACTAGAATTGGAGCCATGACCAACACTGCCGCTCGCGCCCGCTTGCTTGAACTCGTTAAGGAACTCGCCGTAGTACACGGCAAGGTGATCCTTTCTTCCGGCAAGGAAGCCGACTACTACATTGACCTTCGCCGCATCACGCTGCACCACGAGGCCGCACCGCTGGTGGGCTCCGTCATGCTGGAAATGCTCGACGAGGCCGGCATCGAATTCACCAATGCCGGCGGCCTGACCATGGGCGCCGACCCGGTGGGCACCGCGCTGATGCACGCCGCGGGCCAGGCCGGCCGCGCCATCGACGCATTCGTTGTCCGCAAGGCACAGAAGTCCTACGGCATGGGCCGCCAGGTCGAGGGTCCGGAGGTGTCGGGCCGCAACGTCGTGGTTCTCGAAGACACCTCCACCACCGGCGGTTCGGCATTGACCGCAGTCGAGGGCGTGCGCAAGGCCGGCGGCAACGTCGTAGCCGTTGCAGTCATCGTCGACCGCGACACTGGCTCCAAGGAACGCATCGAAGAAGAGGCCGGCGTGCCGTACCTCTACGTCTTCGGCAAGGAAGAACTGGGCCTCTAAGGCCTGCTTCCCATGGAATGGTCGGACGAGCCCGTTGTTGCGGCCGTCCGGCGCGGGGACCTCGAAGCGGTGCTCGGACTCATCGAGTCCGACCGCTCCGGGGTCCTTTCGGTTAATCAGCAGCTGGGCAGGCTGTTTCGGCTGATTTCCGCGGCCCCGCACGCGGCACGGTCACCCGAGGGGCACTGGGTCGGGGAACTCGGGAAGCACCATGAGGCCGCGCTCTGCGCCCACGCCGCGTGCATTGGAGCCATGCGGGCCGCGGATCTGGTGGCGATTCCCCGGGACGTCCTGAAGAACGCCTATCCCAGGATCTTCCCGACCCAGTTGCCGGCAATCGTCGAACGGCTGGGGGAGAACTACCAGCGCGCGCCCAAAAACTGGGACAAGACCGGCCCCTACGGGGTGATGTTCGACTGGGTGGCCCGCGGGCATGCCCCGGCCCCCACCGGCGACGGCACCGTGAACAACCTGCTTTCCACCCTGCGCTGGAGCAAACCGCGCGAGCGGGCGGCACTGTTTGCGGCGGCGCCGGACCTGGCGACCATCACGCTGCCCCGTCTCTTTGATGCGGAGGTCAGGCCCTCGCTCGGGGCCGCGGCGCTCGATTGGCAGGTCGACCCGGCCAGCGAGGACCGCATCGATCGGCAGATCCTGGCGCTGGTTCGGAACGGTATGTGGACACCCGAACTCGTGCTCGATGGAATGGCCCGTTTCCGGGCGAACCACACCAGCAACTTCCAGCTGCGGTGGGTTGCCGGGCTGGAGTCATTGCTGGCGCAAAAGCTGCCAAAAACCTGACGGGTTGCATCGCCGCTTTCCCCCCATGTCGCTGCGGAAAATGCGGGCGTATGGAAAGCCGGACATTGCGCGGGTTAATTGGTTGACTGTTGGACCTTTTCCTCTGCTATTCTTGCCCTATCCACGGACCTCCCGGCTCTTATTGGCCGGTTGCAGATAACGGGTGGTGCACTATTCAAAAGCTGTGTAGACCAGGAGCCCTCGATGCATTTGACCCCGCGTGAGCACGAAAAACTCATGGTGGTTGTCGCCGCAGATCTCGCGCGCAGGCGCCAGTCCCGCGGACTATTGCTCAACCACCCTGAAGCGGTGGCAATCATTACCTTCGAACTCATTGAGGGAGCCCGTGACGGACGCACCGTCGCCGAGCTGATGAGCTTCGGCACGACCGTCCTCACCCGGGAGCAGGTCATGGAAGGCGTCGCCGACATGATCCACGATGTACAGGTCGAGGCAACGTTCCCGGACGGAACCAAACTCGTCACCGTCCACAACCCCATTCGTTAACGAGGAGTGACCATGAAACCGGGAGAATACATCCTGCGTGACGAGCCCGTTGTCTGCAATGGGGAGCTTGAAACCCGAATTCTCAACCTCGTGAACCATGGCGACCGGCCCATCCAGGTCGGCTCGCACTACCACTTTGCCGAGGTCAATCCCCAGCTGGACCTGGACCGGGTGGCGGCCCGCGGCTTCCGCCTGGACATCCCCGCCGGCACCGCCGTGCGCTTCGAACCAGGCGACGCGCGCACCGTGCACCTGGTCGAGTTCGCCGGACGGCGCCATGTCTTTGGTTTCCAGGACAGGGTCAACGGCCCGATCGGCGAAACGATTCCGGTGGTGGAAACCGCAGCCATCGGCGGCACCGCCGGCATCAACCCGGAGACCGAACCCGAGTTGGTCGCCGAATACGACATCGACCTGCCGAACCTCGGCGGGGAGTCCGTCGGCTTCCACACCGACTTCGGCGTCGACGAGGTCGATGAATCACACCCGCCGCACCCCGCGGACGTCAAGAAGGCGGCGGCCGAGGCCGAGGAACAAGACGCTGCAGGCAGCGAAGAGGCCGCGCACGACGATCAGGAAACGGAGGGTGGCAAATGAGCTTCGAGATGAGCCGCAAGCACTATGCGGAAATGTACGGGCCGACCACCGGGGACGCCATCCGGCTGGCGGACACCGACCTGTTCCTGGAAATCGAGCACGACCACACCAACTACGGCGACGAAGTGGTCTTCGGCGGCGGCAAGGTCATCCGTGACGGCATGGGCCAAAACGGGCAGCTGACCCGTGACCAGGACGTCCCCGACACCGTCATCACCAACGTGGTGGTGCTCGACTACACCGGCATCTACAAGGCGGACGTCGCCCTGCGCGACGGCCACATCTTCCGCATCGGCAAGGCCGGCAACCCGGACATCACCGACGGCGTGAACATCACCATCGGTGCGTCCACGGACATCATCGCCGGCGAACACAAGATCCTCACGGCCGGGGCCATCGACACCCACGTGCACTTCATCAGCCCCGACCAGATCCCCGTGGCGCTGGCCTCCGGCGTCACCACGCTCATCGGCGGCGGCGCAGGTCCCTCGGATGCCTCCAAGGCAACCACCGTGACGCCCGGCCCGTGGCACATTTCCCGGATGCTGCAGGCCGTGGAGAACCTGCCCATCAACATCGGGTTCCTCGGCAAGGGACACGCCAGCGCGCGCGGCCCGCTCGCCGAACAGATCCGTGCCGGCGCGATCGGGCTGAAGGTCCACGAGGACTGGGGATCCACCCATTCCTCGATCGACATGTCGCTGAAGATCGCCGACGAGTTCGACGTGCAGATCGCCATCCACGCGGACACCCTGAACGAATGCGGCTTCGTGGAGGACACCATCGCGGCCATCGACGGCCGCGTGATCCACACCTTCCACACCGAGGGTGCCGGCGGTGGCCACGCGCCGGACATCATCCGCATGGCGGGGCTGCCCAACGTGCTCCCGGCCTCCACCAACCCCACTCTGCCGTACACCGTCAACACGGTGGACGAGCACCTGGACATGCTCATGGTGGCGCACCACCTCAACGCGGACATCCCGGAGGACGTTGCGTTCGCCGACTCGCGCATCCGCGCCGAGACCATCGCGGCCGAGGACGTGCTCCATGACATGGGCGTGTTCTCGATGACCTCCTCCGATTCCCAGGCCATGGGACGCATCGGCGAGACGGTGCTGCGCACCTGGCAGGTCGCCGACGCCATGAAGCGCCAACGCGGCAAGTTCCCCGAGGACCCGGAGATCGGCGACAACTTCCGGCTCAAGCGCTACATCTCCAAGTACACGATCAACCCGGCCATCGCCCACGGCATCGCTGACACCGTGGGATCCGTGGAGGAGGGCAAGTTCGCCGACCTGGTGCTCTGGGACCCCGCCTTCTTCGGCGTGAAGCCGGACATGGTGATCAAGGGAGGGCTGATCGCCCAGTCGATCATGGGCGATTCCAACGGCTCGATCCCCACCCCGCAGCCGCGCACGCTGCGGCAGAACTTCGGCGCCCTGGGCACCGCGGTGCACCACTCCTCGATCACCTTCCTGTCCCAGGCGGCCATCGAGGAGGGCGTCCCCGAGCGCCTGCGCCTGCGCAAGGTGATCCGCCCGGTGCACGGGATCCGCACGCTCACCAAGGCGGACCTGAAGTTCAACGGCGAGACCCCGGACATCCAGGTGGACCCGCAGACCTACGTCGTCACGGTCGACGGGGTCGAGGCGACCTGCGAGCCGTCGACCGTGCTGCCCATGGCCCAGCGCTACTTCCTCTTCTAAAAACGGCATTTTCACAAGGAGTTTCATGATCATCGAACAGCTCGTCGGCAACAAGCGCGACATCCCTGTTCAGGAGCTGGAGAAGCTCCACGAGGAAAAAGTGGTGCTCCCCAGCTCGGCCCTGGTCAAGCGCATCCAGCGCGTCACCACCGACCACGGCCGCGAGCTGGGGATCCGCCTGGCGCCGGGCCCGGACCTGTGCGACGGGGACATCCTGCTGCGCAACGAGAAGGAAATCATCACGATCTCGGTGCTGCCCACCGACGTGTTGGTGATCGCCCCGACCAGCATCTTCGAGATGGGGCAGGTGGCCCACGCCCTGGGCAACAGGCACCTGCAGGCCCAGTTCTTCGACGCGGGCTCGGACTACGCCGCGGAGGTCATGGTGGTGCAGTACGACCACACCGTCGAGGACTTCCTGAAGCACCACGGCACGCACTACCAGCGCCAAGAGCGCGTGATGCCGGTGCCGTTCCGCCATGCCGAACACACCCACTAGGACCGGCGCCGCAGGCCACCTGCTCACGCTGATGCAGCTGACCGACTCGGCGCTGCCGACCGGCGCCTTCAGCCATTCGATGGGGCTCGAAAGTTACCTCTCAACCCGCCAGGTGCACGACGAGGAGACCTTCACGCGCTGGCTGGAGAAGTTCCTGGCCCAGTCGCTCTGCTACACCGACGGGCTGGCCGTGCGCCTGGCCTACGAGGCGACCGACGCGGCCGCCGTGCGCCGCGTGGACCAGCTGGTGCACGCGGCCGCGGTGCCGCGGCAGATCCGCGAGGCCGGGGTCAAGATGGGTGCCCGCATGCTGCACGTAGCCACCAGCGTGTTCCCCACCGACGACGTCGAAAGCTACAGGGACCAGGTGGCCTCGGGCCTGTGCTCCGGGCACCCCGGCATCGCCTTCGCGCTGTGCGCCCGCGGGGCCGGCGCGCCCTGTGCCGACACCATCGCCGGGTACCTTTTTTCCACCGTCACCTCGATGACGCAAAACGCGATCCGCGGCATCCCGATCGGGCAGGACGCGGGCCAGCGGGTGCTGCGGGCCATGCACCAACCGGTCCTGGACGCCGTGGAAACGATCTTCGGCCTGGGCGAGGAAGACCTGGGCGCCGCGGCCCCCGGCCTGGAAATCGCGCAGATGCGCCACGAACACTTGCGCGCCCGCATGTTCATGTCCTGAGGCCGTGCCTAGGCGGGCCACCGGACCGCAGCGCGGCTCAGCAACACTCGACACTCGACACAAGGAGTCAAAATGGAACCCATCTGCATTGGAATCGGCGGCCCCGTGGGCGCCGGCAAGACCCAGCTCATCGAGCGCATCACCCGCCGCTTGGACGGCGAGATCTCGATGGCCGCCATCACCAACGACATCTACACCATCGAGGACGCCAGGATCCTGGCGGCCAACGGCGTGCTGCCGCTGGACCGCATCATCGGCATCGAGACCGGCGGCTGCCCGCACACCGCCATCCGCGAGGACACCTCGATGAATTCCGCGGCGATCGAGGAGCTCAAGGCCAAGCACCCGGACCTGCAGGTCATCTTCGTCGAATCCGGCGGCGACAACCTGTCCGCCACGTTCTCCCCGGAACTCGTGGACTTCTCGGTGTACATCATCGACGTGGCCCAGGGCGAGAAGATCCCGCGCAAGGCCGGCCAGGGCATGATCAAGTCGGACCTGTTCATCATCAACAAGACCGACCTGGCCCCGTACGTGGGTGCCGACCTGTCGGTCATGGAGCGGGACTCCAAGGAATTCCGCGGGGACCGCCCGTTCTGCTTCACGAACCTCAAGACCGACGAGGGACTGGATGCGGTCATCGACTGGCTCAAGCATGAGGTGCTCATGCTTGACCTGGGCTAGGGGAAACCGTGCCCGCGGGATTCTCCATTCCGGGCCTCGGCGCCTCGCCCTTTGCCGGCGAAAAACTCGTGGGCGAATTGCGCCTCGCGGTGGCGAACCGGACGGGGCGGGGCATCGCGACCGGCCAGTACCACCAGGGTGCCCTGCGCATCCTGCGGCCGCACTACCTCGATGACACGGCGCAGGTCTGCTACACGATCGTGAACCCGGGCGGGGGATTCCTGGGCGGTGACCGCTACGGCATCGAGGTCAACGTCGAGGACCAAACCAGCCTGCTGCTGACCACTCAGTCGGCGACCAAGGTGTACAAGACCCCGGGCTCCCACGTGCGCCAGGACATGGTGGTGCGGCTGGGGGCCGGCTCGGTGCTGGAGTACGTGCCGGACCAGCTGATCGCCTACCGCGGCGCGGACTACCGGCAGTACACGCGCATCGACATGGACCCGGAGGCCAGCCTGCTGCTCTGCGAGGTGCTCACCCCCGGGTGGAGCCCGGACGGCAAGCTCTTCCGCTACGACCAGGTCCGGCTGCGCACCGAGGTCAGCGTCGGCGGGCGGCTGGCCGTGCTCGACAACCTGCTGGTGCGCCCCGGGGAGGATTCCCTGGACTCGCTGCTCTTCCTGCAGGACTACACCCACGTGGGAATGCTGCTGGCCATCGACGCGCGCCTCGGCCAGGCCGACGTCGAGCGGCTGCGCGAGCTCGCGTACCGGGTGGCGGGGGACGAACGGAACCACGTGCACCTCGGGCTGAGCCTGCTGCCCGGCCCCGGGGTGGCCGTGCGCGCGCTGTCGAACTCCACCGAGTCCATCAACGCCGTCATGAAGGCCGTCATCGACGACCTGCGCCACCACCTGCGCGGGCAAAAGCCGCTGAACCTGCGCAAGCAATAGGGCGGGATCCCCACTGCGGGTTCCCGCCGGGATTTCCCGCCGATGGCCTCAGGCGAATTCGCCGGACGCTGTATTGATGTCGCCCAGCGACACCTCGGAGGTGGCAAACCTCGCCGTGGCGGCGCGGTCGTGGGAGGCCAACAGGACCGCGGTCCCCGCGGCGGCCCGCCCGGCCAGCACCTCAAGGATGGCCCTGGTGGTGTGCGCGTCCAGCTGGGCGGTGGGTTCGTCGCAGATGAGCACCGAGGGATCCAGCGCCAGGGCGCGGGCCACCATGGCGCGCTGCAGCTGGCCGTCGGAAACCTGATGCGGGAAACGCCGCAGCAGGCTCGGGTCCAGCTGCACCAGCTCGGCGAGCTCGACCAGCCGCTCCGCATGGAGCTTGGGCCGCGGACGGGCGAACCCGTCCCGGAAGGACAGCGGAGCGCAGACCAGGGCCTCGAGCCGCAGCCGCGGATCCGCCGCCGCGCGCGGGGACTGGAGCACCACACCGATGTCCCGCCGGGTTGCCGCCGGAACCCTGGCCCCGGGCCCGAAGGCCGTGCCGTTGATGCCGACGGTTCCCGACGCCGCGGGAAGCATGAACGCCGCGATGCGCAGCAGGGTCGATTTCCCGGCGCCAGAGGGCGCGTTGAGCGCCACCAATTCCCCAGCCGGCACGCTCAACGAAACCCCGCCCAGCAACGATGCCACCCGCCGCGGAGCCCTGCCGCGCGGATTGGCCGTCGGGTGGACGAACGCGATGTCTTCAAGTTCAAGTCCGAGTGTCATGCGCCGACCCCCAGCAACGTTCTCGTGAATTCGTGGGTGGGTGCGCCGAACACGGCCTCCACCGGGCCGGCCTCGACGATCCGCCCGGCCTCCACCACCGCCACGTGGTCGGCAAGGCGCAGAGCGAGCCCGATGTCGTGTGTGACCATGATGATCGTTTGACCCGCCGTGGCCCGGGCGCACAGCACCCGCTCGATGACCTGTACGGTTGCAGCATCCAGCGCGGAGGTGGGCTCGTCGATCAGCAGGGTGTTGGCGCCGGTGGCCAGGCCCAGCGCCAGGACCACGCGTTGGGCCTGGCCACCGGAGATCTCGTGGGCATGGCGTTGCGCCAGTCCGGGATCCAGGCCCACCTCGGTCAGTGCTGCATGTATCTGGACCGCGGTCGCCGGCTGGCCGGCCGCCCTGAGGATTTCCCGCAACTGCGCGGCGACGGACCGCACCGGGTTCAACGCGGTCCCCGCCGAACCCGGAACGTAGGCCAGCGTGGTTCCGCGTGCGGCGGCCAGATCCTTGGCGTCCATTTCCCGCCCGTCGGCCAGGATGCTTCCGCGGTGTTCGGCCCCTGCGGGAAGCAGTCCGGACAGCGTGCGCAGCAGCATGGTCTTGCCGGCCCCGGACCTGCCCAGGATGACGTTGATGCACCCGTCCTGCGCCCGGTAGTCGATGCGGTGCAGGATTTGTGTGCGCGCCGGGCCCTTGGAATCCCGATGGTCAATGTTCGGGAGCCACAGATCCAGATCGAGGGCCTCCAGTGCGGCGGAACCGCCCTTCGCCGGGGCGCCGGGACGGGCAACAACGGGGGAACCGGGCTTCGGTCGGAAACCACGGAAGGACCGGAAGGTGCCGAACCTCGGGATCCGTGCAACGTCGACCAGGGAGGCGGTGGACCAGCTGACCAGCACCAACAGCCCGGCCGGGAACGCCAAAAGCCACCAGGCCCCGGACAGCAGCCCGCCGCGGGCATCCTCCAGCAGCAGTCCCAGCGACGCGGATTCCGGCGGAAGCCCGACACCCAGGAAGGAAAGCGCGCTTTCATGCCAGATCGCATGCGGCAGCTGCAGCACCAGGGCGATGGCGGCCTGCGGGGCCACCGCCGGGAGCAGGTGCGTGAACCACACAGCGCTGGTGCCGGCTCCGGAGGCCCTGGCCAGCGCCACGTAGTCGGCACAGCGTTCGCTGACCAACCGCGAGCGCACGATGCGGGCCACCTGGGTCCAGTGCGTCAGGGCGATCGAGAGCACGATGGCCCACCACTCTCCGCGCCACAGCGCCACGATGACCACCGCAAGCAACAGGTGAGGCAACGCGTTGGTGGTGTCCACCAGACGCATGGCCAGTCGGTCGACCCAGCCGCCGCGCCATGCGGCCAGCATTCCCACGCCCACGCCCAGCACCGTGGAGAAGGCCGAGGCGAGCAGCGCCAGCAGCAGGGAGAGTCGCAGCGCCTGGGCCGAACGGATCCACACGTCCCGGCCCAATTGGTCGGTGCCGAAGGGATGGGCGGCTGAGGGCGCCTGCAGCACCCGGCCAAGGTCGACGGCACGCGGATCCAGCGGGTGCAGCCACGGAACCAGGATCGCGTAGAGCACCGCAAGCGCCAGCAAGGCCAGGGGCAGCACCTTGGGCCTAGACATCGCGCACCCGCGGATCCGCCAGCACGTAGGAAGCATCCGCCAGGATCGACCCGGCAAAGACCGCCGCACAGGTCAACGCGGTGACGGCCGCGAGCAGCGGGAAGTCGCCGGCCACCGCCGAGGCAATCGTGGCCGAGGCCAACCCGGGCCAGGAGAACACCGCCTCGACCAGCAGCGAGCCGGTGACCAGCTCGCCCAGCCTGGACCCGATCACGGTCATGAAGGGAAGCAGCGCCACGGGCAGCACGTGGGCGCGCAGGATGGTGGATTCACCGAGCCCGCGGCCCCGCGCGGCCAGCACCGCGTCCGAGTCCAGGGCCTCGATCACCGAGGCGCGCAGGTTCAGCACCAGCCAGGGCAACTGGGTCAGTGCCAGCACGCCCACCGGAAGGATCAGGTGCACGGCCAATGACCGCACGGTGGGATCGCTGCCGCCTGCCGCGGCGCCGCCGGCCGGCAGCCCGAGGCCGAGGGCGAAGACGGCGATGGCCACCAGCCCCAGCACAAAGGGCGGCACCGCCTGGGCGATGTGGACCAGCAGCAGGGCCAGCCGGTCAACGATCCCGCCGGGACGGCGTCCGGCGGCCAGGGCCAGCACCATGGAGAGGACCACTGCGGTGAACAGGCCGAGGCCCGCCAGAAGGGCGGTGAAGGGAAGGCGTTCGGCGATCACCTCAGACACGGGTTGGCCATACAGCCGCGAGGTGCCCCAATCCCCGCCCAGGGCATCGGCAAACCAGCGTGCCCACACCGCGTGCCAGGAATCGTTGAGGCCCAGCTCGTGGGCCAGCGCGGCCCTTTCGGCGGGCGTGGCCTGCTCGTAGCGGGAACCGAGGTAGGAAGCCAGCGGGTTGAACGGCGCGATCGAGGCCAGCCAGAACACGGCCGCGGTGACGGCCGCCGTGGCTGGCACCGCCACGAGCGTGCGGCGCCAAACCAGTGCCCAGGCCTCCGGGATGCGCGACCGCCGCGCCGAAAGGGTCGCCGTTGCACCCCGGGCTCCGGAAGCGGTGCCGGATCGACTCATGGGCGCGGAACCCACTGCCCGACCTTCACCCAGGGACCCCACGCGGTGCCGTGGTCATGCGGTTCAAGCAGCGTCCCGGTGCCCTGCCACGCCTGGCTTGTGGAGGTCCGCTGCACGTAGCTGTGGTCGATGAACGCCAGCAGCACCATGGACGGTTCGGCGACGTAGAGGCGCTGCACCGCGCGGTAGGCGGCGGCGCGCTTCACCGGATCCGATGAGGTGCGGCCGGCCTCCAGCGACTTGTCCATGGCGGGGTCCGCGAACCTGCCGGGGTTGTCGTAGTAGGCACCGGCCGCGGGGTAGGAGGAATGCAGCATCTTGTAGAGCTGGGTGTCCACGTCGTACGGGGTGTCCCCGCCGCCGAGCATGAGGGCATCGGTACCGATCCGCGGTTCGGCCTGGTCGAAGGTTGCGGCCTCGACGCCCACGTCGATGCCGAGCTGCTGCATCTGCGCGGAGAACGCCAGGGACAGGTCCCGGCGCAGCGTATCGCCCGGGTTGTACATGAGGGTGAATGCCGCGGGTTGGCCGTCCTTGGAGCGCATGGAGTCATGCCCCGGCAGCCAGCCGGCCTGCGTCAGGAGATCGGCGGCGCGCGCCTGGTCGTAGGCAAAGACGGCGTCGGGATCGTACGCATCGCCGTACTCGGCGGGGACGAAGGTGTGTGCGGGCCGTCCGGCGCCGGCAAGCACCCCGTCGATCAGGGCCTTCCGGTCGACGCCGAGATTCAGCGCCAGTCGCACCGCGGGGTCGTTGGTCAGCGGGTTGTCCGCGGGCAGGGACAGCCCGCGCCAGTCCGCGGAGGTCGCCATGGCCAGCTCGAAGTCGGGGTTGGCGCCGAAGGTGGCGGCAAGCCGGGGCGGCAGCACCGTGCCGTCGAATCCGCCACCCATCATGCGCTGGGCGCGGGCGTTGTCGTCCGGGGCGGCCTCGTAGGTGACCTTCTTGACTGCAGGTTCCCCGTCGCGGAATTCCGGGTTGGCGGTGAGTACCAGGCGCGAGGCATTGAAGGAATCCACCACGTAGGGCCCGGTGCCGATCGGCGTGCGGTTCAACGCCGATTCCTCCACGAGCTGGTGCTCCGTGATCGCTTCGGAGGGCGCGATGCCGATGAGCAATGCCGTCTTGAAGGAGACCTGCGATTCGTGCAGCCGGAACTCGACGGTGTGTCCGTCCAAGGCCTTGACGCTCTCCAGGTTGGAGAGCGTTCCGGAGATCGGTGATGCGCTCGCCGGGTCCAGGATGGCCCGGTAGCTGGCAACCACGTCGTCCGCGTCGAACGACGAACCGTCGCTGAACGCAATGTTCTCCCGCAGCCTCACTTTCCACGTGCTTGCGTCCGCGGAGAGCTCCGGTTCGGCCGCCGCCAGCAGGGGTACGATCCGCGGAAGATTGTCCGCGGGGCCCTGCAGCGTGAAGAGGGATTCGTTGACCTTGCCCGTGCCGTTGCTGTCGAAACCCGCCAAGGGGTTCAAGGTTTCCGGCAGCGCCGCGGTGAGCAAGGCCAGGGAATCCGCTGGTGCGGCATCGTTCGCGGGGGTGGGTGACGCCGGTGCGCAGGCGGTCAAGGCAAGTAATATGGGGACGAGCGCCACCATCGGGATGGCGTATCGAAAATTGCGCACGGCAGTCGTTGGTCCTTTCTGGGAACGGTGGTCCGGGGGAGATGCTCCTACTGTACATCTGTCCGAACAGACACATGACGCCGGTGACGTGTCACGCCGGTGAACCCGGAAACTACCGAGGGGGTGGGGAGAATGCCCGAGTCCGAACACAGCAAGATCGGGGCCAAGGCCGTCGCCCAGTCCGAGGATTCGATGCCCGAGTGGATCGACGTCTTTGCCCTGTGCGCCGACGCGACCCGGATGAAGATCCTGATCGCCATGCACGCGGCCCCGGATTCCTCGGTGATCCAGCTGGCCGCGGCAACCTCCCTGGGCGCGAACACCGTGACCCAGGCACTGGCCGTCCTGCACAAGGCCGGGGTCGTGGTGGTGCGGGCGGACGGCCGCTACCGCCGCTGGACCCTCACCCACCCGGGGGTGCACCGGTTGCTGCACCAGATGAGTGCACCTCATTCGCCACTGCACCCCGAGCACCCGCAGCCCTAGCGGCAAGTGCCAGGGCACGTCGGCAGCCCGGCGGCGGACCCAGCCGCGGGATGCACAATTCCGGGCTGGATGGCATTTGTTGCCAAGAGTTGCCACGGACTTCGCAAAACACGGCGCGGGGTCCGACACTGGAAAGATGGGATCAACCGAGGATGCAAAGCAGTCCGTCACTATCTACGATGTAGCCCGTGTTGCGGGCGTCTCGGCATCGACCGTGTCGAGGTCCTTCGCGCGTCCAGGCCGGGTCAGCTTCGCCACCGCGGAGAGGATCCGCCTGGTCGCCAAGGAGCTGGGCTACCGCTCCGTTGAAATGCGCCGCCCGCTCGAGGAGGGCCGGAAGCGTCATGGAATCATCGCCCTGGTGGTTGCCGACATCTCCAACCCCGTGTACTTCGAGATGATTCGCGGCGCCGAGGAAGAAGCGGCCAAGAACGACTACACCATGTTGCTCGCCCACTCGCGGGAATCGGGAATCATCGAGCGCGAGGCCATCGAACGGGCTATGGACATCGTTGACGGGATCGTGCTGAGCAGCTCGCGCATGTCCGACGCGGCGATCCGTTCCATGGCCAAGCAAAAACCGACGCTCGTGATGAACCGCGGCGTTAACGGCGTGGCAAGCGTGGTGACGGACAACCTGCGCGGGGTCCGCCGCGCGGTGGAGCACCTGTGCGAACTGGGGCACCGGGACATCGCCTACCTGGCGGGCCCCGAGGCATCCTGGGCGCACGGCATGCGCTGGCGCTCGCTGAAGGAAATCGGAGCCGAACTCGGCGTGAAGGTGACGCTCTTCGAACCGGGCGTTCCCAACATGGCCGGCGGCGTCGCGATCGCCGACCAGGTGCTGGCGACGCGGTCGACGGCGGTGCTCGCCTACAACGACCAGCTGGCGATCGGCTTCATGCGCCATGCCCAGGCGAGCGGATTCGACGTCCCCGGGGACATCAGCGTCGTGGGCTTCGACAATTCAAGCGACGCCCGACTGGTGGTTCCGGGACTCACCAGCGTGGCGGCACCCCTGCACGCACTGGGTGCCACGGCCGTGCGCAACCTGCTGGCCATTGCCAAGGGCACCGCAGCGGTGCCCGACCGCCCCGTGGTGCTGCCGACCCGGCTCGCGGTGCGGGGATCGACGGGCCGCCCCCGGGCCTAGGGCGTGTCTCCTCATGCGGCAATCGCAGCGCTCCGGATGGCAACCGCCTGCACGACCACCGCCGAGCGGTAGGTCAACGAGAGCAAGCCGCCCGGGATTCCCGGGAACGGGCGCGGGCCCGGCGACCCACGATTCGCTTCCATGGCGGCACACGCTTATGAAGCGGGGGTTCCGGCGCCGCCGAGCCTCACGGCCCGACACTTCATGTCCCTAGCTGGACACAACGTGCAGGGAGAGCGATGTCGGATGGTCACTCGACATGTGAACGGTATTTTCGGCCACGATCTTGATCCTGTCGGTGGCAATCGTCCCGCCGGTATTTGAGTTCACGTCAAAGCGCGGAAAGTTGCTCGATGAAACATCAAGGCGGATCCGATGGCCTGCGGCAAAGAGATTTGCGGTCGCAGGTGCTGCGACCGTGACGCGGTATACCCGGTGGGGCTCCATTGATTCAGGTGCGGTGAAGGAATTGCGATAACGCACCCGCCGGATTCCTTCGGTGAGATTCATGGCAAAACCTTGAGGGAAGTCATGGCTCGGCGGGTACTCGTCGATCAGCTTGATGGTCAGGTCGGTGTCCTTGGCCGAGGAAGAGAGGAAGATCTCCGCGGTCACTTCACCTGCGATGCTCACTTGCTCCTGCAGGGGCTGCGTGCGGAATACCAGAACGTCGGGCCGGGCACTGAGTGGTAGGTGCGGCTGGCTGGCTCCGAAGATTTCGTCGCTGGGCACCTGGTCGTAGGCCCCGCCGCGCATGACCGGTTCGCCGCTGGTGACCTGGCCACCGATGGTGGGAACCGGGTTGTTCGGGTCAAAGGCGTAGGTGATAGAGGTGTCCTGTGCGACCGGTTCGGGAAGCAGAGTTCCTTCTGGCGAGCAGTACAGGGTGACTTTTTGCGCGTTTTCCGGAGGCCACGAGGCCGCGTGTTCCCAGCGGCCGCCATGATCCAGTCGGCCCTGGGCCGTGGCCTTGCCGCTGCCGCCACCCATCAGGAAATAGGTGACAGCGGCCCGTTGCACGGCACCCGTGTTCCGTCCCAGGGCCTCGTCCATCCAATCAGCCCTAAAGTCCAGATAAGACGGAGCAAGATTGCCGTCAAAATATGCCGCCGTGCCGAAGTCGACGTCCCCTGCGTAGCTCTGGCAGCGTTTCCCATGGGTCCAGGGGCCCAACAGCAGGTAAGACGGACTGGACTTGCGATCTCCGAGCTGCTGAAAATTCTCGATGGCCGAGGCAATATAGGGGTCGTACCAGCTGGAGATGTGGAAGCTTGGCACATCGGGAAACTTGTCGTAGGAACCGCGGGCATAGATCGCGGGCTGTGCCCAGTAGTCGTCGAAGTTCTCATGGGCCCACTGCTCCAGCAGGTAGCCTTCATAATCGGGGGCCAGGCTCAAAGGTGAGCTGCCCCGCCGCCACGGCGTCTGGTGGAACCAGTCCGCCACGTTCAGCGCGTCCAGCCCGGAAGCGATAACGGGATCGCCTGCCGCTGCCGGACTTCGCACCGCATGGCGAAAAGCCCAGGTTGCCTGCTTGAGTTCGAAGGCTCCGCCCATGCGCATGCCCACCTCATAGGCCGAGGAGAATCCGCCCGAGTCCATGAACATGGCGGCCAAGCCGGAGGGGGCCAAGGCCGCCGCAGCCGTTTGCACATGGGCCGAATAGGAAACCCCATTCATCAGCACACGCCCATCACACCAGGGCTGGGCTTTGATCCAGGCGATCGTGTCTGCCCCGTCCTGTCCCTCGTTGAGGTATTTGACGAATTCGCCCTCCGAGTTACCTCGGCCGCGGCAGTCCTGACGGATCACGACATAGCCTCGTCGGACGAAAAAATCGGCGATCTCGGACGGCAGCGGTATCGGTTGGTCATGTATTGACTGGTCTGAATCCCGGCGTAAACGCTTCCCATAGGGTGTGCGCTCCAACAATACGGGCCGGGGCTGTTCGCGAGCGTCGCCCAGGTATACGTCGGTGGCAAGCCTGAATCCATCACTCATCTCAACCATGATTTCCTGCGGATGGCCCGCGTCCTCAGACAGCAAGGATCTCTCATCGATGTAACTAGTCAACTGCGACCTCATTCCTCAGTTTTTCAATTCCCGGTGTTACTCTCAGTTGCGCCGGCGGAGTCTTCCACCATGAGAAGTTAGCCAGTGAACTGGCGCCCCGTGCGACAATTGGCGGAATTGAGCCAATTGTTCGCAACACATTCGGCATGGCAGAGGAGGACTCATGGCCATTGCACTTCAATTTGCCGGATTCGACACCAACAACCTGCGGGTATCGGTTTCCCCACTGGCCGAGCTGATGGCGGTACTCCACGTATGGGCCGAGCCGGACCATCATTTCGAATCGTCCGCAGAAGTTCAGGCCATCGCGCGGAATCTGGATGACCGGATGATCGCGGAGTTCAACGCCCTCTCGCCCCTGTGGGCGCGGTTCCGCGCACGCTTCTTCTTCCCGGTGGGCACCGAATCAAACCAGACCTTTGACCGTGAACTCGCTGGCGTGGCAGCCCTGCCGCTCGAGGTGTTCGTCTCCATGGCGGCCGAAGCCATCCGCGGCTACAGCAAGGACCTCCCGGCAGCCTCGGAACTGCTGCATGATGAAAAAATCCGTCGGGAGTTCCTGGACACGTGCCGGTCGCGATCCTTGGGCCGCTTCGAGCTGGCCGAACAACTGCTCGAGGATCCGGAGGAGTTCAGGCGAAGGATCATCGGATTTTGCTCGGATTGCTGGAGTTCGTTCTTCAGGAAGGAATGGGAGGATCTCGCCCTCACCATCGGCCGCGCCGCAGCCCAGCTCGCAGGCAAGCTGAACCGTGCCGACCCCATCGCGACGATTGCCTCGCTCAGCGTCACGGCCAAGGCGTTCCTTGGAACCTCTGAGGTCCGTTTCGACAAACTCCAGCAACGCCGGGTAAAGATGGACCAGCGCGAGCTGCTGCTGATCCCCTCTCGTTGGATCGGCAACCACCTCACGGTCAAGGACAATGCCGGGTACCCGGTCATCGTCCATTTTTCGGCGCAGACCCGGCAGGAGGAACTCCTGCAGATCAAGCAGATGCGTGACAGGCTCAGCGCGCTCAGTGCCGACTCCCGGTTGGAGCTGTTCCGGCACATCTCGGCTGAGCCCATGACGACCTCCGAACTTGCGGCCAGGCTCGGCCAGCCCGCGGCACAGATCTCCCGATCCCTGCGGGTGCTGCGCGAAGCGGGTCTGGTGGTCTCGGACCGCCACGGAAAGCTGGTCTACCACCGCATCGACACCGCCACGGTGCTCAGGATGGGCCCGGACCTGCTGGCCACCCTGACCCGATGACCTCTGCCCGCCAACCGAATGCTTCCGAAAGGCGGCAAACCGGCCGGGCCATTGCCGCGCCCTGATCACGTTGGCCTTAGGTGCCCCGGAGGATGGTTGCCAAATCCTCACCGCAACTTCAGGAACGATTGTCGGAAATTGGCTAATCATCGCCCGGCAATGCAGTGCATGTAATACAAATCACCGGTGGGGTTATCGATTCCCACGCCACTGAGTACCCCATGGCTCAGGGCTACCGCACTACTGGAGGATCCATGACCATCACCAAAATCGGAGGACGCAGTGAGTCGCTAGGGCTCCGTCTGCTTGCCGGAGTGGAACGGGCAGGAAACGCACTGCCGCATCCGTTCTGGCTGTTCTGGATCCTCTTCGGCGTGCTCGCCGTGGCCAGCTGGATATTATCCAGCGCCGGGGTGCACGTCACGGATCCTGCGTCGGGAGAGACTGTCGGGGTCAACAACGCGTTGAGTGTCGAGGCCATCCGCACCCTGCTGACCGGCGCGGAGGAATCCTTCGTCACCTTTGGGCCGCTGGGCACGGTGCTGATCGTGATGCTGGGCGTCGCGGTGGCAGACAGGTCCGGACTCTTCGAAGTCATCGCCCGGCGTGCGCTCAGCAATGTGTCGCCGCGCTCCGTGGTGTTCGCCGTGGCACTGGGTGGCGCGCTATCGAAGTTCCTCTCCGACTCCGCCTACGTGGTGTTGATTCCGCTGGGCGCCGTGGCGTTCAAGGCCGTGGGACGCTCGCCGATGCTGGGCATGATCGTGGCCTTCGTCTCGATCAATGCCGCCGGGGATGCCAATCCGCTGATCGCCCCCGGCGATGTGGTCTTCGCGCAGGTAGCCACCGAAGCCGCCCACATCATCGATCAGAATGTCACCGTTCGCGCCACGGACAACATGTACTTCACCACGGTCTCCGCCATCGTGTTGGCGGTTACGGTCACCCTGGTCACCGAGCTGATCCTGAAGAAGCGTGAGCACACCCTGGTGGTCGACACCCAGCAGGCCGACACGGCGGCAATGTCCGCCATGGGTCCCAGCGCCCTGCTCTCCGACCAGCAGGAACGCCGTGGACTGCGAACCACCGGACTCTCGGCGGTGGCATTCCTCGCGCTGCTGGCCGCGGCCGTCATTCCCGCGGGATCACCGTTGCGCGGCGAGGGCGGGGAGTTCCTGGAATCCCCGTTCCTGGACGGTATCGCGTTCTTCCTGTCGTTGTTCTTTCTGGTTCTGGGCACGGCCTTCGCCGCCGGTTCACGGCAACTTGACTCCGCTTCCGACATCCCCCGCTTCATGGCCGATGGCGTTCGTTCGATTGCGCCGCTGATCGTCCTGTTCTTTGCCGTGTCCCAGTTCCTGGCGTTGTTCAAGTTCACGAAGATCAGCACCGTGGTGGCGGTGGTCGGTTCCGATGCCATTCAGGGCCTGGGGATCAACAGCGTGGGCCTGTTCCTGATCGTGGTGGTGTGCATCGCGGTCCTCAACCTGTTGATCACCTCCGGCCAGGCCCTGTGGGCGCTGGTGGCACCGGTCATCGTCCCGATGATGATGCTGCTCGGGACGAATCCTGCCACCACGATGGCGCTGTACCGAATCGCCGATTCGTGCACCAATTCCATCACCCCGATGAGCACCAGCTTCGTGCTCTGCGTGGGCTATCTCCAGACGCTGAACAAGAAGGCGGGCATTGGTACTCTGATCTCCTTCACGTTGCCGTGTGCGTTGATCATGTTCGTCGTGTGGCTTGGTTTGTTCCTCGCATGGTGGGCGCTGGGTATTCCGCTCGGCCCCGGTGCCCCCGTGCGGTAGCGCGGGAGGAAACCGACTACCTGCAATCTGGTGCTGGGCTCACGACCTCGTTGAGCCCGGCACCACGTTGTTTAACCAGAGCCTGCTTATTGGGTCGGCAGTCCCATGTCCATGTGCCTCGGTGCGTAGCGGCGTCGTCGATTCCCCACGGCCTTCCAAGGCCCGAAATGCTCCGGTAGGTCCCGCCACGGGATATCCCGGCCCAGTGGAGGCAGACGCTGCTCGTTGAATTGGGCGGCCTTCCTGCCGGTTGAATCGAGAGTCATCGACACAATCCAGCCCTACCTGGCCCGGGAGCAACGGCAAGACGGGCATTCCCTGCAGTCCTGCCGAAGGGGACCATTCGGGAGCAGAAAATGCGCCGTGGTGCCGGGTGCCCGCCGTGGGCGGGCGAGGCAACTCATGGCAACTTGTTGCCGGTGGCATGGGCGCTGTCCAGTATGTAAACATGCCTTCATCCATCGCCAATCATCCGGATCGGTTGCTGCCAGCCGATCCAGCCGTACGCCAGATCGCCCGCGAGCTGCATGCGGACGTCGAATCGCTGCCGATCATCTCGCCGCACGGCCATGTCGACGCGGCGATGATCGCCAACGACACCCCGTTCCCCGACCCGACGGCCATGCTGCTCAGCCCTGACCACTACGTGACCCGGCTGCTGCACGCCAACGGCGTTCCCCTGGAGCAACTCCGGGTGGGCGGCACCAGCGAGGTCACCGCGCTGGACGCCTGGAAGACCTTTTGCCAGAACTGGGACCTCTTCGACGGCACGGCCTCCGGCTACTGGCTGCGCCAGGAATTCGTCGACGTCTTTGGCCTCGACGACCTGGACATCCGCGAGGAAACCGCGGAGGTGACATTCAAGACGCTGCAGGCAAGGATCGACGAGCCGGACTTCCGCCCGCGCGCCCTGATGGGTTCCTTCAACATCGAGGTGCTTGCCACCACCGACGACCCCCTGGACACCCTGGACGCGCACCGCGCCCTGGCCGCGGACCCGACCTTCACCTCCCGGGTGCTGCCGACCTTCCGCCCCGACGCGTACATCAAGTTCTGGGGCGCCGGCTTCGCACAGAAGGCCGACGCGCTGATCCAGGCTGCCGGCGACGGGGCCACCGGCTACGACGGCTACCTGCGCGCCATGGCCAACCGCCGCCGCTACTTCGTCGAGCAGGGGGCCGTGTCCTCGGACCACGGCTCGCACTCCGCGGCAACGCTCAGGCTTTCCCGCGACGAGGCCGCGAACCTCTTCGCCAGGGGCATCGCCGGCACCGCAAGCATGGCCGAGGCCTACGCATTCGAGGCGCACATGATGTACCAGCAGGCCGCCATGGCGGTCGAGGACGGCCTGGTCATGACCATGCACCCGGGCGTGCACCGCAACACGCACACCTCCACGCTCAAGAAGTTCGGCCCGGACACCGGGCACGATATCCCCTTCTCGGTCGACTTCGCCACCGGGCTGCAGCCGTTGCTCGAGGACTTCGGCACCGCCAAGGGCTTCCATTTCATCCCTTTCACCATCGACGAAACCGTGTTCTCCCGCGAGATCGCCCCGCTGGCCGGCTTCTTCCCGTCCGTGTACATCGGCGCACCCTGGTGGTTCCTCGATGCACCCGATGCCATGATGCGTTTCCGCTCCGCGGTGACCGAAACCGCCGGTTTCTCCCGCTCCTCCGGCTTCATCGACGACACCCGGGCCTTCTGCTCGATCCCCGCCCGGCACGACGCCTCGCGTCGCATCGAGGCATCCTTCCTGGCCCGCATGGTGGCCGAACACCGCATCACCGAGGAACGCGCCCACGAAATCATCGTGGACGTCGTCGACGGCGCACCGCGAAGGGCATTCAAGCTGTGAGTATCGAGACCGTGGCCGTCCGGGAACTGAACCGCACCACCCACCCCGCACCCGCCGCCGAGGCCAAGATCGTGCACATCGGGCTGGGCGCCTTCCACCGCGCCCACCAGGCCTGGTACACGGCCAAGGCCGGCGACGGCTGGGGGATCGTCGCCTTCACCGGGCGCAGCGCCACAGCCGCCACCGAACTCGCGGCCCAGGACGGGCTCTTCACCCTTATCGAACGCGGCGCCGACGGCGACAGCTTCGAGGTCATCGACTCCATCGTGGAGGCCCACGACGGCGCCGACACCGCGGCACTGATCGCCGCTCTGGCCAGCCCGTCAACGGCGATCGTCACGCTGACCATCACCGAGGCCGGCTACAAGATGGCCCCGGGCAGCGCCGAACCGACGCTGAACCTCGCCGACGAACAGGTGTCCGCCGACCTGGCGATCCTGCGGGCGGGCTACGACGCCGGGGTCTTTGCGAAGAACCTTGCCGAAATCCAGAACCTGGCCCTGTCGACCACCGCGGCTCGCCTCGTGGTCGGCCTGGCGGCGCGGCGCTCAGCGGACGGATGGCCGCTGGCCATCGTCTCCTGCGACAACCTTCCCGGGAACGGTGCGGTGACCCGCGCCGGCATCCTTGGCTTTGCCGAGGCGGTCGACGTGATGCTTGCGCGCTGGATCGAAACAAACATTTCCTTTGTCGACACCTCCATCGACAGGATCACCCCGCGGACCACGCAGGCCGACCGCAACACCGTCGCCGCCGAAACCGGATTCCGCGACGTCTCCCCGGTGGTCACCGAGCCCTTCTCCTCCTGGGTCCTTTCGGGTGACTTCCCGGCCGGGCGTCCGGCATGGGAAAAGACCGGGGCCCAATTCGTCGACAACCTCGAGGCCTTCGAACGACGCAAGCTCTGGCTGCTCAACGGCGCCCACACGCTGATGTCCTTCGCCGGACAGCTGCGCGGGCACAGCACCGTTGCCGAGGCCCTGGCCGACCAGGCAGTCTCCGGTTGGGTCGAGGAATTCTGGGACGCCGCCTCGGCACACCTGGGCGAGCCCGAGCTCAAGGTCCCCGAGTACCGCGGTGCCCTGCGCGAACGCTTCGAAAACCCGCGCATCGCCCACTTCCTGGCGCAGATCGCCACGGACGGTTCCATCAAGCTTGCTGCACGCGCCCTGCCGGTGTTCCGTGCCGAATCTGCTGCCGGACGCGACGGCCATGCGGCCTTGCGGCTGGTGGCCGCGTGGTGCGACCAGCTGGCAGCGCAGCACTCCGCAGGAGCCCCGGTCGCCGACGCGAACGCCGATGCCCTGGAAAAGATCCTGGCGGATCCAGCGATCAGTCCCGGCTCCCCGCAGCAGACCTCGGCGCTGTTGGACGTTCTTGAGACCGGGGTCGGGGACGATACGTCCCTGGTCGCCACAGTCCATGCCCTGCGTGGGCAATTCACCGCCTAAAAATCTTCCCTTCTCCGGCTCGTCGATACGCAGCCGTACCGCTTCATCTGAAAGGCAGCCATGAAAATCGTCAAGGCAGAAGTATTTGTCACCAGCCCGTCACGCAACTTCGTCACCCTGAAGGTCACCACCGAATCCGGGCTCGTCGGCATCGGCGACGCCACCGTGAACGGCCGCGAACTCGCGGTGGCCTCCTACCTCAAGGACCACGTCGCCCAGCTGCTGATCGGCAAGGACGCACACCGCATCGAGGACACCTGGCAGTTCCTCTACCGCTCCTCGTACTGGCGCCGCGGCCCGATCACCATGGCCGCCATCGCCGCGGTGGACATGGCCCTGTGGGACATCAAGGGCAAAGCCGCGAACATGCCGGTCTACCAGCTGCTGGGCGGCGCCTCGCGCAACGGCCTGCGCGCCTACGGCCACGCCTCGGGCACCGACACCGAGCAGCTCTTCGACTCGATCCGCGAACACCTGGAACTCGGCTACAAGTCCATCCGCGTGCAGACCGCCGTCCCGGGCATCAAGGCCGTCTACGGCGTCGCCGCCCAGACCCAGGCCTCGGGCGAACGCTACGACTACGAGCCGGCCGGCCGCGGCGCCTTCCCGCAGGAAGAAGACTGGGACACCCGCGCCTACCTGCGCCACCTGCCCACCGTCTTCGAGGCGGTGCGCAACGAATTCGGCCCCGAAATCCCGCTGCTGCACGACGGCCACCACCGCATGACCCCGATCCAGGCCGCCAAGCTGGGCAAGTCGCTGGAACCCTACGACCTGTACTGGCTCGAGGACTGCACCCCCGGCGAAAACCAGGAGGCCCTGCGCCTGGTCCGCCAGCACACCACCACCCCGATCGCCATCGGCGAGGTCTTCAACACGGTCTACGACTTCCAGTCGCTGATCAAGGAACAGCTCATCGACTACGTGCGCGCCGCGTCCACCCACTTCGGCGGCATCTCCCCGCTGAAAAAGGTCATGGACTACGCCGCGCAGTACCAGGTGAAGTCCGGCTTCCACGGTCCCACCGACATTTCCCCGGTGGGCTTCGCCGCCCAGCTGCACGTGGGCCTGTCCATCCACAACTTCGGCATCCAGGAATACATGCAGCACTCCGACGCCACCAACACGGTCTTCGAGCAGTCGATGACGTTCAAGGACGGCTACCTGCACCCGGGCGACAAGCCCGGCCTGGGCGTCGAGTTCAACGAGGAAGCAGCGCTGTCCCACCCGTACCAGCAGGCCTACCTGCCCTACAATCGCCTGATTGACGGAACGGTCCACGACTGGTGAGCGCGCCGACCATTGAACCGGCAGGGCACTCCACCGTGAAGATCGAGGCGCGGATCCCGGACAAGATCGTCGTCATGGGCGTCTCCGGATGCGGGAAGTCCACGGTCGGCGAACTGCTGGCCGCGGCGGAGGGAGCGGTGTTCCTTGACGGGGATTCCCTGCACCCGCAGGCCAACATTGACAAGATGGCGGCGGGCCACCCCCTGAACGACCAGGACCGTGAACCGTGGCTGCGTGAAATCGGCCAACGGCTTGGTTCCCACGGCCAGGGATCACTGATCATTGCCTGCTCGGCGCTCAAGCGCAGCTACCGGGACCTGATCCGCGCCGAAGCGCCCGGAACGGTTTTCGTCCACCTGCAGGGGACTCCCGAGCTGCTGGCCGAACGCATGGGTGCCCGCCCGGGCCATTTCATGCCGGTGGGCCTGCTCGAATCGCAGCTGGCCACGCTTGAACCGCTGGGTTCCGACGAGGCGGCCGTGGTGCTGGACATCGCCGCGAACCCGGAGAACCTCACCGTGCAGGCCTCCGCATGGCTGGCGGGACTGCCCGCGGCCTGAGCCCTTGCCCGACCTCGCACCCCGAACCCAGGGGTGCGGGGTCGCTGGCATCACCGAACACTTTCCCCGTGAACTTCCACGAAAGGCAATCAGGACATGACCGCAACAACCACCGAGCTTTCCCCGGAATCCACAACCCCCGCAGCAACCTGGGTGTTGTCCGGGTTCGGCGATGAAATCGACCCCGATCCCTCGGTCCAGGCCACCGTGTTGCTCGCCCTCGGGGCCCACCACATCGAGATCCGTTCGGCCTGGGGCGTCAACGTCGCCGACTTCGACGACGAGACGACGGCCAAGCTGGCCGCGATCCTCAAGGAAAAGGGCATGAAGGTCTCGGCCGTGGCCTCGCCCATCGGCAAGGTCGACGTGTCCCTTCCCGTCGAGCACGAGGTCGGGCGCCTGCGCCGGATCATCAAGGTCGCCAAGGCCCTGGATGCCCCCTATATCCGCGTCTTCTCCTTCTACCGCGGCGAGGACCAGAGCCAGGACGACATCCGCGACGCCGTCATCGAACGCATGGCCGCCCTGGCCGCCGAAGCGCAGGCAGCCGGAGTGATCCTGGTGCACGAAAACGAAAAGGACATCTACGGGGACACCCCCGAACGCGTGCTGGACATCGTGCAGGGCGTGGATTCCCCGGCGCTGCGCGTGGCCTGGGACAACGCCAACTTCGTCCAGGTGGGCAACAAGCCGTTCACCGACGGTTACGCCATGCTGCGCCCGTACCTCGAGTACTTCCAGGTCAAGGACGCCGTCGCGGCCACCGGCACCGTGGTTCCCTCCGGCCAGGGGGACGGCGAGCTCGACGAGACCATCGCCGCGTTGGTCGCCGACGGCTACACCGGATTCGCGTCCCTCGAGCCGCACCTTGCCGAGGCCCACCACCTGGGTGGATTCTCCGGGCCCGTGGCCTTCGGGGAAGCGGCACGTGCCTTTGCGACCCTGGCCGCCAAAAACGGCGTCAGCTTCGTTCCCGTAGGCCGGTAACACACCCACCCCACGCCACTTGCACCTACCCGGAGGATCCAGCCATGAAAAGAGCCGCAGTCATCGGATGCGGAGACGTGTCCAGCGTCCACTTCGGCGCGTTGAAGGGACTCGACGTCGAGCTGGTGGGCGTCAGCGACACCGACGACGGACGGCTGCGGGCCGCGGCGGATGCGCACGGGGTTCCGGGATACGCCGACTACCGGGAACTGCTGGAGGTGCAGCGGCCCAACGTGGTCCACATCTGCACCCCGCACGACCAGCATGCGGCCATGGCCATCGAAGCGCTCGAGCGGGGCATCAACGTCATCGTCGAAAAGCCGCTGGCGCACACCCTTGAGGAGGGGCGCAAGCTGGTCGAGGCGGCCCGGCGCAGCGACGCCAAGCTCGGGGTCTGCTTCCAGAACCGCTACAACGCGACCTCCCGAGCCCTGCGCTCCCTGCTGGACGGCGGCACGCTGGGTGCGGTTCGCGGCGCATCGGCAACGGTGATGTGGCACCGAACGGCGGAATACTACCGTGACCGTCCGTGGCGCGGAACCTGGGCCGAGGGTGGTGGCGGGTTGATGATGAACCAGGCCATCCACACCGTTGACCTGCTGCAATGGCTGGTCGGCGAGGTGGAATCGGTCAGCGGCAGCGTCTCGAACCGCTCCCTGGGTGGGGCGATCGAGGTCGAGGACACCGCCGAGTTCGCCGCCACCCATGCCGGCGGCGCGGCCAGTGTTTTCTATGCGACCCTGGCCAATGCCGAAAACGCGCCGGTCACCCTTGACGTGGTCACCGAAACGGCCAGCCTGTCGCTGCGCGGGGACCTGACGATCACCCACGCTGACGGACGGGTCGAGGTCATCCGCGAGGCTGCCGGGGACTCCGGCGGACGCGACTACTGGGGCGCCTCACACGGCCTGCTCATCGCCGACTTCTACGCCAACCTCGACGGCCCGGAGCCGTTCTGGATCGACGCCTTCGAGGCCGAAAAGTCACTGCGCATCGTCAAGGACCTCTACTCCCAGAGCTCGTTTGATCCCGCACTCACCTCGTGAGGCCGGGGTCGGCAACACCCCCGCGGACCATTGTCGTGCGGGGGTGTTTTTCCGCGCCATCACACGGATCGCGGCAGGTCCAGTGAAACTTTTGCCAACCAATTGCCACCCCCATGGGTGCTCCATACGCTGAATCAGGATGTGGCGCACGCCACTAAATCACCCTTCTTCTTTCTCAACGGAATTTGGACTCAGAGGAGCCCCACAATGAAGTTTGGTCCCAAAACGACAGCCACCGCGGCGGTCATCGGTTCGGCGCTCATGCTTACGGCCTGCAGCGGCGGTGCCGGAGCCTCCGGTACCGCACCGCAGGCAGCCTCCGCCGCGCTGACCATCGGAACGACCCAGGACGTACGTTCGTGGGATCCTGCCCAGGCGCACGTAGGCCATCTTCTCCAGCCCTACCAGGCGGCCTACGACACGCTCATCCTGCGCGATCCGGACGGCAAGCTCAGCCCCATGCTGGCCACGGAGTGGAAGTACAACACGGAGAACACCAAGCTCACCGTCGATCTTCGCGAGGGCGTGACGTTCAGCGACGGTGCGGTCTTCGACGCCGCCGCCGCGAAGGCCAATCTCGACCACTTCCGCGAGGCCAACGGTCCGCAGATGGCACAGCTCAAGTCCGTCGAGGACGTCAAGGTCGTTGATGCTGACACCATCGACATCGAGCTCAAGGCTGCGGATCCGGCACTCGAGTATTTCCTGAGCCAGGCCGCCGGTCTCATGGGCAGCCCGGAGGCGCTCGGCACCGAGGGCATCAAGACCGAACCTGTTGGCTCCGGCCCGTACGTCATGGACAAGGCGGCGACCGTGAAGGATTCGCAGGCCGTGTTCACCGCCCGTGAGGGCTACTGGAACAAGGACCTGCAGAAGTACCAGAAGCTGACGCTGAAGGTCCTGACCGACCCGACCGCACGCACCAACGCCCTGGTCTCCGGCCAGGTCGACGCCACGCTCCTGGACCCCAAGACCGGCAAGCAGGCCGAGGGTGCCAAGATGATCCTCGCTGCCAACGAGGTCGACTGGCAGGGCCTGATCCTCTTCGACCGCGACGGCAAGGCAAACCCGGCACTGAAGGACGTCAGGGTCCGCCAGGCCATCAACTACGCCTTCGACCGCAAGACCATCCTCGACCAGGTCCTGCTCGGCCAAGGCACCCCGACCTCCCAGCCGTTCGGCAAGGCCAGCGGCGCCTGGACCGAGGAATTGGAGAACTACTACTCCTACGACCCGGCCAAGGCCAAGGCCCTGCTCAAGGAGGCAGGCTACGAGAACGGCCTGACGCTCGAGGTCCCCGGCATCCCAGATTTCCAGACCCAGATCTCCGTCGTCAAGCAGCAGCTGGCCGACGTGGGCATCACCCTGAACGTCGGTGCCGCCCTGACGAACACCTTCACCAGCGATATCGCGGCGCAGAAGTTCTCAAGCATGTACTTCTCGCTTTTCCAGGGCCAGCCGACCGTGGCCATCGACCAGATCGTCTCCACCCAGGCGCTCTACAACCCGTTCAAGAACACGTCCTCGGACCTGCAGGCCGACATCGATGCGGTGCGCAACGGCGGCGACAAGGCCCCGGAACTGGCGCAGAAGGTCAACAAGTACGTCGTGGAGAACGCCTGGTTCGCCCCGTTGTTCCGCGTCAACCAGATGTACTACCACAATGCCAAGGTAGACGTGGTCCCGCAGACCCAGCAGGCCGTCCCGTCGATCTACAACTACTCGCCGGCCAAGTAGGACCATCGTGATCACGTTTATTGCCAAACGACTGGGCAGCGGAGCGGTGGTGCTGTTCGCCGTGTCTGTCCTGACATTCGTCCTGCTGTATGTCTCCAGCGGGTCCATCGCCAGGAACATCCTTGGCGATGCAGCCAGCGCCGAGCAGGTCGCACTCAAGGAGCAGGAGCTCGGTCTCGACCAGCCCCTGGTGCTGCGCTACTTCGGCTGGCTGGGGAACGCCCTGCGCGGGGACCTGGGCGCATCCTGGTTCACCTCGGAGCCCGTGGCCAACTCGTTGGCCACCCGCATTCCGGTCACCATGACCATGGTGTTCACCGCGATGATCCTCATCGCGATCATCGCGGCCCTGGTCGGGGTGCTGGCCGCGGTGAAGCGGGGCTGGGTCGACCGACTCGTCCAGATCGGCGCCGTGATCGGAGATTCGATCCCGGGCTTTGTCATTGGCATTATTCTGGTCACTTTCCTGGCAATCCAGGCGGGGCTCTTTCCGGCCACCAGCACCATCTCTCCAGGATCGGGCCCCGCAGCCTGGGTCTATTCGATGACCCTTCCGGTCATCGCCCTGTTGATCAACGGGGTCACCGGCGGCGCGCAGCAGATCCGCAGCGCCGTCATCAAGCAGCTCGAGAAGGACTACGTCCGCACGCTGCGAAGCCGCGGCATCGGCGAGAGGGAAATCCTCTTCAAGCACGTGCTGCGCAGCGCGGCCCCCGCCGGCCTGACCGTGTTGAGCCTGCAGCTGATCGGCATGCTCGGCGGCGTGGTCATCATCGAGCAGATCTTCGCGCTGCCCGGCATGGGCCCGCTCGCGGTCATGGCAACCGGCCAATCGGACCTGCCCGTGGTCATGGGCGTGGTCATGTACACGGTCGTCGTGGTGATCATCGTGAATCTGCTGGTCGACATCCTCAACGGCTGGCTCAACCCGAAGGTGCGTGTCTCATGAGTGAATCCGTCAAGACCGCGGAGGAACTGGCCCCGGTTGCCCCGGCAGCCCCGGCGGCAGCGGCACCCACGGGCCAGAGCGGCACGGTGGTCCGCTCGACGGCGCTGCGCCGGTTGTTCAAGAACCCGATGGGCATCATTGCCATCGCCATCCTGCTGGTCGTCGTGCTGCTCACGGCGCTGGCCCCGATGCTGGCCCCGTTCGACCAGAACTACGCCAACATCGCCAAGACGCTGGCCGCACCGGACAGCGTGAACATCATGGGCACCGACAGTGCCGGGCGCGACGTCTGGAGCAGGCTCCTCTTCGGCGGCCAACTCACGCTGCTCTCGGCGCTGCTGTGCGCGGCCGTGGCCATAGCCATCGGCCTGCCCGCGGGCCTGATCGCCGGATACTACGCGGGGCTCTTCGAGAGCGTCTCCAACTGGATCGTCGGCATCCTGATGAGCCTTCCCGGGCTGATCGTGCTGTTGACCATCCGTGCGGCCTTCGGCCCCTCGGTGTGGGTGGCCATGATCGCCTTCGGCGTGCTGCTCTCCCCGTCCTACTTCCGGCTGACACGCTCCGCCGTGCAGTCGGTCCGCAACGAACTGTACGTCGACGCCGCGCGGGTCTCCGGCCTGTCGGACGGCCGCATCATGGCCAGGCACATCTTCTCGGTGGTCCGCGCGCCCATCATCATCCAGACCGCGGCCATTGCCGGTGTTGCCATTTCCATCCAGTCGGCGCTTGAGTTCCTGGGCCTGGGCGACCCGTCCAAGGCCACCTGGGGCGTCATGCTCAGCGAGGGATTCAAGAACGTCTACCTCAAGCCGACCCTGCTGTTCTGGCCGGCCTTCGCCATGGCGTTGACCATCGGCGGCCTGGTTTTGCTGGGCAACGCCATCCGCGATGCGCTCGAGGACGGCGAAAAGATCAAGGCCCGCCGCATCCCCCAGGCCCCGAAGACCGGGCCAACGGAAACCCCGGTGCGCACCAACCGCAAGAACGTTGCGGCAGTGGATTCGGGAACCGAGCACCACCTGGTCAAGGTCACCAACCTGGGGGTCGGCTACCCGCAGGCCGACGGGTCCGTCAAGAAGGTCGTTGACAACGTCTCCTTCCACGTGGACCGCGGCGAGATACTGGGCATCGTGGGCGAATCCGGGTCCGGCAAGTCGCAGACCGCGTTCTCCATCCTGGGTTTGCTGCCGGACACCGCGCGGATCGTGGCCGGATCCATCCAGTTCGACGGCAACTACACCGTCGCCCCGGGGGACACGACGGTGGGCCAGGACCGGCTGACCAAGCTGCGCGGCAAGCGCATCTCCTACATCCCGCAGGAGCCGATGAGCAACCTGGATCCGGCCTTCACCATCGGATACCAGCTGGTCACCCCGATGGTGCGGATCTTGGGCATCTCCAAGGCGGAGGCCAAGGCCCGGGCCCTGAAGCTGCTGGGCGACGTCGGCATCGTGAACCCGGAGCGCACCTTCGGCGCCTACCCGCACGAGGTTTCCGGCGGCATGGCCCAGCGCGTGCTGATCGCCGGCGCCATCAGTTGCGAACCCGACCTGTTGATCGCCGACGAGCCAACCACCGCGTTGGACGTGACGGTGCAGGCCGAGATCCTCGACCTGCTGCGCGAGCTACGCGACCGGCTGGACATCGGGGTCATCATGGTGACCCACAACTTCGGCGTCGTTGCGGACCTCTGCGACCGTGTGGTGGTCATGCAGAACGGCCGGCTGGTCGAAGAAGGCCCGGTGCGGGAGATCCTGCGCACCCCGACGCAGGAGTACACCAAGATCCTGCTGTCCTCGATGCTGGAGAACAAGGAACCGATGAGCATGCTCGTCCCGTCCGCCGGAAAGGCCCGCACGCCATGACCGCAAGATCCGAAACACCACTGCTCAGCGTCGAAGACCTGGTGGTCGAATACCCGAGCCAGCGCTTTCGCGGCAAGTCGTTCCGTGCGCTGACCGACATCAACATCAGCATCGGCCGGGGCGAAACCCTGGGCCTGGTGGGGGAGTCGGGCTCCGGCAAGACCACCCTGGGCCGTGCGGTGCTGGGGCTCGCCCCGGTCACCGCCGGCAAGATCATGCTGGAAGGCAAGGACATCGGCCATGCCACCCGGAAGGAACGCCGCGCCCTGAGCAGGGATTTGCAGGTGGTCTTCCAGGACCCCTACACCTCGCTGAACCCGGCGCTGGAGATCGGCGACATCCTCGCCGAGCCGCTCAGCGTGCAGGGTATGGAACCGGCGGCCGCCCGCAAGCGCGTGCGCGAATTGCTGGACCAGGTGAACCTGCCGGCCGACGCCATCCACCGGCTGCCGCGAGAGTTCAGCGGCGGGCAGCGCCAGCGCGTGGCCATCGCCCGCGCCCTGGCCCTCTCGCCCAAGCTCATCGTCTGCGACGAACCCGTCAGCGCCCTGGACCTGACCACACAGGCCCGGGTGCTGGACCTGTTCCTGCAGATCCAAAAGGATACCGGGGTTTCCTACCTCTTCGTCTCCCACGACCTGGACGTCGTGCGGCACATCAGCCACCGCGTGGCCGTGATGTACCACGGGGAGATCGTCGAACAGGGGCCGGCAGAGGTCGTCACCCGGAACCCCGAACACCCATACACCCAACGGCTCCTGCTGGCTTCCCCGGTGCCCGACCCGGACCGCCAGGAGCAACGCCGGGCCGATCGCCACCGACTGCTGGAAATCCAGCGGCAACAACACGAGCAGGCCGGGGCGATCGCCTCCTGAGGCAGGCGAAACCCCCATCGAACACCGGACCCGGCCCTGGGTCCATCAACCAACGGAGGAATACTCAATGGCCACAATCGGCGTACAGGCAATGATGCTCAAGGACAGCTTCGCTGAGGTCGGGGCGTTCGAGACGCTGCGCAAGGTCAGCGACATCGGCTACAACGCGGTGGAGATTTCGCAGATCCCCATGACCGCTGAAAACGTCGCCGAGCTGGAGCGTTCGCAAAGCGAACTGGGCATGGACATCGCGGCGCTCTCGGTCGCCATGGAAACGCCCCCGGGCATGCCGGGGGACTCTCTGGCCGCGAACTTCGAGAAGATCGTCGATGACGCACACCGCCTGGACTCCAAACTGCTGCGCATCGGCATGCTGCCCTTCGGCGCCATGTCCTCGATCGACGCCGTGGTCGACTTCGCCAAGGCCGCCAACGGCTACGCCGAGCGCCTCGCCGAGCAGGGCCTGAAGCTCTACTACCACAACCACCACATCGAGTTCGCGAAGTTTGAGGGCAAGTACATGCTCGACATCATTGCGGAAAACTCCCCGGCCATGGGCATGGAAATCGACGTGCACTGGGTCCAGCGCGGCGGGCTCGACCCGGTGCGCACCCTGGAAAAGTACGCGGGCAAGACGGCCATGGTGCACCTGAAGGACTATCGCATCGGCCAGCTGCCGGCCTCGGCCATGGGCCTGTTGCAGGCAGGAGACTTCCCCGGCTTCATGGCCGAGTTCAAGAATGTCGTCCAATTCGCCGAGGTCGGCGAGGGCAACCTCGACTTCGCCTCGATCATCCCGACGGCGATCGCCTCCGGCGCCGAATACCTGCTGGTGGAGCAGGACGAACTCTACGGCCGCACGGTCTGGGAAGCCCTGCAGACCTCCTACGACAACCTCACCAGCCTCGGCTTCGGCGAGCTGTTCGCCGCCGAAAACACCTCGACCATTTCCGCCTAACCGGCAACGTAAGGAAGATACTCGAATGTCTGAAAACAAGACCATCCGCCTGGGAATCATCGGCCTCGGCGCCCAGGGCGGCATGTACGCCAAGTTCATTGCCGACGGCATGGTGCCGTCCATGGGCATCGGCTCGATCGCCGACACCGACCCGGCACGCCGCGCGTTCGCCGCCGAGACCTACCCCGGAATCCCGGTGTTTGAGACCCACGAGGAAATGCTGGCCAGCGGCACCGTCGACGCGGTTGTCACCTGCGTCCCGCACTACCTGCACCCGCAGATGGGCATCGACGCCATCAACGCAGGCGTCAACGTCATGGTGGAAAAGCCGGCAGGCGTCTACACCGGGCAGGTCAACGAGCTGCTGGAGGTGGCCGCGGCGAACCCGCAGGTCGCGTTCGCCATCATGTTCAACCAGCGCAACAACCCGCTGTACCAGCGTTTGAAGGAGATCGTCGAAAACGGCGAAATCGGCGCGATCCGCCGCTCCAACTGGATCATCACCACCTGGTGGCGTCCGCAGGGCTACTACAACCAGTCCGAATGGCGCGCGACCTGGGGCGGGGAAGGCGGCGGCGTGCTGGTCAACCAGGCACCGCACCAGCTGGATTTGTGGCAGTGGATCTGCGGCGTGCCGAAGTCCGTCTACGCCAAGGTCTCCTACGGCTTCCGTCGCGACATTGCCGTGGAGGACGAGGTCACCGCCGTGGCAGACTTCGGCGACGGCGTCACCGGAACCTTCATCACCGCGACCCACGACCTCACGGGCACCGACCGCTTCGAGATCCTGGGCGACCAAGGCAAGATCGTCGTCGAAGACAGCAAGACCGCGACCGTCACGCGCCTGAAGAAGCCAGAGCGCGAGCTGAGCGATTCCATGGGCATGGAGGACGTGTTCAAGCTCTTCACGGGGAGCCTGAATCCGGAGGACTACTACGAGAAGGAAACCATCGAGTTCCCCTCCGAGTGGGGAACCCAGCACGCGGGCGTCCTGGAAAACTTCGCCCAGCACATCCTCAACGGCACCGAACTGCTGGCGCCCGGCGCCGACGGCATCAACGGGGTGCGCCTGGCCAACGCCATCCACCTCTCCAGCTGGACCGGCTCCGAGGTCGGACTCGACTTCGATGAAGACCAGTTCCTGGCCGAACTGAACTCCCGGATTGTCACTGAGGGCAAGTTCGACGCACGAGTCTAGCTTTTCCGAGCTTCACGCCGGCACCCTTGGGGGTGCCGGCGTGAAGCATTTAACGGACCTCACTGGTGCCTGAGCGCCCCCGGAACCGCCACGCCCCCGGAACAACAAACACCAACTTCCCCGGCTCCGCATCCATGCCGGCCGATGGCAGCACATCGAGCCGCATGACGAATAGTTGCGGGGGCCGAGGCAACATATGGCAATTGATTGCTACTGCATCTGCGCATTCCTAGACTCAATCTCATGCTCGGTGTAGCCCAGCTCACTTTCCCCCTCAATTGCAAGGAAGCAACGATGCTTAAGCCGCAGAATTCCCCGACCCGCGAATTGGTCAACCTGGACGGTCTCTATGCCTTCCGCGTCGACCACGAGGGTAGCGGCCATGCAGAGAAATGGTTCGCCGAGCGACTTTCCACTGAGTTGGAAATGGGTGTGCCGGGAAGCTACAACGACGTTTTCACCGAACCGGAAATCCGCGATCACGTGGGTTGGGTTTGGTACCAGCGCGAGATCCGCATTCCGCGCGGCTGGAACGGGCAGCGTGTGAACCTGCGCCTGGACTCGGCCACCCACGAGGGCAACGTCTACGTCAACGACACCCTGGTGGTCTCGCACGTTGGCGGCTACATGCCGTTCGGTGCGGACATCACCGACCTGGTGACCGCGGGCGAGACTTTCCGCCTGACCATCGCCGTCAACAACACGCTCACCCAGGCGACGATTCCCCCGGGCAAGGTCGAGGCCGGCGCCAACGGGCGGGACAAACAGACCTACCTGCACGATTTCTACAACTACTCCGGCCTGCACCGCAGCCTGTGGCTGTACTCGACCCCCGAAACCACACTTGACGACGTCACCATCGTGACAGACTTCGCCGGAACCGCCGGAACCGTCGACTACACCCTCGAGCTGGCCGGTGCCACCGGAACCGAAGAGGTGCGCCTGACGGTCCTGGACGCCGACGACAACGAGGTTGCCGCCGGAACCGGCACCTCCGGTCGCCTGGACATCCCGAACGTCACCCTGTGGAAGCCGGGCGCCGGCTACCTGTACCGACTTCTCGTGGAGATCCACCGCGCCGGTGAACTCGTCGACTCCTACACCGAGAACTTCGGCGTGCGCACGGTTGCCGTGGACGGCAACCGCTTCCTGATCAACGGCGAACCGTTCAAGTTCACCGGGTTCGGCATGCACGAGGACCACATCACCATCGGCAAGGCCCACAACAACACCCTGATGGTCGCCGACTTCAATCTGTTGGCGTGGACCGGTGCCAACTCCTTCCGCACCTCGCACTACCCCTACGCCGAAGAGGTCATGGACTACGCCGACCGCCACGGACTGGTGGTCATCAACGAGACCGCCGCCGTGGGCCTGAACAACATGTTCGGTGCGGTGTTTGGCGGGGGCCCCACCCCGACCTATGCCGAGGGTGCCGTCGATGCGGCCACCGCGGCCAACCACCGCCAGGCCATCGAAGAGCTGATCCGCCGCGACAAGAACCGCCCGTCGGTGGCCATCTGGTCGATCGCCAACGAACCCAACGCACAGGAAGAAGGCGCCCGCGCCTACTTCGAGCCGTTGGCGACGCTGGCCCGCGAACTGGATCCGACCCGACCCATCGGCTACGTCAACGTCATGTTCGACACCCCCGACAAGAGCACCATCGACGACCTGTTCGACGTGCTCATGCTCAACCGCTACTACGGCTGGTACCTGCAGACCGGTGACCTCGAGGCCGCCGAGCAGGCACTCGAGGCCGAATTGCGTGCCTGGGAAGCCAAGCACGGCAAACCGATGATCATGACCGAATACGGTGCGGACACGATGGCGGGTAACCACTCCATGGTGTCCGCGCCGTGGAGCGAGGAGTACCAGGCCGATTTCCTGAGGATGTACCACCGGGTCTTTGACCGGGTGGAATCCATGGTCGGGGAACACGTCTGGAACTTTGCGGACTTCCAGACCTCCGTGGGCATCATGCGCGTGGACGGCAACAAGAAGGGCGTCTTCACCCGTGACCGCAAGCCCAAGGCGGCCGCCTTCGTCTTGCGTGAACGCTGGAGCCAGAATGCGGAAAGTCTGGAGCGAGAGCTTGTCCAGTCGCTGCGGGCATAACCCGCAGCACAAGAAGTTCACGGAGTACTACCCGCCTTCTGTTGGCGAGCGCTCCCGTCACCGAGCAGGCGTGCGCCCTGCGGCACACGCAAACGGCTTAGGAGCCATCATGAAACCACTGAAGAAAATCAGCATCATCGGCTACGGTGCCGGCGACGCCGCCAACAACCTGGCCTTCACCACGGCAACCATGTTCCTGCTGGTGTACTACACGGACGTGGCGGGAATTTCTGCCGCCGCGGCCGGCACCCTGTTGCTGGTCGTGCGGATCTTCGACGCTTTCGCCGACGTCTTTGCCGGCCGCATGGTCGACAAGACCTACTCCAAGCGGTGGGGCAAGTTCCGCCCGTTCATCATGCTTGGCTCGCTGCCGCTGCTGTTGCTGACCTTTGCCGTCTTCCACGTGCCCGGTGGGTGGAGCGCCAACGCAACGCTTGTCTACGCATACCTTTCCTACGCGGCCCTGGGACTGGCCTATTCGCTGGTGAACATCCCCTACGGCTCGCTGGCCGGGGCCATGACCCAGGATCCGTCGGAGCGGGCGAAGCTCGGAAGCGCCCGCACCATCGGTGCCTTCCTGATCGGTGCCGTCCTGGGCATGGTGGTGGCCCCGATGCTGAAGAACGACACGGACCTCCAGCCGATCTTCACGACCCTGACGGTGGTGTTCCTTGTGGCGGGCGTCGCCCTGTACATGTTCTGCGCCTTCACCGCCAAGGAACAGGTCCAGCGCGACGTGGCCCAGGTTTCACTGAAACAGAGCATCTCCACGCTCAAGGGAAACGTTCCGCTGTTGATGCTCTGCATCAGCTCGCTGGTTCTGCTCGCCGGCTCGATGACGCTGAGCACGGTGCAGCTGTACTACTTCCGCGATGTCATGGGCAACGTCGGACTCTACGCCGCGGCTTCCGGCATCCAGCTGCTGCTGGCACTGGTGCTCAGCGCTCTGATGCCGCGACTGGTGCGCCGGATCGGCAAGCACACCGTGTATATGGCGTTCGGTGGCGTGATGATGCTTGGCGGTTTGGCCGTGCTGTTGGCCCCCGCCGGTGCTGGCGTGCTGGCGGTGGTTGGCGTCAGCGTCGTGAACCTCGGCCTGTCGGGTGTCAGCATCGTGATCTGGGCGCTTGAGGCCGACACCGTCGAGTACGGCGAATGGAAAACAGGCATTCGCACCGAGGGCATCGTTTACGCCCTGTTCTCCTTCACCCGCAAGGCCGGCCAGGCCATCGGCGGCGCGTTGGCTGCCTACGCCTTGGCCTGGGGCGGCTACAACGGGGCCGCGGCCGTCCAGTCGGACCAAGCGATTCTGGGAATCCAGATCGCCGCGGGCGCCATCCCGATGGTCATGTCCGGCCTCGCTGTCCTGGTCATGTCCCGCTACAAGCTGACCGACGCGGTCCACGCCAGCATCGTCTACGACATCCGCGAACGGCGGGCGGCGGCTGCCGCGGCCAAGGCTGCACCGGCCAACGAGGATTGCCCCGCCTAAAAAACTCCCAGGGGTCGCCGGGGCCATGGCATGAGGAGAGCATGCCACCTGAAGGCGACGCGTGTTGGTCTCTCGCTATGGGGGCGAAGAGACCAACACGCGTTTTTCGTTTTTAACGGCTGGCGCGGGGAGGCCCGGGAAGCCAGGGAGATCATTTTCCAGCATTGCCTTAGGCCATGTCAGCATGGAAGAGTTGGGAACGAATACGCGACAAGGGAGTGCGATCACGCACCTGCGCGTTCTCCATGGCATCGCCCATCGAGGTGGCCGCGGTGCGGCGTCGCTACCGAACATCGAGTTTGCCGACGAGACAAGGGAACGCACTGTGCTAATCACCAACGTACGGCCATGGGGTCAGGCCCCGGTGGACATCGAGATCACCGACGGCCGCATCGGCCGCGTCGTTCCACATGTTCCCGCGCTCGCCGGAACCGGTGACGTCGATGGCCGTGGACGCCTGGGACTGCCGTCGTTCTCCGATGTCCACGTGCACCTCGATTCCACCCGGATCGGGTTGCCCTTCCGTGAACACACCGGCGCACCGGGCGTCTGGGGCATGATGCTCAACGACCGAAACAACTGGCGGGACGCCGAAATCTCCTTGCCGGAGCGCGTGGCGGGGACGTTGGAGCGCATGATTGCCCGCGGCACCACGCGGGTGCGCAGCTACGCCCAGATCGATACGGACTGCAAGCTCGAAAAGTTCGAGGCGGTGTTGGCCGCCAAGGAAAAATTCGCAGCAAGCGCCGACGTCCAGATCATGGCCTTCCCGCAGGCCGGGCTGCTGCTCGAGCCCGGGACGGTGCAGTACCTGGAAGAGTCGCTGAAGCTGGGTGCCACCGTCATGGGTGGCATCGATCCGTGCCAGCTGGACCGGGACCCGGTCAGGCACCTCGACATCGTTTTCGGCCTGGCGGACAAGTACCAGGCGGATATCGACATCCACCTGCACGAGCCCGGCCACTTGGCGCATTTCAGCACCGAACTGATCATGGAGCGCACCCGGGCGTTGGGCATGGAAGGGCGAGTCACGCTCTCGCACGCCTACGAGCTGGGCAACGTCTCCGACGCCGCGACCGAGCGGGTCATGGAGGGGATGAGCGCGCTGGATATTTCGTGGGCGACGGTTGCCCCGACGACCTCCGGGAAGCAGTTCAACCTCGCCGCCATGACCGAGGCGGGAATCCGCGTGGGGCTGGGCGAGGACGGCCAGCGTGACTACTGGAGTCCCTACGGGGATTGCGACCTGCTCTCGCGCACCTGGCAGCTGGCATTCACCCACGGGCTGCGGCAGGACGAGCTGATCGAACATGCCGCGGCCATTGCGACCTGGGGCGGTGCCACGATCATGGACCGGACGTTGTCCCGCCTTGGTGCGACGACCGACAGGCCGGGATTCCGAGTGGGGGATCGCGCGGACTTGGTGCTGCTGGCGGGGGAGACCGTGACCAGTGCGGTGATGGACCGCGGCAACGACCGAACCGTCATCCACGACGGCCGCGTCGTTGCGGACCAGCTGGTTCTGATTGGTTAGTGGCCGATCCCCATACGGGGAAATCCACCACGGTTCAGGCAAAAACCGTGGCCGCGCCGGAACACCCGACGCGGCCATAGAAATAAGAGTTTGACGTTTAGAAGGTTTCCTAGTCCTCGTTGGAACCCGCGACGATCCCGGAACCGTCTTCGTTGGTGCCCTGGATCAGTTCGGCGTGGATTTCGGCCACGGACGGGTACTCCAGGTCCGCGCGGAACGGGAACGACGCAACATCTTCAGGCTGGGTGATGCCGGTGTGTACCAGGACAGTCAGCAGGCCAGCCTCCATGCCCGCGATGATGTCGGTGTCCATGCGGTCGCCAATCATGGCGGTGGTTTCCGAATGCGCATCGATGCGGTTCAACGCCGAGCGGAACATCATCGGGTTGGGCTTGCCCACCACGTAGGGAACACGGGAGGTTGCCTGCGTAATCAGTGCGGCCACGGCACCGGTGGCCGGCAGCAACCCTTCGGGGGACGGCCCCGTGGCGTCCGGGTTGGTGGTGATGAACCGTGCACCGTCGCTGATCAGGCGAATCGCCTTGGTGATCGCCTCGAAGGAATAGGTGCGGGTCTCACCCAGCACCACGTAGTCGGGTTCCTGGTCGGTCAGGATGAAGCCGGCGTCATGCAACGCCGTGGTCAGTCCGGCCTCGCCGATCACGAAGGCGCGGCCTCCCGGACGCTGGCGGCGCAGGAACTCCGCGGTAGCCATGGCAGAGGTCCAGATGTTCTTTTCCGGAACGTCCAGCCCCGAAGTCAACAGCCGCGCTCGCAGGTCACGCGGGGTGTAGATCGAATTATTGGTCAGCACCAGGAATCGCTTGCCGGTGGCGACCCAATGCCCGATCATCTTGGCGGCTCCCGGGATGGCCTGGTTTTCGTGCACCAGCACCCCATCCATATCCGTGAGCCAGCAGTTGATGTCATTCACGGTGCGTGGTTCATGCGTTGGCACTTTAGGGGTCCTTTCGGGGAATACCTGAGGTGATAAGTCTTTCAGGTTCAAACGGCGTGGTGAAGCGGATAGGTCACAACCAGTTGTTTTTCTTGAAAACAACGAACAGTCCCAGGCTGAGCACCACCATGAGGCCCAGTGCGACGGGATAGCCCCACGTGAAAAGCAATTCCGGCATGTGGGCAAAATTCATCCCGTAAATGCTGCCAATCAAACTCGGAGCGAACAGGATCGCTGCCCAGGACGAGATCTTTTTCATTTGCTCGTTCTGCGTCACCCCGGCTTCGGTGGCCTGCTGGGAAGCGAGGGTTGAGGACAGTGAGAGCGCGTTGGCAAGCAGGGCCCTGAAGGATGCGACGCGTTCGGCCAAACGAATGGCGTGGTCCTGCACGTCGATGAATTTCCTGTCCAGCTCCAGTGCGTCATCGGGCGCAAGATCCGTGAGCTTGAGGTCCTTGCGCAGCCGCTCGATCACCGAATCGAGCGGAGCGACGGCCCGCTGGAACTCAATGACTTCCCGGGAAAGTTCATAGATGCGCCGGGAAACGTTGTTCTCGCCGGAAAACAACTGCTCCTCGATCTCGTCGATGTCAATGCTCAGGCCTGCGGCAACCGGTTCATATTCATCGACTACTTGGTCGATCACCGCATAGAGAACGGCTTCGGGCCCCATGGCCAGGAGCTCCCGTTCGTCTTCCATGCGTTTGCGGACCTCCCCGATATTGGGTGATTCGGCGTGCCGGACAGTCACCACAAAATCGGCCCCGACGTATACGTGGAGCTCCCCGAACTCAACCTTTTCAACGTCATCGAGATAGCGTGCGGGGCGCAATACGACAAAGAGATGGTCGCCGTAGTGGTCAATCTTGGGGCGTTGGTGGCCGGCGAGGGTGTCCTCAACGGCAAGTTCATGGAGGCCCAGCTCTTCGGAGACCTCGCGCATTTCCTGGGCGTTCGGCCGGTACAGCCCGAGCCATCCCATTCCGCCGGTCTCCTTCATCGATTCAAAGGTCGAGCTCAAATCCGGTGGATGGATGACCCGTTTCCCATGCACGTAGATCGCGTTGTCAATGATGGGCATGGATCCTCCGGATGCAGTGGCCGGATGGATATCCGGCGCAAAAATTTGGTGCTGTCGCCAGTTTGCCACCACGGCGTCGAAAACTCTCACCGGTGGCACGACGCCCGAGTGCCGCCCGCGGGTTCCTTGGCATCACCGGGCCCTGCGGCATGAGGAGCCCTGGCACCCGTCTCACTTGGGCGATGCCGAGGGCTGCAGGCGAACGACTACCCTTGAGTGGTGACTCCTGCCGCTGAAACGAACGCATCCGTACCCGTCGAAACCGCTCCCGAATTCGAGGAGCGCCCCGAAGTGGGCGTTGGCCCGTGGGAGGGTGAGTGGCCGACCGAAGAGCACTACGACCATGAACTTCTGGAAGCGGGAGACCGGCGCAACGTTGCCGACAAGTACCGCTACTGGACCATGGACGCGATCATCGCAGACCTGGACGAGCGCCGCCACGACTTCCATATTGCCATTGAGAATTGGCAGCATGACATGAACATCGGCACAGTGGTGCGCACGGCCAACGCCTTCCTGGCCAAGGAAGTCCACATTATCGGTCGTCGCCGCTGGAATCGCCGGGGAGCAATGGTGACCGACCGCTACCAGCACGTCCGCCACCACCCCACAGTCGAAGATTTCGTGGCATGGGCCAAGGAGGAAGGGCTGGCGATCATCGGTATCGACATCTTCCCGGATTCCGTGCAGCTTGAGACCTACGAATTGCCGCGTAATTGCGTGCTTGTCTTTGGGCAGGAGGGCCCGGGGCTCAGCGAGGAAGTCCACCAGTCGGCCGAGGCCACGCTGTCCATTGAGCAATTTGGCTCCACCCGTTCCATCAACGCAGCCTCTGCCGCGGGCATCGCCATGCACGCCTGGATCCGTCGCCACGTATTTAACCAAAAAGTCGGTTAAAGCTTGGGAAAACCTTGTTCTTCCGGCGAATCGCAAAAGAGTGGCCTGCCGGCTATTCTCTGATCCGCGCACCTCGGATACGGTAATGCCTAAGTGTTCAGTTCCTGGGGAAGCTGGATCCAATGGCTGGTTCCGACCGATGATCCATCCTCTGTATTTGCGTTGCATTGAGCATGTCGTTTCACATGAGGATGGGGGATTTCATCGTGAGGAAGCACCAAATAAATCGTGCTCGGGGTGTGCACCCGAAGAGCAAACAAAAAAACCGGCTTTCCAGGGTTTCAACCCTGGGCATTGTTGTTGCCGCAGCGGTTACGCTATCGGGCGCCCCCGGTCTGGGTTTTGCAGATGAGCCGTTGGAAGCGGGGGCCTCCTCGAAAAATGCGGTTGCCCCGGCCGTATACGTTCAACCCGTAAACGTCTCGCTACTCAGCGATGTTGACGCAATCAGCTGGGATTCGCTGGAATTCACCAGCACCGCCCTGGACAGCGGACTGGCTTCGGGGCCAAATGCAGGCGCAGAGATCGGCCAATCAGCAGGGAACCCGGTCTTCGGGGCCGGTGGGCAAAGCACCCTCATGCTGGCGGGACAACGCCTGGGTGTGCGGGGCATACTGCCCGGTCAGCTTCAGCTGATCCACCCGGTTACCTCCAGGAACATCACCAGCCCCTACGGGTGGCGCCACAATCCGACCGGAGCCGGCACCCAGGTCCATATCGGCCAGGACTACGCAATCGCATGCGGATCCCCGGTCTACGCGGCAGCAGACGGCACCGTGGTTCAATCCGCATGGGCCGGCCATTCCGGAATGCGAGTGACCCTAGACCACGGGAATTCCGTGAGGACCGGCTATAGCCACAATTCCCGGTTGATCGCCAAGGTCGGCGACCAGATCAAGCAGGGCCAAATCATTGCGTTGAGCGGAACAACCGGGAATTCCACAGGTTGCCACGTGCACTTCGAAGTCATCGTGAATGGCCAGTGGAACGATCCCCGAAATTTCCTGCCCGGCATTCCGGGGCAGCCCAATCCGTTGTTTGATTCGCACGATACGAGGATCACTGCCGAGCCGATCCGCAATACCGGTGCGCCTCATTACGGGATCGAGAACGGGCACGACCTGGAAATCGATTTGCCGCCGGAGCCCGTTGTGCACGCACCGTCCAAGAAGCCTCATGAGGCTTCACCGGATGCCGGATCCAAGCCAAAGCCGCCGGCGAAGGACCACGACAAGAAGCCGACAAAGAAGCCGACAAAGAAGCCTGACACCAAGCCATCGCCCGTTCCGTCGCCCAAGCCCAGCGTCAAGCCGACGCCGCCGCCGGTTGAGCCACCGGTTTCGACCAAGCCTTCGACGACTCCGAAGCCAACACCAAGCCCAACGCCGACGAAGCCACCGACCACGCCACCGGCTTCGAGCACGCAGACTCCGACGAAGCCGCCGGTTTCAACCACGCAGACTCCGAAGGAGACCACAGCCCCTGCTCCGCCAACCACTTCGGCACCTCCGGAGAAGGAAGTGGCGCCACAGCGACCGTCCAGCCCGCCGGCCGAGAAGCCGGCAGAAGTTGTTCCCGAACCCGAAGCCAAGCCTGTGGTTCCGGCCGGCGCGGCAAGCGAGGAAATCGCTGCGCTTTCCAACGAGGAAATCGCAACGCTTCTGAAGGAAAGGGAAAAGCTCTCGGCTGCAAGAATCGCCGCACTTCTGGAGGAACAAGTCAGGCGCGCCGCCAAGTTGGACTAGCGAAGGGGGCGCCGGGAAAGGCTCGCAGCGGCTTCCGAGAGGCGGCCCTGCGCGACATGACTGGGCGCAACCCGTCATGTCGTAAGCGATCAACGTCACGTGTCGATAGGATGGGTGTAGCCAACGAGGTCTACTCCCCACAATTCCTTATCTACACAGGAGTCAGTATGCCCATCGCAACCCCGGAACAGTACAACGCCATGATTGATTCTGCGAAGGCCGGCGGATACGCCTTCCCCGCAGTCAACGTGACGTCGTCGCAGACCCTGAATGCCGCAATTCGTGGCTTCGCGGAAGCAGAATCCGACGGAATCATTCAGGTCTCCACCGGTGGCGCAGCCTACTGGTCGGGTGCCTCCATTAAGAACATGGTCACCGGTTCCCTGGCCTTCGCCGCCTTCGCGCGCGAAGTAGCCAAGAGCTACGGCGTGAACATCGCCCTGCATACCGACCACTGCCCGGCAGACAAGCTCGATGACTTCGTGCTCCCGCTGCTTGCAGCATCCGAGGCAGAGGTCGCGGCCGGCCGCAACCCGTTCTTCAACTCCCACATGTGGGACGGCTCCGCCGAAACCCTTGAAGAGAACCTGCGCATCGCGGCCGAGCTGCTGCCGCGCACCGCCGCGGCAAAGCAGATCCTCGAGGTCGAAATCGGCGCTGTCGGCGGCGAAGAGGACGGCGTCGAAAACGCCATCAACGACAAGCTGTACTCGACCGTTGAGGACGCCCTTGCCACCGTTGCCGCTCTCGGCTCCGGCGAAAACGGCCGCTACATCACCGCACTGACCTTCGGCAACGTGCACGGCGTGTACAAGCCGGGCAACGTGAAGCTGCGCCCGGAGATCCTCAAGGACATCCAGGAGCAGGTAGGCGCCAAGCTCGGCAAGGCCAACCCGTTCGACCTGGTCTTCCACGGCGGCTCGGGTTCCAGCGACAAGGAAATCGCCGATGCGGTTTCCTACGGTGTCATCAAGATGAACATCGACACCGACACCCAGTACGCCTTCACCCGCCCGGTGGCGGGCCACATGCTCGCCAACTACGACGGCGTGCTGAAGATCGACGGCGAAATCGGCAACAAGAAGACCTACGACCCGCGCGTCTGGGGTGCCAAGGCCGAGGAGTCGATGGCCGCCCGCATCGCCGCTGCCGCGGTTCAGCTTGGTTCTGCAGGAAAGAGCCTGAAGTAACCATGGCCGATCTTGGAGCAAACCTGCTGGGCATCCCCGAAACCCTGCTGCCCGAAGAGGTAGAGGTCAACGCACGTCTGGCCGCCGGCGACGAGGCAGTGGACATTGCCGCTGCCTTCCCGGCTTCCTCGCTGGGCTGGGCCCTGCTGGCCGACGAGGCGCACGCTGAGGGCCGCTTTGTCGAGTCCTACGCATACTCCCGCGTTGGCTACCACCGCGGCCTGGACTCCCTGCGCAAGTCCGGATGGCGCGGGCAGGGTCCAGTGCCGTGGCGCCACGTACCCAACCGCGGCTTCCTGCGCTCGCTGTACGCGCTGCAGCGTGCCGCTGCAGCCATTGGCGAAACCGAGGAAGTCGACCGTATCGGCCGCTTCCTCAACGACTCTGACCCGCTGGCGGTTGCCGCCATCGAAGCCGAGTAGCCTTTCGCCGGCAATGCCATGAAAGTTGTCCGTGCAAACATCGCGTTTGCACGGACAACTTTTGGGTTAAGGGCCAGCGAGTTTCGGTAACGGCGCTGGCCGGGCCTTAAATCGTTCGCGCTGGATTCCGTCTGGTCAGCCATTGGTCGATCCTGAGGGCGAAGTTTCGTTTACGATAAGCGTTTCATTCCCGGCCGCTTCGTGGCACGATTCGGCCATGACACGCTTTCAGGCTTTGGACGTTCAGGAGTCGATTCACGTTCCCGCTACACGGGTCTGGTTCTTGCTCACGGATTGGGTGGCCGCACCGAAATGGATGCCCGGCGTCGACTCGATGGAGGCTGAACAGCTCACGACGACCCCTGGGACGGTACTTGATTACCGCTCCGGGGAGCATGAACGTCAGCTCGTTATCACCGAGTTGGAGGATGGGCAATCCATTACGCTGGCGACCGGCAGCGGTGACGTCAGCGTTCTTTACAGCTACGAGCTTTCGGAGGGATCGGGGCAAACCACGGTTCGGCTCCTGGTAAGTGTTGAAGCCGCGGCCGAACTCGAGGATGAGGTTGGCGAGCTACTCGCCGCGATTGCCGATTCGGAATCCGGAACCCTGAAGGCGCTGCGAATCTATGCGGAGGCCGCGCCCTAAGCCGAGGCGTTCTGCTTTTGTTGGGACGCCGTCACCCCTCAGGGGAAAGATGCTCGAAAACGAGATTGGTTTGGGTTGAGGCGAACGCCGCCTTGGCCCCGAGGTGCTGGGCAACGAAATCCCGCAAGGTTTCAACCGACTGGCAGATGACGTGGACAAGAATGTCCGGCGTTCCACCCAGAACAAAAACGTCCTGCACCTCCGGCAACGCCTGCAAGGCCCTGGCTGCTTCCAGCATTTCGTTCCGCGCGTCGGGGCGAACCATGACTGACACCATTGCTGTTACCTGCAATCCCAGTAGTCGGGGGTTTATGTCTGCATGGAACCCTCGAATGACACCAGCGTCCTGTAGCGCACGGACTCGACCCAGGCACGTCGATGCGGCAATCCCTGCCCGGGAAGCCAGCAGGTTGTTGGGGGTCCGCGCGTCCTTGCTGAGTTCCTGAAGGATGATCAGATCGGCGTCGTCGAGCCGAACAGTATTCTGTTGTCGGTGATGGTTCTTGATGCTTCCCGAATTCAACACGAAATTCTCCTTAGAATCTGAGCACTTATTCACCACGCTACCAATGTATTGGTGAATAATTCTATGATTAGCCAACAGCATTGAGGGGTTGCGGCTTGAGCCAGGCCTTTCGATACGTCAAGAAAGGCAACAATCTCCATGAGCACCCACACCCTTCGAACCGACCGTGCAAGCTTGCAGGCGGCCGACAAAAACGACAGCTTGGCTCGTTTCCGCGAGCGCTTCTCGCTGCCTGAGGGGTTGATCTA
>NZ_JBIVTO010000018.1:0-48097 GCF_044756805.1 Paeniglutamicibacter sp. NPDC091659
GGGTGCGAGCGAGCGAGTGCCCAGGGCGCCTGAAACCGCACCATCCCGCATTGAGTAAATGATTCACTACTCATATGAGTAATTGAGTAATGCGGATGCGGGTGAGCAAGCAGTTTCATCGCGAGCTGGAGAGCCACGCAACCAACGCTGGTACCCAAAACATTGGCCGAGGGGACTGTTAGCCTCGGTGCGGCGTGCCTGGAACATAAAAGTGCGGCCCCCCGGAGACAAAGCCAGGGGGCCGCGGGTTGTTCCCATGAAAGAAACACTGTTTGCCGATGGGCAAGTATTTGGTTGTCTCAATAGTATAGAAGCGGTTTGCTTCTGGTCGCGCCGCCAATATTATGAGTATTTACTCACTTACTCATTGGGGAGTGAGTCAATGTATGCGGTGAGGAAGTCTCGGATACTCTTGTGTTCGCTGCGAGCGACGTGAACTTTCAGCTTGGTGTGTTTACTTTGGGCGAGATCAAAGTTCACGCGAACCATAGGCTCTACGGGAGTGACGTCATTGAGACTTGCCATTAGGCGGGCTTTCTCAGACTCCGATTTCACGCTTGGGCGACCGGCGCTGAGCCCAGTTCTCTTTGCGCTCATTTGCTTACTGCCTCATGTTCATTCAAGAGCGACACAATTTCTGCGCTGAGTTCCATCATTTCCCGAGCGCCTTCTGAGCGTGGGTAATCTTCAATTACCGTTGATCCGCCGGCCGCAGTGCCGGGGTAGTCAACGCGTTGGTGGATCTTGGTAGTGAGGACCGGCAACTCGTAGTCCTCCAGGATCACGGAAATTTCCTTCCCGATATTTGATCCCGTGATAGCGCGGGAGACGATGAACGCTGCTTGCAGCTTTCCATCGGTAATATCAATCCGCTGCTTGACCAAATCCACCAGGTCTGCGGTCGCCCAAATGTCGTATGGCGAGGGCTGGACCGGGATGAGGATGAAGTCTGATGCCTTAATCGCCGATACAGCCAGGTCGCTGGCCTGGGGAGCGCCGTCAATGATGACAAAGTCCACCGGCGCGAGGCTCTTCACGTCGCGCTCGATGGTGGGACGATCCATGCCTACAACTGAAATTGGGTGTTCTTCCCGCACCGCGGCCCAGTCCCTAGCGCTGCCTTGCGGGTCAGAATCGATAAGCAAGACGCTGTGGCCTGAGTGCTGCAACGCTGTGGCCAGGTGAGTGGCGATCGTTGTTTTGCCAGCTCCACCTTTTTGGTTCAGTACCGCGATGGTTTTCATGAGTTTCCTTCGGACTGCTCGATGAGTGGATGAGTAAATGATGCGTTACTCATTACTATATCACGAGTAAATGAGTAAATACTCATTTACTCGTTTGGCGATGCTCGGATTCGGGCGGGGAACAGGTTTGTTATGGGGGAGTCCTACCCACGGTGCTTTGACGTCATCCTGTCCTTGAAGGAAGAGGATTCCTTTGGTGATTGTCGCGATGTTCGCGGGCCTGGAGAATCCGTTTGGTTCATTCGTCGAACCAGGTCAGGGGGCAGATAATGAACGCTTGCAAGAAGGGATGTTTTTTCCGTCGTTTGGTTCCCGTGATCAGCATGATGCACCGATCGTCTTTAACCCATACGGGAGCGTTTCCTGCCGTGTTGTCAGCAATGATCGAATCGCCAAGATTGGTTGGAGGATTCCGGACCGGACTGAAACGCATTCTTGGTTCACCCCAGCGGTTTTCCGCGGCTGATTTGACAGCATTTACCCGGGTGCCAAAATAGTCCCAGTGGAATTCTTCAATAGCTTCCCCATCAGTTGATGCGGTTGTTAGCGAGTGGTAGGTCTGAGTATGGCTTCCCAATACATTGAAATCTTTGAGTGCACAGTCCTCGGTAGTGTCAGCATCCCACTGGAGCAAGGCTAGGCGCTCGACAGCTTCAAGGATCTGGTCGATCGGCCGCATTTCAAGGAATGGGCCTTCCTCGTCAAACTCATTTTGGAAGACATGAAATGAGGTTATGGAAATTTGAGCAACTTTTTCTTTGCTGAAAGTGAAGTTCAGGAATTTGCTTTCATCCAGCACATAGGTCATCGACCTACCACCTTCCCAAGCTGGCCAGCCCAAAACCGCGTGGATTTCCCGACGTTTAGCGTTGGCAGGCAGGTTCTCACAAATGGCTGATACCCATCGATCACCGCAATACGCTGGATCGGATTGGGTCCAAATGGTCACGGAATGCACTGTGTCGTCCAAGATCAAGAGTTCAGTGCCTACGGAACACAGATTCACACGCATTTCATGTAGTCCGTCAGCCTCGAACCGTTTCGTTACTTCGCTGCTTTCTCCAGGTATCTCGGCCAGAGCTCTCATATCTTCATCAGTGAGCGTGCAGCCCACAAGTTCTGAGTAGCCGTGGATTAGCCCCGAAGGCACCGTCGTATATGACCTTTCCATGTTCCCTTTTCTTGGTGTAGTAGCTAGCTAGCGCGGTTGAGAGCAATGGCCATGAGTGAGGTGTCAAGCTCATAGTGCTCGGGCCAGAAGGGTATGTCTTCGTCGGCGTATTCGTAGTCATCTGTCATGAGCGCGAGCGTCCCGAAAGCATTTGCACGGCTGTCCAGCCAGGAGTGCCAGGCTGCGCGCTGTATCCTGTGGGTTGCGTGCTGGGCGGCCATGGCTTCGAGCACACCAAAATACTCGGCCAAGGTGCGGAGCTTGCCAGGATTTGTGATGATCCATCCGTCAGCGGTGCGGCTGACAAGGTTCCAGGAATTGAGCATTTCCAGTGCTTGCTTGGTGCTGGTGGGGGAGAGGCCGGTTTCACGCGTGATGCCGGCCGTGGTGGCTCCGCCCTGGGACTTTTCAATGGCTTCGTAGACAAGAGCCGCAACTTGGCCCAGCTCCCTGAACACCGGACGCAGCGCGTGCGTCTTGCCCTTCTTCCAGGGCATCGTCTCGGCCACCACCGTGTAGTCATCGGGTATGACAAGCTCGTAGGCATCGGCATGCCGTCCGCGCCCTTCGCTGGCCTGGCGAATCAGGGGAGTCGGGCCGCTGGCCAGCATGCGCAGTTGCCGGGCAACGGTTGATTCGTGGGTCCCCGTGGCCAGCGCATAAGCACGAACACCAAATTCCAGTATGGGTGAGTTCTTCTTGTGGGCAGCTTCCAACAAGGCCCTTAGAAGGAACCTCAGGGAGACACCTTCGCGGCTACGTAGGTGGGAGCGTTCGTAGGAGTGAAGCACACGTTCCCAGGACCGCAGGAACTGATGATTCGATAGAGACGTATTCCTTAGCCCCCCCTGTGTGTTAATCCGGCTTGTGTCGTATTTACGGCCGGTCTTTCCCGCCTCGTTCCGGGTGGCCTTGGTAGCGCAGAAAGTTTCTGCTTTCCTCCAGTCCGCGCGCAGTGCCTTACCCCGCTGGTTCGGTGAATAGCGGGCATAGAACCCCGCAAGGCCGGCCCAAGTGCCGTCGTGCATCCGTCGCTGCACATCGGTCAGCGACCACCCGGAGCCGGCGGCAGAAGCGAGCACCGCCTGGCGGGCCTCCGAGGGAGAGCAGTAGCGGGAAGTATCGAACGTTCCGTGACGTCCCATCTGCTCTGCTTCTGCACGCAAGGTAGTACGGACGGCCGTGGATTCTTCTTGAGGATCAGATAAGGGAATGGGTGCCTCTGCGGTTTCGCGGAGACTCGCCATTTCGGATGTAAGTTCAGCGCGAAGTGCGGCATGGCCACTGGACGGATTCCGAAGCGTAGCTACTTCAACGGCTACTTTCAGGGGTTGGGTCAGAGTTTGGTGTCCACCGTGCTTCCATGGGGATCCAGGAACACGGATGCAACCGCTGTACACGGACTGGTGAGGGGAGGGGTCAAGGCTTGGGAATCGCTTGGCCAATGCTTCTACTGTTTCCCGCGCAGACGTGAAGTCAATCCGCTCTCGCCAAGGAACGTAAATATGGAAGCCTCCAGAAGGAGACGTGTCCTGAATCCAACCCAACCCGCATCTGGTCAACAGGATCTTCATTCCAAGGACATCGGCTGCTACATCGCCGCGGCCGGAGTCAAAGTCCAGACAGAAGGACGCTACACGGCCGTCCTTGCCAGTCACCATCACGGCTGCCGGAAAATGCGGTAGCTCTGCGGTCAACGCGCGGGTGTTTTTAGTGAAGTAGTTGCGGCCGCCGTCCTTGGAAAGCCGCATCATCGGCTGGCCCGCAATTGCAGCGGCAAGCGCCTTCCACTCCGCAGAAGCGCGCGCCAAATCAGCAGATCGATCTAAAGGGAACTTGGCATCTTGGACCGCGACACGTGGGGGAGTGGAAAGCTCAACTATTGGTTCCAAAACAGATATGTGTAAACTGGTGTGCATAAGCAGCATTCCTTGCAAAAGGGTGTGTTTGTAAGAGCTATTCACCTCGTCGTCGCCAAACTTAGAGGGTGGATAGCTGAATAACTTGAGTGAAGGCCCGTCTAGTACGGGCCTTCTTCATTTAAGAAGCGTGCTTGATCGGCAGCTCCGATTGGCTATCAAGACTGGAAATGTCGATGGTGCCCAACTGTTCGAGAACTATGTCCGCGATAAAGTCACTGGCAGAGATTCCTTGTGCCCTGGCTGCTGCGAAAAGCTTCTCAGCCTGGGACGTGGGGATACGGGTCGTAAATACGTGTCGTTCGCCCTTGGAAGGACGTCCGACCCTTGTGCGCGTTAGATTACCCATAGGTAGAAATTTACATTTCAGAAATAACGGCACCAAACTCACGCGGGGTGTGTCGCGATATATTTTCCCAAGTCATCCGTTACGGAACCGTTCGAGCCTTCGATCACGGCTGTAGATTTGGCGGGGTCTACTTTCGTGATTCCAGGATTGGCGTCTAGAGCTAACTACACCCTGTACCCGTCTCCACCCTCAATGCAGGAACTTGGGACTAACTACTGTGGGGTTTTTCGGCGTTGACTATCTGGTCTATGGTGCGTGTGAGTAGCTCGGTGATGGTGCATCCCTGCTCAGCTGCGATGACTTTGAGGTCGGCTTTGAGTTTTTGTGGAACGCGTAGGGTGATGGTTGCCCTTGTACCGAGATGGGGCCGGCCGCGGTGGTTTTGGCTGGTTTCCATGAAAACGACGTTGTTTTCGGGAAATTGAACTGTTGTTGGTGAATCTATGCTGTTCATCGGGTTGCTCTCCGTGCTCCTCGAATGTTTGCTTGCCATATCTGTTCGCGTTCTTCGGCGTCGCTGATGTAGTCGTCCAGGGCTTTCCGAATGATGTCCGAGAGCGTGTTGTGGTTTCTGTCGGCGAAGTCTGCGGCGTGGTCTCGCAGTGGCTGGGGAATCTGGATGCTGATATGTACTAGCGGTGTGGATGCGGTGCAAACTTGCGGCATTTCGTGTCCTTTCGTGCTGCTGTGCGCTGGATAGGGGGTGTGGCTAAGAAGTGGGTTCTGCGATGACTACGAGGTTGTAGAGGTAGTGGGCGGCTTCGCCGGCATCCACTGTGGGGCCGGAACAAGTCACGAGGACTAGCTCATGTTTGCCTTGTCTGGAGAAGAGTTCGGGGGATAGGGCTTGGCGTTCGTAGACCTGGATGTCTGTGGCTTTGTAGCTGAGCATGGTGCCGTCAAAATCTCGTACGAAGATCGGGGTGCCCTTTTCGATCTTGTGTAGCCGGCTAAAGGGGGCTTGGTCGCCGTAGCCAGAGTCAACGTGTGAGGCGATCAGCGAGCGTCCTTGCTTGCTGTCCAGGGGAACGGTTTTCTTGTACCAGGTGGCTGCTGGCGGGTCGGGGAGGACCAGCCAACCGTTTTCTGCGCCGGTCTGAACCAGTTCGGCGCCAAGGTCAAGGGCGGGGATTGAAATCATTGGGCCGGACAGATCGGCAATGAGCTTTTCGGCTTCTTTCACCGGGGGTCCGGTGTAGGTGTCCTGGTCATTCTGGCTGAATGTGGTTTGAGGCATCGGGGCGCTTTTGGGTGGTGCCGTAAGCGTCATGGCTCCGAATGCCGCAACGACGATTCCGACAAGCAGCATAAAAATCATCGCTACGATTGCGATCCGACGTTTGGTGGTTATGTTACTCATGACTCAGCCCTGCATTAGAAGTTGGGTGGGTTGCGGCCCCCTTGGGAGGGAGGGCCGCAACCGGTGTCCCGCGAACGGTAATGGGACGTGTTTTGACCGTGGGTGATGGTCAAAGTTCCTGCACCTTGGGGTAGGGCAGGCTACGTGGCCTGGGCTTGGGGAACCCAGACCACGAGTCTTAGGAGTCGGTGCGGCGACGCTTCATGCGAAGAAGCGCGGCACCGGCAGCGGTCAACAGCACTGCCCCCGTTCCCACGATGAGGACTCCTGCGGTGATGTCCTTATCTGCTGCACCCAATCCGGTGTTGATGGAAACGGGCTGTGCTGGGGCCGGTGTTTGGGCGACGGTGAAGGACTGCGATGCAGAATCGATGTCCTTATGGATCGCCACGATGTTGCCTTCGGAGTCCTTCACGACTTCAAAGACCACCAGTTCTTTTCCTGCGTGTTCGGCTGGAATCTCAAGATCAACGGTCGTTGTCCCGTTTGCGCTTTCTGGGATGAACTTTGCCGTGTTGGTGACTCCGGTTGATTTGCCGGTGGTCTTGTCCATCACAACGGCTTCAGCGGTGTATTCCTCACCGGGGACCAGGTTCGTGTACTGAATCTCGTCCACGATGGTGCCACCGGTGTGGTTCAGGACCTTGTCGCCGTCGCTCTTGTCTGTAGCGATGGTGCCGATGTCGGCAATGACGATGGTCTGGTCTACGTCGTCAATGTCTTCGTGAGCCGCGATCAGGATCTCGCCGTCAAAGACCTTCTCAAAGGCGACAAGGGACTTCCCTGGGTAGTCTTCGTTGACCTTGAATTCGACCTCCACAACTCCGTTGGATTCCTCTGGAGTAAACACAGCTTCACCCTTGATACCGGTTCCCTCTCCGGTTTCCTTGTCCATCAGTTCGCCCTTGACGGTGTATTCCTTGCCAGGAACCAGGTTGTTGTACGCGACAAGGTCGGTGACGGTACCACCGGCCTGGACAAGGTTTCCGTCGCCGTCTTCGGCGTCAATAGCTCTGGTGCCGATGTCGGCCACGTGGACGGTCTGCTTTTCGTCCTCGATGTCGTGGTGTGAGGCAATGACAATTTCGCCCAAGAGCACATCCTCGAAGGCAACGAGGGTCTTCCCGGCCTCGTTGTCGGTGAGGTCGAAGAACACGCTCACAACACCATCGGCGGTTTCCGGCGTGAAAGTAGCGGTTCCGGTGACTCCGGTGGGTTCTCCGGTGGCCTGGTCCATAAGTTCGCCCTTGACCGTGTATTCCAGCCCGGGAACGAGGTTGGTGTACTTCACCTTGTCTTCGACTTTGCCACCGGCCTGGACAAGGTTCTTGTCCCCGTCTTCAGCATCCAATGCCTCGGTGCCAATATCGGCTACAACAATGGTTTGGGCCTTGTCGTTCAGATCGTTGTGAACAACTACGCTCTTGCCGTCAAAGATCAAATCTTCAAAGGCAACAAGGGTCGTACCGCCAAATCCCTCGGGTACATCGAAAAGTACGTCGATCGAACCCTTGGCAGCCTGGGGAGTGAACGTGGTTGAACCCTTGATCCCGGTTCCCTTGCCCGTGGCTTTGTCTTGAAGTTCCCCGGCAATGGTGTATTCCTTGCCCGGGATTAGTTCGGTGTACTGCACGGTGTCAATGACCTTGCCGCCGGCTTGGATCAGGTTTTTGTCCCCGTCCAGGGAATCGGTCAGCGTGGTTTTCAAGTCGGGCTTTGGCCCAACTTTCACGGTCTGCTTAACGTCGTTGATGTCCGTGTGTTGGGCGACCTTGCTGTTCCCGTCGTAGAGGTACTCGAAGACGACAAGGGTTTTGTCCGCGTATCCGCTGGGCACTTTGAATTCAACGGTCGTGGTGCCGCTTGCATCTTTTGGCGTGAATTTGGCCGAAGCAGTGATTCCGGTGCCCTTGCCCGTGGCCTTGTCCATCAGTTCGCCCTTGACGGTGTATTCCTTGCCGGGGATCAGGCGTTCATAGGCAATTTTGTCAGCGATGGTGCCTCCTGTGTAGTGGAGTACCTTGTCGCCGTCTGACTTGTCTGTGGCAGTGGTGCCCAGTTCGGGAGCGGCAATCTCAACGGAATCAGAACCGGACACGGCGATAGTGCCACCTGAGACAACCTTGTTCTGGTTCTTGTCGTCGTCGTACTTGTACGCCGTCACGAAGTCAGCTGGAAGCGACTCATTCGTTACTGCCTTGACCGAGATCTCACCGCTGCCGGTGGCAGTGAAGTCCGGGGTTTCACCTGGTGCCACGGTGATGCTCTTCTTGCTGTTTTCGTCAAACACGGCTGGGCCGGTGAGCGTCAAGGTGATCGATACCTTGTCTTCACCGATGACCTTGATGGATTCGCCGGCAGAGGACTTCACGGAAAGGTTTGTCACCTCGCCCTTGTGGCCAATGACGGTCATTTTGGGGGCAAGCTTGTACTCCCCAATGTAGTCCTTGGCTTCTTTGATCCATTTGTCGGCAACGTCGCTCAATGCCTTGGTTTTGGGGTTGTTTTCGACCTGCCATCCCCAGTTGATCCAGGAACTCATGTCGTCGCGGGTGGGGTCCAGGAGGTTGTGAGCTGCGGCCGCGATCTCCGGGTGCAAGTTCTTGTCGTGGTCGTACTTCTGAATGATGTAGTTCAAGGTGCGGGCGGCAGTGGTGTCGATCTTGGTGATCTTGTCTGCTTTGCCGCCGTTGTAGTCGTAGTCGGTCAGCACGTTGTACTGGATGCAGTACGCGGAAGCCTTGGTTTCCTTCACCTGCTCTGAGCCCACGTAGCCGGTATCGCCGAGCGTAAAGACTCCCCACCCGCGTTTATCAGATGAGTATTCAACCCCGTTGGCTGCGTTCGCTGGCATGGCGCCAAAGGTGCTTGCCAGGACGCCGATGGAGAGCGCGGCCGCGGCCACTGCCTTTGGTTTGTCCAGTTGTTTCTTCATTGGGTTTCTTCCTGATGGTTGATGCGTAGGACGTTTCGTCACATACCCAGACGGAGTAGTGTCGAAAACGTGATGCAAGATTCGAATTAATCCAAGATTCCCCTAAAGAAGTAGTAGAAAGAGACGAATCGGCACACTTGTAACGTTCTGTTACTTTATACACACTTGGTATAAAATCACAAAGAGAGATGCACGAACGCGACGATATTTTCGTAGTGGAATGATAGATGGATGCTGGAGGATGACGATGTCACAACACAGGTACGCAAACTGGTGGTGCACTCTGTCGTGAAACAAATTGATGTTCTTCTGGACTCCACGGAACGGGCACGCGCCCTCTTCGAATTAGTCGGGAATCAAAACGCTTCGTCACTTAGCCAAGCCCCCACCTTCATCGAAGGCTTGGAAGAGCTTGCTGCTACGCGTGAACAGTTGGATAGCAGCATTCGCCAAATTGCCGTTTTTTTAACGACACACATGCGTATCCCTCGACTAGAGGTTGCAAAAGCTCTGGGAATCTCCAATATGACTCTTGGCCGCTGGATCAAGAACGACTTGGAAAAATAGCCCTCATTCTCACGTAATTTTCTCCGTTCGACTCTCTCTTAAGTTAAAACTGGTTCGCTTCTGCTTTTAAAGGCATAGAGAACCACGGCCCGAGGGAAGTCACGGATGGAATTCCAGAAGAAGAACACGAAGAACACACGGTCATTACTGACTACGACTGCACTGTCCCTGGCGCTTTGCATAGCAGCTAACCCTGGAATTCCTGCGGTAGCTGCCCCCATTGCTGGACAGTCCTACGTTGCGTCAAACATTGCTACAACGACCCCAGCTGCGACCAAGACCGTTTCCACGATCAAGACCACTGCAAACCTCAATCTGAGGAAAGGTGCGGGCACTAAGTTTGCAAAGGTTGCCGTCCTCAAGAAGTCAACAACTGTTGTCAAAACAGGAAAAGCCAAGGGGAAATGGTGGCAAGTCAAGGCCGGCAAACGCACCGGATGGGTCAACTCTGGATTCCTAAAAACCACCAAAACGGTGGTAAGCGACAAGAAGCCAGCCGCTACCAAGAAACCAGTGACAGCGGGCAAAACAGCTACATATCGTTGGAACACCGATAAGGTCAATATCCGCAAGGGAGCTTCTGTAAACCGTGCGACTCTTGGCATGGTCCCCGCGTGGGAAAAGATGCAATTTCTGGGGAAGACCCAAAACGGATGGTCCTATGTGAAATCTTCCAAAGGGAACGGCTGGATCAAAAACACCTACCTGTCCAAAACGGAAAACTATCCAGTAGCCGTTTATGGAACATTGAGGAAGGGACAGTCGGCCTACAGCATTCTGGCTGGCAAGACTAGCAAGGAAACCAAGACAAAAATCGTTTCCCACACTCTTTACCTGAAGCCGGGCAGTACCTGGTGGACCTATATCGTTCCGACCAGCGGCAAGAAGAACACCGTGGTGGTCGAGAAGATGGTTATCAAGAAGGCCGCGTACAACGACACCATTAAGAGAATGGACTCGTGGGAACGCTTCGACCCTTCCGCCCCCCTGGCCGATCAGAACTACAACAGAAAGCTGATCAAAGACCTCGACGGGAAGACTGTCTATGCCTATGTTGCCGGGAAAAAAATTGCTGACTATTTGAAAAACGATGGCAGCAAGATAACCAGCGGCGACTACCTCAAGCGCTTCTAAGCCCACCTACTCTCAAGGGTCCCCCACATGAAAAAGAACCAAAAAAGAACCATTGTCGCTACGTCCATTGCGGCACTTACCATCGGGTGCGCCAGCTTCGGAGTTTTGAGCGCAGCGAATTCTGAACCGTTCACGCTTCCTACCGATTTGCAGGAAGGCGTCGCTGTAGCGTCGGAAAACCCCGTCACCCAGGAATCCGTAAAGACGGATCAATTCGACAATGTTGCGAAGAAACCGGGTGAAGCAGCGGGTCTTGTTGATGAAGAATCCCAAGAAACCTTGTTTTCCATATCCGTCAAGAACATCCGCACGAGTCAGGGGTGCCCTTCACGCGTACCAGAAATGAACCTAACTCCGGAACGGAAAACGTTCCTCATCCTTGACGTTGAAGCAACCATGTCAGCCAAGGTGGGAAGCACCGTTGAGGACGCAAAAGATAACGAGCTCTATATGCCATTGATTGCTGAGGCATTCAGCGTAAGCGACAAGAGCGGAAACATTGAACGAAATGTGTCCAGTCAATCCGCATGGGGATGCTTCGATGAAAGCCTGCTGATTCCCGCAGTTGTCAACGCGGGAGAAAGCGTCCATGGAAAGGTCGTCTTGGACACCTCCCATATTTCGGGGAAGGTCGTCTACGATCCAGAAAACAATGGAGGCTGGAGCTGGCCCATCGGCACAAACTAGGTATTGAAAAAGAGAGGGGCGGGATTTTTTCCCGCCCCTCTCATTTTCTGTTCTTAGTTTTCGCGGGCCAGGCGCCGGGCACCAAAGGCTCCCGCGCCGGCTAGGGCCGTTCCCCCGGCGATCAGTGCCCAGAATTGGGCATCGCTGCCGGTCTCGTCAGCACCGAGACCGGAGTTGATGCGAACTGCATTACTGGGTACGTAAGAAACGCTGCTGGTTCGTTCCACGGAGGCTACGGAGTTCAGGGCGCTGTTTGCCGTTTTTCCAGTGTTGGTGGTTGGTGTGGTCGGTGAACCGTTGGTGTTCGGTGCTGTCGGTTTGGGGTTAGCGCCGCTTGGGGCCGGCGTCACAGGGGTGATAGAGCCTGGTGTAGTCGGTTCCGGCTTAGGCGCTGGCTCCGGCGCCGGTTCCGGTGCAGGCTCGGGCTCCGGCGTCGGTTCCGGGACAGGCTCGGGCTCCGGCGTCGGTTCCGGGACAGGCTCGGGCTCCGGCGTCGGTTCCGGTTCCGGCATTGGTTCCGGTGCTGGTTCGGGCACCAGTTCGTCGCCCAATGAATCCTCGAACGTGCCAGGCGTGGCAAATTCCTCTGCTGCGAGTGGTTGCACGAACGCATCATCACCGGCCAGCGAGTCAACAACTGTTGCCACCTGGGCCTCACCCGTGACAGCTGGCATGGCGTCAGCGGCGGAGGCTGCTGGTGCCCCGATGGCGGCCAGGATAGCTGCTGTTGCCAGTGCCCCGGCTGCTGCCGTGGCGTTCCGTTTGGTGTGCCGAATTGGTACTGCTCTGTGCTTACCCAAGATAGTTCCTATCTCTAGTTGGTGGGTGTTGTGGGATGCACCGACAGTGTTGTGCCTTGTTGAAGGAACACCGCATTGTCGGTGACAGCTATGGCGTTGCTGCCAAAGGGCAGTGCGCGGGTTTTGCCGTTGGTTCCCCAGAGGGTTTCCTCGGTGCCGGTGGTGAACTGGCATCCTCCAGGGATGAAGGTAAGGGTGTCGAACTCTTTGGGGGTTCCCGTGGGGGCCGTGAATTTTCCGGTTTCCAGATCAGCCCATATTTCAGCGAAGTAGGCTGCGTTTCCGCTCAATGACAGTCGAATGTTCAGCCGCTCGCCCTCGGCACTTTTGTATTCCTGGGTGGCGGTGATTTTTCCTGTTCCCACGGAATGAAGGGTGGCAATCTTCTTTTGGGTGGTCTGCCAGAGCATCAGCAAGTGGGTGTCACTGCATGCCGCCCATTGGGTGATGGAAGCTCCTTTGGCGGGAAGCCTGACCTTCACCTCGCGGGCAATCTTGCCTTTGCGGGTGGCCTTGATCAGGGAAGGAACCTTTTTGCCGTCCAATGACGCCCACAGCATGTGTGCGTCGCTGGTCAGGGTGATTGGTGCCGGCCCCGGCCCCGGCCCCACGAAGGTTGTGAGCGCATTCCCGTCTAGAGCGTAGGTTTTCTTGGCGGACCCCAGGTTGGGGATATTGTCGGAGATGAAGACGCGGCCGTTGCGGGTGATGATGCTGTGCATAGCGGGTACGTCGTGCTCTTGGACCTTTGCTCCCGGTGCCCAGGTCAAGAGCCGCGGGCCTTTCTCGGCGGTATTGATGACTGCTGCGAACCCGCCTTTGCCGGTGGCGATTGCATCCGAGTTGAAGGTTCGGGCGCTGTTCAAGGACGCAATTTTCTTCCCGTTCCCGGCGTCGATGATGTCCACCGTGGCTTCGTCGGTTTTCATGGCCAGGTACTTTCCATCGCGTGAAAAGGCTGGCTTGTTTTGGGTGAGCTGGGTTGTCCAGGCTGGTTCAACGCTGAACCCTTGCACCGGAGGTTGCGGCGCTGGTGTTGGCGTCGACGAGGGTGTGGGCGCATCCACTGGGGCGGACGCTTCATTGGTGTGTCCGTCTCTCAGGCTGTTGAGGGCAACCGTTCCTGCACCCAGCAGCAATGCCGCCGCCCCTCCGATAATCAGTGCCCTACGAGTGGGGAAATCCTTCTTTTGATCCTGTTCCGAGTCGGGCACATAATGGACACCTAAAATCTCAGCATGGTCAGACTCCACGGGTACTGCTTCAGTTGGAAGCACCGGGGGAAGTTCTGGCCGTGGGGGGACCGCAACAAGGGCCGGTGCCGGCTCGACTTCTGTTTCGCGTACCAAATCTTCTGCGACAACGGTAGCTTCGTATGCTTGTACCGGCCCCAAGGTGCCGTCCGCCGCCATCTGCTGGGTGTAGGCGTCTGGGTGTACGGCAAGTACCGTGGAGTTTCCTTCTTCAAGCAGATGCAGGCGGATCGGGCGAGAAAGCGACTGGGCCACTTGGGCTGCTTCTGCGATGGCATGGTTGCGGAATTCCTCGGGGGATACTGCAAGGGCCGTTTCGACGGAGCCTGTTTCGGTATTCGAGAGGGTTCCGGTGACGGTGTTGTTTTCGAGGTGGTTTACTTCGAGCGTGGCAGCAAGTGCCGGCGTTGCCGGAATGAGTATCCGGGCATCTGGTGCTGCGGCCTTTTGTTCTTCCGCCCGTTCAATGTCTGTGGTCGTTCCGTCCGGGTTCACGATCAGCCGAGTGGTGCCGCTGGGATCGGTGGCAAGGACCCGGATCGGGCGATCTAACGGTTTGGCGCAGGTCAGGGCAATATGACTGATCACTGCCTGGTGCGGCGGGGTTCCATTGAGGTCGATTGACTCGCCATTCACAGTGACTTCGTGGTCTGAAATTTTGGCGATGACCACAGGGAACTGGGGCACATATGGGGGTTTCTTGGCCATGTTGCTATCCGTTCGTCAGGGCGGATACGTGCCAGGATCCGCTGGTTTTTGTGAGTGTGAGAAAGAGGATTTGGGTTTCGTCGGGAATACTCCAGTTGTTCTTGCCGTGGTAACTGATCGTGGCTATGACCTGTCGTGACACGGAACTTTCGGTGTCGTTGAACGAGTCGTCTTCGCCCAGTTCCACGGTGACGCTGGTGTATCCGTCGTGGCTGGCCATCTCATTCCATGTCGCCCCGCCACCGCCAGGGCGTTCGGTTGACGTGGCTTTTGCCAGGACCGGCGAAAGCCACGGGGCCGCACGCCGGGATGCGTCTGCCGGGGAAAGGTCGAACCGGCTGTCATAGGTGAACATGGTCTGGGTGGCGGTCAAGGCCACGTCGGATGCTGTCTTGGGATTCGCTGCGATCTGGCCTCTGGGTTTGCCCGACGCGCCGGCCGGGACCGTGAGGGATTCCAGCTCTTGTATCTGCGCGGTCGTCTCCGCTGCTGTCGTCTCAGCGGCCGGGGATTGCGCGCACCCCGCGAGCAAGAGAAGCATGAGGGCCATACCGGTGCATTTGTTTAGGTGATGCGGCGAATTTCCCATGTTTCCTTCTCGTAGTAGCTTCCGTTGAGGTCGATGATCTTGACCACCGTGCTGGGGTTGGGCGCGTGGAGCATCTTCCCGTTCCCGTAATAGATCCCGATGTGGTGCCAGTTTCCCGACGAATTGCGAAAGGCTATGAGGTCGCCCGGTTGCATGTCGGCGCGTGAAACGGGGGTCCCCATGGTGCGCTGGATTCGTGCGGCGTGCGGGAGCTTCTTCCCGGTTGCTTGGTAGACGGCATAGAGCGTGAGCCCTGAACAGTCGAACCCGTGGGTTCCTGAACCACTGCCGATGCCGTAGCTGGGGCCGGTGAAGGTGCCGCCTCCCCAGGCATAGCGTGTGCCAAGAAATTTCTGGGCGTGGGCGACAATCGCTGCACCCGTCGCAGTTGCGATCTCATTGGAGGCGCCACCACCGGCCAGGACCACGCTCTGGTCCATGTAGTTGGCGCTGGAGTCAATGATCTTTCGCACGTAGCCCTGCGTTTCGGCGAACGGAGGGATGCCCCCAAAAGTCAGCACATTGCCCGGGCCTGCGTTGTATGCAGCCAGAGTGAGTTCAGTGAAGTCACCGCTGGCCTGCCCACGCTCAACATAGCCAGCCACAATCTTGGATAACGTGCACATGTAGTCGGCTTGCGACCCCACCGCGTCTTCGATTTCCCGTGCAGAGGCAACGCCGTTGCCGTTGTAGTCCTTGCCATACATTGCCCAGGTTCCGGGCATGAACTGGCTCGGGCCCATGGCCCCGACCGGGCTGGTGGCGTTGGCGTTGAAGCCAGATTCTTGCTTGATTTGGGCAGCGAGCAGTGGGGTAGATATTGCTTCGCACCGGGTGCCGGCCGCTTTCAGCGCTCCAACGTAGTCGGCGGGGACCGTGGACGAATTGAATGCCCCTCCGCCGGCTTGCGGGGTATCTGCGGTGGTTTGGTTTGCGCTGGAGATCATGGCTCCGCCCAAGGGCAGGGCCAGGACCAGCACGAACATTCCTGCAAGCCCAGTCAGCGCGCAACCCAAACCGCTGCCGCCGCCTTCGCTCACGAGGGCGCGTCTCCGGTGACCATGGCCAAAAGCTTGGACTTGGAATAGAGCATGCTGTGGCCGATTTTGGTGACGGTGATGTCGCCGCGACGGGTTGCCAAGAGTATCTGACGCGGGGTCATCCGCATCAGCCAGGCAGCTTGGTCCTTGTCCAGGATTTCAGGAAGCTTTGCTACATCCTCGGCCGTGGGAGGCTCACGTACCGGTTCCGGTTCCCTCGGGGAACTGGTGGTGGTGTGAGTTTCGTTTAGCTCATTCTTCGATGAGGGCGGGAGCGTCCTGTGTGTCATCGGTTAGCACCGACGACTTTGAGGTTTGCGCTGCGGATGCGGGTTGCTTCACGAGAGCTTCCAGCGCCGATTTCGAGAAGAACCAGGTGCGGCCGATCTTGCGCCCGGGTATGACTCCGTCCGCTGCCCACCGCGTGACTTGGACCGCGTTGGAGTCCAGCATCCTGGCCACTTCCTCGGCGTTGACCAGCTCGGGAAGTTGGTCGTATTCCGCTGCGGTAATTCGTTGTTCGCTCATCACCGTTCATCATATGCAGTTTCCTAACCTTTTGCCTGTTGAAGGATCGATTCTTGCGTAACCGTAGCAACTCAAAACACAAAAAGCCATTTTCAAGCCTTTTCAGGTATTTTTAGGTACCTAAAAATCAGTTTGAACCATTTTTAGGTATCTAAAAATACTTTGGAGCACTATAAATGCTGTTAGGATCGCTTTAATGCATCAAATGTGGAGTCGAACTGGAGGATGCGCATGCTAACCGAGCCGGAAGTAGAGCCCTGGTCAATTCCGGCGATCCTGCCCTCAAACGAAGAAGTGGATGAGCCGGAAGACAAGGGCGCTATTGACCCCCTGCCTATCGGGGCATCTCCACGGGCTCTTGCGCCCACCCCATCGACCCGGCTTCCTTGCCCGGTCCTGGGGCAGCCTTTGACGTGGCTCGGGTGCCACGGCGGTTCGGGGGCGACATCACTTGAGCGGGCAACGAATATCGGTGTTGCTCTTTCCCAATCGTGGCCGAACCCGCTTCTGGGGTGGCCTGCTGAGGTAGCGCTGGTCTGCCGTTCCAATCGAGCCGGCCTCGATGCAGCGGGGCGGATGCTGCATCAGTGGGTGGCCAACCAGATCCCCAGCGTTCGGGTGGTGGCACTGGTGGTCATGGCCGATGCACCAGGCCGGACACCCCGACCCTTGGCTCGCCGCATTCGTGAGCTCTCCGGCGTCGTGCCACAGGTGCACACCGTGCCGTGGATTCCCGCTTGGCGTGAAAACCCGTTTCAGGGCTCACCGCTCCTGAACAAAACCACTGAGGCCGTCTTGGCCTTGGTCAAACAAGAAAGTTAGAAATGCTACTTACAGCTCAGCTCAAAGCCTTGAATTTCCTCGCGGCCAAGGTGCCAGAACCAACCATTGGCAATGTCCCGGACGATCTCACCAAGAAGGTCAATGAGGGTCTGGGCCTGGTCTTCTTTTTCGTGACGGCCGCTTGCGTTCTGGGCGTTTTGATCGTGGCTGGTTCCATGGCCTTGGCGCACCGAAACGGCGAACTGGGCGAAAAGTTGAAGGGTCTTATGGGCGTTTTGATCGCTTGCCTCATCGCTGGCTCGGCCTCGGCCATCGCCGGATTCTTCTTCTAAACCAGGTCGTTTCTGACCATCATTTCTAGGAAAGGCGGGTTGGCCGATGGGTAACCGCAATGCTTGGTTCCGTCAAAAGACTCTTGTGATCACGGGCGGAATAGTGGCCATCTTGGCTCTCGTGTTGGTGGTGGCCCTTCTACTGAACCGGCCCCCCGAGGCCGGGCCATCGAACGTAGTCGGAATCAGCGAGACTCCGACGGGCCAACAGAACGCCGCTCCAGAACAGGTGGAAACGTACGAGTCATCCTGCGGCTTATCCGGCGGGTCTGTAGACCTGCCGGATAAGGACTTTGTGAATCAAATCAAGTGGCAGGAAAGCAAGGGCCGCAAGCTGGGTGTTTCCAAGACCGCCGGCCCGGGCCGCATGGAGAACGGCGTCTGGTCCTGCTACGCACGCACGCCCGAGGGCGCTCTGCTCGCCATGAACAACCTGACGTTTCAGTTGGGAGGACTCGCCGAAAGCAAAGCAGCCTGGACGCAAATAGCCACCTATCAAACGGTGAATGAAACCGGCACCAAAGCCCTGCTGGCCGATGGAATGCCAACGATCCCGCAAACCAACGACGGTGAATACCGGGGAATTGTCATCGACGGATACACCGATAACTACGCCGACCTGAGCTGGTACCTCTACGACAAAGAATTGCTACGCCCCTATGTTTGTAGCGCCAAAATGCAGTGGCAGAACGGGGACTGGAAAATGGTCCTCCAGAATAACGGTAACCTCTCGAGCGGGTGTTCCCACGAGGAACCCCAAGGTGACTACGTTGAGTGGTGGACCAAGTAATGGCATGCGCACAAGGGGACCTCGTTTGCATGGGGCGTGAAGGGGTCGGAAATGTTGTCGGCGCGATCGGCAACAGTGCCTTGGAGTCCATGGCCGAGTCGTTCAAGAACGCTGCGGAATGGGTCATCAAGGAACTCACCACCTCGTGGATGAATGTTCCGGTCCCGGATCTTGTTTCGGCCGATAGTCCGGCGATGTGGCTGCAAGGTGTCACGAAGTATTTTGTGATGGCCGCCGCGGTGCTTTCCCTGTTGATCGCGGCGGGAAAGCTCGCCGTCACAGCCGACATGACGCACTTGAGGTCGGCGGGGCAAACCATGGCCAGGGTGCTCATCACGACTCTTACGGCAACAACGTTTATCACCTTGGGCCTGGAAATCGGTTCCATGTATAAGACGTGGATCATTGAACAAACAGACATCAATTTGAGCGAAACGGTGGTCTTCACGTCCATGGTTTCAGTGCCAGGACTCTTGCTGATCATGGCCCTGCTGATGATCATCATTCAGATTGTCCAGTTCGGCTTGGTGCTCGCCGCTCAGGGGATCCTCGTTCTCCTGGCTGGCGTGCTCCCCGTGCTGGCTGCATCGTCAAAGGACTCCTTCACCAAGGCGCTGGGGTGGTGCATCGCCTTTGTCCTTTATCTACCCGTGGCCGCCACCATTTATGCGCTCACCTTCAAGATGGTGGGCAGTGAGAACGACCTGCCGACCCAGCTCTCAGGCATGTTCCTGATGATCTTGGCGATTGTCGCGATGCCGGCCCTGATCAAGATTTGTGTGCCCGCTGCGGGAGCAATGTCCATGGGCAACGCCGCGGGTATGGTGCTCGGGGCAGCAGGCGCGGCCGCTGCGGTCGGGGCAATTGCCGTTACCGGCGGTGCCGCTGGATTCGCGGGTGCTGGTGGTGCTGCTGCGAGTGGAGCCAGCGCGGGCGCGGGCGGTGCTGCTGCGAGCGGTGCCGGGGCAAGTGCTTCCGGGGCAGCAAGCACCGCCGCCACGAGTGAATCTGCCGCGGGCAGTGGAGCGGGCGCAACCTCGCACGGCAGCACAGGCGGGCCATCTGGCGGCCTTCCACCCACCAGCGGGGCCAGCGGGCAGTCCGGCAATGAAAGCACCGGATCGGATAGTTCCGGGACCCAATCTGCCGGTCCAAACAGCTCTGGGATTGGCGGTGGCCTGAACCTACCGGAAAGCACTCCGCACAGCGGTGCCAGTGGAGCCCAGATGGACGGGGAAAACCCTGCCTCGCCGATCTCTTCACCGCCTTCCAGCGCCCCAACGACTGGTGGTGCGTCGGGGGCTGCGGAAGCGGACTCGGCCGGAACGAACTTCGCTGGATACATACAAGCCGCACAAACCGGCAAACACCTGGCCACCGAAGGCCATAACCAGGCTTCTGGAGCATTGGAGGACACCGCATGAGCACCGACCACACACCGGTACGCCGGTCCTACGGGAACTGGATCCTGCAACGTTCCCCCGGCATCCCCGGCTTCGGCCTACTCGGATCAGTCCTCTTGTTTGCCGCCGTTATTTGCGCGCTCTTTGCACTCATGCTCGCAGGTCCAACACCGGCTGTGGTCATCCTGGGGATTTTTGCAATCCTGATCGGTTTCACCACGCCCTTGGGCAAGGCCCTGACCCACCAGATCCGATTCTCACTGCATACCGTCGAAAATGAGCACCATTTTAGGAGTGGCGTGTTTTCCAAGAACAAGAACCCTGAACTTCGGCTTCCCGGCGCAATCGGCAAGATGCGGCTTCACGACCGGATCGACCCGATGGGAAACCGGTTTGCCGTCCTCGAAAATCCACACAACGGCGGATACTTCACGGTGGTTGCCCGGTGCGTCTCGGACGGCCCAGCACTACAGCCGCAAGACCGCCTCGACCATTGGGTTGGCCAGTACGGTTTCATGCTCTCCTCCATGGGTGCCGAGCCAGCATTGGTGTGTGGCAAAGCCATCATTGACACGGCCCCCGACCACGGCGGCCGCCTCAAGACCCATGTTCGTTCCTCCCGTGCGGCCGGCGCTCCGGCCTTGGCTACGGCCGTGATGGAGGAATGCCTGGCAACTTACCCGGCAACAGACTCCGAAAACGTCACCTACATCGAGCTCACGTTCAAGGGCCGGCTTCTGTCACGACGCAACAAGTTCGAGGACATCATGTCCGAGTTGTCGCGAAAAGTGCCAACGATCATCGGCCAGGCACAAGCTGCCGGCGGCGGTTCCGTGGAAATGCTCACTGCCTCCCAGCTCCCGCAAATCGTTCGCGCGGCCTATGACCCCGACGCGCAACGGTACTTGGAGGAAGCCGAGATGAAAGGCATCGACAACCCTGTGGACTGGCACGACGCCGGTCCAGTGGCCTCCCACGATTTGTGGGCCTCGTTCCGTCATGACTCGGGCCTCTCGGTGACCTACGAGATGGTTTCTCCGCCGCGCTCTGCAATTCGGGAACTGGCGCTGGCAGGGGTTTCCCGTCCCCACAATGATTTTGTCCGCAAACGGGTTGCGTTGATCTACCGTCCGCATTCACCGGACGAATCCGCAAGCGTTGCCGAACGCGACGCCCAGACAGCGACATTCCTGGCTTCGGGAACCAAAAAGAAAGTCTCGGCCGCCAACCAACGAATCATGCGCGCCACCGAACAAACCCGCCAAGAAGTCGCCGCCGGATCGGCGCTGGTCCGCTTTTCAGTGCTGATCACCGCCACCGTGGCCAACGAGGAAGACCTGCCCCAGGCAGAGGCAACCATCCTGACGCAATCGGGGTCGATCCCCTTCCGCATCCGGAAGTCCTTCGGGTCCCAAGCCGCCGCATTCGCCACCACGCTCCCGGTGGGTTTCGTGCCCTGGGAACACAGCCTCATCCCTTCCAAGATTCGGGAAATGATTTGAAACTGACAACGCGAGCTTCTGGAAAACGAAGCAAGAAGTCCACCGTCGCCGCTTCGCCCAAGCGCAAGGCGTCTGCTGCCTCGGAGCCCAAAGGGTTCGGGCCGCTGCCGATGCCGCCCTCTTTCCGTGCCCCGTCATCCCAAGTGTGTGGATTCTGGCCCTTTGCCGGCGGGTCTTCCCGCCCAAGTATCGGTGTCCCCGTCGGACAAGACATGGAAACGGGTGCAACAGTCAGCTGCGACCCCATGGCGTGGTTCTTCGGAGGGCTGATTTCCAACCCGTCGATGATGATCTACGGGGCACCCGGGCTGGGGAAATCATCACTGGCGGAACGCCTCATTTTGGGTTTGGCATACACCGGCATCGTGCCCTTGGTTCTGGGCGACCTCAAGCCGGACTACTCGCGGCTTATTGAAGCCCTCGGCGGGAAGGTCGTCCGCCTAGGCGAAGGGCAGCGACTCAACGTCTTGGACCAAGGTTCCTTGTTGGAAGCAGCAGATTTGATCGGCGGCGAAAAGGGCGATTCCCTGCGCTACATTGCCCAGCAGCGAGCAGCTAACCTCGTCGTGACGCTCCTTCAGCTCTTGCGCAAAGGCACGCTTGAGGACTGGGAATCAGCCCTTGTTTCACGGGCTGTGAACCATCTCTTCGATTCCCGCCGCGCAGCAGGAATTACGCTTCCCCCGGTGCTCGAAGAACTCTGCGAGCTGTTGGCTGATCCCACCGAAGAACTCATGACCTGCATCCTGGTTTCCAACCTCACCGAATACCAGGAAGCGGCCAAGAAGTTGCTTCTGTCGATGAACTCATTGATCGGTGACACCTTTGGAAAGATCTTCAACGGGCAAACCACCCAGCGCCTGCCCTTGGACGCCCCGGCGGTCAGCATTGACATCAGTGCCCTTCATCAACAAAGCGATGACTTGCTTGCGGCCGTCTTGCTGGCCACGTGGTCCGAAGGCTACGCATCCGTTGAGGCGGCCAACGCGCTGGCCGACGCGGGCAAGGGACCACAAAAGCACTACCTCATCGTCATGGACGAGATGTGGCGACCGCTCAGGATCGGTGGCGCGCAGCTCGTGGACAGGCTCGACGGGTTGACCCGCTTGAACCGCAACGAAGGCGTCGGGAACCTCTACATTGCCCACACGCCCAAGGACCAGAAGTCGATGGCAAGCCAGGCCGACGCGGTAAAGGCCCTGGGGTTCACAGAACGCAGCGGCATCGTGGCCACCGCCGGGCTTGCCAAAGAAGACCTGCGTGCGCTCTCGGACGTGAAACCGATGACGGAGAAGGAAATCGACCGGGTAGCCGGATGGAACACTCCCCCAGGGTGGGCACCAAAATTGGTGCGCGACACCAAAACCGGGGAACTGCGCCCGACACCTCCCCCCGGGGCCGGCAAGTTCCTGATCAAAGTGGGTGACCGGGCGGGCATCCAGGTTCAGGTGAAGCTCACTCAAACCGAGTTGGATTTGCACGATACCAATGCCCGCTGGGTCGGTGGCGAACGAGAGAACAAAAATTCGCGCACGGAGGCGGCTCACGCACTAGTCATGGAAGGAACGAACCGTGGTTAAGGACCATCGCATAAACGCACGAACCGACGGTGATATGTTGATCCTCGTAGGCGTCCTGGTCGGGGCAGCCATCTCCATCGGAGGCACTCTCTGGGTGGCTCTTCATTGCGCGTCCCTGATCAATGGAAGGCCGCGACCAGTGAATAATCCACTCACGCTGGCTTTGGGTCTGATGGCAGGCGACATCCAGTGGTCCACGGCCGCCACCGTTGTTGCTGTGGCACTTTGGGGCCTGCTACTCACTCTGGTTTTCTTGATTGCTGCGAAAGTCAGCAAGAAGAAGGCCACTCGCCAGCGCGGCGACAAGTCCGCACAATTCATGGGCCGGGGCAAGGACATTGCCGAACTCAGCGAATCGCGCATGAGAGCCAAAGCCAAAAGACTCGGCGCAGACGGAAAGACCCCCGGGGTTTTGCTGGGCAAGGTTTTGCCGGCCTCGCAACCGATCTTTGCTTCCTTCGAGGACATGCACCTGGATATTTGGGGACCACGCCGCGGCAAGACAACCAGTCGGGCGATCCCCGCCATTTTGGAGGCGCCTGGAGCCGTTGTGGCCACCTCGAACAAACGAGATCTCCTTGACCTGACCCGTCTGGCCAGGGAACAGGCGGGAACCGTGTGGATCTTTGACCCACAGGGCATTGCGAAACACCAACCCGACTGGTGGTGGAATCCTATTTCCTACGTCACCTCGTGGACGCAAGCCGAAAAACTGTCTCTGCAACTCGCAACCGCAGGACGTGATGCCGGGGCCAAGCGGGACGCATACTTTGATGGCTCCGCAGAACACCTGGTGGCGTTGTTCCTGTTCGCGGCCAGCCTGCACGGGGGGCACCTGATCGACCTTCACGAATGGATCACTGATCCCACCGATTCCAAACCCGCCGACATTCTCAAGGAACGTGGCCATGTCGGCCATGCGGCCTCACTGCGCAACCTCTCCACACTGCCGGACAAGCAGCGTGCCGGTGTCTATGACACGGCACGTGCCATGATGTCGTTCCTGCTGAACGACGAACTAATGCGCTGGGTCTCCCCTTCGCCCGGCGTGAAGGAGTTCCACCCAGATCACTTCGTGAACAACGGCGCCGGGACCCTGTACCTCCTGTCTCAGGAAGGACACGGATCCGGCGGACCCATTGTCGCGGCACTCACCAGCGCGGTCATGGAAGCAGCAGAAAACCTGGCCACCGAATCTCCGGGCGGCCGCCTGGCCATCCCCTTGATTTGCGTCCTCGATGAGGCCGCAAACATTTGCAAGATCCACCAGCTCGACTCCAAGTATTCCCACTACGGATCTCGGGGAATCATCATTCTGACAATTCTGCAAAACTGGGTTCAGGGTGAATTGGTGTGGGGCAAAGAAGGAATGCAAAAGCTCTGGGACGCGGCAAACGTGAAGGTCTACGGCGGAGGCTTTGAAGACGAGACGTTCATGCGCCGGATGAGCCTCTTCATTGGTGACTACGAACGCATCAGTTTTTCCGAAAGCAGCAACGGACGAGGCGGCCGATCCCGCAGCCGCAGCGTTGAAGTCAAACGCATCCTCACCGAATCGGAATTGCGTGAACTGCCACGGTTCCGAATGGTCATCTTCTACTCGGGTCTGCCTCCCATGTTGGTGCAAAGCGTTCCGTTCTTTGACACCAAACACGCCCAGATCGTTGAAGCGTCCCGCCTCAAGTATGATCCGGCGATAGCGGCGTCCTGAGCATGGATGCGGAATCAGAAAGAGCGTTGGATGCGCTCTTTGAAGATGTCATGGTGGAGATGGCTGAACAGCACCAGGACCAAAAGCAAAACCGGGCCAAGAAGGAACCGCTCTTTACCAGCGTGTACCAGTTCGTCTCCGAATACCTCGTACATGCCTACGCACGCAGGGTCACCCAAAACAACCGGTGGTGCGCCGAGTGGTTCAAGCACACCGAAGCGTTGGCCCGGTTACAAGCACTGTGGCTGGCCTATGAAGACCTACGCTACAAAGGACCTCTCGGCCAATCAGTCTGGTGGAACCAGCACCTGGACCCCTGCATGGCGGAACTGATGGATCCCGACAAAGGGCCTTTCAGCAAATGCGACCCCGAAAAGGACAGACACACCCCGGATCTTCCCTTGCCCACCAAACAAATAGCGGAGGGGCTGGAAGATCCAACCATGGACAGGCCCAATCCCTCAACGGATCTCGCACCCATCACCGATGTTCTCGAGGTGGTTCAAACGCCGTCCCCGTACCGGGACGGAGACAGCGAGTTTGCCGAGTAGGAATCCAGAAGAACCAGGGCAAAGGTAAGGGCCCCGCGACTTGGGAGGCGCGGGGCCCTTACGCAGCCTGCATGCCGGCAACGGAGATGAAATTGGCAAGCAGGAAAGGCGTGGAAACTCGCAGAAACCACGCCCACGAACCACCACACATGGGCTATGGGCAGAACGCTAAAGCGAATGAAAAACTAGCGCACTAAAAAATGGATCTCACCCGCTCTACACATAGAGAGTGCAGTGACCTAGTTTCATGATGGAGAAATTCAGACTACCTACTCAGCTCAGTGTTCTTTGTCCTGGGCGTCGAACGCTGAGACGACTTATTTTGCGGCTTAACCTTCTTGCCGCCGCTCCGACGCAAGGTATCAACCGGATGGTTCGGGTTCATGGTGTCCGCAATTGACTTCGCCTTGAGAGATTCCGGATCAACGCCGGCTGCCTTCATTCGGGCATCGCGATCGGCTCGGGCTTCAACGCTGTCGTACCCCAATTTCAATTTGTTGGCAGCATCCACCTCGACCGCGTTCATCTTCGATGTGGCAACGTCAGCGGATTCTTCGTGGGCGGTGGCCACCGAAATTTCTTCCCCAGCCGCCGCAAACCCAACGTCAGGTAATTCGATTCCCTCCGCCACATTCGTCAATTCCGCATCAGCAGTGGCGCGGTGTTCAACGGCCGCTTCTTCCTCAAGCTGAGCTTGCGCACGAAACGAATCAACATGATCAACCATGTCCTCGGCCGCGGCCAACCGCGTCATCGGGTCTTGTCCATCGTGAGCGATCTTCGTTGAAAACATGTGATCAAAATTCGTCGTGAGCTTATCGGCGATCGGGGCAAACCGCTCCGGGTCGGCCTCTTTCCATTCCTGGGCCATGCGCCAGGCATTGGCAATGTCGGTGCGCTCTGCCGTCTTCATCCAGTCCTCGGACTTGGAAGCCCGGGAGAGCACCACATGCGCGGCCTTTGATTCCTGCTCGAACCGTTGTTGCAGTTCGCGGGTCTGCTCCTGCAACTTCCGATCTGCATCCATCTTTCGCTCGCGTAGCTGTTGCAGGAGGACTTCGCCTCCACGCATGGCCGAAGACGAGAGCATGACAGAAATGCCGTGCGCCTCTTCAATCGGGTCTTCACTGGACATGAACGGTCCTCCTTCTGTTTAGCGCCCTCGGTCCGGCTGGTTCCGAACCGGGGGCTGGTAACGAGTCAGCTTCTTGGGTAACAGCTCACCGGTCTTGGAATCCCCTGCACCCTTTTCCTGAAGCACTAACGGTCCTGGCGCAAGACCGATTCCGGAAACGTGGCGGGCTCGTTGGGCTTCGCTCATCTTCCCCACATCAGGGGCCGGCTGTGCGAGCTGCCGGTACCCGGTCAGGTCAACGGCCTGCAACTTTTCAACCGCCATCTTGTACACACGCTCCGCCTCACGGTAGTCACGGTTAGCACGGTGATACTTGCTAATGGCGGACGCCGTTTGGATCATCTGACGCATCATGGCCTGACCGGCAACCGCGCCCTTTCCTCCGGTACGTTGCTGCAAGAACAGCATGGCCGTGCCAGTGCCGCGGTCGCGCCTCGGGGCAGCTTGACGCTCCCCCTGGTGCGGCCGGTACTGTGCCGTCTTTGAAAGAACATCCGCAGCTTCCTTCAAGTTTTTCCGGTTATCAGGGTCAAACTTCGCCCACGCATTCAACGACGCCGAAACATCCCCGGCGGCACGAGACCAGGCAACATTGTCATCGAAACTGGTCCGAGACAGCCGCTCATTCAGCGACAGCCCTTCCTTGATGTACTTCCGATCAACCTCGGCCTTGAGCTGGCGCATTTCGCGTCCCGAAGTCTCCACCGGGCGTTGGCCACGGAACGCCGCCTGCCATTCCCGCGACGCAGCTTGCGCCTGGTCCACCGTGGGTGCACCAAAACGTTCGCGCACGCTGGCCAGGGACAAATCCTTACCCAGTTTGCCACCACCGTAGAACGCAAAACGGCCCCCGTATTCCGAAGGCTGGAGCGAAGCGGAATAACCAACAACAACATCGGTACTCCCCCGCGCAAAGCGAGGCTTGATGACAACCCCGGCCTGACGGACACGACGAATCCACTCATCCTCGGTCACCGACGCCTCCGCAGCCGAACGCACACGGCCGGCAATTTCCTTCGCCGCCGTACGATCCAAACCCGCTTCCTTGGCCATGCGCTGCTCGGCCGGCTTCTCACCGCGCTCAGCCATCCCACGGACGTTGACCTGCGTCAGGCCGTACTTCTGTTCAATCTCTCTCGAAACCCTTTGCGCGGTAATTTGGTCCTGAAAAACCGATGCCTTTGTACCGTCTTCGCGCACCAGCACAGCAGCGATATGGACATGGTCATTTCCATTGGCAGACTCTCCGTGATGGATAGCAACCCAGCGAATTGGAGCCTTACCGCTCGCCTCCGTGAAACCCATCCCGTCCATAAAGTCCTGGGTAATCTCGGCCCAACGCTCATTACTGAGTTTGCCATCTTCGGCAGGCAAACTCAGCGAACAGTGCCACACATGAGCATCACGAAAGCCGCCAGAAACGAACTCGTTCTTGTCCTTATCAAACTCCCGAATCCGCTCCTGAACAGAAACATCAAACTCTTTGCGAGGCTCGTCAAGATACGCAGCAATCTCATCAGCCGCCGTTGCATCAAGTTCCTCGGAACCATAAAAAGCCTGAAGAAAAGCATCCCCGCCGACCACATGCGGGCTCTCATGAACGTTGCCCGTTCGCCCCTCACGCACAGAATTCTTATCCACCAAATAGCGGACAACACCAGTGATCTTCTTGCCCCGCGTGATATTCGGAATCATCAGAGCGGCCCGTTAATCTTGTCCAACATTTCATCAATACGTTCAGTCACCCGGCGCATGGCCGCCAACGTCGCCTGCGTATCAGACTGCAACTCCCCCGTCGCATTGGTCGCACGCGCTATCTGGTTAACATTCACAGACACCCGGCCCAACAGACGAGAAATTCGCATCAACTCAGCCGAAAGATGCTTCGCATTGTGCAGGTTCTCAGACCCACCCATCAACGTGGACTGGACCATAAGCTTCGGAATACTCAGGTCACCCATTTTCTCGGAAAGATGCAACAACATCTCCTCCTGCGCAGCACTCACACGAACCTTGTGTATGAACGGTCGCGGCTGACCAGGAACACGGGTCTGCCGCACCAAAAGACGACGCTTCGGTGTCACCTGATCAGAACTCTGATCCACCAATCCCTCTTCCCTTAAGCCCAGCGCAGCGACCCCAAAATGGGGAGTCAACACACCAAGTGTTGCACACCGAAGCGCGACAAAGCGAAGGAAAAGCGTATATGGGCACCATATACACTAGCTTGCTCCGCCGGTGCTCCGATTCCCGCTGCCGAGAGCCCGCGACCGGCAGCCATCAACGCGAGTCCGCGAGCGAGGCAAAGCGCCGCGCATTACAGGGAGCCTGCGACAGAAAATGCGCGTCCACCGTGTCATGTCGCAACGCAACTGGGTGAAACTTGGCGACGCACCACTGGAACGCAAAAAGATCGTGTATCGCGCACGCTAGAATTCACTTCATGAGCTCCGAAATCAACACGTCAGAAGTCGAATCAATCGCACGCCAGTTGCTCGAAGATCGCATCCAAGTCATTCGGGATCTCGCAAAGGCACGCGACAACTCAACCCGCCTGAGGAACGAACTCGCCGACGCCGAACGCGAAGACACACGTCTCTACGCCAACGCGCAGCGCGTCGGCTGGACGATTGAAGAACTCAAAAAAGTTGGTATCACTGAACCCGGAAAGCGGGCCAAGACCACGCGCCGCAAATCCACGGCGGCCAACCCGGCCACCGATACCGAACAGCAGGAAGACGCCAAACCAGTCGTACTTCCGCCGCGGCCCGTGGCCGACCAGGACGAAAAACTTCCACCACTGCCGGACTTTAAGTCCACGTCCACCGCACGCAGCCCATACGCAACCAACTAACAAACTTTCTCGACCGTGTTGTCGCCGGCCCTCCCAAGCCGGCGACAACACAGCAAACGCAAAGAACACGTGGGAACCTCAGAAAGCCCCGCGCCCACATGGGCACGGCAAAAGAAATTTCCTTCGGTCTTTTCCCGCACACATGATGGACGCCGGGACCCAAGCCGACCACCCGCACACAATGCCCAGGTCACCACACTTGGTTCACTCGCCTGTTGCTACCAGGCAATGTGCACGGCCTCTGAAATCACGGGCACAAAAAGAATCCCCAACACAAAGTGTTGGGGATTCTTGGGTATACAACTAACAGCAATTGTTGATAGGACTAGCGTCCGAAACCCGAATCTCTTGACGGACCGGAAGCATCACGGAATCTACCAAGAGCAGGCTTCGATGGAATCATCATGCCCGCCACCCGGCTCGCCTGGTGAACTTGGGCATCCACAAGCGGTGCCCCAGGCTCCGCCCTTTTCATGTGCACTTCCAAGACAGGCTTAGCATCTTCCGATGCACGGTAGAAACGTCGGAAACTCACCACTGAATCGCACTGGTTAGCCAAGGCAATAGCCGATTCCTGAGACTTAGAACGCCCGTTCTTTCCATCAAAAACATCGCGCGCATACTCACTCGGAACCCACCGACCACCCAAACTATTCGGATCCAGCTTCGACTCCTTGTGCGCTTCCTGCCAACGTTTCTCGATCTGGGCAGCCGACAATTCAAACGGAACCTCGACGTGCAGCACATCTACGGTGTACCCGGCAGCCGCCAACTGCGCACCCAGCTCAACGGCCTTCTCAGGCTTCGAAAGCACAGAATCAATGACGACGTTCAGACCATCTTCAATCGCCATCTCACGCAAGGCCTCAGCTAGATACGACGATTCCGCATGAACCAAAGACGCGAGCTCCAAGGGATTGAACCGGTCGCCCTGGGCTTCAAGATCCTTCACCGCCTGCGGCTTAATGAAACCCTCGTAGCTGCCATCTTCAAGAGCCCTCGACAGCAAAAGAACCTTGAACTCATCGGCATCAATCTTCAACCAATGCGCCGCATGGTGGCTCGCATCCGTTTTCAAAGCCGTCGTCTTACCAGCACCCGGCGGCCCCGCCAACACCAGCGCACGACGCTCCGAACGCACCTCGGGAAAACGCGAACGATACTCCTCCAACAATTCATCGTGCATGCGACCGCGCACCGCGCGCGGCTGTTGGCCGCCGAAGAACCACTGCGGATTGTTCATCGTCGCGTTCGGACTCGACGGCGAAAGTGGCCCACCATCACGTGCCAAAATACGAATGCTTTCTCTGTGCTCGCTAATATCCACCGGCGACACTAGTCGGCAAGCCTTGCTTCGACCCGTCCCAGGATCTCTTCATAAAGTTCCCAGTCGATCAGGTTTGCCCGACGCGCCCGGGCAATATCGTTCGTCGTTCCCGGACCATTAACCAACAGCGAGTCGTAACCATCAGTTTCATCCAAGGGCGCGTAGTCCCAGCGGCCAAGCTCATCGAGCACCTCCGCACGGGTAAGCTCCCCTGCCGCGAACCGCTGCGCAATTTCAAACGGGGTTGCACCCGAAAAACCAGCAACCGGATCCGCAACCTTGGCAGCAGACTTCAACACTTTAGAAACCGCCGGCTGAGAGATACCCAGACGTTTCGCAATCTCAACCTGCGTCGCGTGTTTCGACGCTCGGTGAATCGCACGCAAAAAATCCTGGTGGTCAATCACCTCACGGTTTCTCAACCGAACGGCAACGGCCAAATCATCCTGCAACACTGCTGAAACACTCATCTCAAAACCTCCTATAACTAAGGTTATATCGTTTCTCGCCCAAATTGAAGACTTCCTGTCGAGGGGCTAAATCACACTTTCACTGAGCGCACATTCGTTAGTCAGCACCATTCGACTTGAAAAGTAGCGAACTCACATGCAAGTGCTCAACATGCTTTAACAACCAGCAGCTCATGCCAGTGCGTGGTGTAACGCGGGGACATCATCTCCCGCTTCATCTCCCACTGCGGGCCGGCCTTCAGGCCCGCCAGACCCAGGCCCACCGCGCCGGCCCCATGGCGTTGCTTGATCTTCTGGATCAACGGGCCAATTTCCTTGGCCTCGTGCTGGTTGACGAACGGATCGAACGTGGGCTGCGCCCCCACGGGGCGAAGATCGGTCACCACAACCCCGGCCCGGGCGTATTTCACCCCGTCCAGGATCTGCGGCAGCAACTCCTTGGCCGCCCGGGTGAGCAGCAGAGGATCCGAGGTCGACCCCGGCAGCGCGACCGTTACCGCAGGGCTGTGGGACTGGTTGGCGTTGAAATGGCTCGTCATCGCCCAAGCCGTCAATACGCGAGCCTGCCGGTTGTGCTTGTGCAGCCGGGCCGAGGCCTGCTGGGCATAGACGCCCATGACCTGCTCCATCTCGTGGGTGTTGGTGATCGGGTTGGAGAACGAGCGGCTGAAAATGAGCTGGTCCTTGATTTCATGCTCTTCCTCCAGCGGGATGCAGGGGATCCCCCGCAGTTCCAGCACCGTGCGCATCAGCACGACCGAGAACCGGTTGCGGATCATCACCGCATCGGCGTCCCGCAGGTCCTTCATGGTCCAGATACCCAGGGCGTTCAGTCTCTTGGTCAGGCGTACCCCCACGCCCCACAGCTCGACCACGGGCAGGCGCCCGAGCAACGACTCCCGGTCTTCAACGGGTACTGCATCCCAGATACAGACGCCGTTGAGGTGAGCGAACTTTTTCGAGGCACGGTTCGCGAGCTTCGCGATCGTCTTCGTCACCCCGATGCCCACACAGACCGGCAGCCCCAGGTGCTGCATGATGGCGTCCTTGATTTCGTGGGCAACCCGCCGAAGGTCCTCCAACGATCCCCGCAAACCGATGAAGGCTTCGTCGATGCTGTACACGTCGACCCAGGAACTGAAGCGCTCCAGCAGAGACATCATTTTCGCGCTCATACTTCCGTAGAGCTCGTAGTTGCTGGATCGGGCCACGACGTGAGCCAAATCGGGCCTCGCCTTCAGCTTGAACCACGGCTCCCCCAACGTGATGCCCAGGGCCTTGGCCTCCGGGGACAAGGCCACCGCACAACCGTCGTTATTGGAAAGCACGAGCGTGGCGGTACCCCTCAAGGTGGGGTCGAAGGATCGTTCGCAACTCACATAGAAGCAGTTCGCATCGACCAGCCCGATGTACTCCTGGCTAGGCGAACCTGCATCAGATGCAATTCCGCGCACTAAAGGTGGTGAATGCATTTTTCGGCCACTCCCCAAATCGTCAGGGATGCCAACTCCCCCACAGCCAGATCCGGGTAGTCCGGGTTTTCGGCCTGCAGGACCACACCACGCGGAGTGAGGCGCAGTCGCTTGACCGTCATCTCCCCATCCAGGATGGCCACCACCACGGATCCATCAACAGGATTCCGCGCCCTATTCACGATCAGCTCATCCCCATCGGAGATCCCCGCGCCCTGCATGGAATGCCCAGACACCCGCACAATGAACGTGCTGGTGGAGTCATGGATCAGGTGCTCACTGAGGTTGATGGACCCCAAAAAATAGTCCTGGGCCGGCGACGGGTACCCGGCCGCCACTGAGGTCTCAGAAACCGGCAAAACGGCTTGAAAGCCGCCACCATCTATAGAACGTATATCCTGAACTATCACTGCTCTGCCCAACTTAATAGAAACTATTTTCTATACAAGGATACGGCCGATACCCACGGTTTGGGCTTAAAGGGGTGCGAAGTACTGCACATTCAGAATCTCGTTTTTCCCTACTGCAATGGCACCCGGTGTCCTGAATCCATAGTTTGGCGAAGCGATGTAATACATGCCCCGCACAAACGGCTCATGAAAAATACCCATGACCAGCCCAGGCTCGCGATGGCTTGCTTCTCCTACCTGGACGATATGCACCTCCCCATCATGCTGGAACTTAATCGCGCTGATGCGCTCAGTCGAAACCCTCAAACCGGTTTGCGCTTCAACCTTCTGGACTAGTTCGGAATAGGTCCTCTCTCCCTCGTCAGGTTTGTCCTGGTAGTAGGCCACGAAGAATGATCCGCCATTTTCGCTCCAACATACACGTCCGTTTTCCACGGTTACTCCTTTGCATAGTCTCGGAAACTTTCCGATACACCATGGTGCGCACACAAAAGATCCTTAAGTGGGATCTCGGCACGGAAAAGATTTGTCGGGTAAGCGCCCGAAATTTTTTAGGTAGCCACCCAGTTTTGCCACCTCACAAGTCATCTGAACTAATAGAGCCCGATGTTTTGGACAGTGCTTTTATGGTGCGGCGGGGCACAGATGCCCTGGTGTCCGTGTGAGGAACATGAGGCGTTCTCTTAAGCCGATCCCCCACCGCGACACCCGAGCACCAAAAAACCGACAGCTAAAAATGTCGTTTTCAGAAGCCGCCTGCACCAGTTCATGCGGAAGGATGGCCCGCGTGCAGGGGACTGCTGACATTAATTGGTCAGAAGTCCTCTGCACCAAACACATTTTTTCAGAAGTCCTCTGCACTAACCTCAATCATGGTCAAGAGTTGCCAGCACGGATGGTGCCGACCGTGACAACCGCGGATTGCCGAACGGCGCCTACTGGGGGCTTGTGAAAAAGTGAAATAACCGACGGTAGCGTGGTTCTCCGCCAGGAACGGGCCGTGGTCTGGCCAGTAGCCTGCTCCGTTCACAGCCAGCAGAAGGATCTTCGAGGGCGCTAGTTACACTCTGTTGCACTCTTGAACCCCACCCCATGAGAACTTAACCGATTCAGATATTCCGTTCCCATCGTGATTCCATAAGGCCTGAGATCTAAAATTGCGCCCATTGCCGTTTCAGCCCTAGTCGGAATGATTTTCCTCTCTGGGTGCTCTAGCACGAAAGAACCGGCCGTTTCATCAGCCTGTAACAATGCCCTGACAAAACAGGCAGCGGCCGTAGTGGACGCGTCGCTTACAGTTGAACAGGCCAATAACGCTGAACGTCCAGCCCTAAGCGCGTGCAAGGACGCCGCAGAATGGATGAACGGGGTGAAGAGCAACCCCTCGTCAGTCGGTTTTACCACTGTCACCCAGGACACCGCTGAATCAAATATCATCACTGCCTGCATAATGCTGGATAGCGCATATTCAACGCCCGTTTGCGCCGATGCAAAACAGCGCGGCTTGCTCGACTAACCAGCAGCAAAGACCCCAGTCCACTGAAGAATACTAAATTCCCAAGTAGACTCACCTTTTCGCTACATCCAGGGATAGGATTGCGGGACAACGACACCATTTCTCGGAACAGAGGGAGGTGTCGTTTTCCATGATCTGTTGGGGGACTACATGCAATCACTCGTCAAAACTCTGCTCATTTCTTTGCTCGCAGCTTTCCTGAGCGTAGGTCTGCTCGTCGGGCCTGCCTCGGCCGCAGGCAAGGACACGACTTCGGCCACAGTCACGCTGTCAACAGCAACGGTTAATCCGAGCGGGTCCGTCACCGTTGGGGGCCAGCTGAAAAAGGGTTCCCGCGCATACAAGGGCGTCAAAGTGACCGTCCAGAAACGCATCTCCGGGACGTCTAAGTGGCACAATGTCCGCACCGCCAAAACAAACTCTGCAGGCCGCGTCTCCGTCAAGGTAACCGGTCTACAGAAAAATTACGACTTCCGTCTCACCTTCGCCGGATCTCGGACAGCCAAAGCCTCCAGCAGTAGCCGCAAAACAGTCAAAGTGAAGCAACAGGTTACAGTCGCAAAAGTCTCAGCCACCACGGTAAACGCCGGGGACAACATCACGCTTTCCGGAACAACCAGCAAGGCCCTTGTTGGGCAGGAAGCCACCCTCCAGGCAAAAAGCGGTAAATCCTGGAAGAACCTAGGCACCGCAAAGGTCAACTCAAAGCGTGCTTTTTCCGTCAAGGGGAAGGCAATTGGTCTGGATACAACCGCGTACCGCGTATGGATCAAAGGCACTGCTGGCGTGACAGGTACGGCCTCTGCGGCTAGGAATGTCACCGTATACGCCTGGTACTCACTGGATTACACCCCAGCCGAAGGTTACGTGGGGCTTACTCACCAGGACTACTGGAGGGTCGCCGGAAAAACCTATCCACGTGTAATCGGTAGTGCGGACAGCGGATACACCTGGCGCCAAATCATGTTGGGCAAGAAGTGCAGGACGTTCAAGTCCAAGATCGGCGCCATGGACATGTCGAACGGTGGTTACCAACGATTTTGGATTAGTGCAAGAAGCTACAAGGAATATGGCGCAGGGCCCTTAGGCACACTGACAGGCATTTCTGCTGACGTCACAGGCGAACCAGTTTTTCTCATCGGAACTATCGGTGTACCCTCCTACAACACGTGGAGCAGGGACTACCCTGTCTACGTCGGCGCGCAGGTTTCCTGTACAGAGGAACCGGGTTACACCTGGGGTAGCTAGATCATAAGGCTTCGGTCGCGTTTCCCTTCCGCTGCATTCAATTCCCGCTCGAGAGCCACCGATTCCAGGACTGCCTTCACGGTTGATGCATACCATTTTCCGCCCGTTGCCGTTGCAACCCCCTCGGCGTGAGTTGTTCCGCGATCGACCTCAGGGGCAGCCCATCGCCTTTAAGCTGGTGAATGCGGCGCATGGTTTCAAGGGGCAGGGTCGCGGTCCTGCCCATGTGCTTGCCCGTAGTCCGTTTGATCTCCTGCATGCCGGCGCGGGTGCGCTGGCCAATGAACTTCCGTTCGATCTCCGCGAAGTTCAACGCCATGTCGTACATACCGGCACCCATGATGGTTGCCGTGTCGACCCCCAGGTCGAGACAGATGATGCGCCACCCTTGGCGCTGCGAGTCGGCCAGCATCCGGGTGCCGTCCTCCATGTTGCGCGAAAGCCTGTCCAGCTTCGAAACGGGGCCAGGAAGATCGCCCCGGAAATTCACGCTAGCGACGTACCGAGGAGCCGGTTCCGGCGCGGACGGCAAATTTCTGTGGGTCTACTCGGTGGTTTCGCCGGCGCGTTTGATGGCGCGATAGACGGTGGAACGGGCCACGCCGAAGAGCTCGGCGATTTCAACGGTCGTGTGTTTCCCTGCCAGGTGAACGGCGACGAGATGAGCTTCCTGCGCTTTGGAGAGCTTGGGCTGCTTCCCGCGCAGCTTACCCTTGGCCTTGGCGACAGCCATGCCTTCCCGCGTTCGTGCCCGGATCAGGTCTGCCTCGAACTCGGCAACCATGGCCAGGACATTGAAAAGAAGCTTGCCGACCGGGTCCGTGGGGTCGTGGACGGAGCCGCCGATGCTGAGCTTGACCTCGCGGCGGGTGAGTTCATCGACGATGTCCTTTGCATCGCGCAATGAGCGTGCCAGTCGGTCGAGTTTTGTCACGACCAGGGTGTCCCCGCCTCGGCAGGCCGCCAGTGCTTGCCCAAGTCCGGGCCGCGCCCGATTGGCGCCGGTGAGTCCTTGGTCGGTGAACGTCATCTCCGGTGACACGCCCATCGCCAGTAGGGCGTTTTTCTGGGCGGTGAGGTCTTGGTCATTGGTGGATACGCGCGCGTATCCAATGAGGAGTCCGGTCATGGTTTTGAGTGTATCGTTTAGCCCCCCTTCACCGGGCATTAAGTCGGGCGGGGCATACGGGAATATGACAGCTGCGGAACCATACGGTTTCGAAAATTTCCGAAGTCGTCTGCACATGCACCGCTGGCCGACCGTCTTGCGGGACACTTTCCCAACATCAAAATGGCACACACCCTTTTCGGGTCGATCAATCAGGTTTCCCTCCGGAAGCACGAACCATCGTTTGCCGCTCGTTCCTTGACTTTCCGATACGGAAAAGGCAAACTTTCCACAATGGAAAGTGAGAATGTCGTGACTGAAGAAAAACCACGGTCTGAAGATTTTGACCCCCGGTCAGTGCTCGCAGAGGTCGACGGAGTTTCCAACGCCATGGTGAACTCCACGGAGGCGCCTCGCGGGTTCACGCTCGTACTGGTGGCACTCATTGCGACCGTCATGGCGCTGATCACCGTGGTTCCCTGGCCAGCGATCCTCGGCCTGTGCGCCTTGGGCATTCCCCTGGGCATTTGGTACTACCTCGTGATGCGGAAGCGGCCCAAGGCACGCCCCATACGGAGCCACTCGGGGCCGTACTTCCTGTCTTTCCTTTTGTTTATGCTGGTCATGCAATTCAGCCGTTTTTGGGAACCGGGCACATGGTGGGAAGTCGCGGCCAAGTGGGTCGTCCTGCTTGGGGTCGGCTGGTTCTGCATGTCCCGCATGCACACCGCCACCGTGAACAATCGAGTGAAGGACGCCAATGAGCGCCCCATCTAACCCGGCGAAGTTCGACGAGCTGATCCATGCCCCGGTTCGCCTGCGGATCTGTGCCAGCCTGGCCCCGCTGCAATGGGCGGAGTTTGCCCAGTTGCGCGATTTGCTTGGAGTCGCGGATTCGGTGCTGAGCAAACATCTCAAGCAGTTGACCGATGCCGGGTACGTCTACGTTGAACGGTTCTCCAAGGCAGGCCGAAGCCACGTCAGAGTTGCGCTGACCGTGGATGGACGGAAGGCGTATGTCGGCCATGTCGCAGCCTTGCGTGCCATGACCGAGACGGCGGACTAGCCAAGCCCCACAGAATTTGTTGCGTATGCCGTTGCTGTTTGGAACGCCACAGTTACGAAGGCTCGACTCCACCAATTAGGCAGCTATCGCTGAATGCTCCTGTCTTGGGTGCTCTCGTACCGCGTGGCAGACACATCCCGCATGAGGGCACCGAACATCTCGGTCATATGGACAGCGACACCCGCATATTCGGCAATCAGGTCGGCGCTCCCACCCAGGGCCACGCGCACCGGATCCAGCGCTGGCGCAGCTGAGTCGCCGGCGGCGGCACGCAACAGTGCCAGGCGCTGCGGGCCGGAGGTATAGCCGAGTTCGAACAGCACCCAGTGGAACAGGTGCATAAGGGCAGTATCAAGGTCGAAGCCTTCATGCGCGGCCATGGAGGCTCTTTCCTCCGGGGTGAGGTCGAACTCGCGGTAGAGCGCCAGGCCGAAGTCCGTGAGGAGTAGCCTGCCCTCCCGTACGAGGATGTTTCCCGGATGCACATCGAAGTGCTGGAATCCTTGCGTCTTCATCCATGCCGTGGCCTCGGTGATCTGGTCGATCACCTCGGCGAAGACGTCCTCTCCGGTGCCGTCGGTCAGGCTCCTGCGCACCCAAGCGCCCAGCGTCTCGGGCACGTATTCAAGAAAAAGCACCACACTCTTGGACGCGTCCTTCATCGCGGTGAGTTTCCGCTTGACCTGGGGCCAATGCGTCCCCCACTGGCGCTGGGAAACATCGCCGTCAAATTCGCTGAGGTCGGTATCGCACTTCAGATCAACGACCCGCCACCCGAGCAAAAGCGGGAAGAAATCCGCGGCTCCAGCCTGAACCCACTCGGTGGTCGCCTGATGCGCCGCCAATTCTCGCCCGACTCCGTGGGTGGGGCTTCCTATCCCGTAGTGGCTGACGAAGGGAAGTTGGATTCGACTGGCAGTGGCGGTTGGATCAGCCTCTTCAATGTTTGTCAGCGGGAGCTGTTTCACGAAAACGGTCGTTCCGCCGATGCGGGCCGTCTTGGTTGTTCCCCCGATGCCCACGCCAACGGGCTCGGCAGCATTGATGAGCGTCCGCACGTCTTCATCATCGAGCCCTGCGAGCACATCGGAGATTCTTCGGGCTTCATCTGTACGTGCCGTCATCACTCCACCCTATGGGCTGGCCCTTGCCGAGCAGGGCACATCAGCACTCTTTCCACGAGTCCCGCAAAGCGTTCCGCTTACGGATGCAGAGCAGCCTCACGCAATACAAGAGGTCGCAGGGTTATTGAAGTGATACGGCAATAAACACAAAAGACCACTAGTCTCTTGATGGTGATGAATTCGTTGGTCCTTCCACACCGCGCTGCCCGGCTGGTCCTTCGACCGCATGCCGAAGCCGACGCCTCCTGGTTGCTGCAGGTCTACTCCCGCCCCGAGGTTGCACGGTACCTCCTGGACGACCCGTGGACGGCGGAGATCGCCCGCAAGAAGACAAGCGAGCGCATCGCCAAGACCGATCTCGACGGCGACGCCGGAGCACTCGCCCTCGTCATCGAGCACGACCAAACCCCCGTCGGCGATGTGATTCTATGGTTCACCGACCGGGAACGACGGTCCGCAGAAATCGGGTGGGTGCTTGACCCGGACCACGGCGGCAAGGGCCTTGCCACGGAAGCGGTTAGAGCCGTCCTCGATCTGGCGTTCGATCACTACCGTGTTCATCGAGTCGCCGCACAGATGGACGGGCGCAACATGGCCTCGGCCAAACTTGCACGCAGGGCAGGGATGCGGCACGAGGCGCATCTTCGCCAAGACTGGTGGAGCAAGAATGAATGGACCGACACCGTAATCTTTGGGGTGCTCGCAGGCGACCGTACCTAACCGCACCGACGGCGAACGCGTGCCCATCTGCGCGGGCATGGATCCCCTTATGCGGCTCGCAGCTACCGCACCGAAGGGCCTGCTCGCGGACCGCCCGGTCAAGGTTAGTTATGGAACGAAATTTGGCGGCGTGTCGCCCTGATTCGAATTCCGGGTCGGGGGTGTTCCACTTCCAAGGAACTGGAACGCTCTCACGAAACGCACAGGATGCCATGAGTAACGGCGATAAGGGCGACATATTTGCAGTGCAACTTGTAGCCGCCGGCCGACCAAGGTTAGCGACCAGCTTGAGCTAACCGCTGTTGTAAAGTCATAGCCAAGGGGGATAAAAATGACGACTGGTTATTTCAAAGCACTTCAAGAGGCTGTGGTCGCCTCATCAGTGTCCAAAAATTGGGGCACGGCCGTGCTTGAATGGACGGTCGTTGACCTAGAGGAAGACCCCGCTGGTCAAGGCATGTGTGTTTGCCACCATCCCAATCTGGTTGAGATGTTCACTATTGAGAACGTGTACAACGGGAATCAGCTGTATCCGATCGGCAACGTTTGCGTGCGCAAATTCGGGCGTCAAGATCTAACCAGCGAAGCAAACCTGTTCAGCCAAATCCACAACCTCCGCAGTGCGATCAATGCGGGGGAGGACACGTTTCCCAAGCATTTTTCACGTGCACTACTCAAGTACCTCAACGACGAAGGCGTATTCACGCCGGACCAGTGGGATCACGATGGTGGGTACGAGTTCCTAGTGAAGATGTTCAACAAGCGGAACAAAGATGAAATCAATTCACGGCGTTGGTGGAAGATTCACAAACTACTGGAGAAAAAAATTTTCCCGTTCATCCTCGGCGACGGCTGAGGTATTCTCGGTCTAATTCGGGTCTTCTGGAGATACGCCCGACTCGTCCCTCAATTGATGGGCCAGGCTTCCATCAATCACTGAACATTGTCCGTTGGGAGTTGGCATTCAAAGCCCTCGTTCAGTGCAAGGGCCTTTGGACTTTGGACTGTGCGGTAATCGTTCAAGGAACATGACATCTAGAGCGTATCTAGGCAGGTCAGTACTTAAAATAGCTGCCAGCTCTGGGTGGCACCGTATACTGACGAGACACGACGGGACAGACATGAACAGGGGGAATCAGTGGTAGAGCGCGTTGAAGTTGCTCCCATGTTATTCGCCTGGGCGCGTCAAAGGGCCGGCAAATCGGTGGAAGATCTATTGAAGAAGTTCCCCCAGCTCCCGACCTGGGAATCCGGAGAGGCACTGCCGACGATGAGGCAGCTAGAAAAATACGCCGAGGCAACTTATACGCCCGTAGGCTACTTTTTTCTCCCTGAACCGCTTCAAGAAGATCTTCCCGTCCCTGATTTTCGGACGATAGGCAACGTGGCCGTCCAGGCCCCCAGTGCTGACCTGCTCGAAACCATCTACATATGCGAGCGACGACAGGACTGGTACCTGGACTACGCGGCACGGCGCGATCTTGATCCCCTGGAGTTCGTCGGTTCTGTGACTACACGCACCCCGATAGCTGACGCAGCTGCCCAGATGGGAGAAGTCCTGGGGCTGAATTGGAGTGTACGGAACCGATACGAAAAGTGGGAAGACGCTCTCTTTGGTCTAGCCGCACTTGCCGAGGACGCCGGAATCCTGGTTATGATCAGCGGCATAGTCGGATCCAACACACACCGCATCCTGGATCCCAATGAATTCCGCGGCTTTGCATTGGCTGATGCTACGGCTCCTTTGGTCTTTGTGAATGGCACTGACACCAAGGCCGCGCAGATATTCACGTTGGCTCATGAGTTGGCACATGTGTGGTTGGGGCAGTCTGCCGTCTCACTTCCAGATCTGCACGTGATGGAATCGAACGCCATCGAGAAATGGTGCAACTCTGTGGCAGCCGAACTGCTAGTTCCTTTAGCCCATCTACGCACCGAATATCGGGCGGGCACTGATCTGACCAGGGAGTTGGATCGTCTCGCCCGGGTATACAAAGTCAGTACCCTCGTGGTGCTTCGTAGAATTTTCGACCTTACGCAGTGGAGCTGGGACAGCTATAGCGAACAGTTTGAGTTCGAACTGGACCGCGTAATGGGTAAAGCACGCCGAGTTAGTTCCGGTGGCGACTACTACAATACGCAACAGTATCGCCTTGGGAAACGTTTCATCCGTGCCCTAGTAGCGGACACGATGGAGGGCGGCACCCTACACAGGCACGCCTTTGAGCTTTCCGGATCCCACAATCCTGCGGTGTTCCACAAACTGGGAGAAAAGGTTGGGGCCTTTTAAGTGACTTACCTCTTGGATGCCAATGTGTTCGTTACAGCAAAGAACGCGCACTACGGCTTAGACTTCGTTCCGGGTTTTTGGGAGTGGATAGCTGCCAATCACAGCTCAGGGAAGCTCCGCAGTATCGACAAAGTGGGCCATGAGCTCCTACGCGGCCACGACGAGCTGGCTGAGTGGGCCAAAGCACGGCCATCGGGGTTCTTCGCAACCTGCTCGCCGGCAAAAATCACCCCTGGCCTGATAGACCTAGCCAAATGGGCTAGCAGCCCCGCGAAAAGCTTCAAGCCCAGCGCAATCTCCGAATTTCTCCAGTCTGCCGACTACTACTTGGTCGCTCATGCCAAAGCGGAAGGCTACGTGGTGGTCACCCACGAAACATCAGAACCAAATTCGAAGAAACGCGTGAAAATACCAGATGCCTGTCACCACCTAGGCGTCCAATACATCAACCCTTTCAATATGCTCAGGACTGAACAGGCACGCTTCCGCTAGGATCCGTTCGTTAGCGGACTATTAGGATCGTTAGTCGCACGATGTACCTTCTTCTGCCTCATCCTTTCACGGTGCACGAAACTGAGGGTATGCCACTGCATTCGGCTCCGAAAGATTCCAGCGCTGCGATTCTCACCAGTTGTTTAGACGCAACCAAAAATCTATCTGGGAAGCTTTGGAAGCAAACCAGTTTCGGTGGGGAGTTTCGATGCGCCCCCTCTGGGCGTGTCGCACAACCGCCTGCCACAGCAGTAGGGCGCACCCAAAACGATCATTTGTGGGGGCAGCTCGGTAAGTTATTGGGATGGACATCAACGAACTAAGCGCGCGAATTCAAAAGAAGTATCGAGAACCCCTTGCGGCCTTCCGGGGCAAGGTCTTCGGCCCCGAGGGACATAGCGGACCCCACAACGAGAAAGACCCTGATCGGCGACTTCCCCACCTCGGCCCCGTACGCTCTCTCTGGGACAAGCATGTGGACCTCACCCTGGGTGGGGACGTCTCAGACTTGGGCTGGCTCATGGAAGATCCATCGGTGGCTGGCACCTGCGTAACGATATCCATCGCTGGTCATCACCGGGTCATGGGCGGCAGGACCTCGCTGCCCTCGGGCGAGTGCGATGCCTGGGTGCAGGCGATATTTGATCCCGAATGGATGGACGATGCGTACCGGGCCGGAACACTCAGTGGTGTTGATGGGCGCCTGAGCACGGTGTACTACCGATTGTTCCTGGACGAGGCCGGCAAGACCATGGACAAGCCGGCGAATTTCAATTCTCCAGAGCTGCGGAAAATGAGCGAACTCTGACACTCCACTTGCACAGGAACGTTCGTTCCTTCATGGGGAATCAGCCTCAGACTCGGTGCAGGAAGCTGCCGTCGTCATCGATGGGCGATGATTCACACGCTGCCGTGGTTCATTCCCCCGTCCGGAAATTCTTGCTTGTAGATATTCCACGGATCGGGCCGTTTGGATATCGCCAGGTCCTGGGACTCGTGCCATTTCACGTCGTCTTCCACTAGTGCCCAGATGGAATCCTCCCTGCGGATCCGGACGGCTTGGGAGCGGTCCAGCCATTCAACGACGCGCTGGCCATGTGTGAACTTGGTGATCAGCTGAGGCGGGTATTCCACCAAGACCATGTGGCCTTGCCACCCGATGACATTCGCGTGGACCCTACCCTCCGGAGTATCGAATTCGACGTAGGGCCGCCGGCCAAAAGGGTATCGCTGGGTTTTCTCGGGATCAGGAACAAAGCTCACTGTGCAGAAATCCTCTACCGTTCAACTGTTGTACCGGGCGGCAAGAGTAGAAGGCTCCGGCTTCAGCCTCAAGGATAGTGCCCGCTTCTTCCGGTGGGGTCGTTCGCACATCGCTCAGGTCTCGCGGTCCTCTTCCTGCTCCGTTCCTGAAATGCTCCTTAGCGGTGCGCCCCGATCGTCAAGAGGTTTGGGGCGCACCTTCACGTTTCTCCTCGGAGGTAGTTATCGAGCTAGCTTTTTGTTGCCGTCCCATCGAAATTTCGTGGCATTCTTGCTGGTATCCAGGTCAGTGTTTCTGAAATTGCCGGACGCTTGGAGTTGCGCCCAGTGCCCGAGGAAATTCCTGACAAGAATGAATCCGCCCCAAATTACCAAGGCAACAAGAACTACGCCGGCCGTTGTGACCGCAGCGGTCGGAAGGTTCAAAACACCGGGGACGCTGAGTCCGTTGCTGATTGCGTGGCCGAGTGCCAGCCCCCAAGCACTAGGCCATACCCGCCACAGCAGAATCGCCAAGAACGCCCATAGAACCAGACCAGGAACAGCAAGCCAACCGTAGTAGAGATGGAAGCTGACACGGGCAATCATGGCGATAGCCAGGACAGCGCGCCACGGCACACGCGCCGCCAGCAGAAGCAACGGAATCGCCACGACAAGCACAAGTTCTTCGGTGGGACCTGCCTCGAATACCGAGGAGAAAGCTAGCGGTACCTGCCAGACCAACGACGCCGTTTCAGGGGTCGGGTACCCAGAAGGCCCTCCGCCTGTCAGTAGTGAAGGTAGAAATTGGGCAACTTTTCCCACCACTTGGATCAGCACATAAAGCACCGCTACGGTGAGCGTAGATTTCCACGCGGCACGTGTCGTGGGGAATGCGAGTCCTGCATCCTTGAACGAAACTTTTGCCAGGTATTTGACGCAAAGGTAAACGCAGAACACCAGCAGAGCCGCATTGGCTGCTCCAGAAATCGCATCGTATACGGTTTTGATCCACGAAGGGTTGTATTCAATATCCGGGATAAACCCGAGCAACCGCATCACGGCATTCCATGTTCCAGCAGCCCATCCAGCAGCCCAAAGAACTGCGGCCGCAAGAGCAAGTTTTGAGCGATTACTCATTTCTTTCCTATCCGACTGCGGGCAAGGTGCCCAACAGTGCATCACTTGAGGTGAGATGCCCACGATCTAACCGATCAGAGTAGGGCATTTTTCGTCGCTCTTGGCGTCGAGAACATTTGAGGTAAAGATGACGTACTAGCTGGTGATTAAGCTCAGGGGTTTCACGAGTGCCAGGGCAATTGCTGCTGTGACCAAGAGAACCACCAACGCATAGGTAGAGGTAATCCAGGCGTCATCGTGACGCGCGGCGCATTGGGTTCCTCGACGTCGAGGGTGCTTGCATCGTCCTTTCTTTTTCGTTGGGTGGTTGCATACGGTCCGTGAACGTCCCCCGTAGGTCAGAACGGTGAAAATTTGGATGATGGCGTATCCAATGGCAAGCAGGGCTGCGATGTGGTCGAGTGTGTTCATGAGTGGAGTGTTCCTTTCAGGAACGGTCTGTGGAGTGTGAAGCATTGAGGGCAGATCTGTTGCCTTCAGCTATTCCTATGCGCACTACTCTCCCCACGGGTGTCAGCGGCCGTCCGCGATGACGGCGGCGGCGGTCTTGAGCTGTGTTTGGGTCGGCGTTGCTCGGGTGTAGGAACCGTAGGTCTTTGCCGCGGTTCCGCTCATGAGTTGTGCCATGGCGTCGGCCTGGAGCTCTATGGTGGTGGCATTCTTGGCTAGCGTGGCGAAGGAACGTGAGGCCAGGGTATTGGCGCGGGTGTAGCTGCCTGCGGCTTGGTCTTGGAGGTGATGGGCGCATTCGTGCATGGCCACGAACCTGATCGAGGCTGTGGGGAATTTGAGCAGGCCTGCCCCGACCGTGATGCGGTTTTCTCCGAAGTAGTACCAGGAGACAAGTCCGTTGCCGACGGTGACTTTGGTGTTGGGGCAGTATGGGGCGATGGTGCGTGCCACGAAGCTTTGCAGCTCGGCCCGTGTACGGGGCGGGGAACTCTTGGGAGCTGCTGTTTTTTGGGCGGGGCTGGCGGCCTTGGTGGTGCTGGTGCGCAAGTATGTCGAGGAGACCCACCCGGTTTTGCCGTGGGTCTTGATCTGGATCCACTTGCCGTTGGTTCTGCCTGTTTTGGCGACGGTGGTTCCCTTGTTCAGGATTCCCCAGGATCGGTATTTCGTTCCGGGCCCCAGACGCAGGTTCAGGTTGGTGGTGGTCTTGGTGATTTGTTTGCTCACCGATGCTGGCACGGCGGCGGCAACATGGGTGCTCTGGAGCGGCGGTGGGGACGGGGTGCTGACGGCGGGGCCGGTGGCACCGAAGGCCAGTGCCAGGGCGAGGATGAGGGTTGGAATCTTTTTCATGGTGTGTTTCCTTGCAACGTGATGTTTGGGGATCTTTGGTGGGGTCGCGAAGGCCAACTGTGCGCTTTGCCCCCCACAGCGTTTTTTGGTTGCTGGCGAAATGAAATGAGCGGCCCGAGCACCAAGGAGCATCAACCCGTAGGGCAAGGGCCCGGACTTCTTTGTGAGGAAATAAGCGAAGCGCCGATCAAAGAAGTGCGGGCGCTTGGCCCCGAAGCGCAGCGAGGGGCTTGTGCCCTTGGCTTCGGGCCATACACTCCGAAGGACAGCAACCAAAAAAAGGGGACGGCCGAAGGCCGGCTACCTGATTCGCCGAAGGCTAATCAGGTCAACAGCCGCACCGCGCCAGCGGGGCGTCCTCTTCCTGGGTGCGAGCGAGCGAGTGCCCAGGGCGCCTGAAACCGCACCATCCCGCATTGAGTAAATGATTCACTACTCATATGAGTAATTGAGTAATGCGGGTTCAAGCCAACCCCGCAGGCCTTCCCCACTATCAGAACAGAGGCCGTGCACATTGCCCGGCAGCAACAGGCGAGCCAACCAAGTGTGGTGACCTGGGCATTGTGTGCGGGTGGTCGATTGGGTCCCGGCGTCCATCAGGTGTGCGGGAAAAGACCGAAGGAAATTTCTTTTGCCGTGCCCATGTGGGCGCGGGGCTTGCGGACCCGACCCCGCCCCATTCGACCCAATGGGTTGAACCTATCCAAAGGCTCCAATGTATCCATGGGGTTCATCAGACCAAACCCGCCACCGCGCAGCGTCAAGCGGCCGGGGGAGCGTGCGGCGGAGGCCGCCCGCACCACCAAGAAACGGGAGGGGCACCGATAGCGGTGCCCCTCCCCTACCGGGCTATTCCGCGGTTGGCTCGTTGGTGATCAGCTTTTCAACTGCACTGGGGGTGTATCCCCATGCGATCAGCTGTGCGAAGTATTCGCGGGTATCGGCGGTGGGGTTCCTCCATGCCGTGCGGTCTAAGTGCTTTTCGTAGGCGGCGAAGCACAGGGCCAGAATGGCGAACTCACTGCGAGCCGCGACCTTGGCGGTGTGCTCCGTGACCGGGTGGAATCCCCCGATCTTGATCCCCGCGAATGTCGCGGCCATTTCTTGGATGGAGCGGCTTAGCTCGTAGCTGTGTGCACTCATGGTCTTGGCCACGAAGTGCAGGTAACCCTTGGGGGCCGTCTTGCGGGCCAGCAGGTTGGTAATCCATGCGTGCCGTACGGTGATTGCCGAGTCCATGTCCTTGTTGCGGCTGATCAGTTCCTTGCGTTCGGCCTTCTGTTCCTCGGTCATGGGGCCCGAACGGGAACCACTGCCGCTGTTGCCCCAGCGGTCCGCGAAGCCTGCGGCCTTCCATTCCTGGACAACGGGTGTGGTTTCGATCTTTCCGTTGTACAGGACGCGAACGTGATATGCGGTCGCGTCCTCTTCGGTGGCGGGTTCGCCGTCGGGGCGGTTCAACGAGGTGACGGCTTTGGCGGTGCCGTCGAATCTCATTTCCTCTGCCGTGGCCAGCGCCTTACCGGCTTCTACCAGTTCCGCTTTTGCCGCTTCCACTGCGGCGTCTTCGGCCAGTTGGTCGAGGTGGCGCTGTGCGAGGTGGGCGAATTCCGCTGGTTCTTCCAACGCGGTTTCGGTCAGATGGGAAATGATCTTCTCGTGTCCGTCGAACTCCGCGATCTTCGCCGCCTGCTCAATGGTCAGCCCTTGTCCGAGCGATGCGGCGGCGGCGGTGTTGGCCTTGGCTTTGAGGGCTTGGGCAACGGTTTCCTTCTGCGCTCCGGTGCGCTTGGCAATCTTGGTTGGGGTCATGCCCAGCAGGGACAACTGGTGGAACGCTTCGGCGCGGTCGGCGTGCGTGAGTTCCTGGCGCTGGTCGTTTTCAACGACTTGGGTTGCCAGTCGGTCGGCTTCCTCGGGAGTGGCCACGACATAGACGGGGATGGTTTGGCATTCGGCTTCGATGGCAGAGAGGGTGCGGCGCTGGCCCATCAGTACGTGGAGCGTGCCGTTCTTTTCGTGGACGGTGACGGGCTGGAGTACTCCGTGCTCCTTGATCGAGGCAATGAAGTCGGTGCCGAGTTCGGCCACGGTGCGCACGTTGGTGTCCACAGTCAGTGACCGGGGGTCGACCTGTTCAATCCTTTGGGTGTTCATGGTGGTTCTCGTTTCATGGGTGAGGGGGATCGCGGCACCAGCCCCGCGCTTTGTCTCTCCCCCGCGTTTTTTTGGTTGCTGGCGA
>NZ_JBIVTO010000019.1:0-47893 GCF_044756805.1 Paeniglutamicibacter sp. NPDC091659
ACGGAAAACGCACCCCGGTTTTTGAGCTTTCGACACAGGATGCGCACGCACCGCACACTAACAGCACAGGACCCTGACAGAAGTCTTCTGGTCAAATATCAGCACACATCTGCATAGGCAGGTCGGTTCCCGTAAGCCGATCCACTAACGCAGCACTCCCCCACGAAAATCAGGCACTCACTAATGTCGGTTTCCGCCGTCACCTACGCAGAAAGTGCGCTTTATCCACGGCGCAACTCGACCCGGGTGTCGATGTCAGGAGGCCATACTGGGCCGTCTGATGTCGCACGCTGGGCCCACGAGCTGTAGAGCCACACACGACGTCCATCGGCCGCCATGTTCTCCAACGCCCCTGAAAGGAGACCCGGGTCGAGCGGGGCCGGATGTCCTTCCGTCAGTACGGCAATGCCTCGAAATCCACAGGGAAGGGTTCCAGCTCTCAAACAGCTCCAGGCGCAAAACGATCTGCGCATGCAAGCCGCCAACGACATCGCCCAGGCAGTCGCCTCACGGGTCAATGCAGAGGACGCCCTCAACGAGGCAAGGCCAACGAAAAGGCCGCATTCACCAACGCCCTGAAGAAGGGCCGGACTCAGCAGGAACTTAACAAGATCAGCCCCGCACGCGCAACGCGCAGGCGCGCCTCAAAAGTACAAACGACCTCTGAAAGAAGCATCTTGGCTCTAGAATTCACGCGCCCGGGCTCCAATTCAGTTCCTGTCCGAGGGACGTTTATGGTCAGATCAGCGTTGTTTTCTACACCTTGTACAATTTCTTGCATGACAGCCAAAGACCTTCACCCATTCGATGCCCTGGTACTGATGTCCTTCGGAGGCCCAGAGAAAGACGCTGACGTTCTTCCTTTCCTGCAAAACGTGACTCGAGGTCGTGGCATACCTGATGAAAGACTGGTCGAAGTAGGTGAACACTACTACGGATTCGGGGGGCGGTCGCCGATCAACGAACAGAACCGGGACCTACTCGATGCCCTCAAACAGGAACTTAAACGCCGTGGTCTTGAGACTCCACTGCTGTGGGGCAATCGAAACTGGGATCCCTTCCTGACCGATGTCGTCCGCGACTTCGCCACTCGGACCGGTGGCACACGCTTTCTTGCCATCGACACTTCCGCATACTCATGCTATTCCTCCTGCCGGCAATACCGGGAAGACTTTGCCAGCACCATAGACACGCTGTCCCACGAGGGAATCGATGTTTCCTTCGAAAAGATCAGGCAGTACTACAACCATCCCGGATTCGCCCAGGCGGAACTGGCCTGCGTGCGCCGCGCCTTGGAAGAACTCTCCGAACAGGTAGGCAGCCTGGATGTCCGCCGACATCGCCTGCTCTACGTCACGCATTCAATTCCTCAAACGATGCAGGACGCTTCCGAACGCTGGACCGCCGGCTACCGCGGTCAGCACCAGCAATTGATAGATTGGATCGGGAGCGAACTTGGGGACGAACAACCCCTCGAAACCGAACTGGTCTTCTGCTCCCGGTCGGGTTCCCCTCAGACGCCATGGCTGGAACCCGACGTCAACGACCGAATGGAAGAGCTCGCCGCACAAGGCGTCGAAGGCGTCATTACTGTTCCCTTGGGGTTCGTCTCGGATCACATGGAAGTCAAATATGATCTCGATACCGAAGCTGCCCAAACCGCCGAGGACCTCGGGCTCGTATACGTGCGAGCCGATACGGTGGGTACCGATCCGAAATTTGTCGCCGGACTCATCGATGCCGCTTTGGAGCGCGCAGCCCAGTACCGAGGCGAAGCCGTCCAATCCCCTGCCGTGACCCCGGAAGGAGCACTCGTTCCCGGCAGCGGTGCTTGCTCCACCACATGCTGCCTGGGCAGTCGCCAGAAACCCATCGCCCCGGCATGGGAAGTTGCATCCAGCGTCTAGAAATGAATTTATCGATCCGCCAAAGGCTGTCGTTTGTGACTCTTCGTCAGCTGGGGCGGTTTCGCTTTTTGTCACCAAGAACGCCCATTCGCCCCCTGCGCGTGGGCGTTCCGGGATCGTTCGCCGGTAGAGGTACGGTGAAGATTGAATCAGCATTTCTAGGCCGCGTGAAGTGGTTAATGCAACGAGCCAAAGAGTAGTCTTCATCCCGGAGCGGTCGAACCAATTTGGGCTCTTCGCCACCAGGAATCCCGACGGCGCAGAAGCAGACGAGAAAGCATATTCTTCTTCGCGAGAAATCATCCAACAAATATCGCTAGACAGGCTAGCAATTGGATAGGTTGGGATTTGCAGGGCACATGCTGTTCCAACCGGACCACTTCTTGACAAGGTGTACACATGAAGATCCAAAGCTGTCTCGATGCCGTAAAGAAAGCCGACCGCTTGGTCGATGCCTTGCGGTTAGCCGACGAACTGGCCGTGGAGGCCAGCCGGGACGGTGGGGTGAGGAACCTGCGCCTTCTGCGCAACACCATTGCAGGGTCGGATCAGGTCGCGGCTATTGCGGCCATCCATGCCCTCGCGCAAGTCACCGACGAGGAAGCCGACGAACACCTCTCGGAACTGCTCTCCAGCGAACACGGATTTATCCGGGAACACGCCGCCTGGGCCCACGGGTCTCGGACTCCGCGCACCGCATCCATCGGCCGGCTCATCGGCTTAGTAAGCGGCGGCGGTTTCGCCGCCATGCTCGCGCAACGGACCCTCGAAGACTGGGCCGTCACCGCCCCAGAAATGATCGCCGTGGGTCTGGAAAGCTCGCTCTTGGGCGTTACGGATGAGGCGGGGCGCTACCGGTTGGTGGAAACCTTGGGCCTGGTTCAACATGAAGTGGCGGTCCACCCCCTGAAACGCATCGCGCGGGACAGCCATGAGGCAGAAACGGTCCGCATTGCAGCTGTCATGGCCCTGGGTCAGCACGCTGACTCCGAAGACACCGTCAAGCTGCTCGAAGAAATCACGCAGGAAAGCACCCTGCTCGCCGAGGCCGCTCGGCTCTGTCGGTCCGACCTCTCCGAAACCCATTCTCCGCGGCCCGCCGCCTGGGCTCCCCAAAACGAACTCACGATCGCCCAGTTGTTCTTGCATGCCGACATCGACGCGCAACTGAGCCAGGCAGGCAGCGGGGATACCGGCGGGATCGCCACCTTGCTGGTGCGCCTGGGCGATGCGCTGGTGGAAGCCCACCGAAACCAGAAGGCTTCCGGCGCACGTGGACCCGATGCCGGCACCCCCTCCACGGTCAACCGCGTGGTGACGCTTTCACGCGGCGGGCTGCACGAAGCGGCCCAGAGCATGGAAACGTTGAAGCAAGCCGCCTCCGGCCATGTTTATGCCCGCGTTCCCTTGTTGCAGGGTCCTATGCCCTCGGCGACGGCATGGCCGCTGCGGGTGGCGGCACGCCGCGGCATCCACCGCATCCTCAAGGCCATGGGACGGGTCGATGCCCTGCACCTGCGCATGGCCGACGTTGGAAGCCTTGCCGCGTTCGAGGTGGCGCGCAAACTCGATATCCCGGTGGTCTTCACCGTGGCACCGGACCCCCACGCCGTGATCAACTCAATGGACCGTTCGGGGCAACTGACCCGGGAGAACTTCGGAAGCATCGACGAGGTCGAGCATTTTTGGTTCCGCGCCCGGCTGGTGCAGCGGATGGCATCCAACGCGGCACACACCGTGTTCTTCCCCCGCCCCGAGCTCGCTCAGGACATGAAGGAACTTGTGGGCTTGGACATGACCTTGGAACCCGAGCGCCATACAGTGGTCCCCGAAGGCATCGACCTGACCGTCATTGAGCAGGCCGTGGCCGAGGCCCAAGAACTCTCGGCCGGAGAACCAGCCAGTGAACCATTGGCGAAGCTGCGTGACCTCCTGGCCTACATCCCCACCGCACGCCGCGGCCTGCCGCTACTGATCAGCGTGGGCAGGTTCCATCGCGTCAAGGGCATGGCCTCCATCGTGGAGGCCTGGATCGGCTCGGATCTGCACGACAAGGCCAACCTGCTGCTGGTCGGAGGGAACCTGCACCACCCGTCCCCGGACGAACGCGAACAGCTCGAGCGGATCGATGCGCTGATCGATCCGGAAGCGCGGGGAACTGCCGGCCTGCTCCTGTCCGGGCACCGCCCCAATGACACCGTGGCCCGTTGGGTGGCTGCGGCAGGCACCGGTATTCCCGGCTACGCCACCGGGGCCGGTGTCTACGTCTGTGGAAGCCTCAAGGAAGAGTTCGGCATTGCGCTGCTTGAGGCCATGGCCTCGGGCCTGCTGGTGGTGGCCCCGGACTCCGGCGGGCCGGCAACCTACGTTGAACACGGACACACCGGATTCCTCACTTCCACCTGGGACACCGCACGGCTGCGTGCCGCCATGAACGAAGCGCTGGCCTGCGCCGCTGCCGAAACCACACCTGAACGCGCCGCATATTCCCGACGCGTCGTCGAGGCCGACTTCACCATCGAAGCCATGGCAAACGCCTTGACGAACGTATACTCCACCGTGCACCACGACGATGTTGAACTTCAACGAGAGTTGGTTTCCGCCCCATGACGCTATTGATCATCAGCCCCGATTACGCATCGCACCTCTACCCGCTAGCAGCTCTGGGCGCGAGCTGGCTCGAGGCCGGGGAGAAGGTGGTGGTCGCCACCGGCGACGCCACCGCCGGGATCGTGAAGTCCTTCGGTTTCGAGCATGTGCCCCTGTCACTTAGCCGCGGCTCGAACCCCGGGGTGATCCGCGCCGAAGAGCAGCCCGAGGGCGAAGATGACGCGCTGCGTGGGTTCTTCGCAGCCACCCGCTTAGGCATGATCGAAACCTTGTCCTTCCAAGCCGAGGCCCGCATGAACGACCTTATGTGGGAACCGGTCGCCACGGCCCGTGCCGTGCAGGAAATCATCGAAACGGTAGACCCGCAGATCATCATCGTGGACCACTTGGCCTTCAGTGCTCGTCTGGGTCTGGTGGCTGCCGGCCGCGAGCACATCGACGTGGTGCTGGGACATCCCACGGCCTTGCCCCTGCCCGCCGCGGCCGAGGTCTACGGTCTTCCCCCGACGTGGCCGGCGGCCTTCAGCCCCACCGCGCAGGAGGTCCAGGAGCTGCGGAACCTCTGCGCCAGGGTCGCCGACTCCTTCACCACCCAGTGGAATGCGGCTCTGGCCGTATTGGCCCCTCATCTTCCGCCCTCCTCCGATGCTTTTGCCGAACACGGTGACATGCTGGTGTTCAACTACCCCGGCGAATTGGTCGGTGCCGATCGCTTCGAACACTTTCCCCCGCACGTGTTCATGGGATCTTCGGTGCGCTCCGAACCCACCGAAGCACACATCGAGAAATGGATTTCCTCCAGCGATGAACCCTTTATCTACGTCAGCTTCGGCAGCTTCCTCTCGGTGCGTGGCGATGTGCTGAACAAGGTCGTCACCGCGCTGAAGGAAATGGGTCTGCGGGCCGCGGTGGCATACGGTTCAGCGGGCCGTGATTCGCTGGGCCAGCTGCCGGAGCATTGGCTGGTGGGGGAATTCTTGCCGCAGGTCACCTTGCTAGGTTCGGCCGCCGCCGCGGTGACCCACGGCGGCAACAACTCGGTGACCGAATCACTGACCTTCGGGGTGCCCACGGTGGTTCTCCCCTTCTCCACGGACCAGTTTGCCGGGGCCGCCGCCCTAGAAAGCATCGGTTTCGGCACCGCCTTGGCACCGAACACCGCGACCGTCGAAGAACTCCAGGCTGCACTGGCTGCCATGCTCGCCCTCCCGGAACACACTCGGAATGAATTGCATGATCTGGGAAAGAGTCTGCGCGAGGGCTCCGGACATTCGCGTCTTCGGGCCATGCTGAACACTTCCCCGGGTTTGCCTCCCGAGTAGCGGTCGGCGGCATTCCCTTCGCAGGATTTTTGAGACGTGAAGAAATGCTGCACCAGTCCCCTCCTCGTGCTCTAGCGAGGTGACCCGGTTTCATGTGGTGAGGATTTTGTAGTGGTATTTTCACGATCCCTCCCGCGTCGAACTGAGCGAGCATGGCAAGGTTGAAGTCCCGTCGAATGTATTTGAATGCATGGGACCGGGAGCCACCCAAAACCCACCGCGAGAAGTGCGCTGGGCGGGAATCCTGCTGGAACTCGATCAGAACACCGCCGGGGATTGCGGTGTTCCGTCATAGGCGGCCATCGCGACACGGGAGGGACACTGCGCGGACACGACCATCAAAGTGCCTAACCGCCTACGGTGGCTTCCGCGAGTGCCCAACCCCGGATGCGTATGACCTTGTGCAACGGTGGGTGATCTGCAGGCCGGCCTGAAGAAGTTCGCCGGGGGCCAACACTCACCATTGGTTGAGGTGCTGAAGCTGCGTCATATTGATGAAAACTTCGTTGGTTCCTCGTTCAGGTAGCTCCGTTAGCTCCTGGGACCCGCTGGCAGAAACGCCCAAAGCGGCACAGGGAGGCTCTGGTGGTCCCGCTGACCGGTCATCGCAAGCACACCCGGTGTCCAAGGAAAACGGTGATGAACTGTGCCATGGTCATCAACATGGCCAGTGGCTATCTCGCAACCCTTCTTCGGTAAAGGCGTTTTTCAAGTCAGCAGTTTACGCAGTCCAATGCCGTAGCCTGCTCGTGCGACAACAGCGCCAAGGGGTCTGAGCCAGCGTGGCAGCCACGCCGGTCGGAGGCTCTGCCGCCAGATAACCACGACCTCGGAGCCATGCTGCTCGATGATGGCCTCGACTTCACCTGCTACCGGACCAAATTTCGATACGTTTAGACGTCCAGGGTTTCCCTCAGTAGGTGCGTCGGCTCGGCGTACCAGCATGCGGTCTGCTATTTTCACTGGCCCCAAAGACGTGAGTCCGACAAATCGCAGGCCATCGCTCATCCGGCGTTGGGCTGGCGTCACCGTGGTGAGGGGAATGGCGCTGGTATGGCTATCCAGGTCGGTCAGCTTATCCCATATGTCCTTGGCATCCCCGATACACCAAATCCGAAGGGTAAACGTATCGTTGAAGGACTCACGCGCATTGACCATTTCTCGGGTATCACCAAGTGCGCGTGCGGCGGCAACCCCACTGGCCAATGCGCCTTGAATGGACGCTTCTGCCGTGTCACCGGCTATGATCACGCCAGGGATCCCACTAGCCAGGGGACGATGCCCAGGCTCGATGGAGGGCAATGCATCGGGAACATCGTGGCGCACCAGCAATCTCCAGTCCGGATCCTGAACCCCCATGATGCTGGCGGCTTGGGCCATGGCTTCGCTGTCATCTAAATCGTGCGCACCTACAGCGGTTGCTTGCACCAGGTGACGTCCGGCAGGTGCGTACGACGGGCACACATTGGAGATCACCGAGGTGTGGATCAGCCGGGAATCTTCTCGGACATCAAGGTAGAGGAAAGGCAACTTACTGGGACGACGAGGAGCGTCGAACCACCAGGTGGTCATGGAATTCATGGTCGGCTCTGGCTGCCCCGTGAGCCGGGCGCTGACCCGGGGGCCTGTGGCCACCACCACCCGGTCCGCTATCAACTCTTCGCCTGAGGTACAGGCCACTGTCACTTGGCCATTGTGGCTGGTGAGGGATTCTACGGTCATTGAGAATCGGATGCGATCCAAGACCGGTTCGGCCAACTGATGTGCCACGGCCGACATCCCTTGCGCCGGCAACGACGGGATACCCTTGGCGAAATACCAGGCCAATGTTCGAGCCGAGGGAGCCGCGGTTTTTAGATCCGAGTCTGCCACCACACCCGAAAAGAATCCTTCAATGATCTTGCGTAAGGGCGCAGAGAAACCAGCGTCGTCGATGACTTGGTGCAGTGTCATCGATCCAGCGTGTGCAAGACGGTTCCAACGAAGCAACGCAGAAAGGTCGGCTGCTTTCAACGTATCGCTGAACAGTCCGCTCAGGTATGAGGGGTGGCGGAAAGGGTCCGCCAATATCTGAACACCAGACTCATCCCGAACCGCGACACCGCGTCCTGACGCATGGAGGTCCAGGTCCTGGAGGCTCAGGGCCCGCCGGGCCTCCGGATAGCCGGGATTTATGAGCTGAAACCCCCGGTCGCACCGAAATCCGTCAATCAGCTCGGTATCGACGCGGCCACCGACTCTTTGCGAAGCTTCCAAGACCGTGACGTCGTGCCCTTGTGCGGAGGCAAATCCTGCGGCACGCAGCCCCGCTAGTCCCGCACCAATCACAATTACTTTCACAGCGTTTTCCTTCTTCGGTCAGGACCCATCCGATTATTTCGTGCCTCTACCAGAACTTTGGGATCAGCACGGGGGTGTTTTCCTTATATGACTCATAATCGTGTTGACCTCCCCATTTCGACTCAGCCTTCCTTTCCAGGAGCGGAATGCCACTGATCTTGATGAGCAGCAAAGCAACGAACACCGGTGAGATCACCGCGACCCACTGCCACCCTTGCAATACGGGTAAGGCAACGATTGCGACACCGATCCACAGCAGAATCTCGCCGAAGTAGTTTGGGTGACGCGACTTGGACCACAGACCTGTGGAGATGAATTTTCCCTTGTTGGCGGGATCGCAGTTGAAACAGGCCTTCTGCTGATCGGCCACTATCTCCAAACCAAATCCGATCCCCCAGACGATGAAGCCAATCAATGCGAAACCGTCCAGCGTAACCCGGTTGGCAGAGGTCATGGCGACCCACGCAGCGGCAGCCGTGAAGGTGACCCAGAGTCCCTGAATGGTCCAGACACTTAGAAACCTGACGAAGGACGGCTTGATCTCGTCGAAACGATCATCTTTGCCAGCCCTGCTGACACGCCGGAACAAAAAGATCCCCAACCTTAGCGTCCAAGCGAGGACCATGACTGCCAACAGCAGCGACCTGGCGTGAATCCCGGGCGTCGCAAAGAGAACCAGCAAAGTGATGGCGGTATAGGTGACCGTGCCGGTCAGATCGTAGTATTTCTCCGTTTGACTCAGGAACGACGGAATGAACGCGATCCACTGGATCAGGAAGGCCGCGACGACGGCAAGAGTGAAGACGGGGATTGTTCCCCAGACGGCACCACCGTCACTGCCAGCAAGTGCAAGCAGGGCGCCGACCAGCACCACCACGGGCAGGGCGATCAGAGCCCTGCGGTTTGAGTCCTTCATCAGGCAATTCCCTTCACGCATGCGGTCCCGAATACCGGCGCGGGCTTCCGCGAGGGTTCTTTCCTGCAGGCTATCTTGTTCAATTATGTATGATGTTCAAATAGTATTGACTATAATCCAGGCTAGCGATTTTGAGGAATCCAGGTGAACACTTCGTCTTCCCGCCCTGTTTTCGAGACCCTGCAGAGCTTGTATGCCATCGTCCGTGAGAGCGAACGAGAAATCGCCTTGAATTTAGGCCTGAATCTCACCGATTACCGTGCCCTTTCGGTGCTGGCCCAGTTCGGGCCGATGACAGCAGGGAAACTTGCGGAGGACTTGGGTTCCACTGCTGCCACAACCACTGCTATCACCAACCGGCTAGAGTTGCGCGGCTACGTGGTACGCCGTCGCAATACAGCTGACCGACGCCAAGTCCTTGTGAGCTCTACACCTGCGTCCTCACAAAAGATTCTGGACCTGATGTGCCCACTTGCAACCGCAATTGATGGCCATCTGCAAGCATTGCCCCTTGACCAGCGGGCAGCCGTTGCCAGCTTTCTAGACGTTGCTCAGCATCTGATGCGCGACCACCTGCAGACCTTTCCACAGAAGGAAGCCCGATGAGAGAGTTCACTACGCCGCTGTTGGTTGCGCCGTCCATGCACCAGAACGCGACGGATCTGCTGATGCAGCGCCTTAGGACTTCGCCCGAACACATAGCCTTCGAGATCCGCTCCGCCGACGGTGCTGTCACTGACCCATGGCGCCAAGTGAGCACTCGGGAGTTCGTCAACGAGGTACGTGCCCTGGCCAAGGGTTTCATTGCCGCAGGTCTTCAGCCCGGAGAATCGCTGGCCATCATGTCGGCCACCCGGTACGAGTGGGCACTGACGGACATGGCAGCGTGGTTCGCTGGGGCGATTGTTGTCCCCATTTACGAAACTTCGGCAGTCGAGCAAGTCATGGCAGTCCTCCTCGACGCTACAGTGCGTTTCGCGATTGCAGGCACATCTGATGAAGCCTCGATATTGGAACGGGGATTCGAGCAGGCGGGAATCCCTGGCTCGAGGGTCTGGACCATGGACACCCGCGTAGAACCGGATTTAGCGGATCTCGTTGACGATGGCAAACGCGTGGCCGACAGCGTCGTGGAGGAACGACGCCTCTTGGCAACCCTCGAATCGACGGCAACCATCGTCTACACATCCGGGACCACAGCCGCACCCAAGGGCGCACTCATTACGCATGGCAACTTCGTGGGTCAGGTCCTGAACGTGGCAGCCGCCTACACGGAGGTGGTCAAAGAATCGGGGAACACCATCATCTTCCTCCCCATGGCACATGTCCTGGCACGCGGTCTTCAACTAACCTGTCTGGCGAACGGCATGCGGATCGCGCATCTTGCCGACACCCGGGAGGTGGTGCCATCTTTGGGGGCCCTCAAACCCACCTTCCTAGTGGTGGTTCCCCGCGTTTTGCAGAAGATCCAGGCTTCGGCAGCGGCAGCCGCTGCCCAGAAACATCTCGGGCAGCTCTGGCATTTAGCACAGGACACCGCGATCGACTGGGGACTGCTCGCCGAAGCCCGCGAGACAAACCCCGCAGCCCAGGCCACACTCGGCCTCCGGGTACGACATGCCATTTTTGACCGCCTTTTCTACACCCGACTGAGAACACTGGTCGGTGGGCGCCTGGACTATCTGCTGTCCGGGGCTGCGGCATTGGATGCCGAGCTCTCTCTCTTCTTCCGAGGCATAGGTCTGCCCGTGATAGAGGGTTACGGACTCACGGAAACAACAGCTCCGCTGACCGGAAATATGCCCGGGTCAATCAAATCAGGATCCGTAGGAGTCCCGATGCCGGGAACTACCGTGCGGCTGTCAGACGATGGAGAAGTTCTTGCCCGTGGCGTTGGTGTATTTGCCGGATATACCAACACAACGGACAATCTGGACGCCTTTACTGACGGATTCTTTCGCACCGGCGATCTCGGTGAGTTCGACGAACAGGGCCGCCTTACCCTTAGGGGAAGAATCAAGGACGTTATCGTCACTGCCGGCGGTAAAACCGTCTCCCCTACCATTTGGGAGGGCTACGTCGAAAGCGATCCGCTCATTGCGCACGCAGTCATGGTCGGCGAAGGAAAGCCCTTCCTTGGTGGCTTAGTACTACTAGACCCAGAATCTTTTCAAGAGTGGGCGACACGCGAAGGTATCACCGACATAGCCCGACTGCGAATTCCAGACGACGGTGGAGCCGTTGAGATCGATGATGAACAACTGCTTAAAGCCATCCTCAAGGCAGTCGGCGCTGCCAACGCGAAAATTGCACGTAGCGAGCAAGTTCGAAGATTTATTGTACTTCTCACCGACCTGAGTGAATCAAACGAAATCCTCACCCCGACCATGAAACTCAAACGAGACAAGTTCATCGAACGATCCCGCTTCTTTGTCGAAAAAATATACGCCGACACGAGGAACCAAACATGAGAATCCGAGTGAAGAAATGGCTGCTGCACTACGTAGTCGCCGCATTACTTTTCGCCCTGATCGACGCACTCTGGATCCTCACCGTGGCGAGACAACAATACGAAAACCACATTGGGCACATACTCGCATCTGAACCCAACATTGCGGCGGCCGCAGCCTTCTATTTCATCTATATCGCCGGGATCGTTCACTATGGGATCCGACCCAACAACCAAGAGATATCCCTGAGCAAAAGGGTGGCTAGCGCAGCGTTGTTCGGCCTCTTCACCTACGCAACATGGGCGCTAACCGCGCTCACGATACTCAAGGGTTTTCCCCCGATCATTGCCATCACGGACATTCTCTGGGGCGTCTGCATCTCCGGCTTCGTGACTTGGCTTGTGGTTCTGCTGTCCCGGCGCCTACACAGGAAACAACTCAAGCCACAACCGAAAAACAAATGATCCGAATGACACGACAAGTTCTCGCTTCGCCCTGGTCTTATCGTCGGCTTGGCGCATCCGAACCCTCGGGGCCCTTTAGCGGGAGGCCGTGGGACCCCGAGGAACTCCTGGGGTGAGTTCTTGGATCGTGTCAGCTCCGATCTTGCGGTGAGCGACGCAAACTCTAGTAAGAAGGGTATGGGGCGGGCTAGTGATAAATACAGGTTCATCTCTAGCCCACCCCATAGGGTGTTGCTTTACTGCTGTGGCCATCTCAAGCTGTCCGACGACCACGCACTCCAGCCACTGCTGGTACTTCTATACTGCGGTGGCTGTCTCAAGCTGTCCGACGGCCGGGTACTGCTGTGCGAGTTTCCCCCAAAAGGAAGCAACTGCACCTTCCCAAATCGGGGGAGGTAAATCGCTCTTCTCCCCGCATGCCAAAAAAATATAGTAGTGCTTACTGAGAAAATAAAATCCTCAAATTTCTCTGGGTCTGCGGGAATGATTGGACGCCAAGCAATCGAGATCGCTGGCTTACAGCATGGTCCCGTCGGGATGCCCCGGGGCGACGTAGCAGCAGCGGCCCATTGCGTGTTTCCGTTCCGTTACTACCAAGAGCCCATTCTTTGCTGCCGAAATCGGCGCAGTCTCTTAAAGGACTTGTCCGTATTGCCACTTGTGAGTGTCCCGTAGGCCGATCCCCCACCGCGACACCCTGGCACCAAGAATCCGCCAGTTAAATACGCTGAAAATCCGGGGACATTCTTGGCCTCCCGATTCGCGTTTGCCCTGCCGGAGAAACTGTCTCGCCAAGGTGGGACAAACGCTACGCTCGAGACAGCAGCTGAAGCCGAAACCAGTCGGCTCCCTGTAGCCATAACGACGTCGAGTGCCGCGTTGTCGGCGCCATTCCTAGTGACCGTAGTGGGTTTCCGATTTCTTGATCGGACTTCCGGTACTTTGATCTACCTCGAACCGCATCAAAGTGCCATTACCCAGTTCATCTGCAGCCTGGATGGCGAGATTCGCCGCGTTCAGTGCACACACGGATTCCTCGTCGTTTCCTGCTTGATAACAGGTTCGGATCGCTGATTCCGGCATGAACCGGCCACCCCATATCGGGTCACTCTGTCGCCCATCCCACCAGCGCTTCTTGGCGCGCCGCAAGGTTTCGACGAGGGGCAGTTCCACGTCAACGACCGTAAGCCCCTCATAACCAGCCGTGTAGAGCTCATCCACGTACAGGCTTCCCAACGGCGCCCAAGAGAGAGTTCCATCAATGATGAGGTTCTCCCCTGCGCCCAAGGACAATTTTCTCACGAGATCGGTGACCCGATTGGAAATGCCATGAACATGGGCAACCAGCTCCCGGATGCTCACTGCATTGCCGTCAGCAAGCATGAAACTTTCACGATATGTCAGAAGCCCGTGACGGTGTGCTTCGTCGAGGATCAGATCTTTGGCTTCGTCGGGATCGATCTTGCGGTAGCCCTCGAGATTGAGTGATTGAAGGGCCGAGGACTTCCCGGCACCCGGAGGCCCCGCACTGTAAACGACGGCCCGACCTTCGACCTTGACCTCTGTCTGCAAGGCCAAGTACCTGTTGGCCACGTCAACAACCATTCGATCATTGAAGTACGCGAGCAGATGAGGCGGCGCCTGGTGCAGCGGGCTTCCGGGGCTGGTGAGCTGGGTGAGTTCTTGATGAACCAGCTCTTGCTTATCTGCCAACTGCTCCCTTAATCTCTTCGAACTCTTCGATGCTCAGTAGTCCCTTGGCGAACGAGGTCACCACCTGATCCCACGTGCCGGGGATGCGTCCCTCATGTGGGTAGGGGGCGTCCTGGCCCTCGGTGTAGGGAAAAGCCTTGAGGGTTCGCATGAGTTTTGGCCGGCTGGTGTCGTAGGCGAAAGCCCTGAGGGCGATCTCCTCGGGGCCGGCTTCCAGGTTGCCTCCGCGGCGCTCAAGCGCCTTGAGCAAGCGGTGCACCTTGGCTTGGCTGGTTTCCAGCAGTCCTGCGATTTCCCTCTGGGACAGGCCGCGGCTCGCCGCATTTTGGGCAGCCCTCAGTTCATCTAGGTCATCCACAAGTTTGCGTGCCTGACGCTGAAGGGCTTGGTGGTGGAGGGCTTGAAGGTTTGAGTCCATGACGAGCATTTCGATCAGCTCCTATTCTCGTGCAGATCCTGTAGTGAGAGCCTACGCCAGTGATTCACGATGAATCAAGCTGGATCTTATCGTCACCACTTCGAGCCGGAACTCACCGCACAACACCAATCCCCGAGCTCCTGGGTCTGACTATGGCCGCCAGAAGTGCGTCACGTTGCAGGTCGGTGCTTTGCGACCCGTTTGTCCTCGACACCCGCATGCATCCGATCAGCATGGCCGTCCAATATCCATTAAAGAAAATGATACGGACGGTCACCTTTTGAGGATCTGTCCGGTGATCTCGCCGGCGCGTTTGATAGCGCGGCAAACGGTTGAACATACTACCAAGAGGAATGTGACGAGTTCCGCTGTCGCGTGTCCCACGCTTTGTACAGCACGCCAAGTTTTAGATGTCTTTTTGGGGTACACCCCAACGCAACATATCTGGACCCCAATGAATAACGTGTGGTTTTCAACGCTGAATGGTTCTGGCATAATTTTCGTGAATCGGGACCAGTGTCCGCGATCCGGCGCCGGTAGCGGTTGCATGCCGCCGCGACAGCGCCCCGCAGCCGGGCACGGGAATGCACGGTTCGCGCAAGTCAGGAGCAAAGTCAGCGTCGTCCCCTATACCCGGCGCAACTGCTTCACCAGCGCCTTGTCCTGGTGCGGGAACATCGCACGCAGCGACGAACCGTTACCGTTCACGAAATTCGTGCCAGAACCAAACGAAGTTAACAGTCACACCCAACGGCGCCGCGGCCCACCCGCCAGCGTCGCGGTGGCCCAGTCCACACCGGAACACCGGCTCACCCGGCAGCGGAACCACGGCCCTCGCCGGGCGCAATATGCACCAGGTGGACCCTGTCATGATCGACCGATTCGACGAGATCAACACCGACCTCCTCGCCCGACGCGGGCTCGCCGAAACCAAGGGGGTGGCTTGGCGAACTTGAGGGTATCGACCTCACCCTCCGGTTCCTCCAGGACAAGCGCGCGGACGCAGAACGACTCGTCACGCTCGGCCCCACCAACCTCGGCATGCCCGCTTTCCGTCCCTAGGAAGGCAAGAAACTCCGCAACCGCTCGGGTTCATCCTGGGAGTTGGACTGGCAGAAATGCGGGAGCTCCCGAGGTCCTTTATTGGGTTCGTTGACCTTACAGTGCAATTTGAGCGCACCCTCGGCCGGTGCCTGTGCTGGCAGCCCGTACACCAGACACGACTTCGGCGGCATTTCCTGCCTGCACTGCAATGGCGCTAATTGAACTGGTGCGAAGAAGATAGCGCGGCAGACAGGCGGGGGTCGACGAGGTTCGGGACGCCTCCGAAGGAGGCCAGGGTCCGGGCGGTCTCCACGAATTCGCGTGCCGGCCCGTCATTGACGTCGGTGCGCCATGCAATCGACAGCGGAGACGGCGGGACATCGCTTACCGGGATGAAAGACAGCCCGGGACGGTCGTAGAAACGCTGCGTGGAGGTCTGGGTGAACGCAATGCCCCGCTCGCCCAAGATGGCTTCGAAACACTCCTCGACCGTGGCTACCTGAGTGCCCAGACGGACCGGCTGGCCGCCGCGGGCATGGGTTGCGAGCCAGAAATCCCTCCACTTCTCCGGGGCCTTGCGGGCGACGAAAGGCTCATCAACGACCTGTTCCACCGAGACCTCGGACAGCCCGGCGAAGCGGGAACTGCTGGCAACGACGAGGACCCGCGGCTCGATGAACAGTGTTTCCATGGCGAGCCAGTCCGATGCAGGCAGAGGCGGCCGCACAAATGCCACGTCGGCGCTTCCGTCGGCAAGCCCCGCGGTGGGATCGGCGAAATCGAAAGACCTCATCTGGACGTGGATTTCCGGGTGGTTGTTCTTGAAAGCGGCGAGGATCCGCGGCGTCAGCTCAGCAGCAGCGTTGGCCTGGAAACCGACAATCAGGGTTCCCCTTACACCGCTGGCAGCCTCCCTGGTCAAGGAAACGGCGCGCTGAGCGGCGGATAAGAGGCGCTTGGCTTCGCTCAGCAGGACATCGCCGGCGCCTGTCAGCACTACACTGCGGCTCGTCCGGATCAGCAGAGGGGTGCCCAGCGAGTGTTCAAGCTTCCGGATTTGGACGCTGAGGGACGGCTGCGCGATGTGAAGCCGGGCAGCGGCTCGACCGAAGTGCAGTTCTTCCGCAACAGCGACGAAGTACTGCAGGACGCGCAGGTCAAGCTGTGGCTGGTGCATCCGCCAACTATAAGCTCCGCCACAACCCCGGGTCCAATAGTTTGAGGCTATCGGCGGTTAGGGGACAGGTATTGGACCGTAGGGGGCCTCCGGGGCTGCAATGGAAGCAGCGAAAGGTTGCCAACGGAGACAGCCGCCAAGGCACTCCAGGAACCCCGCTTTCGAGGCTCGAACAGAGAAGTCCGACCCTCCGCGAGTCCAATGAGAGGAACAACGACATGACGGTCGCAACACGTGCCCCTTCTGTAGAAGCCTGGGTTCAGAGCTTCACCGAGGCCAACAACCAGGACCCGGAAATCCAGGCCCACGGAAAGTACTTCACCTGTTCCTACCTGCTGGACATGGAGGCGCACACCTTTGTCGTCCGGGTGGTGTCCGGTACCATCGCCCAGATTTCCGTGGACCCGGGCCCCATCGACGTGCCCTACCAGTTCGCCATCCGGGCCAGCGCCCACACTTGGAGCGAATTCGGTAAGCCCGTCCCGGCTCCCATGTACCACGGCATTTGGGCAGCCTCTTTCCAGCGCGACATGAAGCTGGAGGGCGACGTCCTGGTCCTGATGCAGAACTTGCGCTGCATCACCCGCCAGATCGAACTGCTGCGCTCTACCGGCGCACCCGTCTAGACCATAGGAGTTCCTGCCATGAGCAAAATTTCCCCCGTCACCGGCCATTACGTCACCGTCGACGTGGACGGCCTCGAATACAAGGTCTTCTACCTCGAAAACGGCCAAGGGCAGCCCCTGGTCTGCCAGCACACCGCCGGAGCCCACAACCACCAATGGCGCGGCCTGCTGGAGGACCCGGAGATCACCGCCAACTACCGCGTCATCGCCTACGACCTCCCCCGGCACGGCAAATCAGACCCGCCGGAAAACACCCAGTGGTGGACCGAGGAATACCAGCTCACAGCTGACCACTACGCCAACTTCATCATCGCCCTGGTCGATGCGCTGGAACTGGTTGACCCCATCTTCATGGGATCCTCCTTCGGCGGCAACGTGGCACTGCAGCTCGCGCACCGCTTCCCCGAGAGGTTCGACGCCGTCATCCCTGTTGAGGGGGCGGACCACTCACCGGGCTTCTACCTCGACTGGTGGCAGCACCCCCACGCCAATGCCGCCCAGGTGTGCGGCAGCGGCACCTGGGATCTCATGGCCCCCCAGTCACCGGAGGCAGACCGCTGGAAAACCTGGTTCTACTACACGCAGGGTTCCGAGGCATTCAAGGGTGACCTGTACTTCTACTCCGTGGACCACGACCTGCGCGGCAAACTCGGTGAAATCCAGACCGACAAATGCGCGGTGGTCCTGATGACCGGCGAGTACGACTACCTCACCACACCTGAAGACGGAGCCCGCACCGCCAGCCAGATCCCGGACGCCGAGTTCATCGAGATGAAGGCCATCGGGCACTTCCCGATGAGCGAGAACTACCCGGTCTTCAAGGGATACCTCGTCCAGGCCCTGGACCTGATCCGCACCAAGACCAGCGTCCGAGCCTAGCCGATTCTCACCTAAAGGGTCGGTGCCGACCCAGGAGGGTCGGCACCGACCCTGTCACCTTAATGGTGAAAGACACACAGAAGATTTGATGGCCGCATGCCCTGCTTCTGGCACCCGGACCGCACCAAAACTGCTGAAGGTCAGGTGGTGGTCGGTAGCCAAGGGTCCCCGCCGAAAAGTCCGGTAAGCGCATCGAAGGCATTCTTGCCCTGTTTTCGGGCTGTGGCCAGGTAGGAGCGCACGGCAAGGAACGCTTCGGCACCCTCGTGGCTGCGCCAGGACCCCGATATTTTCTGTTGGAGTTTGATCATCCGCAGGTCCCGTTCGGCTTGGTTGTTATCGAAGGGCACCTGGAGCCCTTGACCACTCGTTGCTTCAATAATCACATACACGTAGGTTGCGATGCCCTTAAAAATTCGTTACTTTTGCTGCAAAAATCGCAATATTTATTGCACGTTAAGAGGTTTATCTTTGCGCTACAGGCTACCGTTTTTTGCCCTGCTGATATGTTTCTTGTTTCCGGCTGTCCCAGCCTTTGCAGCGACTAATATCAATATGGAGAATGGATCCCCGGAAGACTCTCCTGCGGAATCCGGCATAGGACTCCGAAGTTTAGATAACCCTGCTGCAGCCCAAAACGATCCCCATGCTCTTTCATCCATCATCGAAGATATAAACCCGGGCAAGACGATTAAACGACGAGTCGAAATCGTCAATGGCACTGCGCATACACGGGAATTTTGGCTTTACCCTGCCGCAGTAGTGAAGAACGGCTCCTTTTCCCACGCACCGGGAGACCTGTCCAATGAGCTGACTACGTGGACTTCAGTGGACAAGCCACGACTAATTATCAAGCCCGGAAATAGTGCGCGTGCCATGGTCACCATCGACGTTCCGGCAGATGCCTCGGAGGGTGAAAAACACGCAGTCCTTTGGGCAGAAGTCCAATCTCCGGAAAGCGCCACCGGCATCGTGCATGCCAGCAAGACCGGCGTTCGAATGAATTTCTCGGTTGGCCCCGAAAAGGGGCAAACGGGAAACTCCACCACCGGTTCACTAACACCCGGCCACGATTCCAGTGGGGACCCGACAGCCACCATGAGTCCCTTCCCCGATGCCGTGACAGGAGAGGCCAATGCCGCTCAAGATCCTGTCAACGCGAAAATGATTATCCTCGTGGTATTGGCATACATCATAGCTATTGGTGGATTGCTCCTATGGGGCGCGGAACCCAGCAAATAAAGTTACCCCGGAGTAAAAAGCAGGAATTTTCCAACACCAAGTAGCCAGAAAGCGGGCAGGCATCCTGCCAGATGAGGTGGAGTATGCCCAGAAAAAAGAAGAGTGCACCACCCCGGCGTGGGGTGACGCTGTCCTCCCGGACCGCCCGGTGGCTCTTGGCTATCATCTGCATCGATGCCGTCGTGACGCTGTCCATCCGCGGCCCGCTGTTCTTCGGCCAGATACCGTGGGCTGCCCTCGGCGGGATGTGGTGGATTCCGAAGGTTCTGGCGTTGCTGGTGGTCCCGGTGGTCGTGTATGCCACCTGGCGCTTGACGCGCCAGCAGCGCAGGGACCGGGCCGCCGCATCCAAGACCAAGGGGTTGATGGATACGGTGCTGGCGACCAGCCGGGAATTTCTCTGGGCCATCGACCAAGACAGTCGCTTCACATTCTGTAGCCCGGCGAGCCGGGAGCTACTTGGCTACGAACCTGTCGAGCTGTTGGGCCGGAATGTGAATCTGGTGATGACTCAACAGGATCTGACTGACGCGCTGCATGAAGTGGGCAGCGCATCAAAAGAAACAGGCTGGGACGGCCTGATCACCACCTACCGCCACTGCGACGGACACCCGATCCCGGTGGAAGTCTCCGCACGCCCGTTGCACGACGCCACCGGGCACCACGCCGGGTTTGAGGGAACGACCCGCGTCCTGGGAAATGGTGCCGCGGATACCCTGGCGATCAACAAGGCCAAAGCTCGGGTCAGCGCCCTGCTCGCCGAACAATCCCTGAGCACGGTGTTCCAGCCCATCAGGTCGTTGCCGTCCGGAAACGTGCTGGGCGCTGAGGCCTTGACACGCTTTCCCGGTTCATCCGGCCTGTCCCCGGAAACTTGGTTCACACAGGCGGCCATGGCCGGGCTCGGAGTGGAACTGGAAATCCTCGCGCTGGGCACCGCGCTGCGCGCAGCGGCCATGATGCTGCCGGAGCCCCTGTATATAGCGCTGAACGTTTCTCCAGAGGCCTGTCTGGACCCGCGCCTGAGCGGACTTCTCGAAGGCTCGGGCATCAAGCCAGGGCGAATCGTACTGGAGGTCACTGAACGCCATCAGGTCCAGGACTACGCACCACTGGCCGCTGCCCTGGATCCACTGCGTGGTGCCGGGGTGCGGATCGCCATCGATGATGCCGGGGCCGGGTACGCTTCGATGCGCCACATACTTCAACTGGGACCAGAGGTGATCAAGCTGGATCGGGACATCATCGCGGGGATTGATACCGATCCGGCGCACCGGGCCTTGGGAGCAGCAATGGTCGGGTTCGCCAGGGAAATCGGTGCGGTCATTGTCGCCGAAGGCATCGAGACCGCAGCCGAATACGCCACGGTCACGGCTCTGGGCATGGACGCCGGCCAGGGCTACTTCTTGGGCCGTCCCACGGCCAGCCCCGGGGACTGGGCCCACCGGACACACCCTTCCCCTGGGCGCGAAGTGTGATCTCCCTGGCCCAGCCCCCGCGGCATTCTCAAAGAAGGCTGGGAACCGGTCTCGCATTAATATCCAAACACCACCCTCTATCTCTCTTGGGTAATGGCCTGCCCGGTGTCCGGACGCCACACCGAGGTCTCCAAGCACCGGATGTGCTGAAATACCGTTCATCGGCATCGTTCTCGACCTCTACTGTTCAACCAATACGACGCTCAGCACCGCTGAGGACGGAATTGAAGCATCCCGGAAGTCATGCCGCTATTTTGTGTGAGGGAGCTCCGGCGGTTCATTCCCGACCCAGGCTCAGGTACCTGTAGACCGTGGCGCGGCTTGCCCCGATGACCTTTCCGATGTCGGCAGGCCTAAGCCCCTGGTCCTTCAGCTCACGGGTCCGCTTGACCTTCGCATGCGCGGTGGTCACTTCCCGCCGTCCGGCCTTCCGTCCATGTTCGGCCGCCGCAGCCATGCCGGCGCGGGTCCGTTCGGCCAGCTGGTCGCGTTCGAGCTGCGCGAAGGCCGACATCACCGTCAGCATCGCCGTGCCCATGGGGCCGGTGGTGGCGATCCCCTCGGTCAGCGACCGGAAATGGATCCCGCGTGATTCCAGGTCGTCGATGAGTGCCAAAAGGTTGCGGGTGTTGCGCCCCAGCCTGTCCAACTTCCACACCACCACCTCGTCCTGGCCCGGGCGCAGGTGGTCAAGCATCCTGTCCAGCTCAGGGCGGCTGGCCCGGGTTCCGCTGACACCCTGGTCAACGAAGACCCGTTCACACCCCGCCTGCTTCAAGGCGTCCATCTGCAACTGGGCATTCTGGTCCACCGTGCTGACGCGTGCGTATCCGATACTGGCCAATCCCAACTCCAAGATCTCATCAAAGGTTAAATTTCAACTTTCCTGAGAAAGCTTACCTGAGACACATTGTTGAGAATCTGAGCCTTGTCGAAATTTCGCGCGATACAGCGATTCGAATTCAATTCAGGTTCACCCTGCGACAGACATGCCGAGTTCTCATCAAAGGATCCTTTGACTGGACATCTCCCTTTGGTGCGGTCATGCGTATGCGGAGTTCACCGATTTGTGATGGTGTTCTGGAATCGGCTGGTATCGCACCTCCGGGCATCGGTTTGTTTGGCGTCGCATGTGCTTCGAGGCACTGGGTGGCAGGCTAGGCGTGATCCTGCTGCATTATGTTCCAAACTTCTTGGCGCGCCGCGGGGAAGTCGAACTTTCGACCAGACATCAGCGAAGTGACTTGTTCGAGCGGCCACTCGGTCAGCGTGCCGTAGCGAGCCGAGTAGATGCCTAACCGGTCGATGTTGTACTGGTTTGAGTGGTCCAGCAGTGCGTAGCCAAGTAGCTGATAGACGTTATCCGGTTTCAGCACATCGGGGCGGAGTCCTGCCTTGTTCTTGGGAGCGAGGATGGTCTTGATGTCGAGCAGCAATCCTCCTGCTACGAGGTCAGCTTCCGCGCCGATACGTTGGTTGGGGCCGGGCTTGGAGAGATCGAAGGTGGGGCCGAGGCTAAACGGACCTGTGAGTTTCGCGATGAGGCGTTCCTCTGAGAGCTCCTTCAATGCAACCAACTCCATGACAGCGGCATCATCGGCTTGTTCAAGCATCGTGTCCACGGTGAATTCGCCGCCATACACCAAATCCGGGACGAGAGGCGCCCATGCCGCACCGGCCCGGTAGGCATTGACGCAGAGTGCGAGGCCCCAGGCGGCCCGGGCGGCGAGATCATTGTCGACCGATCGACCAACGATTGTAGCCAGTTCGTTGACAACCTCGTGGTAGGTCGTATTCAACGGAAAGAGGATGAGGGCCGACATCGGCGTCTCGTCAGGTTCAATGATCAGCCGAATGATCAGATCGAGGGCTGTGCCGACGTTTCCTGCGTTGGCTCCCATGGAGTCGATGGCGAGGTCACCGACAAGGGCCTTGTATTCGGCTTGGAGTGGCTTCACATTGGGAAAGGTGCTGCGCAGGTACTGGCCAATGGAGGTTTTGGGGTCTTTGACGTCCTTGCTGAGGCGCCCTGTTGTGTTGTACATAGTCAGACCATAACCGGGAGGTGACACCGAGCTATTTTCCTGGGCCATGCATCTCCTGGATCGCGTAATATTGTGCGCCGGTGACGGGCGGATGAGATACCGGCCGCGGCCCCGTCTCCGCCTGTGATTTGACTCGTCCGACAGTCAAACGATCAATGGCGGTAGTGGGCGTAGACCTTGTTCACTTGGATCGACATCGCTTGGAGTTTCTGGTCGGCCGTTGGCCGAGTAGGCATTTCTCCGAGGTCGGCGGCGAGCTTGTAGAACCCGGCACCTTCATCGTTGGAGCCTTTGTGTGTGACCAGAGCCGAGAGCATGATCCCGTGTTCTGCGTGGCTTTGCCGGGAAATTTCACCCAACAATCGACCAACAGCCGCACGCTCGGCCCCCTGGCTGTAGTCGAATCCGGGCAGCCCGGTGGCCAAGGTCAGTTCTCGGTTCAGCTCGGTGTAGTCGCATCTGCTCTGTTCCCGAGCAAGGGTGACCAAGTGGTACACGGCCGCGTTATGTAGCTGCTCCCATTCGAGATCCGTTCGCCTGTACATTCAATCTCCGTTACATAGGTCCGGTCGAGGCCGGGCAATACGACAAGATCGTATCGTGGAAAGCCGGCGGAGCGGACGACTCTTTCACCCATTCTCTGTTGAGATGGTTCGAACAAACAGGAGTCTGGCGGTTTAGCTTTCCAACGAGAGCCCTTGCGAGCCTCCTTGCAATATCGGGATTAGAGAGTGTGGAAATCGCCGAACTTCGTAGAGTCGCAAGAAGCACGGGCTACCGAATGTTTCCAGCGGGCAGCTGGAAACAGCCCGACCAGAAATTTGGAATGCTCGTAGCAGCTCCAGCGATGGGCACGACGTGTGCACACCCAAGATCCGACTGATCCACGCCTAGGCAGACTGCCTTCGCGATAGAGCTGATGCTGAATCTGAAATCCACCAGGTTGCGCGACTGATCACTTTCAGGTGATCACGCTGATGGCGACAATGCTTGACAGGAGCGATACCGTCGAGATCTCTCACGAATCAACAAAATCTTCCGCGCCATTTCCGTGTCCATCCGTCTTCCCAAACCACGGTTCGCCGTCGAACTCCGCGTCCGTGAAGCCACCCACGCTCATGTTAATGAGGTTTGGTTCCGGAAGATCATCGGGCACGAATTGCGCGTCATCGGGATGATGATAGACATATTCACTTGCCGAACCCACCGCGTGCTCGTTGAAGAGCCTCTCCATGGCTGTTGTGCCCGCTTGCTTCTGGTCGCATGCCCCGCGAAGGATGGCGGCTCTTCTCGTCTGGACTCGAGGGTCACCTGGTTTTAATCCCTCAAGCATGACCATGGGATCGTTCATGAGTAGCCCCAGCTTCCGGGTGATCGGGAGCGTGATGCCCCAGGCGGTTGCGAAGCCCACTCCCTCCCATGGCTCATTGCCGGGATTGCGAATCAAACTTACCGGGGCGTCCGAGGTGATGAGGGAGCGTCGGTCGAACTGTACGAGGATCCATGGGCGGGTTGCTATGAAGGGAGTCAGTTCCTCGGCGGTCTTTACCATGTGCTGAATATGGGCTTGGTTCGGGAAGGTGATTGGGGGGCCGCCAGGCTGCGTGGCTTCCTCCCAGATGCGATCTTCTTGCTCGGGGGTCGGGTCGATTCCATAGTTTTTCTTGATCCAACCACCTACGTTCCTCCGCCCGCCTGCCCCAACCTCGACCCTGATCATCTTTGCGTGAAGGTGTTCCATCGTCTTGCGCGTGTCCGGTCCGCGCACGCTTTGCAAGGCCATGTAGAACGAGAGTGTTTGGCGGTCCGCCTCTGACGGCGGGAACTTACCCCTCTCGAATTTCCTGATAATGCTGATGGCGTCACCTTCGACCCCGCTCAGTGCCTTCTCGAACTCGTCAGGTTCCTCCAGCCCATCTATCGTGTGGAAATGCGTCTGCGCAGCCACGTTCTTCACGGACGAAATGAAAGGCTTCCGGGAGTCGTCGAAGGGTATGACACTGATTCGTCCCTTATCGGTAGCAAATCCCCGAAGGTACGCCTGCGGAACGTAGTGGTGAAGCTTTGCCGTGTTGCCCTTGCCTGCCATAGTGGCAGTATTCCACAGCTACATCGAGGCCGTAGGGACCCCGGGCTGGGGGCGGCCCGATCGGCACAGGCTAAAAAGCACCAAAGTGCCCTCCAATACGGGCGTTTGGCGTTATTGGCCACTATTGATCTCAATGTCGATATGGAACGGTCCCGGTAATCCTGCCGCCGCTCTATGCGGGGCGGATTGCCCGAGCTTTTAGGTTGAATCGCCGATAACAGCACATGCGGCGAGTTTTTCACGCCCATGAACGGGCCATATTGCATCGCCTCAAGCTGTGCAGGTCTGCTCCGCTGAGGGGTTCCGGTTCGTGATGGTGTCCCTCCCGCCGGGCGAGACCCATCCGCGTACACGCGAAAAGTTGGTTTTTTGTCTATTTTTAGTCTCTATACAGGTTCCTTAGTGTCCATGCAGGGTAGTCTGGGAGTACAGTCGCAAATTTGCGGACCATCCGGACACACGGAAAGGGAATCTTCCCATGAGCATTGCCACGATCGCCGGGGCGGCGCATGCGCGTACGGCACGGCTGGGGATCCGCGAGGTCGTCCGGCGGCTCAATGCCGCCCTCGGTGCCACTCTCGTGGCCGGCCTGGCCGGAAGCAAGGACCGCAAGATCAGCTACGGCTGGGCCCAGCAGGACGGACCCACGCCCAAGCCGGCCGCGGTCAAGCGCCTCCAGTTCGCCTACACCCAGTGGAGCCTCGTGGCCGAGGCCGAGGGCGAACACGTGGCCCGCATGTGGTTCATCGGCTCCAACCCCTGGCTCGAGCACGACTCCCCCATCGATGCGATCCGTGAGGACCGCTTCAAGGAAGTCGCCGCGGCCGCCACGGCCATGGTCGAGGACGGGTTCTCCGGTTGAACCGCATCTGCCAGAAAACGGGCCTGGCCCTCATCGAGGGACCGCTCACTGCCTATCGGGTGGCCAAGGAATCCTACGGTCCGCTAAACCCGCAGGAGCGCGGTTCCCTGGACGAGGACCGTGCCGGCTGGTACCGCTTCGACACCGCCGGGCGGACGCTCTATGCCGCGGCCGATCCCGAGAGCGCCTTCATCGAGGCCCTCTCCTGGGCGCGCATGACCCACGGCCACCGCACCTACCTGGCAAAGACGGCCAGGTTCATGGGGCTGCCCGTGGGCCAGTTGCGTCGGATCGTGGAGGAGGAATGGTCGGCCAACTCCAGCATGGTGCCGGGCTGGATCCCGGCGAACTGGCGCGAGGGACGCCTGCTCTACACCCTGGAGTTCGGGGCCGGGTGGTGGATCGACATCGCCCATGCGGCAACCCTTACAGTGTTGAACCAGTCCATCGGGCGGGACCTGCATGCTGAGGGTGTGCTGCCCGAGTCCCTGACCCTGTCGGAGGTCACCGGCGGGGACCGCCGCAGCACCACGCTGCTTGCTTCCTACCTGCGTGAGCAGGTGCTGGATGACGGGTCCTATCCACTGGGCATTCGGTTCCCGTCCAAGCACGGCAGTGCCGGGGCGGGACACGGGCATTGCCACGCTTTCTGGATGCGCCGCCGGGACGTCGGTCTGGACGACGACCCGGTGCGCGTGTCCCATGCACAGGGCATCGCTGTGAATCTTCCGGCCTACCAAACCGCGTTGAAGATGCACGGCATCCAATCCCGGTAAGGCATTTCCGGGCTTTTCAGCCGGTCGTGGGGAGGGCCTCTTTACCGGGGCATTGGATGGTGAGGATGCGTTGGATCACGTCGTGTTCTGCCTTCGTCATCCATAGCCCGTGTTTGGCCTTCACCGCGGTTTGCCGGGCGACATAGTCGCAACGAAACCCCTTCTTGGGCGGCAGCCAGGTCGCGGCGTCACCGTCACCCTTGGACGCGTTGGATGGACCATCGACGGCCAAGAGGTTGAGCGGATCGTTGGCGAAAGCCAGGCGTTCCTGCGGGCTCATGTGTTGTGCACCCTTCTGCCACGCGTCCGACAACGCGACAAGGTGGTCGATTTGGACCTTCGTGCTGGTTCCCTGTCCACGAATGAAGTCGATCATCTGGCCGGTGAACGGGTCTTGGAGTGTTCCGCTGGTAATGACGCATCCCTGCGTCCCGGGTTTCGCGGTCACGTTCTGAAGGTCGCGGCCGAGAATGTCGTTGCGCGCATCGCATCCGTTGCGGTCCGGATCATTCCACCCTGCCCCGAAGAGATCCCGGTCGTACCCGGTCTTCGATGCCCGACCCTTGACTTCAATGTTTTCCAGTTGCTCCAAGACGGTACCGCTTCCGACCTTGGCCTGAGTAGGGGTCGGTGCAGGCGTGCCCGAACCGCCGCTCGGCGTTCCTGGAGGGGGCTCGGTCGCAGCCTCGGGTGTCGGCGCCTCGGACCAGATGATGATCGGTTCGCGGGTCGCTACCTCCGAGTGGATGCTCAGCGGTTCTGCCGCCGGGGCCGCGGTGCTCTGGGCGCCGCAGCCCGATAGGGACCACACGAGAGCGATTCCAAGGACAACCAACTGCGATCCCTGTGGGCGGATCAGCTTTCGCAACCGACGCCGTCTCCGTCGCGATCCAGCTTCCGACTGTACCCGGGGTCTCCCGAGTGGATCGGGGCGGCGCCGGCCGCCTTAACTGCGGTGCAATTCGCGTAGTAGGCGGAAGACCCGGCGGTGTCCTCGGTGAAGGACTCGGCCTCGGCTTGCTGTTCGGCCAGCTCCTTGGCGGCCGCGTCGGCTGCCGCTTGCACGGCAGCAGCCTCCTTCGCTGCCGCAGCTGCCTCTGCCTTCCGTTCGGCTTCCTTCTTGGCCTTGGCTTCGGTGGCTGCCTTTTCCTGTGCGGCTTTTTTCGCCGCAGCTTTCTTTTTCGCGGCCTCTTCCTTGGCCTTGGCTTCCGCAGCGGCTTTCTTTTCTGCTTGTTCCGCCGCCTTGGCAACCGCCTGATCGTGCGTCGTCTGGCCGACCCAGATGAAAGCCCCGGAGTCGTTCTTGTCGCAGTAGTTGCTTTCGCCTCCCTGCGTCATCACCAGGTGGTCTGCTTCGCAGGGCTGGTCCACGAAACTGGCCAGGGTGGGTTCCTGAGCGGGAGCCGAAGCCGCGGTGTCGGCAAAGGGTTGGACCTTGCTGGTTTCCGTGGGCAAACTCAGTCCAAAGACGACGGTGGAGACGATGAACATGGCAAAGGCCCCGCCGATGAGGCCGGCCGCGGATTTGCGGTTGGCGATGCGTGCCCAACGAACACGCCCCAAAGCCAAGGCAATTAGGCCCACGATAAAGGCAACGATGCTCAACAGGAACACCAGGAGCGGCGCGAACACCACCAAGAGAATCAGCATGATGACCACGGCGGCAGCAACAAGCCACCACTTGAGCGTGCGTGAAGTTTTTTGGTCGGGCAAAGGCCCCCAGGCATTATTCATGAGAAGTTCCCCCAGCGAAACAAGAATCAGTCAGAACGGCCAATCATAGACGCTTCAACCAATCGCCAGGCAATAAAGACCCCGTTCGGTCACGCACTGCGCCACACTCTCGTGCGAGGGAATCAAATCACACCGGATTTGCTCGTTCTTCGTGTGTCTTTTAGGAGCACTCATCATGCCCTGCTGTAGGAGGGAAGAACGCCCCAAACGCCGATAACTGCACTTGTGTTGCACTTTCGCACCAACGTGCAAACATCCGTGGACTCCGAATTTCTCGCTGCAGACGTTCGCTTACATGACATTCGACAACGAAACCGACGAGTGACTGTTAGTTCCTTGTGTGGCGGTATATCCCCGGTTCCGAATGGATAATCCGATTGGATAGTACGTGGAGGCGACGCACCCGTTACCGGACCTGCCCGGAAGATCCACGCGATACACAGATGCGCTCCTAGTCCTTGAATGGCCCGATTTATCGGTCGACAGGGCGTGGAATACCCCGTGGCTGTTAAGGTGGTGCCGTGACCATGCACCAGTACAGCGAAGTCGATGTTTTTTCCCCAAAGCCCTACCTCGGCAACCCGTTGGCGGTCGTTCACGATGCGGAAGGGTTGACCAGCGAAGACATGCAACGCTTCGCAAAATGGACGAACCTGGCCGAGACGACGTTTCTTCTGCAACCCACGAATCCCGCAGCCGATTACCGGCTACGGATCTTCTCCGCTGCCCAGGAGTTCCCTTTCGCCGGCCACCCGACCCTGGGATCGGCCTTTGCGTGGCTGAAGGCAGGAGGCGCACCGAAAAACAACTGCACCATCGTTCAGGAATGCGGTGCAGGGCTGGTGACTGTGCGCGTGGAGAACCAACGCCTTGCCTTCGCGGCACCGCCCTTGACCCGCTTTGAACCCGTCGAGGAGCCGCTGGTACAGCGAGTCGCCACGGCATTGGGGGTGTCCCGGGAGCGCATCATTGATACCTCGTGGCTGGTCAACGGCCCGGAATGGATCGGTGTCCGATTGTCCTCCGCGCAAGAAGTGCTCTCGCTGCAGCCGGACCCACGGGACCTGGGCTCGCTCTCCATTGGCGTGGTCGGACCGCACCTGCCGGGGCATGACACCCAGTTCGAAGTGCGTGCCTTCCTCGGTGGGGATCCGGTATGGGAAGATCCGGTCACCGGAAGCCTCAACGCGGGATTGGCTCGGTGGCTGTCCGCCGCCGGGATCTCGGATCGGCGCTATGTTGCGGCCCAGGGAACCGCCATCGGATACCACGGGCGGGTGCACCTCGACATTGAGGACGGCGAAATCTGGGTTGGCGGGGATGTCACAAGCTGCGTCAACGGCGAGGTCAACCTCTAACCCGCCGGCAGGATCCCTCCCGGGGGAGGAAGACGGCGCTCTCCTGCACCGGCCCCGATTCGATGGCGCTGCCGCACAGATCTGTACGCCGTCGCACCAGCGCAAAGGGGGATCCATCGGCAAACCGAACAACGCATTTTCCCAAGATAAGATATTCTTGGGAAAATAGACCGGTCGGTTTCCCACCGCTACGCCGGAACCAATCGCCCGACCGACAACGACCTCGAAGGGCTGCCGTGAGCACCGAAGAGAACGCATGGCCCTCGATCGGCTTCGAGGAAGTCCAATGGGACGCAGCACCCGATGCCAGCCAGTCCCGCCGGCAGCGCCTGCGTGCCCGAGGCCCATACGAGGCCGCCGTCGTGCCAGCCATCTCGGGCCGCAGTCCCTCCATCAGCACCCGGGTCCTTGCCCTGGCAGAGGAAGCGACCATTGACATGGTCCGCTTCGACCGCGATTTGGGCGAGAGCGCGGCCCCCTTCGCGGCACTGCTGCTGCGCAGCGAGTCCGTGGCCAGCTCAGAGATCGAGAACCTCACCGCCGGTGCCAAACGAATCGCCCTGGCCCAACTCGGAGACCACTCAAGCACCAACGCCTCCCTGATCGCTTCCAATGTGGCCGCCATGCACGCTGCGATCGCGCTGTCCGATGACCTGAGCTTGCCCAACATCCTGGCCATGCACCGAGCCCTGCTGGAGGCATCGCACCCGGGCATCGCCGGCAAGCTGCGTACCGCACCGGTGTGGATCGGCGGAAACTCTCCGCATTCGGCCAGTTTCGTCCCGCCGCGCCATGAAGGGGTCGAGGCCGCACTTAACGATCTGGTGGCCTTCATGCACCGCGACGACATGCCGATCCTGACCCAGGTCGCCATTGCCCACGCCCAGTTCGAAACGATCCACCCGTTCCCCGACGGCAACGGCCGCACCGGAAGGGCCCTGGTCGGCGCGCTGCTGCGGAACAAGGGCGTGACCCAGAAGGTGACCATCCCCGTCTCTTCCGGGCTCCTGGCCAACACCAAGTCCTACTTCGAGTCGCTGAGCGCCTACCAGCAGGGCGACCCGGAACCAATCACCGAAATGTTCGCGGAATCAACCTTCGCCGCCACGGACAACGGCAGGCTCCTGGCCGCCAGCATCGACCAGGTCCAGTCGGAGATTCATGCCGCTCTCCCCCATAGCCCCAGCGAAAGCCTGCGCGCAACCATCGGCTATCTGGTCCGAGAACCGGCCCTGAGCGCCGAATCCCTGATCGAGATGACGGGCCAATCCTCAAGCTCTGCCTACCGGAACATTGCCACGCTGGAAAGCATCGGTGCACTCAAGGCCAGCAGCCACATCAAGGGCCGCAAGGTATGGATCGCACCTGCCGTCATTGAAGCCCTCGACGAGTTCGCACTACGCGCCGGCAAGCGCACGCGGGCCTGAACATCGGCGCCAGCCGACGTGACGATCAGGACGGTTCAAATTGCCGCCGTTTTGTGAGAAGCGGAATTTCATAGACGATCCAGAAGCAACGCCGATAATGGCACATATGAAGCCGGATAAACAGGCAAAGTGCAGGAAGTGCGCTTTGTCGAAAAAAAGGGGGAACCTCCACTGAACGAGCATCGTCGCTCATCCTTGGAAGAGGTTAGATCACCTCACCGTACTTCCGGTTCATTCCCCTGCATCGTGTTCGAGGGCTGCAGTGATAGCAGCCGGGGACGGCAAGGTCGCCTTCTCATCGATGGGAAGCGCATCGTAGGTGTATGACGTCACGGCCAGGGGCTGGGTCGATCCATCCAGTGCATAGCGCACGGTGCGAGCGTTCTTTGAACCGCACACCAGGATCCCGACGGTCGGGGCCTGCCTTGGCAACCGGAGGGTGTCGTTGATGGCTGCGACGTAGAAGTTCAACTGCCCCAGATGCTCTGGCTTGAACTTGCCGGCCTTCAGCTCCACCACCACGTACCGGTCCGAAGGTACGTGATACAGCAGCAGATCGATGAAGAAATCATCCCCGTCGACATCGAACTGGTACTGGCGGCCCACGAAGGCAAAGCCCGGACCAAACTCGGCCAGGGTCTGGGCCAGTCGCAGCGTCATGGCCTCTTCCATGGCATGTTCCTGGGCGTCCTCGGTGAGCCCCAGAAAGTCCAGAATCAAAGGGTCCTTGGCGACCTCCCGCGCCAGGTCGGTGCCTTCGCCCGGCAACCGTGCCTCGAGGTTGTTTGGAGCAGCGCCGGTGCGGGTGTGCAGCGAGGTGCGGATTTGGTGTTCCAGCACGGCTACGGACCAACCATGTTGGAGGGCTCGTGAGGCATACCATCGACGCAATTCTTGGTCGTCCAATTTGTTCAGGAGCGCGACGTTGTGGCTCCAACTCAATTGTCCAGACGGCGTCTGGACAATTAGTTCCGCGCCGCTCCATGCCGCGGCGAAGGCCCGCATGTTGTAGACGTTGGTCCTGGAGAATCCCTTCATGTGTGGGAATTCGGAGCGCAGGTCCTGTGCGATCCGATCCAGGACTTTGCTTCCCCACGGCTGGTCAATCTGTCGTTCCAAGATGGTGCGGCCGATGTTCCAGTACAGCTCGATCATCGAGGTGTTCACGACGCGCTGGGCACGGTGCTGGGCCTCCCGCACGAGCCCTTTCAAGGTTGTCAGCGCCTCGGAGTAGTCTCCGGGAAGTTCCGGTTCGAGCTGGGTCATACATCAACACTAGTTGGAGCCGCTACCGCTCCTGCTCAATGGTCCAGACAGTGTCTGGATAATTGGACAGTTCCCTGGATTAGAAAGAGCTTTCTGGCCTGACTTTGGTTCTCCCAGAAACGGGCATCTATCCTTTTGGGTTCAGGGAGATTTCGGTTCAGGTTTTTGGTTGGAAATTTTTCGGCGTGTCTCGATTTCAACGAAGACCTCCAAGCGCACACCGAAAATGATCGTTTGTAGCTGGCCGTTAGCGGACTACCTAGGGCGGTTGGTGAATTCGTCGAAAATCCGACACTGAGCCTGCTTAGCGTCCGATAACGATCGTTCGTGAGACACTTTCCCAACAACAGAATGGACCGCGGAAAACCGCAGTCTGTGGTTTTTGACGATAAATGGTTCTGGCACACATTTCGTGAATCGAGAATCGGCCATGGTTGCGGTCATGAGAGCAGGACTCTCTGCCTGAGGAGCGGGAAGCCTGCCCTGCCGTACATCTGGCGTTTGAGCATTTTGATCCGGTTGATGTTCCCTTCAACGACGCCGGAGCTGTAGGGCAGGCTCAGTCCGGCGATCACCGCGTCACGGTCCCGGTCGATGCCGTTGGCGAAGGAGTGCAGGCTCGGCAGGGTATCGATGTAGATCTTGCCGAGCCAGTCCCGGAGCCGGTCGCCGCGCAGCTCTGTGAGCATGGCGGCGAAGCCGCGGACGTGCGCGGTGAGGGGCTCCAGCTCCGGGCAGTTGGCCAGCACGGCCTTGAGTTTGGCCCGCACCTCTTCGCCCAGCACGGCGGGATCAGACATGATCCACCCAGCCACCTGCCGTACCGTCGGCGGTGCGGGGCCCGGGGCGGGGACGATTCCGGTGGCCCGGATCGCCCGCAGGTAGGCCAAGACCGTGCCGTAGCTGCCCCGGTAGCCCCTCGCGGTGATCTGCCGGTGCAGCGCGGCGGTGCTGGCCGGCCCCTCGCCCAGCCGCTGATGCAGGTAGGGCTTGTAGGCATCGAGGATCGTCCCCCGGTTGGCCCAGGACGCTCCGGTCAGCGTGTCCGCGCTGTCGGCCCGCGCATACTTGCGCACCGTGTTGTAGCACAGGCCCAGTTCGCGTGCGGCTTCATGCATGCTGGCGCCCTGCGCCAGGAGCTCGTGCACGCGCCGGTAGCGCGCGTGCGTCCGCTCGGGCAGGACGTGGCCGGCTGCGTAGGCCGCGGCATGGGCGGCGGCGAACTCCATGGAAGGCTCTGGCTGGTCATCGGTACTGGGGTGCACGGTAGGTCCGGGCAGACACAACCGGTGCCGCGCGACCTCCATTTCCACGTGTTCGCCCAGGTTGTGCCACAGGTGCCAGCGATCCGCGACCTGCACCGCTTCCGGCGCTCCGGTACGGGCACCCTCCGCATAGGCCCCTGCCCGGTCGCGGCAGATGAACCGTGCGCCCGGGTGCTCATGCAGCCATCGGGCAAAAGTGCCGGCTTGCCGGTCCGGCAACAAATCAATGGGACGCCGGGCACCGCAGTCCACCAGGACCGTGCCATAGACCTCACGTTTGCGTAGCGCGAAGTCATCCACCCCCAGCACGTTTGGGGCACCGACCGGAGTGGGTGCGGGCAACCGCATCACCACGCGAAGCAGGGTCATCCTGCTCACCGTGGCACCCAGGACGGTGGTTAGCCTAGCCCCGGCCCGCCCGGCCAAGGCCAGTCCGACAGCCTGGAGAACCTTCAGCAAGGTCGGGGTACGCCTTCCATAGCGGATGCTCATGCCGTCGGCCTGCTCGCAGAAGGTATGCCGGGGGCAACCCGACTCGTCGCAGAACAGGCGCCGCACCGACAGCTCGATGAGAACCGGTTGCCCGCCGATGGCAGTATCGGCGATCCGGCGCCGGTAACGGCTATGCACCCGTCGCGACAGCACCCCGCAGCCCGGGCAAGGAAACACACTATCCTCGCGGGTCCGGGCCGAGACCTGGACCGTTCCATCCAGCCGGCTGACACGTTCCACCAGCACGTCGTTCAAATACGGGAACACCACCCGCAGCAATTCCTCACACAGTCACAACGATCCCACCGAAGCGACAGTCCCTCACCATTCACGAAATTTGTGCCAGAACCCGCTAAATGTCGCATTCTTGCCAGCGATAAATGTCGCAGGAATCGCGGGGTCGCTGTCCCGGAACAGGTGGCCGCCGACGGTGCAAACGCGACCGAAACTCGTATCAGAATTCCACGTGTGTTGTCTCGAACCACCGACCGTTGGCTCGTGCGATGCGCACCCAGACCCAAAACCCCTTCCAGAGAATCTCCGTGACCCGGAGAAGGACGTGAACAAAGGGCTAGGCGATCCGCAAGATTTTCGTTCGCGCCGCCAGCGAAAGGGTCGACTGCGAGATCGAGGCCGCCCCGGCACGGAAAACTGCCCCACATAACCGGGGACGACACCGACAACCCGCCGGGAAGCTAGTTCTTCCAGCGGACAACGACGTCCCCCGAATCGGCTTCGCGGTCCTTGGGGTCACCCGTGGACCAACTCAGGTAGTCCCCGGAGCAATAGTCCATGTTTTGGCCCTGCGAAGCTGCCACCACCGACAGGTCCCTAGAGTCGCGGTCGTACACGTAGTGTTTGGTGGCGAGGTCTTCGGATCCACCCTGGTACGTCCACGAAATCAGGGGACCGCATTGGGTCAGCCACGAAATTTCAGCATCTTCGGGAGTTTGGAACATCTCTGTTTGGCGGGTGCGGGGGTCAACGAGGTAAAGGTTTTTGTCGTATTCCACCGCGAACCCACGTTCATCGGAGCCCCACAACCACATGGCATATTCCGCGGTGGAGTCCTCTGCCACGCGAAGGATTTCATCCCGTTTTCCTCCCGGCACGTAGGAACTGATCGTTTCCGTATAGCCCTTTTCGCTGTCGTTCGGGACATCGACCGCAGCCAGTACCCTGTCTTCCCACACATACAGGGGACCTGTCGGCGGCTTCTCATCGATGAGGGTCGGATCGAATTCGTCCCGCACGGTGCCGGGGTCTTCAAGGTCGACGGAAAACAGTTTCTCTTCATAGAAGTCATCCTCGGTGTTACTGCGCTCGAAGTTCCAATAGACCCTGCCGTCGACCAGTACGGGAGAGCGGAGCATCGTGTGTTCATAGATATCGTTGGGACCCTTTTTCCATGAACGCGTTGCCAGCACCCGGACCTCGGTGCTTCCCGGAGAGACGCTGAGGATTTTCCATCCCCTGCTCGAGGCATTCTCGGAATGGATTTCGCCCCAAATTATCCCTGCATCGGTAACCGTCATACCGGAAATTTCTTGCGGCAGATAATCCTTCCTTGAAGGTCCCGCGACGGTGAACGGCTCAAGGGACCCCGAAACGTAGCGCCCGAGGCGCTGGGATTCCGGATCGATGACATATCCGTTTTTCTCCTGCTCCTGAACCGATTGGCGAGGTCCATAGATTCCCACCAAGGCTCCGGAGGAGTCCACCGCCTGGACCAGGAACGCCGTTTTCGAGTTCACGAGGCCACGCGTCGAGGATTCTTCGGTGAAGTCCTCGTCTTTGGTTGCCGCACGGGCATGCTCGATACCTTGGACATGGGCGGTGACCCTGGTGCCATCGGCCCACACCAGGGGAACAGTCACCGGTGCCGGGGATGCCGCTGCGCTCGAGGGCTGCACGGCAGTCGGCGGGGACAAAGGCATGCAGGAGGTCAGCCCGAGGGACATCACGGTGCAGGCAACCCCGAAAGCCAAAAGGGACCGGGTCCGCGACGCGCGCTGGATGCTACGCCTTGGATTCGACGAAGATTTAATGAGGAGCCCCCAACTGGTTTATCAATCACTTGGATTAGTCTGTGAATAATCCTAGTTCATGGTCCGAAGGATGCCGGGGTAGTCCGGGGCCGTGCCCTTTACCCGGATCGTTTCTTCTCGGGACGTTTTTTCTGAGGCGGGCGTTCTGGCGGCGGCCGCTGCATGCATGCTGTGAGAGGGAGCTTTCCGTCGCGCAGCATCTCGAACTGGACAGGGTTTTCGAGGGATACGAGGCATCCGGATCGACGACGCAACGCCAGTTTGAATGCCCGAATTTGACGTTCAACAGGAACCCGTCGACGAACAGAAGCATTCGCTTCGGTCACAGCCCATCCCATGTCCCATAAATCGAAGGCTTTTTGAGACATTGGCATGGGGCCAGCTTGATTAATGCGGCGCACTCCTGGGATACCAGTATCGTATTCGGACTCACTGGCGCATGGGGCAGCGGGATATCATCGATTATTTCCCTGATTAATGAACAGCTCGATTGCAAGGACTTCAAATGGGTCATAGCCCGTTTCACGCCGTGGGCCACCAGTGACGTTGCCTCCCTGACCCAGGAATTCTTCGCTTGCTTGTCCGAAGCTCTGCCTTCTAAAAGGGAGACGGGAAAGAAGATTCGCACAGCACTCGGAACATGTGCCACCATCGCAAGTCCCCTCTTAAACTTGATTCCCTTCGTCGGCGGAGCCCCTACGTGTCAGGCTGGAGCGGTACCACGTTGTGTGCAATTCCTATTCGTGCCGATACCGTGTCAGCTTTCTGGAGGTGGCTCCCTTCCTGAGATTGAAGGCTCGGAGTGAGGGAGTGTTGCCTGAAGCACGAGGTCGAGCCAAGCGACGCGGTTAGCAAAGCGTTTCATCTTGCCTGGGGCTGTCCAGCGGTAGGAATCATGCTCCCAGTCGATGTGAAGCCGGCGTTTGGAGGTGACGGCCGTGAAGGTGTGAACCAACCAGGGCTGTCCGTCATCATCACTGATGACTAAATCAGGCCCCGCCCGGAGGTCGAGGAGATTTGTCGGGTGAATACCCGTTTCTTCCAAGAGTTCGTCAAGTGCCTGCTGCTTCGGCGTTACGCCGGGTTCGAGGTAACCCGTGATGCAGTGCCACAAGCCTCTGTCGTGGTGGAGGTGTTGGCTTCGCTTGAACAGAGCTATCTTTCCTCGCCATTCGATGACAACCGCAACGACTGTTGTGTGGCCGGGGATGAGCCCTGACGTCTCTGCACTGGGCGCGGTAACGTCTGGCAATGGGTTTTCGATGCTCATAGCCTTCCTTCATCCAGTGCAAACTCCGGATCCAACGAATCCGCCGTCAGAGCCAATTCAATGCGCACCCGGCCGGGGAATCCCTACCTCAAGGCAGCCCTGGGCATGGCGGCGATGTCAATCGCCGGTAGGCCCAGGGCTGTTACCTCGCCACCCGCTACAAGAGCGTCGCCGTCCGGCGAGGATGGAAGGAGTCAACTTCTCCACCCGACGCGACCCGGCCAAAGCCGAAAATAACGCCGTCAAACGCCTCAACGCCCTCGGCTATCAGGTCACCCGCACCCCGGCCACGGTAGCCTGACACACCTGACTTCGTGTTAGTGCGTTCGGGAACTGATGTCATAGACGCCACCCTTCCATCCCGATTCAACAAGGTCTATGAAGTCCTTTAGGGACAAAGTGGCGTAGTAGTCGACGTACCGCAAGACAGTGCTTTCCTTGTGAGAAGCAGTAGCTTCAGGCGATTTCATTAGAGGCTCCAGTCGGATTCGTTGCTTCAGCTCAGTCCGCGACGCCACACCAGTCCATGGCTGTCAGGGCGAGAGACAGCGCTGCATCGTGTACCTCGCTCAGTGAGCACCATTCGTTTGCTTTGTGTGCGTTTGCCAAGTGACCGGGTCCGTAGTTGACGACAGGAATTCCGCTGCTAGCGATCCAAGTGGCATCACATGCGGCGGGAAATGCCTCAATGGTCGCGTTTCTGCCGGTCGCCTGCTGGTGGCCATGTCCAAGCGCGCCAACGATGGGATGCTCGACGGGAGTTTGGTATCCGGGGAAATCAAGCTTCCAAGTGAAAATAGGCGGATGCTCCGTTAGCCACCGGTCGTGAGAGACGTACCGCATAATAAAGTCTTGGATCTCCGCCTTGACCTGCTCGGGATCGACGAAGGGCGGATACCACGCGCAGAAGTCGATGTCGCAGTATTCGGAGAAGATGAAGGGGATGTTGATATCACGGCCTTGGCCATTAATCACGCCTGGCATGATCGAAAAATGCCCTGCGGGGAATAGCGGTGCCTGTTTCTCGATCCCCCAGTTGTGCTCGAGTTGGTAAAGAGCCTGCAGGACGATATAGCCTTTGTCGATCGCGTTGACGCCCGCGGCGTCTCCTGCCCCTCCCGCCCGGACGAGCTCCCGACGCAGCCCGATGTGTCCCGCCAGGCCTTCCACTCGCACCTGGCCCCACAATAGGGAGGCCGCCGTGGGGTTTATGTTCAACGGCGTCGAGAAGCTCGCCGACGGTTCGAGCACAATGGCCGCGTCTGCTGTGTAGCCAGCTGCTAGTACGTTTGAGGTCCCGACCTCGTGCTCGCCGAGCTCCTCTCCGGCGACTGACTGAACGATGAGGTCTCCCTTGAGTGGAACGCCCGCCTCTTGGAGGGCGCGAACAGCCCAGAAGGCGGAAACAACACCGGACTTCATATCGGAAGCTCCCCGACCGAAGATCTTTCCATCCTGGATCTCGGGGGCGAAAGGCTGACGCTCCCAGTTGCCTTCGTCTCCTGGGGGCACAACATCCACATGGCCGTTGAGGATGAGGGATCGCCCGTTGCCACTGCCATTGATCCGTCCAGCGAAGTTCTCCCGGCGTGCCACAGAGGACAGCGTTTCCGCTTTATCGAAGTACGAACTGAACCTCTCCTTAAGCAGGAGGTTCGCCTCGGACTCGTACCCGATATACGCGTCGTGATCAGCTCCTGGATAGTTGGGGTTGACGCTCGGTACTTCGATGAGATCACCGAGGGTCCGGGAGATGTCCTCGCGGTGGTTTTCAAGAACCGCCCTTACTCGCTCTACATGTTGGTCTGCAGTTGTGTCCATGATCTGCTTTTCCTTTCTCTGGTTTGCTTGGCTACGATGCGACTCCCGTTCACACTGCGTGAACGGCTCCGAAAACGCTTCGGTGGAAGATGAGTGGAGGCACCGAGGGCTCCTGGGCGATAGCCTGCAACCGGATCAAAGCCAAGAGGTGATCGCCGGCGGGGAACTCCTCGACAAGCTCTCCCTCGAACCATGAGGTGGCACCGGCCATGAAGATTGCACCGCTGTCAGCAGTCACAGCTGGAACGTTGTCCAGCCGCCGCTGCATCGGCCCACTGGCAATGGCGCGGGCTAGTTCAGCCTGTTCGCAACCAAGGAGTGATCCGCCGATGCGCCCCTCCCTTAAGGCTGGCCAGGTCTCCGACTCTCGGCGGATAGACACCGTTAATAGCGGCGGCGCCAGAGAAACGGTCGTGAACGAGCTGACGGCCATGACGATTCTCTCGCCCGAGCGCTCGGCAGCTAACGCGAGCACCGCCGACGGAACATGTCCGTAGAAGGCTCGGAGTGCGGTGTGTTCGAAGGGTGCATCCCTGAGATCCATTTTCAACTCCATCGAATTGTGAAGCCGCAAACGCGACCTCGTAAGATGAAGTATCGTTACCGCAATGGCTTCGCGGATCGGTCAAATTACTGAATCGATTACGGAGATGCGAGGTCCCAAGGCCGGCGACGGTCCGATTAAGTTCATGCCGCCACATCCCGCTCCCTCAGCGTGAGCATCGAGCCGTAGGAATGATAAACAGTGCCAGACAACCTTCCAGCAGAGACGTCGACGTTCGTCGGGCGTAGCGAAGAGCTACGTACGATTCGTGCCCTTATGTCAGGTGCGCGGCTCCTGTCCCTGACAGGAGTAGGTGGGGTCGGAAAGACGCGTCTGGCACGCGCCGCTGGATACGACTTGCGGCGGGCATTTTCCGACGGTGTCTGGCTGGTGGACCTAACCGGGATGTCAGATACCGATGTCATTGAGCAGTCCCTTCGGGACGCCTTTCCTGGCCCATTAGGGACCGCATCGCTTGCGGACCAAATCGGTAAGCGGGCAATGCTCGTCATCATGGACAACTGCGACCGAGTGGGCCCCGCCGTCGGACGCATGGTCATGGACCTGCTCGGTAGCTGCCCCGAATTGAAGGTCATCGCAACCACACGAAAGGCTCTTGATGTCACCGCAGAGCATGTGTACGCCGTCTCGCCGCTGAGCGTTTCCTCGCCGGCACCCGGAGTGGTTTCGGAGGCCGTTGCCCTCTTTCGCGACCGTGTCATGGCCCTCGACAGCCGCGCACATCTGGAGGTAGGCGCGCCCGAAGTGATAGAACTTTGCACGCGTCTGGAAGGACTACCCCTCGCTATCGAGCTGGCCGCGCTACGTACACGAATCCTGAGTGTTCCAGAAATCCTGACCGGTCTGGCGGCGCGTTTCGAGCTCCTGCGCGGTGGCCAGCGCGATATTCCTGTGCACCACCAGAGTCTTCAGGCCCTATTGCATTGGAGCTGGGAACAGTGCCCACCCGGGGAGCAGGAACTTTGGTCGCGCATTGCTGTTTTCGCCGGCTCCGCCTCTCTGGACGCGATCGCCCGCATCACCGGGATGGAGCCCGCACAGGCCATGGATCTCATCGAGTCTCTCGTGCAGCGTTCGGTTCTTAGCCGCACGACCGCCGGGAAGAGTTCTCGTTACAAGATGCTGGACACCATTCGTGAGTTCGGCACTCTCATGTTGCACTCGATCGAGGGTGAGCGCAGCGACGCAATTGTGGCAGACCTTCGTCGTCGACATTCCGCATACTTCCTCCAACTCGTCGCGGACGCCGATCGTGAGTGGTTCGGCAGCAAGCAGACGGAGATTAGCGCGGATATCGGAGAGGAAATGGCCAACATCCGCCTTGCGCTGGAGAACGGGCTGCGCGATGATGAGCAGATCCATGCGGCGGCTATGGCCCTGGCTGATCTGTGGTTCTACTGGGTAGGCTCCGGTCATCTCGAAGAAGGCCGCATGTGGCTTGAGAAGGCTGCGGCCCGCCTTGCTGCAATCGACCGGCTTCCCACCGCCCGCTTCCTGTGCATCCGCGGCTGGGTCTTGCTCGTCACCGGCGACCCCGGCGAGGCGGAGCGGCAGCTAATGGCCGGCGCCTCCTTGGCCGAGCGCGATGGAGACGAGGGCGCGGATGCGCTAGCGCAGGCGTTCCTCGGTGCACTTTGCGGATTTGCCGGAAACACTCAAGCGTGCACGGAACACTACGACGTTGCCATTCGCCTGGCGCGTAGGAGCGGCGACTCGTGCATGCTGGCAATGCTGCTCGTGCACCGGGCCGAGATTCTCAGCGTGTATGGCGAGCTTGAGGAGGCAGAGCGGATGAGCGCCGAGAGCGCTGCAATCTGTGAATCCCAAGGTGACCGCTGGTGCCTGGCCTACACACTGTGGGTTCGGTCGCTATGCGCCTACTTCCGCGGCGACATGGAATCCGCAAAGCTCTTGGCCCGCGACGCGCTGCAGCTCATGGTCCAGCTTCAGGACGATTTAGGTTCGACTCTCACGTGCGAGCTGCTCGCATGGGCGACTCGTGTGAGCGATCCCTTGGATGCGCTCACTGCACTGACGGCGACCGGTTGCTACTGGAACCTGACCGGCAAAACACTCCTCGGGTTCGAAAGGCTCGTGCATGAACGGGTGCTGTCCATGGCCGAGCTCCAAGCGAACGTGCGTCCCGCCGATAGGCTGCGCGCGGAGGACGCTGGCCGGAAGCTCGCCCAGGCCGGCCCATCTGGGCTAGCTTCAGGATTGTTCGGTCACGAGGTCCTTCCCCTCGATCTGCCGGATGGAGCCAGAAAGTCCGGGCGGAAGGCCTATTTGGGGTGGGAAACGCTAACCCGGCGGGAGCGTGAGATCGCCGGGCTGGTTGGAAAGGGTCTGACGAACCAGGAGATCGCCGGCACTTTGGTCATCGGGCGTCGAACCGTCGACTCACACGTGGCAAGCGTTCTCGCGAAGTTCGGTGTTCGGCGCCGTTCGGAGGTAGCCGCGTTCCTCGCCAAATCTCCGGTAGAGCCGGGCGGTGAGACCGTCAGTTCCGGAGAGAGCGAGGGCAGGTCGCGGCGGCGCGACCTGCCCTGACGTGAGCCTTGGTTCCTCCGGGCTAGGTGGGCGGAATGATGTGGGCCCGCACCCACCCCACTTCCGAAACCCAGCCGTTGCGAGCTGCATAGTCGATCATCGACTTGAAGTTGCGGTGCCATTGTGGGTCCGGGGGGCCATGCTCTTCAAGAACTGTAGCTGACAGCCAAACGTGTTCTGCGTCTCGCTCTCCAAGGTTCAGCGACGCGACAGCCTCGCCAATCCACTCCGCACTTTCATCACTGGCCACGGCCAGCCTCTTCAGATCGTAGAGGGCCTCGACCAGGTAGCTCGGTCTGTCGTTCTCGTTTCGGATGAGCCGAATGATCACGCCGGCACCCCCCGATGCGACGCGTGAATCGCCGGCCGTCGGCCGGCCCAAGGCAGAGCACGCTCGAGCTCTGCGGCGAGACGCACGAGGATATCCTCGCGATTCAGATCCGCACCGAGCTGAATGCCGATGGGCAGGCCCGTTGTACTGACCGCCAGCGGCAGGCTCACCGCAGGGCCGCCGGTAACGTTGTACAGGGCGCAGGTCGGATACGCTGCTACGCAGCGGCGGACCCAATCCTCAGCCGAACAACCCGGGTCATCGGCGTCGAAGCGACCCAGCAGAGGCGCCAGCTGATTTGCCGTCGGGGTTATCCAGACATCCCAGATGCCAAAGAAGGACCCCATCTTGCGGGAGACCAAGTTATTTACCGAGAAGGCATGCCCGAGATCCGCGGGGGTCAGCGTCGCGCCTGCTGCCGCGCAAGTTAACGTGGTCGCTTCGAACCGGCTTTCATCGCCCTCTCCCTGCAGCAACGGGGTCACCCCTGCAGACGTACCCGCGCACCACATAGTCGTCAAGGCATTCAGGAAGCTATCCCAATCGAGGTCGGGGTGAACGAATTCGACGTGATGGCCCAAATCCTCCAGAGTGCGCGCTACGGATTCGAGTGAGGCACGTACCTCCGGATGCACCGCTTCGCCACCCCATGTCTCGATAGACACCGCAATCCTCAGCGGCGTTGATGCTGCTTCCAGTTCATCTTTAAACTGCCGTCGCGGAGGCGGCGCGGTATATTTCTCGCCCGGAGCACCCCCGTGGACCAGATCCAGCAGATACGCCGTATCCCTTACACTACGTGTAACCGCGAGCTCGACGGCGTTGCCATAAAAGAGCTCCTGCTGTCCCGGGCCGAGCGGGACCCTCCCGCGGCTGGGCTTCAGCCCGACCAGGCCGTTGTGCGCCGCGGGGATGCGAATGGACCCGGCGCCGTCACTCGCGTGCCCGATGGGAACGGCGCCTGCCGCCACCAGCGCGGCTGAACCGCCGCTCGAGCCGCCGGCCCCCCGCGAGGTATCCCACGGATTATGCACCGGCCCGCCCCAGCGCGGTTCGGTGGACACACTGAGCGCCAGCTCCGGCGTCTTAGTCGTCGCGACGATAGCTAGACCCGCCTCGCGAAATCTTTTAACCAAGGTCGAGTCGGTTTCATATACAAGCCCCTCCGCGAACGCGCCCGATCCTGCGTGGACCGGGATCCCCGTCGCGTGCGCGATCACATCTTTCAGGACAATCGGTACTCCGGCGAGTTCGCCGTCCTGGGACCACGCCAACGGCGGATCGAACGGCCCCTCGACCACGGCGCCCAGAATGGGGTCGAGGTCCCGAATCGCAGTAAGAGCAGCCTGCTGGGCTTCCGCGGCTTTAATTGCCCCATCGCGGATCAGCGTTGCCAGACCAACTGCGTCCTGGGCAGCATATTCTTCAGGCGTTAGCACTAGTAACTCGCCTCGCTTCCTTGCTCGCCGGATACCGCAGTCCAGATATCGCGGTAAATCCCCCAAGTTCCGTCTTTGTCACGTCGGTGCACGATCAGGTAGTTGCTCCGGGAGACACTCATGCCTTCCACCGTCTGGAACGTACCGGCCGCGTTCCCGACCTCGATGGCAAGATCCTCGCTGTGGACGAAGTCTGTCACCGCCACATCCTGGCGGACGAAGCCCGCGTCGAGCCATGCGGCGAACTTTCGCTCGATGGCTTCCCTGCCGGAGACGATCTGGCCATCCGGCATCATCAGGGTGCCATCTTGCGTGTACAAAGCCGCAAACCCTGCCGCATCCTGCTCCTCGATGGCGCGCACCACCGCCCGGTGCACGGAAGCCAGCCAATGCGGTGTCAGTGTCATTGTGCCACCTCGTAGCTCGCCCGCTGGCGCGGATCTCCAGGGAGAAGGCCGACCGGGCCGGAGCGCACGACGCCCGCAGGATTGGAGAAATAAGGGATCACATAGCGGCCAAAGTTCTCGATGGACTGCATGATCTCATCATGGGTCCCACCGTCAATGCGCAGAATGACCTCGTCCGCTCCGGCATCCGCTAGGCGTTGCACTTGGCCGATGCAATACTCCGGGTCACCGACCAGGATCGTCGGGCCGCAGTCGCGCAGCCATGCAGCATCGTCGACGTGATCCCGCAGCTCCGCAAAGCGGCTGAAGCCGCCGTACTGCTCCGGCGAACGCTCCGCTAGCTGCACGTAGACGTCATTAATGATCAGGCGAGCAAAATTAAGCAAGTCCCGCTCCGCATGGGCCATGGCCTCGTCGTTAGTCTTCGCGCAACGCGCGGTCATCACGGAAGCGCCAGCGGACTTCACAGCGAATGCGCCCACGGGCTTAACCTCCGATTCGCATACATTGTTGTATCCGTCAAGGTAGGACTGGAGAACGTCCCAGCCTAGGTAAAGGTCGGAGGTAAACATGCCCAGTCCGCGGCGGCGCGCGTCGGCTGCGGACTCTTCGCCTTGAACGACCTTGTAGAGCGGCGGATGCGGCTCTTGGACACCCTTTGGAGTCAGCCGGCGCTCGGGGATCTTGCCCCAATGCTTGCCGTCGTGGCTGAAGGTATCGTTGCTCAGCGCACGGACGATGAGCTCGAGGGCCTCCTCTGAACGGCCCTTCGTGTCTTCCAGCGAGACGCCGAACGCGTCCAACTGAAGAAGGGTGTTGCCGCGGGCAGTCGCGAGTTCGATGCGCCCGTTAGAGAGGATGTCGGTCGTCGCGGTCTGTTCGGCGATGAGCACCGGGTGGATCACCGAGACGAGGCGGCTCATGTAGCGCAGCTTGATCTTATGCGTATTGAGAGCCACAGCGGTGTACAAAGCCTCCGGAGACGGTGTCACTGCTAAGTCGTTGAAGAAATGGTGCTCAGAGGTGCCCCAGCCGTAGAACCCCATCTTTTCCGCGAACACAGCCTCCTCTATCATGTCGAAGTAGCGTCGATGGTGGGTCGTTCCTGGGAGCGTGCCGCATTCGGACATCAGGATGAAGCGCATTAGTATCAGCTCTCTGTCGTAACCTTCCGGCACACAAGCCGGTTGAATACTAGGTTGCACGCTCCGAGCCGCCCAGTGATCCGTATTAATACGGATCGGTTACTGAAATCCTGATTTGCGTCAAGGCCCAACACGAGCAGCATGATAGGGAAACTCAGCGATATGTCCGAACAGCAGTAAACCGTGATCCTCGGGCTGCGAGTCAAGACGGTGGGGAAGGAGCGAGGTTTGGCGTCCTGCATTGTAGGCGCCGCTGGCCCGAAGCCGGTGGCTGCTAGTTCTCAATGAGATCCGGGGAACGTAAGCACGCTGGACCAGAACGAAAAACGCCAGCTCGACCTCCAGGTTCTGGACCGGGTCTTCACGGACACGGCCTCCGGCAGAGACACCGCGAGGCCACAACTCACGGAACTGCGTGAGTAAAAAACGCGGTTTCACCGCGATCTGGGGGCGCGAAACCGTCCGTGGTACCCAAAAGCACCCGCCCGAGGCACGGGCCGTTAGCTGGCTTTGACGATCAGCAGTTCGTCCCAGTGCGTGGTGTAGCGCGGTGACATCATGTCCCGGCGCATCGTCCACTCGGGGCCGGCCTTCATCCCGGCCAGCCCCAAGCCCACGGCATTGACGCCGTGGCGCTGCTTGATCTTCTGGATCAGGGGGCCGATGTCCTTGGCCTCGTGCGGGTTCACGAACGGCTCGAACGTTTCCTGGGCTCCGGTCGGGCGAAGGTCGGTCACCACGATTCCGGCACGTGCGTACTTGATGCCCTCAATGATCCGGGGAAGCAGTTCCTTGGCAGCCCGGGTCAACAACAGCGGATCCGCGGTGGGGCCGGGCAGGGCAACGGTGACGGCCGGCTGGTGGTTGTCACTGGTGTTGTAGTGGCTGGTCATCGCCCAGGCGCTCAACACCTTGGCTTGGCGCTGGTGCTTGTGCAGGCGTGCCGAGGCCTGTTGTGCATAGATCCCCAGGACCTGTTCCATGCCGTGGGTGTCGGTGATGGGCGTGGAGAAGGAACGGCTGAAAATCAGCTGGTCCTTGATTTCACGGTCCTCCTCCATCGGAATGCACGGGATGCCGCGCAATTCCAGGATGGTGCGCATCATGACGATCGAAAAGCGGTTGCGCAGCATGACCGCGTCAGCATCTCGAAGGTCTTTCATGGTCCAGATCCCCAAGCCGTTCAGACGCTTGGTCAACCGCGGACCTATCCCCCACGTCTCCACGATGCTCAGCCGGCCGAGCAGCTGCTCGCGGTCGGCCGGGGTGACGGATTCCCACACGCAGACACCCTCGAGATTCTGAAATTTCTTCGCGCAACGGTTGACCAGCTTGGCCAGGGTCTTGGTCTTGGCAATGCCCACGCAGACTGCAGCCCCAGGTGGTCCATCACGTCTTGCTTCATGCGCCGGGCCAGCCGCCGCAGCTCGGGCAGCGTGCCCCGGAGACCGAGAAATGCCTCATCGAGGCTGTAGACCTCGACCCATGCCGAGTGCCGGCCCAGCAGCTGCATCACGCGGGAACTGAGGTCGCCGTAGAGCTCGTAGTTACTCGATCTTGCGACCAGTCCCGCCCCGCGGAAGGTTGCGTCTGTTTCCAGCTTGAACCAGGGTGCACCCATTTCCACACCCAGGACCTTGGCCTCCTCGGAGCGTGCGACGGCGCAGCCGTCGTTGTTGCTCAACACGATGACCGGCCGCCCGATGAGCATCGGGTCAAAGGCCCGTTCGCAGCTCACATAGAAGCTGTTCACGTCCACGTGCGCAATGTACTCTTCCGGGCTCCCGCAAGATCCCGCATCGGATGCAATAGCGCCGTTTACAGGCGGTGTAGACATGTTTCGGCAACTCCCCACACCGTCAGGGAAGCCAACTCCCCCACGGCCAGATCCGGGTAGTCCAGGCTTTCGGCCTGCAGGACGACGCCTTGCGGAGTGAGGCGTAGGCGCTTGACGGTCATTTCGCCGTCCAGGATGGCCACCACCACGGATCCGTCAACGGGTTTGCGGGCGCGGTTCACGATGAGTTCATCGCCGTCCGCGATTCCGGCGCCCTGCATGGAATGGCCGGAGACGCGAACGATGAAGGTGCTGGTGCTGTCGTGGATGAGGTGTTCGCTGAGGTTGATGGACCCAAGGAAGTAGTCTTGGGCCGGGCTGGGGTACCCGGCGGCGACGGAGGTCTCGGCGACCGGCAGCATGGTTTGGTCGCTGTCACCATCTATGGAACTTATATTCTGCACAGTCATCATTGCACCCCAATTTATAGAAATTTAGTTCTACATAAGGATACGTCCGCTACCCACGCTTTGCTCTGCCCTACCCCTAGATGATTGATTCCAAGGGCTCAGTGGTCATAGGCGGTCAGTGAGCGCAGCGGATGACGGCCGGTGTTCAGGTTGTGCCAGATCGCCGCGGT
>NZ_JBIVTO010000020.1:0-28176 GCF_044756805.1 Paeniglutamicibacter sp. NPDC091659
TTGTAGTCCCGTCCGCGGCAGGTGAGCTTGACCAGCATCGAGTCGAAGTGCGGGGACACCTCGGCACCGGTGTAGATGGTGCCGCCGTCCAGCCGGACGCCCGAGCCACCGGCGGAGCGGTACACCGTGATGGTGCCGACGTCCGGGCGGAAGCCGTTGGCCGGGTCCTCGGTGGTGATGCGGGACTGCAGGGCGACGCCGCGGATCTGCAGGTCCTCCTGGCGGATGCCCAGGTCCTCGAGTGACTCGCCCGCGGCAATGCGCATCTGCGCCTGCACCAGGTCGACGTCGGTGATTTCCTCGGTGACGGTGTGCTCGACCTGGATGCGCGGGTTCATCTCGATGAACACGTGCTGGCCCTTGCGTTCCCCCACGGTGTCCACGAGGAACTCGACGGTGCCGGCGTTCTGGTAGCCCAGGGCCTTGGCGAACTTGACGGCGTCGGCGTACAGGGCCTGGCGGATGTTCTCGTCCAGGTTCTGCGCCGGGGCGATCTCGATGACCTTCTGGTGGCGGCGCTGCAGCGAGCAGTCGCGCTCGAAGAGGTGCACGATGTTGCCGTGCTCATCGGCCAGGATCTGGACCTCGATGTGGCGCGGACGCAGGACGGCCTGTTCCAGGAAGACCGTGGGATCCCCGAACGCGCTGCCGGCCTCGCGCATCGCCGCGGAGAGCGACTCGGCGAGCTGGTCGCGGGTGTCGACGCGGCGCATGCCGCGCCCGCCGCCGCCGGCCACGGCCTTGACGAAGATCGGGAAGCCGATCTTCTCGGCCTCCGCGGTCAGGTACTCGACGTCGTCGCTCGGCTCGGAGGACTGCAGCACGGGGATGCCCGCGGCGCGTGCGGCCTTCAGCGCGGCAACCTTGTTGCCGGCCAGCTCAAGCACCTCCGCGGAGGGGCCGATGAACTTGATGCCCTCGGCGGCCGCGGCACGGGCCAGGTCCGGGTTCTCGGAGAGGAATCCATAGCCCGGGTAGATGGCGTCCGCGCCGGCTTCCTTCGCAACGCGGATGACCTCGGCAACGTCCAGGTAGGCGCGGACCGGGTGGCCCTCCTCGCCAATCTGGTAGGCCTCGTCGGACTTCTGGCGGTGGATCGAGTTGCGGTCCTCGTACGGGTACACGGCGACAGTCTTTGCGCCCAGTTCGTAACCGGCCCGGAAGGCGCGGATCGCGATCTCACCGCGGTTGGCTACCAAGATCTTCGTAAACATGGCGCTCCTGCAAAATGATATTAAGGGTGAATTAAGCACACGGGTTCGAGGGTCTGAACTCATGGTTTCGGAGTGGAAGCCAAGGTTTCAGGCCCCCAAAGTCACACCATACCGTGACCTGGCGCACCCAAAGCAAAAAGATTGCGCCGGGCACGAAACAGTGGTCTCACCGCAACGCGGTAACCGTGGCGGCAAAGGCCCGTGAACCCGATTATGATATTAAGGGAACCAATCGTTGCATCATGGGAAATCGACAGTAGAAAAGGGCGTGGTCCGTTCCGTGCAGGTAGTGAGCATTAGCAGCCTTAAAGGTGGCGTAGGAAAAACCTCCGTTACATTGGGGCTCGCTTCGGCCGCCCTGGCAGCTGGCATCCCCACGCTCGTCATCGACCTGGATCCGCATGCTGACGCCAGCACCGGTCTGGGCGTCCGTGCCGACGGCAAGATGACCATTGGCCGCATGCTGAAATATGCACGCAAGACGGACTTGTCCCAGAACATCGTTTCCAGTGCGTGGCAAGCCAAAGCAATTTCGAAGCGTTCCCTCACCCGCGTTCCCGTGCTGGACGTCGCAGTCGGTGATGCCTACACCGGCATTTACGACAGGCCGGACCTGCGCGCACGCGATTTGCGCCGATTGACCCAGCTGCTTGCGCGCACCTCCGGATATGCATTGGTCCTCATCGACTGCCCGCCATCCCTCAATGGGCTGACCCGCATGGCTTGGAGTGCGAGCGATCGCGTGCTGTTGGTTGCCGAGCCGAGCCTGTTCTCCGTGGCCGGCACCGAGCGCACCCAGCGGGCCCTGGAAATGTTCCGCAATGAATACGCCCCGGACTTGGGACCGATCGACGTGGTGATCAACCGGGTGCGCAAGGAATCGGACGAGCACCGTTTCCGGCTCACCGAAATGCGTTCGATGTTTGGCTCTGCGGTGCTCAGCCCTGAATTGCCCGAGTTCGCCGACTGGCAGCAGATCCAGGGTGCCGCCTATTCCGTGCACCAGTGGCCGGGCAAGGCCGCCAGAAAGACCGCGGAGTTGTTCGATGACTTGTTGCGCAACATTTCCGATGCCGGGAAGATGCGCGCAAAGTAGCCAATTTCTGGCCTCTTATTCATTGAAGAGCCGGCGTCCGGCTGGGAAACCAGCAGGGCGCCGGCTCTTTCGTTGCCGCCGGGCAACACCGGGTCGCAGCGGTCGGCAAGACGGCCGGCAGGTTCGAACACCTGGTGGTGTGCGGGCCTGCCGGCCGTCGGGAAGATTCTGCCGATCGGGACGTCTCAGCTGGCCGTTCGCTTCGCTGCCCGGCGCTGGGCCAGCTCATCTACCGGAAAATCCGAGGCGCGCTCACTCGGCAATTGCGCCAGTGAACCCTCCACCTCGCGCCAGACACGGCCAACGGCGATTCCGAAGACGCCCTGTCCGCCTTGGACCAGATCAATGACTTCGTCCGCGGAGGTGCATTCGTAGACCGAAGCACCGTCGCTCATGAGGGTGATTTGCGCCAGGTCCTCCACTCCACGTTCGCGAAGGTGCTCGACGGCCGTCCGGATCTGCTGCAGGGACACGCCAGTGTCCAGCAAGCGCTTAACGACCTTGAGAACAAGGATGTCGCGGAATCCATAGAGGCGCTGGGAACCGGAGCCCTTGGCGATGCGTACCGCGGGTTCAACAAGGCCCGTGCGGGCCCAGTAATCCAGCTGGCGGTAGGTGATTCCAGCCGCCTTGCAGACGATCGGGCCACGGTAGCCCGCATCTTCGTCCAGCACAGGCAGGTCCTCGGTGAAGAGAAGGCCTTGGGTATTGCCGGTCGACGCGGCAGGCCGGATTTCAGTTGCGCGTTGATCATCTGTGGGATTCATCGGAATCTCCTTGCTCAAGCATCCCCATAAGGGAGGGAGGGTTGCTCATGGCGTGGAACGATTCCTTGCGAGTGAAATCGGCGTCCGCGGTCGGCAAACCTTGGGAACTTATGTTTCGACGGTACGACTTGAAAGGGGCTTCGTCAAAGACCTCCAAGGCAAACTTGAAGCGTGTCGCCGACGGTCGTCTATTTATCGAAATCTTCGGGCTCGACCTCTTCGAGGAATTCGCGGAATTCCCGCAATTGGTCCTCTTCGCCTTCGGCGGCGTCCTGATCATCGGCGACAAGCACCCCGGCCTCGTCCAGGACGTGGTCGTGGCACATGATCGGGCACTGCGCGCGCAGCGCCAAGGCAATGGCATCGGAGGAACGGGCATCGACCCGCACATCGTTGGCAAACACGAGCTCGGCGGTGAAGACCGCATTGAGCACCGAGACGATTTCCACGCGCAGGAGCGGGGCGTGGAGTGACTCCAGCGTCGCAATCATCAAGTCATGGGTCAGCGGCCGCGGCGGGATGATTCCTTGCTGGAACATGGCGATCGCCGAGGCTTCCGGGGCGCCGATCCAAATGGGCAGGTGGCGCTTGGAATTGACATCCTTGAGCAGGACTAGGGGTTGGTTGGAGGGAAGTTCGATGCGAACTCCCACAACTTCAAGCTCATGCATGGTTCGCTCCTTAGCGTGATCCCTGCTGAGAGGGTCACCGTAGTCGGTCGACCTAGTGGTCCAGCTTGGCGATGGCACCATTGACCAACGCACCATGCAACGCCATGCAGGCATCGCTTATTTCACGGGCAGTCTCGGCGGCCCGTGCACGGGAGGCGACGTCGCGCCTGCTCATCTGGGGTGCAACGGCGCGCTCCACCAGGCCGACCTCTCGATCGGCCGCGGCGCGGAAGGCGCGCAGGTGCCGGGGTTCGATCCCGTGGGCGGCCAGCGCCGCGGAAGCCGCGGTGATCTTCTGGGCATGCTCGTCGAAACGGTCGTTTTCGGGAACGATCATCCCGAAAGACAACAGGTCGTCAACGAGCTCGGTGCTGGCGCCGCAAAGGCCCTGCAACTCGGCCTTGGTGACGGGGCGTGCGCGCGCGACCAGGTCCTGGGTCATCTGCTCGCTGATGCTGCGCGGGGCCAAGGTGTGACCACCGGGCAGCTGTTCGGGGCGCTCTCCCCTGTCAACGGCGTCGAGGTAGTCCTTGATGACCTTCAGCGGCAGGTACTGGTCGCGTTGCAGCCCCAGGATGAAGCGCAACCGCCCCACGTCGTCCGGCAGGTACTTGCGGTAGCCGGCCGAAGTGCGCTGCGGCGTCAGCAGGCCCTTTTCCTCAAGAAAGCGGATCTTCGAAGCCGTCACCTGGGGGAATTCGCCATGCAGCTCCGAAAGCACCTCGCCGATATTGAGTGCAACAGGGCGCGCGTTATCGCCGCTGATGACAGCCAGTCGAGGGTTCCGGGCTACATGGTTCACAGAGATTCCTGCTTAGTCGTGCGTGTTGGCCGGGTTGTTCGGCAGCGCGACGTAGAAGGTCAGGCGGAATTTTCCGATCTGCACTTCTGCGCCGTTGGCCAGGCGCACCGAGTCGACACGGTCGTTGTTGACGTACGTGCCGTTCAGCGAACCGGAGTCCACGACCGTGAAGCCGTTGGCGTCGCGGACGAATTGTGCGTGCTTGCGCGAGACCGTGACGTCGTCAAGGAACACGTCGGCCTGCGGGTGGCGGCCGGCCTGCGTGACATCCTCATCCAGCAGGAAGCGTGCACCCTGGTTTGGCCCGGAATGCGCAATGAGCAGGGCGGAACCCGCGGGCAAGGCCGAAACCGCTGCGCGCTCCTCGGGGCTCAGGGCATAGAAAACGACTGGTTCGCGCTGCACCGGCGGCAGGGTGATGCCTGTCGTTTCGGTCGAAGTCTCGCGCTGCTGGTTCGGCACCCGAGTTTCATCCATGTCCAGTCCTCCCAAAAATTCTTTCTCAAATGACTCCGTAGCCGCTGCCCCATCCCACATTGGGGCAATGCGTCTACAACCAGATTAGCCTACTCGCGTTCATTGGAGATTCCGTGCAAGAGAGCCGTCAAATCTCCGCCGTTTCCGCTTCGGCATGGGATGATGCACGCATGCCAGATTCAGATATCCCCGCACCGACGGCAGCGGCAGAGCTGCGGCCGCAATCCCCCACGGCCACGAAACCCCGCTGGGGCCTGCGGATCGGCCTGGGCGCCGCGGGGCTCGCCCTGCTGGCGGCAGCTTTCCTGCTCATTCGCCTGTTTCTGCCCGTCTGGTGGGCCACCCGGATCGCCAACCAAACGCAAGGCTCGCTGAGCGGCGGACTGCTGCTGGGCCTCACCTACGGGTTTGCCTTCACGTTCGTCCCGCTGGTCATTGCCTGGCAGGCGCGCTACAAGAAGATCTCCTGGCCCTGGAAGTGGGCGATCATCGGTGTTGCGGTCCTTGCGGCGCTGCCGAACCTGCTCACCTTGGGCATCTACCTGAACTCGTCCGGCGCGGCGCAGAAGGCCAGGCTGATGATCGACACCTCGGCGATCTGGTTCCCGTCGTGGTCGATCGGCGGCGCGGCGGCCGGCGCGCTCCTCTTTGCCGGCATCGCAACTTTTTGGCACATGTGGCGTTCGCGCGGGCGCAAGCTCAAGTCGCTTCGGCGTGAGGTGCAGTCCCGTGCCGCGGCCGGGTCGAAACCGGCAATCTCGCAGGGAGCGACAACGGGTGTTGAAGTGAGCGGTCCTCAGGGCGACGCCGCCGGCGACCCGGGCAGCGGCCCCGATGGCAATCCCGCCGACGAAATGCCGCCGACGAGCCCGCAGTCCTAGGCCCAACGGCAAGGGCCCAACAACCTGGGCCCGAAACCGGCTCAAGAACATCAAGACAGCAGTGTCCCGGCGAATCGGATTCGCCGGGACACTGCTGTCTGGGGGGTGCGCTGGGTTCCGGGACGAGCCTAGCGTTCGATGAGGATCGGAGCGAAGAAGTTGGAGAGCTCCTCGCGGGCACCCAGCGGCAGCACGTTTGCCACGTACTGGTCCGGGCGGACCACCACGATGGCGCCGTCGCGGGAGATGCCGCGCTTCTCGAAGATGTCATCGCCCTCGAGGGTTGCGTAGACCTTCTCGTAGTCGATGGTGCCGAACACGCCGGTGCGCGGCATGAAGGCCTCCGGGACCTGCCCGAGGTCCACGTCGGTGTAGTCCTGCTGGTAGACGACCTTGACGTCGAACATGGAATCGATGTCAGTGCCGGCCGGGGTGTACTTCAGCAGCGGGGATTCCGGCGACTCGGTCAGCCAGGCGGCCCATTCGCGCAAGGCCGAGGCCTCCTGCGGCGCCGCAGCGTCGGCGAAGGCGTACAGGCGCCAGCGGCCGTCGGCCCGGTGGTGGTGGCCCAGCTGCACCGGGTTGGCATCGCAGACGCGCAGCGCCGGCGAGGACTTGAAGCGCTTGCCCACAGGGAACCCGGTGGCGAGCTCCTGGTGGGTCGCCTCGCCGATCAGCATGGAGGGCTTGTACTCGGTCATGAAGCCGGCCGGGAATTCGGCGGTCTGCACGTAGAAGCGCTCCAGCTCGGCGGGGTCGGCCATTTCCTCGGGCTTGGCGGCCATGAGGGTCGACCACTGCTTGTCGAAGTCGATCAGGTTCTTGGCGATCACCTGGCGCTCGGCGGAGTAGGTGCGCAGCAGCTCGGCCGGGCTGCGGCCGTCGAGCACGTGGCCGAGCTTCCAGCCGATGTTGAAGCCGTCCTGCATCGACACGTTCATGCCCTGGCCGGCCTTGGCGCTGTGCGTGTGGCAGGCGTCGCCGGTGATGAAGACGCGTGGGGTGCGGTCCTCCGAGTCGCCGTCCTTCAAGTTATCGAAGCGGTCGGTGAGGCGGTGGCCGACCTCGTAGACGCTGTGCCAGGCAACCGATTTCACGTCGAGCGTGTACGGGTGCAGGATCTGGTTGGCCTTCTCGATGATCTCGTCCAGCGGGGTGTGGCGCACGTTGCCGTTGTCGTTGTGGGCTACCTCGCCCAGGTCGACGTACATGCGGAAGAGCGAGCCGCCCTCGCGCGGGATGTGCAGGATGCTGCCGCCGTTGCCGGACTGGATGGCGCACTTGGTGCGGATGTCGGGGAAGTCGGTGACGGCTAGGACGTCCATGACGCCCCAGGCGTGGTTGGCCTTGTCGCCGGACATGGTGCAGCCGATGGATTCGCGGACCTTGGAGCGGGCTCCGTCGGAGCCGACGACGTATTTGGCCTTGACGATGCGTTCCTGGCCCTCGAGCTCGCCCGAGGTGTGCACGAGGGTCACGGTGACCGGGTACTCGGCCTCGTCGTCGACGCTCAGCGTGCGGAATTCGTATCCGTAGTCCGGAGTCATGCGCGTAGGCGCGTTGTGCATGAACTCGGCAAAGTAGTCCAGCACGCGGGCCTGGTTCACGATCAGGTGCGGGAACTCGCTGATGCCGTGCGGGTCGTCCGCGGTGCGGGCCGCACGGTAGATCTTCGAGGGATCCTCGGGGTTCGGCTTCCAGAATGCGGTTTCGGTGATGTGGTACGCCTCTTCGCTGATGCGCTTGGCGAAGCCGAAGGCCTGGAAGGTTTCCACGCTGCGGGCCTGGATGCCGTCGGCCTGGCCGATTTCGAGGCGGCCGGGGCGGCGTTCGACGATGCGGGTGGTAACACCCGGGAACTGGGACAGCTGGGCTGCGGCGATCATGCCGGCCGGGCCGGAGCCGACGATCAGGACGTCCACCTCGTCGGGAAGTTCCTCTGGGCGGTCGATGCCAACACCCGCAGGCGGCTGGGTGAGCGGGTTTCCGGAAACGTACCCGTTGTGGTGGAACTGCACTGGTTTTCCTCACTTCTCTGTGAACGATTCAGTCACTTCGGTCATCATCGTTTCGATGTGTTCTATAATAGAACACTGAATTCTAATATCGCACACTAAGCATAACCGGAAGTGAGTCCACTCACAAAGGTGCATGACGCAGCGCATATTGAGATGTGAACGGAATCGCGGATACGAGCCGTAGGCCGGCGCATTCGCTGTGCCTGCGAGCGGGGCGAAGTGGCCACGAACAGTCGGACGCCAACCCATTTGCGCCACGGGGCGCGTTTTGCCCGGCCAGATGACGCGCAGGCTCTGCAGCGCAACAAAGAGCCGTCTTGCCCTGGACACGGAAAATCCGGGCGGTTCACCAAGTCTTCGGTGAACCGCCCGGGCTTTCGGCGATCAGGTTGGAGGGATGCCACCCTCAGCTGGCCGGTCAGGCATCGCGGAGTTCAGGCAGTGCACTTCCTGGCGCGCCCATCAGGGGCCCGACACCTCCGGGAAAATTCTTGCGATTTCAGGACCTGAAGCAGCTCCGCGCTTCCGCCCCAGCTCCGTCTCCCGCGCCAATCGATCAAGATGATTCGCCCAACGTTGGCCCAGAACCGAGAAAGCCAACACAGCTAGCATCATGCCAACCATGGCCAAGAGTATTTGTCCTTCAAGCACTGTCATGGAAACCCCACATGCCGAATTGTTCATAAGGTTGAATGCCGAATTGCCGCACGCGGCAATAGCTCCGAAGGATTCGCCCTGACGCATAGGCAGCCACGGCGAATCACGACAACAAATCACTCGATGCCAGTGAATGTACAGGAAACCTTCCCAAGGTCGAAGAGGTAAGCCGGATCCTCAAAAGGAAACTTTCACGGGACTCGGATACAGGATCCGCAACAAGACTCAGGAAGTGGCCATCAAGGCCGAGGAGGGTGTTGGAAAGGTCAGTGGGACTCTGGGATTCAAGAGTCAGCCGACGGCAAAAGCCACACACCAAGCAGGTTGGCGAATACGCCCACGGCACAGCCTAGAACCCCGAGGGAAAACGAGCGCCCTCGAACCCAACGGACTCTGAACCCTCCCCCCAGATTGGGCGGAGGCCGTTTCACGTCTAGGCCACGGCCCGTTGAATTGCAACACGGGTCTCCCCACCATCTCGGCGGGGCATCAAAATTCCGTGGTCAATCCATGCGCAATGAGCACGGGCAGGGAATCGCCCCCTCGGAGCTACGTCGGGCTGCAAAAAAAATGTTTTCGGGCATGAAAAAACCCCGGCAGTTCAACGATGATTCGTTGAACTGCCGGGGTTTCAACCGGTCGGGCTAGCGGGATTCGAACCCACGGCCTCCTGACCCCCAGTCAGGCGCGCTACCAAGCTGCGCCATAGCCCGGTTGCTTTCGCAGCCGTTCTCCCGATCACTTTCGTGCGGGTGCCGTCTGCGAAAAGCTCCGAGATAACCCTACCCTATATTTCGGACTACTTTGTACGCTGACGCTTTTCGCGCACTCGCATGGCAACTTCAAGGGGGGTTCCTTCGAATCCGAAGGTCTCGCGCAGGCGGCGAGTAATGAATCGGCGGTAGCCTGGATCCAAGAAACCTGTGGTGAAGAGCACAAAGCGAGGTGGTCGCGAAGACACCTGGGTACCGAACAGGATGCGCGGCTGCTTGCCGCCGCGCAGCGGGTGCGGGTGGGCCGCCACAAGCTCGCCCAGGAAGGCGTTGAGCTTGCCGGTGGAGATGCGCTTGTCCCAGGATTCCAGGGCCGTGTGCAGGGCAGGAACGAGCTTGTCCTTGTGCCAGCCGGTCTTCGCCGAGATGTTCACGCGAGGTGCCCACTCGACGTGCGCCAGGTCCATTTCGATCTCGCGCTCGAGGTAGCGGCGACGATCGTCGTCCATCAGGTCCCACTTGTTGAAGGCGAGGACCAGGGAACGGCCGGAGTCGATGGCCATCTGCAGGATGCGGACGTCCTGCTCCGAGAGCACCTCGTCGACGGCCAGGAGCACTACGGCAACCTCGGCCTTTTCCAGGGCGGCCTGGGTACGCAGCGAAGCGTAGTAGTCAGAGCCCTGCGCCATGTGCTGGCGGCGGCGGATGCCTGCGGTGTCAACGAAGCGCCAGACCTCGCCGCCGAGCTCCACGAGCTCATCGACCGGGTCGCGGGTGGTGCCAGCCATGTTGTCAACGACAACGCGCTCGGAACCGGCCATCTTGTTCAGCAGCGAGGACTTGCCGACGTTCGGGCGGCCAATCAGCGCGACGCGGCGGGGGCCGCCGCGCGGGATGATGCCGCCGAAGGCGGAGTACTCGGGAAGCTTGGTGACGACTTCGTCAAGCAGGTCGGCCGCGCCGCGGCCGTGCAGGGCCGAGACCGGCCAGGGCTGGCCGAAACCAAGGCCCCAGAGGAACGAGGCGTCGGCTTCCTGGTTTGCGTCGTCGACCTTGTTGGCGACAAGCAGGACAGGCTTCTTCTTCCGGCGCAGCATCTTCACGACGGCCTCGTCGGTGGCGGTGGCGCCAACGCGCGAGTCGACCACGAAGAGGATGACGTCGGCGATGTCCGCGGCGACTTCAGCCTGCTCGGCCACTCGGGCGTGGATGCCCTTGGCGTCGTGCTCCCAGCCGCCGGTGTCAACGACCGTGAAGTTCCGGCCGTTCCATTCGGCCTGGTAGGAGACGCGGTCGCGGGTCACGCCCGGGACGTCTTCCACGACGGCCTCGCGGCGGCCCAGGATGCGGTTGACCAGCGTGGACTTGCCCACGTTGGGTCGGCCGATGATGGCCAGCACCGGCGGGATGACCTCGTCGGCGTCGTCGTCGTAGTCATCGCCCAGGCGCGCGAGAAGTTCCGCGTCCTCCGGGTCAAGCTCGTAGTCCTCGAGGCCGGAGAGGAGCACGTTGGCGCGCTGCTCCGCTTCTTCCTCGCTGATTTCGGCCAGGCGGTCGGCAATGTGGTCGTCGTTGACGGGGACGTACTCTTCGCCGTCTCCCGTTAGCAGGCTCTCACTCATGGTGCGGTTCCTTTGCGTTGCGTGCCTCCACCAAACGCGGAAGCCAGTATCCATTTAAGCATGTGCCCCGCATCGGCGATTGGGCCGGTGCGGGGAAGCGGTCCGGGAAACCCCCGGACGGGGTGTGGTGCTAGGAGCGGGCCTGTGCCGTGATGGCAGCAAGCACCGCGGTGACGGTTTCCTCGAAGTCCAGGTCCGAGGAATCCACGGTTGCGACGCCGTCGGCCGCGACCTGGAAGTTCACGACCGTGGAGTCCTTGGCGTCGCGCGCCAGGACCTGTGCCTCCAGCTCGGCCGCGGACTGCGTGCCGCCCAGCTGGATGCCGCGGCGGCGCAGGCGCGCCTCCTCGGAGGCGGTGAGCAGGATGCGTGCGTCGGCGTCCGGGGCCACCACGGTGGTGATGTCCCGTCCCTCGGCCACGATGCGCTCGTGCGCCTCGATGATGGCGCGCTGGCGCGCCACAAGCTCCTTGCGGGCCTCCAGGTTGGTGGCCACGGCGGAGACCGCCTCCGAGACGAACGGCTCGCGGATCGCCTCGGTCACGTCGGTGCCGTGGATCTTGACCAGCTCGACGTCCGGGTCGGTGGAGATGAACAGGTCCGCCGCCTTGACGGCTGCGGCAACCGCCTCCGCGTCGGTCAGGTCGGTGCCCGCGTCAAGCGCGTGCCAGGTCACCGCGCGGTACATGGCACCGGTGTCCAGGTACGCGGCGTCCAGCCGGCGCGCGGCCTCCTTGGAGACCGATGACTTGCCGCTGCCCGAGGGGCCGTCGACCGCAACAACGATTTTCTGCATTACTGCACAACCTTCCAGCCAAGTGCGCTGAGCACTGTGATCAATTCTTCGCGACGGCCCGGGATCACCGAGACGTCGACCAGGCCCACCTGGTGTCCGGCCGAGTGCTCGACGCGGACGTCCTCGACGTTGATGCCCGCATCGCCGATGTCCACCAACAGCTTGGCGACCTGGCCAGGCCTGTCCTGCACCACGATGGTGACCAGGGCAAAGGCCTGCGGAGGCGCGCCGTGCTTGCCCGGGATCCGGGCCTGACCTGCGTTGCCCTCCCCCATCAGCTGGGCGAGGTCAAGCAGCGCGCCGGGTGCCGTCGGGTCCTCGAGGGTGCCGATCAGGCGTTCGAGGTCCTCGTGCATGCCGCGCAGGATGGGCACCAGCGCGTTGGCGTTGTGGCTGAGGATCTGGATCCACAGCTTCGGGTCGCTGGCCGCGATCCGGGTGGTGTCGCGCAGGCCGTTGCCGGCCAGTGCGAGCGAATGCCCGGGAGCGTTCAGCAGCCGCGAGGCGATCAACGAGGAGGCCACCTGCGGGAAGTGCGAGATCAACGCGACGGACGAATCGTGGTCCTGCGCGTTCATCCGCGACACCGTCGCGCCCAGGTCGATGGCCAGGGCCTCGGCGGTCTTCACCGATTCCCCGCGGGTTCCGGTGTGCGCACACACCACCCACGGCATCGAGGTGAACAGCTCGCCGCGCGCCGCAGCCGGGCCCGATTTCTCGCGCCCCGCCATCGGGTGGGTGCCCACGTAGCGGGCCAGGTGCGCATCGGTGATGCGCGGGTCCGCACGCACCGCCTCAAGGATCGACTCCTTGACGCTGGCGATGTCCACCACGGTGGCCATCGGGTAGTCCAGGAGTGCCTGGACGACGACCTGCGCCGAGACGTCCGGCGGCGCGCCAACCACCACCAGCTCCGGGGCCAGCGGGCGCCCGGGGGTGAGGATGGTGCCCGCGCCGATGTCCTGCGCCACGGTTTGCGCGCTGGGCGAGGGGTCGGAAAGCCATACGTTCAGGCCGCGCTGACTAAGCCCCAGCCCAACGCTGGTGCCCAGCAGCCCGGTCCCGATGACCAAGATTGGTCCGGCCAGGTGCGTGGTGGGCATCGTCTTGTTACATCCCCACCAGTGCGAGCAGGTGTCCGACTTCCTGGTTGCCCAGGGGGCGGATGGTGCCCTGCTTCTGGTCGCCCAGGCGGATCGGGCCGACCTGGACGCGCACGAGGCGGGTCACCGGGTGGCCGACCGCGTCAAAGAGGCGGCGCACGATGCGGTTGCGTCCCGAGTGCAGGACGACCTCGATGAGCAGGTAGCCCGGGGTCGAGTCGATCAGGCGGAAGGAGTCCACGGAGGCCCAGCCGTCTTCGAGCTTGATGCCCTTCTTCATCTGGGCGCCGATGCCGTTGGCCATCGGGCCGCGGACCTGCACCAGGTAGGTCTTGGGGACCTCGTAGGACGGGTGCGAAAGGCGGTTGGCCATCTCGCCGTCGTTGGTGAGGATCAGCAGGCCCTCGGTCTGGAAGTCGAGGCGTCCCACGTGGAAGAGGCGCTGCTGGCCCTGCTTGCGGATGAAGTCGGAAATGCACTTGCGGCCTTCCGGGTCCTCCATGGTGGAGACGACGTTGCGCGGCTTGTTGAAGACGAAGTACTTCATCTCCTCGTTCAGCTGCAGGCGCATGCCGTCCACGTGCACGGTGTCGCGCTCGGGGTCGATGCGGACGCCCGGCTCGACGACCAGGGAGCCGTTGACCTCAACGCGGCCTCCGGCAATCATTTCCTCGCAGACGCGGCGGGATGCCACGCCGGCGTTGGCCATGACCTTCTGCAGGCGCACGCCCTCGAGATCCGAGTGTGCGGCCTGGGCGCGCTCGCGCTGGGTCGGCTTGTTGGGGCGGTCGGCATTGACCGGGCCGAGGTTCTGGCCGAAGCGTTCCTTGCCGAAGGCCTTGGGGCCCGCGTACTTCTTGGCGCCGGAGCCGCCGGTTCCCGGCTTCTTGCCCTGCTTGGGGCCGCCGTGGGTCTTGGACCATGAACCCGAGGTGGATTCGCCGCCGCGTTCGGAGCCCGAGCGCGGGTTGGAGTTCGAGCGGCCTGCGCCGGCTGCTCCTCGGCCGCGGCCATTGCCGTTGCCGGAGCCCGAGCCTTGTGGGCGCTGGTTGCCGCGGCCTGAGCGCGATCCCTGGGTCATGTCTGTCCTTATGTTGTTTCGTGGTTCGCCGAATTGCTAGGGCAAATCAACGTCAAATTCGTCAATGTCGCCCACTCCTGGGAGATGCGGGGAAAGCATGGGCAGCTCCGAAACGCTGCCCAGCCCCAATCTTTCCAGAAAATACGAGGTGGTCTGATACAACGTGGCACCACTTTCACCCTCATCGGGTGCCTCGTGGATCAGTCCGCGCGTGAGTAGGGTGCGCACCACTGAATCGACATTAACCCCACGAATCGCCGCGACCCGCCCGCGTGAAACGGGTTGCCGGTAGGCGATTACTGCCAAAGTCTCCAGGGCAGCCTGGGTTAGTCTTGCCGTTTGGCCGTCGATGACGAAGCGTGAAACAAAGGGAGCAAAATCACGTCGGGAGAAGATGCGCCATCCTCCGGCCAATTCGCGCAGCTCAAAACCGCGCGGTGTATCCCCTCCATCATACTGTGCCCGAAGCCCGTGCAGGGCCGCTGTGACGCGTTCCTCACCGACCTCCAGCACCTCGGCCAGCCGACCGGCGCCGACCGGCTCGTCGATGACCATCAGAATGGATTCGATGCCCGCGGCAAGCCCGCCGGGCAAATCGTCGACGGCCGCGCCCGTTGCTTCTGCCGCAGGCGTTGCCCGGTCCGGTGGCGTTGGGGCCGGAACCCCGGTGTTTGTCTCGCTCATGCCTCGGGCTCCCCCTCGCTGGTTGTTGTCGTTGTGCCTGCGGCGTTCGCTGCCGCCGCGGCCTCGTATTCCTCGTGCAGGTTCACCGCGTTCCAGTCCTCCGCCGTTTCGGACCAGGTCACCTGCAATGTGTCCAAGGGCGCATTTTGCGAGAACGAAACGACCCGTTCCCTGTACATTTCCAGCAGCGCCAGGAACCGTGCCACGACCACCAGGTGGCTGTCGGCGTCAGCGGTGAGCTCGCCGAAGCTCAGCGTCCGGCTTTCCTGCAGCATGAGGGCCAGGATGCCTGCCTGTTCGCGCACGCTCACCGCTCCCCCGTGCAGGTGTGCCACGCCGACCTCGGCCGGCGCCGCCGCTTCCTTGGGTGCCAGGGCGGTCAGCGCCAGCTGCGCAAGCATTTCCGGCGTCGTCTTGAAGACCAACTCCGGCAGCAGCGCGGCGAAGTGCGCCTCGAGCCCGGCCTGGCGGGGGAAGCTTTCGGCCTCGTCCTCGAGCCGTTCGGAGATCCATCCGGCGGCGTGCTTGAAGGCCTTGTACTGCAGCAGTCGGGCGAAGAGCAGGTCGCGGGCCTCGAGCAGCGCCATGTCTTCGTCGTTGTCGTTCTCGTTGCGGGGCAGCAGACGTGCGGCCTTCAGGTCCAGCAGGGTCGAGGCGACGACGAGGAACTCGGTGGTCTCGTCCAGCGCCTTGGAGCCGGGGCGGGTGCGCAGGACCTTCAGGTATCCGATGAATTCGTCGGTCACCTCGGCCATCGCGATCTGGGTGATGTCCAGTTCGCGCTTGGCGATCAGCGAGAGCAAAAGGTCGAAGGGGCCGGAAAAGTTTTCCAGCCGAACCTGAAAGCCACCGGCCGAGTCGTCTTCGACGGTCGGCGCGGTGGCTGGGAGGACGGCGGTTGCCGTCATTACGGGGCGCCGCCACGGGAAATGAGTTCCTTGGCCAGCTGGCGGTAGGCCTCTGCACCCGGGTGGTTTGTCGCATAGGTGGTGATGGGTTCGGCGGCGACGTTGGCGTCGGCGAACTTGATGGTGCGCCGGATGACCGTCTCGAAGACGGTGTCCCCGAAGGCTTCCACCAGGCGGCCCACGACTTCGCGTCCGTGCAGGGTGCGCGGGTCGTACATGGTGGCCAGCACGCCGTCGATCTGCAGGGCCGGGTTCAGGCGGTCCTGCACCTTTTCGATGGTCTCGACCAGCAGCGCCACGGCGCGCAGGGCGAAGAACTCGGCGGTGAGCGGGATGATCACGCCGTGCGCGGCGGTCAGCGCGTTGACCGTGAGCAGGCCCAGCGAGGGCTGGCAGTCGATCAGCACGATGTCGTAGTCGTCGGTCACCGAACGCAGCGCGCGTTCAAGCACCTGCTCGCGGGCAACCTCGTTGACCAGCTGGACCTCGGCGGCCGACAGGTCGATGTTGGCAGGCAACAGGTCGACGTTCGGGACGTCGGTGGTGATGATCGCGTCGCGGATGTCGGTCTTGCGGTCCATCAGCACGTTGTAGACGGTGACGTCGAGTTCGTGCGGGTTGGTGCCGAAGCCTGCGGAGAGCGCTCCCTGCGGGTCGAAGTCGACGAGCAGCACCTTGCGTCCGTATTCGGCCAGGGCCGCGGCAAGGTTGATGGTGGAGGTGGTCTTGCCAACCCCGCCCTTCTGGTTCACCATGGCGATGACGCGGGCCGGGCCGTGGGAATCCAGGGATCCCGGCTCGGGGAATTCAGTCTGCGGGCGACCCGTGGGACCCAGGGGGGTCGGTTCCTTGAGCAGTCCTACGCCCCGGGGCTTGCTGCCCTGTTCCTCGCTCACGGTATTAACCACGCTTCCGTTCGTTGTGGGAATTGATGACTATCGTCTTAAGGGTATCGGTTGCACCGGTGTGCTCCGGACACGTTGGCCCGCGTACGGCGAGCCTTTACCTTAAAGCTGAAGTCCAAGGTTTATGGTGTCTGCCGGTTTTAAACCGGCTCCAGCGTTAAACCGTACAGTCATCGCGCCCACGAGGGTGAACGCGATGACTGACTGTTGCGGCCCGGCGGTGTTCCGCCGCGAACGGGTCCTAGTGCCCGTTCTCGGTCAGCGAAAGCTCGTCGAATGGACGGTCCCCCGCCAGCACGGCGCGGGCCTGGTCCATGTCGATCTCCCGGGTCCACTTGCCGATCAGCAGGGTGGCCACGGCGTTGCCGGTGAAGTTGGTCAGTGCGCGAGCCTCGGACATGAACTTGTCGATGCCCACGATCACGCCCATGCCGTCGAGCAGCTCCGGGCGGTGCGACTGCAGGCCCGCTGCCAGCGTGGCCAGGCCGGCGCCGGTGACGCCGGCGGCGCCCTTGGAGGCGACGATCATGAAGACCAGCAGGGAGACCTGCTCGCCGAGGTTCATCGGCATGCCCATCGCGGTGGAGACGAACAGCGCGCTCATGGTCAGGTAGATGGCGGTGCCGTCGAGGTTGAAGGAGTAGCCGGTGGGCACGGTGATGCCGACGACCGGCTTGGAGACGCCCGCGTGTTCCATCTTGGCGATCAGTCGCGGCAGCGCCGATTCGGACGATGACGTGGAGAAGATCAGCAGGTATTCGCGGGCCAGGTACTTCATCAGCGAGAAGATGTTCAGGCCGGTGACGGCGCGCAGCAGCGAGCCGAGGATGACCACGATGAACAGCGCGCAGGTGGCGTAGAAGGCTCCCATGAGGATCGCCATGGAGCCGATGGCGGCCCAGCCGGTCGCGCCGACCACGGCGGCGATGGCACCGAAGGCGCCGATCGGTGCGGCCCACATGATCATCATCATGATGCGGAAGACGACGGCCTGGATGTTCTTGATGGCGCCCAGCACCGGCTCGCCGCTCTTGCCCATGGACTGCAGGGCGAAGCCCACGAAGAGGGCCAGCACCAAGGTCGGCAGCACGGGGATGTCGCCCGGGATCAGTTCCAGCAGGAACTTCACGGTGGCGTTTTCGCTGCCGCCCGCGGCGCCCTCGTACGGCTGGAGCTTCAGGCCGGAGCCCGGGTGGATCAGGTTTCCCACCACCAGTCCGATGGCCAGCGCGAAGGTGGACATGGTGATGAAGTACAGCAGCGCCAGCCCGCCGACCTTGCCCACCGTGGCCGCCTTGGCGATCGAGCCGATGCCCAGCACGATGGTGCAGAAGATGACGGGGGCGATGATCATCTTGATCAGCGCCACGAACCCGGTCCCCAGCGGCTTCAATGCCTTGCCGAGCTCCGGGGCCACCAGGCCGATCGTGGCGCCGGCAACCACCGCGATGATCACCATGATGTAGAGCCAATGCGTGCGGTCCTTCTTGACCGGCGGCTGTTCGGGGCTGATCGGCTCCGGATCAAGAACGCCTGTCGATGCTGGCGACGTTGCCATGCGCTGACTCCTTTGGAAGTTTTTGGGGCTGCGGGTGCCCGGTGGGTTCCGGGGCTGCTTCCATGGTGCTGCCACACGTGACGGGGATCTCGCTTGTGTTCATATTGTTCACGGCCGGGCAGCCCCGGAAACCGCAACCGTGCGTTAATGGAGCAGACCCAGGAGGTGGCCATGCCACGAATTCACGGGGCGTCGCCGCACGCCGCAGGCGAGAGGCCCCGCTCGCTTTCCCTTGCCGCCCGGATCCTCATGGCTCAGATCGGCCTGGTGACCCTCGTCGTGCTGTTGATCAGCGCCGCCAGCTACGTCAATGCCCGCACCCAGGCCCACGACTTCTCCGCCAAGCGGGTGCTCTCGGTGGCCGAGACCCTGGCGCACGACCCGTTCGTGGTATCCGCGGTGGAGCAGCCCGATCCCTCGCTACGGCTGCAGCCCTTCGCCGATTCGATCGTGGGCACGGCCGCCGTCGACTTCGTCACCATCATGGACACCGACCGGACGCGCTACACGCACCCGAATCCCGCAGAGCTGGGCAAGCCCTACGTGGGCAGCGTGTCCCAGGCCCTGGCGGGGCAAAGCCACGTGGAGGACTACCGCGGCACCCTGGGCGAATCGGTGCGCGCCATCGTCCCGGTCCGCAACGCGGAAGGCCGGATCACGGCGTTGGTTGCCGTGGGCGTGACGCTGCAGAACCTCAGCATCACCCAGGCGGCGATGGTTCCGGCGATCATCGGCACCGGCGCCCTGGCGTTGGGGCTCGGCGCGCTCTTTGCCTACGCGCTGAGCCGCTACCTGCACCGCGCCACCCTCGGCTACGGGCCCGAAGAGCTGCGCCGGCTCTACGCCTACTACTTCTCCGCCCTGCACTCGGTGCGCGAGGGCCTGGTGCTTGTCGACGCCAAGGGCCGGCTGGTGCTCTACAACGACCAGGCCGCCCGGCTGTTGGGGTTGCCGCCGGCCGGGACCCTGCGCCCGCTGCCGGTGGACAAGGTGGGCCTGCCCGAAACCGTGGCCGGGCTTTTTGCCTCCGGCCGCCGGGCAACCGACGAGATCCACCTGACCACCGACCGGGTGCTTGTCATTTCGCAGCAACGGGCGGAACAGCCGGATGCCGTCGAGTCCTCGCGCGTTCGGTGGCCGCTGCGCCGCAAGGCCGTCGAATCTTCCCTGGGCACCGTTGCCACGCTGCGCGACCGCACCGAGGTCCAGGCACTGACCGGCGAACTCGAATCCCTCACCACGCTGGCCGAGGCCCTGCGCGCCCAGACCCACGAACACGCAAACCGCCTGCACACCGTGGCCACGCTCATCGAACTGGGCAGAGAACGCGAGGCCCTCGAGTTCGCGGTGGCCGACCGCCAGGAATCCCAGCGGCTCACCGATGACTTCGTGCAGGCCATCGACGAGCCCTACCTGACCTCACTGCTGGTGGGCAAGGCCGCCCAGGCCCACGAACGCGGCATCACGCTCACCATGAGCGCCTCCGGGGTGTTGCCGGCCGGGGCGCTGGACGCACGGGACCTGGTGACCATCACCGGGAACCTGCTGGACAACGCCTTCGACGCCGCGGCGGGCTCCGAGCTCCGCCGGGTATGGGCGGATTTCGCCGCCGACCCCGAATCCGTGGTGATTTCGATCGCCGATTCCGGGCCGGGGTTGGACACCGACCTGATCGAGGAATTCTTCCGGATGGGAGTTTCCTCCAAGCCCGTGGTCCCCGGCAGCGGGTCGCGCGGGCTCGGACTGGCGCTGGTCAGGCAGGCGGTGTCCAGGCTCGGCGGAACACTTGAGGTGGACAACGATGCCGGCGCGATCTTCACCGTGACCATCCCGCTGCCATCCCGGGGCGGTGCGGGCAATCCACACTAGAATGGTGCGCCGGGCTCCAACGCCCGCAGGTTTGATTGAAAGCCCCCAAGAACCGTGACCAGAAAGGACCGGCTCGCGTCAATGGATACACCGAACAGGACCCTCCGCGTCCTGGTGGTGGATGACGAGATCACCACCGCCAGCGCGCACGCCAGCTTCGTGGCCCGCGTCCCGGGCTTCACCGTGCACGCGATCGCCCACAACGGTGCGGAGGCGTTCGCGGAGCTGAGCCGGGCCGCCGCCGAGGGAACCCCCATCGACCTGGTGTTGCTGGACATGAACCTGCCGGACCTGCACGGGCTGGATGTCGCACGGCGGGTGCGCGGCAAGGGAGACACCGTCGACATCATTGCCATCACCGCGATCCGCGACCTGAACGTGGTGCGCACGGCCATCGCCACCGGGGTGACGCAGTACCTGATCAAGCCGTTCAGCTTCGCGGCGTTCAGCGAGAAGCTCTCCAACTACCGCGAGTTCCGCCTGAACCTGGGCACCGCCGGGACCTCCGCCTCGCAGGCCTCCATCGACAACGCGTTTGCCGCGCTGCGTTCCGTGGGCCCCGCTCCCCTGCCCAAGGGCCTGATCGCCGAAACGCTGGCCTCCATCGGGGAAACGCTGAAGGCCGCCACCGGGGCGCTCTCCGCCACCGAGGTCTCGGAGGTCCTCGACCTTTCACGGGTGACGGCAAGGCGCTATCTGGAACATCTGGCCGAAACGAACCAGGCCTCGAAGGCCCCGCGCCACGGCACCCGCGGGCGTCCGGAGTACGAGTACCGCTGGCGCCCCAAGGGCTAGTTCCCCGGCCCACGGAAATCCCGTCGGCGAGCGCGAAACCTTCGGGAGCGCGTCAGGACGGCCGGCCGAAGTTGGAACTCTGCGAGCGGCAAGTCCCTTCGCGGGTTGCCGGCCCCTGCGTCCGGGGCGAAGAAGACACAATGCAGGGAACTGCTTCGGTCCCGCGGAATCACCGATCGAACGTAGAGGATCGAGGCCGATAGCAGGTTTCCAAGAAATGTGGCTGGACCGGTGCCTGTCCTTCGAGAATCGCATGGAGCATCTCCATCAAACCGGCAGCGGCAGGACCGGGGACCATTTCGATGGCCGAGATCGCGGGAATGCTGTTTCTCGCTTGCTCGGAATCGGAACCGGCGGCGATAACGACATCGCCGGGCACTGAAATGCCATGCGCCAGGAGGGCGTCGAGCACGCCTGACGCGTGGCGACCGGTGAGGCAGAAGACCGCGTCCGGAACACCATCGGCAATGACTTGGGTAGCTACTGTTCGCCCACCGTCGGCGCCTGCACGCTCCGCCACGCGATAGATCCGCTGCTCGATCCCGTGCTTCAAGGTCCACTGAAGATACGCATCCTCGCTATCGAGATTCCACGCGTTCTGGTCAGTTCCTCCCACGAAGGCAACAGATCCGGCTCCTGCCCGCCGGAACCCGTCGAGCACGGAAACCGTGGCCAATCTGTCATCTTGCGAAACCCAATGCACGAACTCCGGGCGCCCCACATCGCGGCCCAAACACACATACGGAATTCGGCGACGTTCCAGCAGCTCCACCACAGGATCGTTGATGTGCGGATTCATCACGATGTAGCCATCAAGTGAGAACGCCATCGGCGGTACGGGTTTGCGACTGAGGTCCGGGACCAGCATCAACCCCATTCCCCGTTCGAGGGCTTCCGCAGCTACGGCACCGGCGATCCTCGTGAACACATCCACCCCGCGAGGGTTGTAGTCGCCGAGCACGTCCAAAGAGCGAACCACCAAACCAACGACTCCCATGGACGAGTTCTTCAGGCCGCGGGCCAGGGCATCTGCCTGGTAGTCCATGTCGTCGGCCACCGCCTTGATACGTTCCCTCGTTGTGGCACTGAGCGCACCCTTGCCGTTCAGTGCTTGTGAGACTGCTGCAACAGAAACCCCAGCCTTCCGAGCAACATCCCTGATCGTAATGCCCTTGCCGGCAGACATGTTTACTCCCTCCGCATTCCCCTGCGCTGGTTGCCGAAAATTATCGTGACGCACCATTGAGTATAACGTTTAACCTACGTATCTTCGTGATGTCAACCACAAATTATCGTCGTCTGACGTGGCCGGATTCAGAAGGAACCCACATTGCACCTCCAACGCTTTTCCACTACCACCACGGACCCGCAAGAGCGCGGTCGGCAGATCGGCGCTCGGTGGAGCGAGCAGATACGCAACACCAGCGAGCTGTATGTCGGTTTCTTCGTCGCCATGGGTCTTGATCACGACTGGATTCGCACGAAGGCCGAACACAGCCACGACGCGTTGCGCATCTGGAGACCCGCTTTGGCCGAGGAGCTGGATGCTTGCTCCCTGGGGGCCGGCGTCCCGGCGTGGCATCTCCAAGCGGTCAACGCCCGCACGGAGATCCTGGCCGCGGCTGCAAGTGCAGGCGGGGCCGAATGTTCCACCGTGATCTACAGTCCCTCGGGTGCGAACGCGCCGCAAACAATCCAAACCTGGGACTGGCACGAGGAACTTGTCCCCGAAGGCTTGCTGCTGGAGTTAATCCCGGCGCCGGGCAGGACCGTCAAGCTTTTCACCGAATTCGGTGCACTGGGCAAGATCGGGGTGAATAGCCACGGCATCGGACTTCACTTCAACATTCTTTCCCACGTATCGGATGACGCATCCGGGGGCGTGCCGGTACATGCAATTGCCCGCGCGATTCTGGACGAGGCAAGCACACTCGAAGATGCCGTCGCAATCGCTGCCTCGGCGCGGGTCAGTGCCTCGACCGCCCTCACCGTCGTGAGCAGCAACGGCTATGCCCCGGGCTCCGTCAGTATCGAGTTGTCACCTGCGGGAACACGTGTTGTCCCCATGGATGGCAATGGCTGGCTCATTCGAACCAACCATTTCCTCGATCCCGGCCTCGGCGTCGGCGACACCATCCCTTCCAACTCCGCCACCCGCGAACGATTCGCCCATTTGGAGTCGGCACGAACGGACATGGCTGGACGGGAAGCAAATGAGATGGCAAGCGCCATGTGCGGCAATGAAGGCCCCGAGGCGGTGGTGTGTTTCCACCCGGACTACAACTTGCCCGCCATCGACCAATGGAAAACCCTGCTCACGATACGACTCGACACCATCGCATGTGACCTTGAAGTCGCAGCGACCAATCCCTACGAAGCATCCCTGACAGGTTTCACCCGGTTCTAGGGTGTCAAGCGCGTCAAGACGATTCATCGTATTCCCCAAACCCGAAAGGCAAAAGCATGCACGAAACAGCAACATCCGAACCCCAGCGGCGGCAAGCACAACCACTCAGCGCCAAGAGAGCCTTCTTCATCTCCGGCTTCGGCACGGCACTCGAATACTACGATTTCTCCATTTACGGCTTCGCCGCTGCGCTTGTTTTCCCCGCAGTATTCTTCCCCGAGCTGGACCCGATGGTTGGTACGCTGGTCGCCTTCGCGGCGTTCGGGACCGGTTTCGTTGCCCGTCCACTCGGGGGAATTGTCCTGGGTCACTTTGGTGACAAGATCGGACGCAAACCAATCCTGGTCCTCACCCTCGTTGTGATGGGGCTGAGCACCTTCCTGATTGGTTGTCTTCCCGGCCACAGCACCATCGGGATAGCCGCACCGCTGTTGTTGGTCGCACTCCGATTGCTTCAAGGGTTTGCGGCGGGAGGCGAATGGGGAGGCGCTTCCCTCATCGGAATCGAAGCCGCCCCCGAGGGCCGCCGCGGCCTCTGGGGAAGCTTCACAAGCATGGGCATCGGTCTGGGTACGCTGTTGGGAGCCGCCGTATTCGCTCTCATCAGCGCACTGGCCGGTGGACAAATGGTCGAATTCGCTTGGCGAATCCCCTTCTGGATTGGCGGAATCCTGGTCTTGGTTGGCCTTGTTGCCAGGCTTCGCATGCCGAAGGAGGAAATCGTTTCCGCCGACAAGGCACCGCGGGTTCCATTGTTTGCTGCCATCAAGTCACGACCGAAGGAGATGTTCCTTTCGATCGGGGTGAGCTTTGGATACAACACAGTCGCCTATATCGTCTCCGTTTTCTTCCTTTCCTACGTCGCCAAGAATGGCTACCAAAGCACCGAAGCACTGGTCTTCCAGGTTGCCAGTTCCGCTGCGCTCATTGTCAGCGCACTGTTTTGCGGCCATCTCTCCGACAAGCTCGGCAGGAAGAGGGTCATGGTCTCGGGCGCCGGGCTCCTCGTGGTCTTCTTCTTCGTGTTCTTCCCGCTGGTTCAGCTACACGTGCTGGGTCTGACGCTGCTCACCTTCATCGTCGTTGGGTTCATTACCGGAGCAGCCCAAGGCCCCATCCCGACGTTCCTCGGCGAGCAGTTTCCCGCATCGACCAGATACTCCGCGATTTCCGCGACTTACCAAATCGGTGCCGCAATCGGCGGCGGAACCGCCTCGATGGTAGCAACGGCCATACTCATCGCCACCCACGGAAATCCACTGGGGGTTTCCATCTATGCCGCGGCCGCGGCAACGATACTGGGCCTTTGCGCGCTGGGACTCCGGGAAACCTCGAGACTCACCGCCGCAGAAATCAATGGCAAGATCTCCAGCGACAACAACGCCACGATCTCCGTTAACTAAGCGTTGAACGTGCCTTCATACGCGCTGCCAACCACAAGGTAGCGGGAGGTTGGGTTTCTGGCCCGCTGACCTGAATGACATGCGACTTTGTTGAGAGGTAAAAAGTAGGCCTCCAGTTGGAGTGGCGCTCATTTCGAGTCCGCTTCCACAAGCGAGGCCTACTTTTTCGCCTGACGCCCTGCCACGCTTGGCTGCCGTCGCGCAGGGCGTTCCGCAGTGCGGGAGATGGCTGGTGTCTCTTGCCGGCGGATGGGCTTGGAGTCGCCGTCGCCCGCCTCGCATCCCGGGGTCTGCCGTCCGTGCCTGTTAAGTCGCGGGGCGCAGCAGGGGAATCAGCGCATCAATGACGCTCGGGTCCTCGATGGTGGAGGGAACCGCGTAGGCCTTGCCGTCGGCGATCTGGCGCATGGTCTTGCGCAGGATCTTGCCCGAGCGGGTCTTGGGCAAGGCGTCCACGATGCGCACTTCCCGGAAGTCTGCGACGGGGCCGATGTCATGGCGGACCATGGCCACAAGTTCGGCACCGAGTTGTTCCTCGCCGATGTCGGCACCGCTCTTGAGCACCACGTACCCGCTGGGACGCTGGCCCTTGAGTTCGTCCGCCACCCCGATGACCGCGCATTCTGCAACGGCGGGATGTGCGCCAAGCACCTGTTCCATGGCTCCCGTGGAGAGCCTGTGTCCCGAAACGTTGATGACGTCGTCGGTGCGACCCATGACAAAGAGGTAGCCGTCGGCATCAAGGTATCCGGAGTCCCCGGTGGTGTAGTAGCCGGGGAACGCCCGGAGGTAGGTGTCGATGAACCGCTGGTCGTTGCCCCAGAGAGTGCCAAGGGTTCCCGGCGGCAGCGGCAGGTTGATGACGATGTTCCCTTCCACCCCCACCGGGAGTGCCTCGCCGAAGCTGTCCAGGATTTCCACCTGGTAGCCGGGCACCGGGACCGTGGGAGACCCCGCCTTGCGTTCCAAGAGCTCCAGGCCCATCGGGTTGGCGGCGATCGGCCACCCGGTTTCGGTCTGCCACCAGTTGTCGAGCACCGGGACGCCGAGCTTCCCGCAGGCCCACTGGTAGGTGTCGGGGTCAAGGCGTTCACCGGCGACAAAGAGTGCCTTGAGGCTTTCGATGTTGTGGTCGGCCAGCAGCGCGGCGTCGGGGTCGGCCTTGCGGATGGCCCGCAGCGCCGTGGGTGCCGTAAACAGCACGTCGACCTTGTGGTCGTCGATGAGCCGCCAGAACGAGCCGGCATCGGGGGTTCCTACGGGCTTGCCCTCGTAGAGCACTGTGGTGGCGCCGGCGATCAGCGGCCCGTACACGATGTACGAGTGGCCGACGACCCAGCCGACGTCGGATGCGGTGAGCATGGTGTCCCCCGGCCCGACTCCGTAGATGTTGCGCATCGACCAGTCCATGGCCACCGCGTAGCCGCCGCTGTCACGGACCACTCCCTTGGGCGCTCCCGTGGTGCCGGAGGTGTAGAGGATGTAGAGCGGGTGCGTGGACGCGACGGGCACGGGGCCGACAGCCTGCGCGGCCGCGGCCAGCTCCTCCCAGTCGTGCCAGGCGGTGTTGCCGCCGGCGTACTCCGAGAGCTGGTGGGCAAAGCCGTCGCGGTGGGCCACGATCACGGTCGGCACGTGGTGGGCGGACTGTTCCATGGCCTCGGCAATGGCCGGCAGGTATTCGATGCGCCGGGTCGGCTCGATGCCTCCCGTCGCCGTCACGATCGCCTTGGGCGTGGCGTCGTCGATGCGCGCGGCGAGTTCCTTGGGGGCAAACCCGCCGAAGACCACCGAGTGCACCGCACCGATGCGTGCACAGGCGAGCATGGCGATGTGAGCCTGCGGGATCATGGGCAGGTAGATGAGCACGCGGTCCCCCTGCCCCACCCCCTGCGAACGCAGCACGCCAGCGAACGTTGCGACCTGCTCGAGAAGCTCGGAGTAGCTGAAGCGCCGCTGGATGCCCAGGACCGCGGAATCGTAGACCAGGGCGGTGGCCTCCCCGTTCCCGGCGAGCACGTGGCGGTCCAGTGCGTTGAAGGACACGTTGAGCATGCCGTCGGGGTACCACGCGTAGAGCGGGGCCCGGGAGCCGTCGATGGCGTGCGTGGGTGCCTTGTCCCAGGCCAGGGTTGCGGCCGCGTCGAGCCAAAAACGCTCCGGATCACGGCTGGATGCGGCATAGGTTTCGGCGTACGTCGCTGACATGGGAACCCCTTCGTTCTGCATTCGTGCAATGAAGTCTTGCTGCGTCGAGCATATGACCCGTACCACGGGATTTCAACTGCGATGTATACATTTCACGTAAAAATGGCATCAAATTTCCCGAAAAGCGCGACAATGCGCAATTTCTGTATACACTGATTCCATGAGGGCAAGCGATAAGGCCTACGAGGCACTGCGAACGGACATCGTCGAATGGCGACTGCGTCCCGGCGCCGTTCTCGGCGAGGTAGAACAAGCCGAACGTCTGGGAGTCTCCCGCACACCGCTGCGCGAGGCCCTGGCCCGACTCACCGCCGACGGGCTGGCCGCGCAACAGCGCGGCCGCGGCGTGGTGGTCTCCGACGTCTCGCACGAACACGTGGACGACCTGTTTGCGCTGCGCCGGGCCTTGGAGGTCGAGTCCGCACGCATTGCCGCGCGGAAGGCCGATCCCCAGACCTTCCGGTCGCTGCGCGAGCGCTTCATCGAGGCCGGCCGCTCGAACGACGCAGACTCCCGCGAGGCCTACTACCAGCTGGCCGGCGAGTTGGACCGAAGCATCGACGAGGCAGTCAACAACCCCTACATCGAGCAGTCGCTCCGTTCGCTGCGCGTGCACCTGGCCCGCGTGCGCAGGCTGGCCCAGGACGACCCCGTACGGCTCGCGACCTCGGCCATGGAACATGCGGCCATCGCCGAGGCCATCGCCGCCCAAAACCCCGAGGTAGCCGCCGCCGCAACGCAGCTGCACCTGCACCACAGCCTTGAACACATCAAAACCCATGCCGGACCCCGAGAGGACACCCCATGATCAACCACCCCGTACGCGTGTACCGCAGTGATGAAAACCTCGCCCGCGAGGACCAGCTCGCCCACAAGATCGCGACGGTCGCAGCCGATCCGGTAGAGGTCACCGCCGAGGTCACCGAGATGATCATCAACCGCATCATCGACAACGCATCCGTTGCCGTTGCCTCGCTGAACCGCGGCCCGATCATCGCGGCCCGCGCCCAGGCACTGACCCACGCGCCGTCCACCGGCGGGGCGGGCGCCTCGGTCTTCGGGATTCCCCAGAAGGTCTCCCCCGAGTGGGCGGCCTGGGCCAACGGCGTGGCCGTGCGAGAGCTCGACTACCACGACACCTTCCTCTCGGCCGAGTACTCCCACCCGGGCGACAACATCCCGCCGATCCTGGCGGTCGCGCAGCACACCGGCGCCAGCGGCAAGGATTTGATCCGCGGCATCGCCACCGGCTATGAGATCCAGGTCGACCTGGTCAAGTCCATCTGCCTGCACAAGCACAAGATCGACCACGTGGCGCACCTGGGCCCGTCGGCCGCCGCCGGCATCGGCACCCTGCTGGGCCTGGACGTGGAAACCATCTTCCAGGCCGTCGGCCAGGGCCTGCACACCACCACGGCCACCCGCCAGTCGCGCAAGGGCGAGATTTCCACCTGGAAGGCCCACGCACCGGCGTTCGCCGGCAAGATGGCCGTCGAGGCAGCCGACCGCGCCATGCGCGGCCAGACCTCGCCGGTGCCGAT
>NZ_JBIVTO010000021.1:0-16845 GCF_044756805.1 Paeniglutamicibacter sp. NPDC091659
TCCATCAGAACTCTCCAGGTTCGAATGTTGGTGATTACACCTCGAGTCTGGACACCCTTGCCCGCGTAGTCATCCCTTGGAATCAATCATCTAGATGGTGAAACCCATGGGAACCATCGAAGTAGTGGAAAGCCTTGAGGCGGGCGCTAGGGAATCGAGCGCTGAAGCCGAGTAATACGATGATGCGTATACCCAGCTAGTGAACGCTCTGCCTGAGGGGGAACGGTTACTGTCTCTGCGGCGTGGCTAGAACAAAAAAGTGCGGCCCCCAGAGACAAGGCCGGGGGCCGCGGTGTGTCCCTACAGAAAAGGAACGTTATCTACCTTGCGGCAAGTATTTGGTTGTCTTCAACAGTATCGAAGTGTTTCGACCGCAACGAACCAGGTAACCATCTCTCCCGCTTGGGCGCCAACTCCGAGAAGGCAAGCTTTGCGCTGATGCTCAGCGCCTACGAGGTCACCTGCGACCGTCAGGCTTGGCACCACCCACAAACCGACACAGCCACCAATCTGACCACCCTCGAAACCCGGGGATACCAAGTCAGCGGGTGGAACGCATCATTGTTGATAACATCAACAAGTAGGACGGTTTGCCCCAGAAATTTGAACGGCTGGGGCAAACCTCCTTGCTCTGGGTTTGATCGGTCAACACCTCGTTCCAGGTTTGACCGGGTCGGACCCCGGTCACGATCAAACCCGGAACCGGGACTCCCAACCCCGCAACAGTATTCTCGACTCGCGAATACACCAATGGCCACCTCGGTTCCCTTCCGAGGTGGCCATTCATCCTTATTCGCTTCCTCTCGAAACTGGGTGATGGGCCCGCATTTTGAGAGCTGCCATATGCTCAACTGGACTTGACGACCAGCTATTCATCCCAGTGCGCGGTGTAACGCTGGGACGTCATCTCCCGCTTCCTCTCCCACCGCGGCCCGTTTTTTAGACGCGCCAGGCCAAGGACCACCGCGCCGCCCCATGGCATACTTCATCCAATCCAGGATCAGCGGCAGCAGCTCCTTGACCGCACGGGTGAGCAGCAAGAGGATCGAAAGTCGGACCCGACAGCGCAACGGCGCCGGCGGGACTATCGGACTGGTTGGTGTTGAAATGGCCCGTCATCACCCGGGCCGTTACCACTCGTGCCTGCCGGTTGATCTTGTGCAACCGGGCCGAAGCCTGCTGGGAGCACCCCCAATCATGCCGTCATATTGTGAGGGGTCAAGTTCACGGGACTTCCGGCCAATCGCCGATAATGGCACATCTGTCGTGCATCGATCTGTGCCACGAGCACCCAAGGCTTCCCGGACGCCCGAATGTGCAGTAGATAGATCGATGCCCCTTCACCCACATGGATATTAAAGGAAAAATCTGGCAACCTGGGCAACGCCCAGCGGCTGGCTGTCAGGGGCCCCGACGGCGGGGGCCGCCCGCGCACACGCAGCGACAAACCATGGGAGGACCCCGGTGCCTTCCCACTGCCTTGTCGAGCTAGATGGCCGCGGGCGGAACCGGGGCGGGTGCGGTCTGTGTCTCCACCAACAGGGCCGCGGCGATGGCGTCGAAGGCGCGCAGGGTGGGGAAGAGCCTGGCCGGATCCTGCGGCAGCGGCCAACTGGAAAGCTTGACCGCCACCACCTCGGCGGGACGGTTGATGTAGACCATCTGCCCGTGGATCCCCAGGCAGAGCACCACGTCGTTGCCAGCGTACGGGAACCACAGCTGGTTCCGGTACATCCCCCCGGGTATCAGGTACTCGCCCGGGCTGGCGGCAAAGGCATCGCGGGAGTCCGGGGCCCCGGCCAGGGTGTGCTCGATCCACTCCGAGGAGAGCACGCGTTCGCCGGCCAGCGAGAGGCCGTCGTTCAGGACGAGGGAGCCGAAGCGGGCCATGTCGCGCAGCGTGGCGTTGATCCCGCCGTCGAAGATCCCGGTGCCGAACTGGTCGATGCCGATTGAGGCATCGGATTCGGCGCCGATCTTGCCCCAGACCAAGTCGGATAACAGCTCGGGCAGGGTGGACCCGGAGGCGGCCTCGCAGACCCAGCCGAGCATGTCCGTCTCGCAGGATCGGTACTCGAAGACCCCGCCGTGGGCGGTCTTGCGCAGCAACGTGCTCAGGTACGGGTACACGCCGGTAGGTCCGGGGGCCTTGGAAGGGGCCCAGCCGATGGCTTCCTCCAGCTTCCGGATCCCCGCCAGCGGGTCCAGGTAGTTCTCGGAGAACTCGATGCCCGAGCGCATGTCCAGCAGGTTGCGCACCGTGGCCCCGGCATAGCCGGTGTCGGCCAACTCGGGCAGGTAGTCGGTCAATTGCGCCTCGGCATCCAGCACCCCGGAGTCGCACAGGGCCCCGGCCACCGCCCCGATCAGCGACTTGCTCATCGACATCAACAGGTGCTGCGAGCCCGGCGCCATCTCACCGAAGTACTGCTCGGTGAGCACCTGGCCGCGATGCAGCAGCATCCAGCCATCGGTCTCGGTGGTGCCCATGACCAATCCCACGCTCATGGGCACTTCCCCGGGGAAGGCCGCCTCCAACATGACGGAGTCCAGGTCGCGGTGTGCCGCCGGAAGCTGCGCCTCCGGTCCGTTACCCCGGGCTATCGTTGCGGTGGGCAGGAACTCGGCCATGTGCTGGAAGGACCAGCGCAGGTTCTCGGGCAGTTTCCAGTTGTTCATGTCCACCCCTGGCGGGTGGTAATCCAGGTTCGTGCCGTCCACGAGAGTTACCTTCCATTGCTGCACCTTTGCAGCGTTCACTTCGTGCATTGGTGCTTTGTCGCTGCACCGTTGCAGCTTTCTTCATTGCCGTACCGGAGCAGCGTTGGTCTGTTTGGACACTACCACTGGGTTTTCACTCAACGCCGCTTCGTTCTTCATCCGTTCGCGGCGGCCGTCAATGTGACCTCGGATGGCGTAGGTAGCGGCCGCGTTGCCCCTCGAAGGGTCAAAACGTGCCCAGCATGCCTCGATCCCCACGACCAAGGCCCGAAGCCCTCGGAACCCCGCCATGTTGAAAAGCCACGGTACCCGCCTGAATCCACAATTTAGCTCACAATTCATTGTGTGAAAGGCTGGGAAGGCTAACTTTCAAGTTGCGAACTCCGAAGTCAATGAAAGGAAAAGACCGTGCATGAGCTGGATCTGATCCGCGCAGCAACCGAAGACGTGGCCTCCGCCCGGGTGCTCCTGCAGGAGCGAACCGACGCCTTGGACGCCATCATCCAAACTGCCCTGGACCATGGAATCTCCATGGACGATGTGGCCGAAGCGAGCAAATCGTCGCTACCGGGAAATGAACAGGATTCCGGAAGGCCGCAGCCTCTGCTCGTTGCCTGACGGGCACCACCGCTGCCCGGACCAAGGTTCAACGCAGAAGAAGAGGAGGCCCCCGACCTTGAAGGTTGGGGGCCTCCTCCATATGCACAATCTATGCCTTCTTGCGCGTCAACAATCCCCACAGAATAAGGACGATCAACGAGCCGCCGATGGCCAGCAACCATGTCGACAGCGACCAGAATTCGCTGATGTTCACATGGAAAATCAACGAGCCCAGCCAGCCGCCGAGTATGGCGCCAACCACGCCGAGCAGCAGGGTGGCGAGCCAGCCGCCACCCTGCTCACCTGGCTTGATCGCCTTAGCGATCGCACCGGCAATGAGGCCTAGAACAATCCAACCAATGAATCCCATGACTTTTCTCCGTTCGGATGAAGTTACGTCGTTCAGCATCAGGATCGCGATGCACTCAGGAAACCTTACAGGTAATTAACAGAAGATCACGTCAACGAGGCGGTGTTGGGAGAATCGTCACCCGGCACCCGGGATCCTGACTCTTTTCCACGTTTCGGCCTTATTGACGGTGCTGTTCTCTGTGCCACGCGAAATATCAGAGCCTCCCAGCCTGACCGGTTCACAGCGGTGGAGCGTATATTCTCTGTCAATCAGTTTCTGTCCAGATAGGTGTAGGAGCGAACATGTACAGCGTCGGAACATTGAGCCCTTTCCAGTCCCCCACGGTGAAGTTGCAGCGTCTCTTCGAATCTCATGAGATCGAGGTGTTTGCCAAGTTGGACCTGCTCCAACTGTCGGGCAGCACCAAGGAGCGAACGGCCAACAGTCTCATCGAATCGCTCCTCAAGGCCGGGACGCTGGAACCCGGTGGAATGATCGTGGAATCCACTTCCGGAAATCTCGGCATAGCCTTAGCCCGGCAGTCAGCGGTTCGCGGGATTCGGTTCGTGGCGGTTGTTGATGAGAATGCCAACCGCTCGGCCATCGACATCATGCGGGCCTACGGGGCTGTCATCGACGTGGTCACCACCCCGGCTGACGGCAACAAATTGGCAGCTCGACGGCGGAGGGTCCAGCACCTGCTGACCGAACACCCGGGCGCGGTGACAACCAACCAGTATGGATCTCCGGATAACCCGGATGCGCACTTCAGAACGACGATGCCCGAATTCATGGAGGCCACCGACGGCCGTCTTGACATGCTGTTCGTGGCAACCAGCACCACGGGCACGCTCCTGGGTTGTCAGCGGTATCTGCGCCAACACCATCAGGAGACCACGCTGGTGGCAGTGGATGCCGTGGGTTCCGTGCTGTTCGGTGGGGAATCTGGCCCGCGGCGTTTTCCGGGCTTGGGGGCGGGCATCGTTCCGGAATTGGCCCTGCAGGCAGATCCAGATGTGGTGTGCCAGATCGAGGAGATCGACATGGTCCGCGGGTGCCGCAAGCTCGCCCGACGCGAGGGGATCCTGGCCGGGGCCTCCACGGGTGCAATCGTGACGGCGATCGAACAGCTGTTGCCGCAGGTCCAGGCAGGATCACGTATTGGGTTCCTGGTTCACGATTCGGGCGTGCCCTACTTGTGAACTGGTCCCCGCAAGTTGGACTCGGTAAGCAAGGTCTACTGCGAGTGTCTGGGTCTGATATGCCATCGGGCTCAGGCACTCGAGCGTTAACGAGTCACTTCGGCCTTCATCCTGGCAATCATGAGGTGCGCGACGCCAGAGTCTGTAGGATCGCACCGTTCGTGACGATCGCTCGTTCCTCGGGTTCGATGTAGTGGCGCTGGGCTGTGTGCGTCCCAACATGGCCCAACTGCGCGGCGGCATCCTCCAGCCCGGACTCCCTGGCGATAGCAGTGGCAGCGGTTTTCCGAGCACCGTGCGGACGCAGATGTCTTTCCATGCTGCGGTCGATACCAGACGCATCCAGCGCACTGCGGAAGGCCCTGTGGGCCGCCGAAGGCCTCAACCAAGTGCCTTTTGAAGTGGCAAAGACCGGCGACTGCCCGGGATGCGCCGGCCGGAGCTGGCGCAGGACGGCGACCAGGAACGAGGGAATCTCCAGATCTCGCACGTCCCCGCTTTTAGTCGGTCCCACGGTGTGGGCGCCACGTTTGGGTTCTCTCACGCAGCGGTCAAGTCTCACCCAGGGTCGTTCGACATCAAGGTGCACGCGATCCCAACTCAATGCCAGTGCCTCGGAGATTCGTCCCGCGGTGCCCAACATCGTCTCAAGCAGGGCTGGCAGCCACAGGTTCTCTGGGCCGCGGCGCCCGTTCGCTCGACTCGCCCATTCCCCCACTGCCCGCCGGACGCGTTCGATGTCGCTCACGCTCCAGGCGCGCGGCGGTGAAGCCGATTCGACGGGGAACGGACGGATGGAGGTCACAGGGTTTGCGCCCAGATAGCCGTAGCGCACAGCCATGTCCATCGATTGCTTGAGCACTGTCTTGGCTTGCAGGGCGCGGTTGGAGCCCGCAGGGCCGTCAATGAGTGATTCCAAAAATGCCTCTGCCCTGGGCACGGTGACTTCGGAGAGCAGGAGGGATCCAAGGGAGGGATTGATGGTTTTTTCAAGGACATGCCGGTACTGATCCCTGGTGGAGGGGCTGATGGTGCCTTGCTCGCGTCCATCGCTCACACGCCGGCTTGCCAACCAGTGGTGTCCCAGGTCCGCGAGAGAGGGATTCTCATCCATGAGCGCTGTCCCACGGTGGGTCAGGTCCACCGCGGACATCTTGCGCCGTAGCGCGGCTTCGGCTTTCTTTTTGGTGACGGCACTCGCCCCGAGCTGCCTGATGACGCCGGCAAAGTTGCGGTAGCGCGATCGTGAGCGCCATCCACCGGCCACTCGTGAAGAACTGATCTCACCGAATTCACCAATTGAGAGCCTGCTGCGCCCCATGTTCCCACTTTCAGAAGCTTTACTGGGGTAAGCATATCGTGCCGATTTTGTGTCGTTTCTCCGAAATCCGTGACACGCTTTGCCTACCAATTCATCCCCGATGCCATACATACAATGGCCAACTGCCACGCGCGGAACCCATCTTGTACTGATATGGATGTTATTACGGTACAGGAAGTTGAAAGAGTGGATTTCACGCTGAAAAGTCATCTCGGAAGGTGGGTTTGGCCGTTGTCCGCGTGCTCTGACATCTTTTGCTCAATAGGACGCTGTGCAAGATCACCAGGTTTTGAATTCGGCGAAAGGGGTAGGCGCCGTGATTCGGAGACTCCGAAAGGGTCGGGGACTCGCACGACAGCAGGTTGCGAGCATGGCCGGGGTGATCCAACAGCTGAAATCGTCCATTAGGCACGAGCGCCACACGCAGAGCTTGACCCGGCTTTGCGTATTATGGGCGCAGTGGGAATTCTGGTTGCGACGCCCAACGTGGCCACCGGTCTTCCCTCGTGATAGTAATTCAGCAGGCGGCCGAAGCCGGCCCACTCAGGAAGTAGCAGCGTTGAGCAGGCAGCACGACCTCATTACTCAAGCCATGACGATCACCCGACAGGTGCAGGCTGAGCGGGCCAACAATCTGGTGGTGATGTCCCAGATCGTCAACGGCTCCCCTATGCGCTTCGCAGACCTTGCCGATTTCATGAAGTCCACTCGCAACGTGACGATGGCTCGGAGCACCTGGCACCTGCTGAGGAGCGCAGAGCACAAAGTCGTGAAGCTCGACGTCCTGACCGGTGTCGCATCGTTCTTCGGTGTAGACGAGAGATTCCTCGCGTGGGAAGTAGCCGATTCCTCGCCGGACTACGTCCGTCTTCTTCCGGAAATTGAAAGCATCAGGATCGATGAAACCACTGGTGCGATACTCAATCTTGTCGCGACTCTGCCTTTCCATCTGCATGAAGAAGCCCTCGTCGATATTCAGCGGCGTTTGTCCTCTGCACGAGCGAAACCAAGCATTTAGCGTTTCGATATTTTGTGCATCTAAGTTTTTACATGGATACCGTCTTTCGCGTTTAACCATTTAGCATCTTCGCATTCGAACATTTTGATGTGCTCCGTTTTCATGCGACTGACATTTTTCAGGTCTCGCACTCTTAGAATTTGTCGTTTCAAGCTTCATTGTCTACTGGTTCCAATGCTGACGTTCGAGACCATGGCGTGCAATTGGGTCAGCAGCATTTTTCGCATCTAACATTCTGGCGCATCAACATTTCTAGATACTGAACATGGAACATTCCAACGCGAAAACATTCCAGGCATTTTTGATATCGATCACAGAGCCTTCAGGTGGATCGTGAGTCAACATTTTACGCAAACAGGAATTTGCGCATCTAACATTTTGCGCATCGTCGCGCCTGAGGGCTGGAGCAATAGTGCAACCACTCCGCGTTGCCCGACCGGCCGTGACTGAGGCCCCGAAAGGCGCGGGTACTAGTTTTTATGCATCTAGCATTCTATGTTTCTGCAATTTGTGCGTTCAGGGCATCAATCTGATCCATCTAACGAGTTGGGCGTAGCCATCGAGCTCGAACTGTTTTTAAGCAAACAGGAATTTGCGCATCTAACATTCTGAGGTGGAAACAGTTTGGGTTCCTTGGGGTCTCGTTCCCGGCGACTCGATGGAAAAGGTTCGCGCCATTTCAGGTGAACACGTTTTTACGCATCTAGCATTCTTGGCCGTGCACAATTTAGCCACCTGCTGCGGTCGGTTGGCCTGGATGCCGAATTCAGATGAGCCGGCAGGTAGTGTCGCTGCAGGTTTTTCCGCATCTAACATTTTGCGCATCGTCGCGCCTGAGGGCTGGAGCAATAGTGCAACCACTCCGCGTTGCCCGACCGGCCGTGACTGAGGCCCCGAAAGGCGCGGGTACTAGTTTTTATGCATCTAGCATTCTATGTTTCTGCAATTTGTGCGTTCGGGGGATCAATCTGATCCATCTAACGAGTTGGGCGTAGCCATCGAGCTCGAACTGTTTTTAAGCAAACAGGAATTTGCGCATCTAACATTCTGAGGTGGAAACAGTTTGGGTTCCCTGGGGTCTCGTTCCCGGCGACTCGATGGAAAAGGTTCGCGCCATTTCAGGTGAACACGTTTTTACGCATCTAGCATTCTTGGCCGTGCACAATTTAGCCACCTGCTGCGGTCGGTTGGCCTGGATGCCGAATTCAGATGAGCCGGCAGGTAGTGTCGCTGCAGGTTTTTCCGCATCTAACATTTTGCAATCCGCGGCTTCTGCGAATAATGGTTCTCCCATACGCCCCACGATCGACAATTAGCATCTCGATGGGCTCTTGCCGTACTGCACTCCTTCAAGCTGTCCGGCGGCGGATGCTGCCTGGTCTAGAGAAGGCGAGTGCGGACCCGATATAAAATGTTAGATACATAAAATGTTAGTCACTCAATCAATAATTTGCGTGAAGACATGTGAATGCCCACGCGTGGGGGAGGGTCTTGGGTGTTGGGTTGCAGCCAAATGGAAGGCCGTCGTACCGTCTTGGCCCATTGTCGTGTGCCTTGTAGCATTTTTCGCTTGTGGGCATCTGACATTTTTACTTTTTGTGCATCTAGGCATTTAGGTAGTCGGCATTTCTCGCATCCTCATGCTTGGTTTGTCACAGAAGGGTAACGATATGCCGAAACTGTTCGTCTATCGTGTCGAACTCGCCTTGTCGGCTGGGGTGGGGGAGCGGTCTGCGGCTAATGTGATTTGCGGGGACGCCCTTCCCCTGCAACCTAAAATCTCATCAACTAGAGGAGAAGTCACCTAATGCGCAAAATCTACGTGGTGAATGAAAAGGGTGGTGTCGGAAAATCGACCATCACTTTTCACCTAGCTGGAGCCCTTGCACAGCACGGAACAACGGTTCTCGTGGACGCTGACCGCCAGGAAACTTCGTACCGTTACTACACGGCAACAGAGAATGCGCTGAAGTTCTTGAATCAGGCATACGTAGAGAACCTCGCCGATTTTGAAGCGGGTAGCAGGCGCCGCAAGCCCGTCATGCCCGCTCAGGAACCGTCCTTTGGTGCAATCGTCTACCCGCACGCAACCAGCTCCGAACAGATCGAGGCACAGTGCGCCAACTTCGACTACATGATCGTGGATACTTCGGCCGGCATCAACCGAGATCTGCTGAACAGCATCATGAACTCTGACAGCTTGGTTTTGATCCCTTGCGATACGAAGATGAGCGACCTGTGGACCACCTCCGACCTGGTCAAGGCCTACGAAAATAGCAAGGCAACAATCAGGATCGTGCAGCGCGAAGGTCAGCAGCCTCGCGCCTACGCAGCGGAAGAACTTCAGGATGCCGGACTCGCGCACCTCACTATCGGCAGCGTCATCAGCACTCTCAACGCTTATGAAGATTCAATTCGCAACGGCGGAACTGTTATGGACGTTCCGCTGATGCCATCAGATCGACCGCTGCAGCGCGCGCGGACTCAGGTTACCAAACTGGCCACCGAAGTCGTGTCGATTCTTTCAGCCATCGAAAAGGAGCATGCGGAGGTAGCTGGTGGCCAGCAAGCGACCGCCTAGGCGCTCTGCAAGCAGTCTGATCGAGGGCGCCGGAAGTATTGCCGCGACTTTTGAAGTAGAACAGGTTCTGCAAAACCAAAGCGAAACGCCTTCCAAACAATCTCTGGGTGGTCTGGCTAGAGAAAATGGCTTGCGGGAGACATCTTCTTCTGCTCCAAGCAGCATTCCGGTTTCGGAATCTTCTGTCGTGCCGGTAACACTGCCAGCTCCGGTTGGGGATCGACAAGCAATCCCAGGGCCTGCGGCAGCAGTGGCCGAACCAGTTGTGCCGGCAGCTCCCGAGCCAGTGTTTCATGCTGTCTCGCCAGTGACTTTGCAGCCGCGAGAACCTGCCACGGCAATTGTTGAAAAGCCGGCGCCAGTTTCACCTGCCCCCACGGCAGTGGAGCAGCCAGCGATTCGCAAGCCCGTTGTTGCGGTGCCTCCAGCAGCAGTTCGTCATCGTTCACCCATGTCGGCCTATAACAAGGCCCTGGGCCAGCTCAACAAGAAGATCATTGAAACCGATCTCACGACGGTCGACGGCAGGGGAGTGTTCGACGATTACACCACGAACATGTCCCGGATTCGGTATGAAAAGGGCGTCACATACAACGACCTCCTGCCTCTGACATTCACGACTGGCTTCAACTCGGGTCTCGAGCGGACCACGTTCCAGATGACGCAGCATCAGATCGAAGAAGCCAAGAAGTACAGCAACTACCTTGGCCGTGAAATTAGGCGCAATGGGGGAGAAGGCCAGAAGGTCGTGCGCTCCAGTGCGGTTTCGATGTTGCACCGGCTCATGCAGGATTTCTTCATTGCCAATGCACCTCGTGATTGCTTCGACGCTGTGGACGGGGAGCAGTCTGCCAGGGCAGCGGTCGGTCTTCAGCCGTTGCCTGAACTCGAGATATTTGAGAATGCTGTTGCCAGTCATGATCTGTCCAGTGGGCCCATGGATCCTCGGATTACGGAAACCACATTGGAGACGCCTGAGGGCTGGGGCGTTTTCGACGACTATACGACCAACATGACGAAGATTCGGTACGAAAAGGGAGTCAAATACAGTGACTTGCTTCCGATCACTTTCGCCACCGGTTTCAACTCTGGTCTTGAGCGTGCGACGTTCCAGATGACGAGCCGACAGATCGAAGAGTCCAAGAAGTTCAGCAGCTACCTGTCTCGCGAGATCAAGAACAGCCTGCCACCGTCGTTGCGCTCGGTTCGGTCAACGGCCGTGTCCATGCTGCACAGAATCATGCAGGACTATTTCATTGCCAATGCACCTCGGGATTGCTTCGACGGGGTTGGCAATGAGCAGGAAGCCAGGGCAAGCGTTGGGCTGCCGCCACTTCCTGAGCTTGAGATCTTTGAATACGAGATCAACAAGCAGGTCCAGAAGCTCTCGTTGCAGTAACTCGCTTCTGAAAATGGAAAAAGGCCGGGAGCTGACTCCCGGCCTTTTTCACGCCCTTATCTAAAATCTCATCTTTAGATGTCTCCAGCGTACCGCAAGAACGATATCTCACAACGGTTTTCTGAGGGAACGACACACCAATGGCGCACCAATGGCAGGCCAACCTCACAGAAATTCTTCCCTAGGACATCAATGCATCAAAATGCTAAATACTTAGATACACAAAAACATGAACGGTTGTCAGGTTAGACCGGGGGAGGGTCAGACTCCCATGGCGGCTCGAATTGCTCAAAAGGGTAGTCCTCACCTGAATAATCGAAAGCCGAATACACCCCCATACGAGAGGTCAGCCAGCACAACCAAACGAATCGTTGCTGTGCATAAATTGAACGCTGCAGTTCTGCCTCATCGGTGGCGCCCAGGAGATCAGCAAGGAAGCTGAGGTTCGCTCCGGCTTCTATCCACCCCCCAGCGCCCTTGCGCACAATATGGTGCTCTTGCAGCAGCATTAGGGCATCCTGGACTGCGGACCGGCTGAGGCCGGTACCCCTCATGATCTGAGGCGTGGTTTGGAGGCCTTGTTCCAATGATTCGTATACGAACGCAGCAACAGTCCCAAGCACTCGGAAAACGGGGCGCAGGGCGTAAAGCTTGCCGGAACGGTAGCTGATCGCTGCGGAGCCATCCAGGAGGCCCCTGGGAACGATCAGCTCGTAGGTGTCAGCATACTTACCGTGGGCGGGGCTCGTGAGGCGCACCAGGGGCTCAGTCTCCGACCTCAGCCGTCGAAGGTGTCGTGAGACCGTGGAATGATCCAAGCCTGTGGCCTGGGCCAGTGCGCGGCATCCGAATTCGATAGAGGAAGACTGGGCTTTAGAGGCTGCTTCACCCAAGGCACGTAGAACCAAGCGTAGCTGCAGTCCCATCCGGGACGAGCCGTAGGCACCTTCGCGGATGTGGAGGGCATTCCGCCAAATTTTGAGCCACTCGTAAAAACCAACTGAATGAAGTGACCTTGTACCCCCCTGTGCTTTTGGCTGGCTTGTGTTGTTTTTAACGACAGTTCCGTAGCCGTCTCTGTGGCCCTTGCTTTTGAGCCGTCTGATATCGGCTTGGAGCTCCTTCATGGGGCTCCTGTACCTGGCGAAAAGTGTGTTCAATCCGGGCCAGCGGCCATCGTTCATGCGCTGGTAAATCGCCGTGGCGTCGAGACCGGCATTCGTGGCTGAACGCAGCAACGCAAAGCGAGCCTCGCTGGGGGAGTCGTAGGGACCACCTGGCGAGTATCCGTTGCGCGCGATGCTCAGGACGTTTGAGTTCAGCTCGGTGGGGCCGCTGCGGTCACTGATGGCATCCATTTGCACAGATTCGGGGCGGGGTGCCCTTAGGTGTTCCAAGCTCCGATGTAGAGCATCGAAGCGCGCTCGGGGTGCAGGAGACTGTGCGACCGAAAGTGCCATCTGCGGGCTCATCAGAAGTTCCTGCCGGCCACCGAGCTTGTGAGGTGAACCGGGCATACGGATGCAGCCGTGCTGCACGGTCATGTGTGGCATCGGGTCAACCGTTGGGCATGCTGCAGACAGCAGCCTCAGGAAATCCACGGCATCCCCCGAGGTGATCCCCCCAGCGATTGGCACATAGAGGTGCTCGCCTGCAGATGGAGAGCGGTCGTGGATCCACCTAAGGCCGTGTTCGCTCAGCAGCACTTGCGTCCGCCGGACGTCGATCTCGACTTGGTCTGCCCCTCGAACTCCGGAGTCGAAGTCGATCGCGAGGACTTTGGCCAGTCCAGTCTTGGCATCATGCAGCATCACGGCGGCCGGGCGTGATGGAAGGGAATCGTCCAGATTGCGCTCATCGCGCTGACGGTAGTTTCGACCATTGTCGCGGGAAATGCGCACCCTTGATCGACCGGCCAGGTGGGGAACCAGGTTCCGCCAGAGTGAGTAATGCACCGGCTGGGCTGTTTCCGGGGTTGCGAAAGGAAGAATTGTGTCTAACATAGACGTAGGCGAACACCGCCGCGGTTCGTTAGGTCGTTGTCTTGAAGCTGATTTGGGCCTAGCGAATTTTGGGAACTGAATATGTCAATCTTCGAGATTGGTGAGACTGCAATCTCATCAACTCAGTGATCGGATCCAGAGGATGTTCGAAGCCTCTCCTTTCATTAGTTCATTGGATACTGACCGCGACTCCTGGTCCTGCAAGACACGGAAGTTACGAAGCTTGAAAGGCTCACCCTGCAAGGTGGGCCTTTGGCTTTTAAGCTCTGCCTTGCCGAAGTAGATCCTGATAGCGACGGCTCTTTTTGCCTATCGTCACCAGCTCGTAGTAGAGCGCGCTCTTGCTGACACCCAGGGCATCGGCTACCACTTTGACGTGATCCGCCGTGGAGCGATCAACCCAGATCGTTACAGGAACACCGTGGGTCGCCCCACTCACTGCTGGAGCGTTGCGGTCTTCCTGCTTGTCTATGGTCTGCATGTTCCACCTTGGTCTTGCTGTAGCGCGTCAATCACTTCGACTAGGCAAACCTATCGCCTGTGTAGACCGAAATCTCGCATTTGTTGAGAGCAGAGCCCGATGGCTGGCCAGGGAGAGTCGATCTAGATCAGTAAGAATTTGGACATTCCAAACATCTCGCATTTTGGGGTTCCAACATTTTGCGTATCTAGCATTTTGACACTCTTCTCCGAGGCGTTCGTGGCCCGGAGCTTGGAGAAGATCCCCGTGATTCTGCGGATCTCTCCGCCGTTAGATGTCAGATATCTAGAAACCAAGATGCCTAGATGCGCAAAAAGGTGCTGCTCGCTCGGGGCAGGCAGCACCTTTTCAGACTCGGCCGGACCCGAAACCGCAAATATAACGTTTTCATAACGACACGCTGAATGCTCGACATATAACTCGGAGGAATCAGCGTGTTAATTTCGGATGGGCAGTACTGCCCCGCAAGGCGCAGGCGATTGCAACGGCCTGGCACCCGCAAGGCACTGGAAAGGGAATTCTGTCGGTATCAAAGCTCGTCGCATTCGCGGCAAATGATCGCGCCGGCGACTGTCCGGGCGGCTTGGCTTCGATGGCGGACGGTGAAGCATTCGCCGCATATGAATTCGTCGTCGGCCCGGGGAACGATTTCGACAACGAGTTCATCTAGGACTATCGCGCCCGGGAGCTCCTGTCCGTCCGAGAGGTCGGCTTCTTCCAAGTCGGATTGGACGCTCTTGGCGTTCGGTGCGTCCATCTTCCGGACGTCCTTGAGGGTGCGTTCCGATGCTTCGGCAACGTCCGGGCGGGCTTCGTCGTAATCCTGGGCCATGGTGCTCTTTCTGGTGGTGCTGAATTGTTGCCGAAATTCTAGGTCTCACGTCGTGTTCCGGGCAATTTGATAAAAATGCCGATTGATTGTGTAACCGATCGGTGACAGAATAGTTTTATGCAAGCACTTGAACTGAGTACATTCACGCTGGGACGTGAGCTACGGGACAGGCGTGAGTCGCTGGGGTACAGCCAGCAGGCTCTGGCCGAATCCATCGGTACATCTCGAAAATTCATCGTGGAGCTCGAAGCAGGCAAGGAACATGTTTCCCTTGCGCTCACATTGAGGGCTCTGGCTGCCCTGGGATTTGAGGGGCCCGCACTGAGGACCGCGGCAGTCCCCACGACAAGGTTCCAGAAAGCCTTCGAGACCACCTTGTCCGAAGGAGACTATGAATTCGCGCTGCGGCTCCTGGGGGAGTACGCGACGGCTTCACTGGAGGCCGGCCGAGCGCTAATGGCCACGGCGCCCAAGATCCGCGACAAGGAATACACGACAGCGCTGGGAGCGATAACCCGCTGGCTGTCTCACAAGACCCAAACGCCAATCCCCGGATGGGCCCACCGCATCAAACCGTCTGCCAATCCTGTCTTTCTGGCTGAAAAGCTGCATCCTGTCGGGAATCGGATGAAAGAACTCATCAGACGCGAGACACCCCCGGAGATGGCGGAGCTGAACGTCTGGATCCGCGACCGCGACCTGGCAACGCTGTGAGCTTCCCGGAATTTCGCACCGAACGCATCGTCGAACTCCTCGATGAGTTGGAACGGCGGCTTGCAGCCCGCGGCGTGGCGCTGAATATCCAGATCGTCGGCGGGGCGGCTTTGCTGCTGCACGGGTTGCTGGATCGCTCCACGGAGGACATTGATGCTCGATACGCGAGTGCTCCCGCGGTCGAGGAGGTCGCCCGGGAGATGGCCGTCGCATACGGCTTGCCGGTGGGCTGGCTGAATTCGAAGGCTGCCGCGTTCTTGCCGGACGATGCCGTATGGATCGCAGGGAAGGAAGGATCTTCCTCTGCGATATGGCTTGCCGATCTCCAAACACTCGCGGCCATGAAGCTTGCCGCCGAACGGCAAAAAGATATCGAGGACCTTGGCCGGATTGCCAATGCGCTGGGCATCACCGACCCTGCGGATCTCGTGCGGATCGCCTACGAGAAATACGGTGAAGATTCCGTTCCGCTCTCTGCATCCCGGGAAAACTACGAGATCGTGGCCGAAGAGGCCATCGCCGCGGCTTCAGCCTTGAAGCGGCACTGACCAGCAACCATGTCCGTTCCGCGTGCACTTGGAGTTTTACGCCTAGTCAATCCCCCATTGGGAAACGCCGATAACGTACCTTATGTAAGGTGATATAAGGCAAAGTGCAAAAAGTGCATTTTTCTATTGTCCGGTGTTGTCCTGCCTCTCTAAAGTGAGGCAATCTCAAGTTAGTTGAAGCATTCTTCGACCTGTCTCACTTTAGGTGACGCATTCTCCCTTGATGAAGGCTACTATTTGGGCCATGGGAGGCTTATTGGCGGCCTCTGACGTTTTGGCCTCGCCGGACATTCCATCAGGCACCCTGACATTCAGGGAGCAATTTAGCAGCGCCCCCGAGAACCGCACGCCTGGCTGATTGCTGGATGGTCCCTTTTTGAATGCGCCGATCCAATTCGGTCACCTGCTTCTTTCAAGGGCCAGCAAAACTTCGCCGGGCTCTGGTGGTGCAGCACAAATAGACGCCACGTCGGATTCGAATCCTGGTGCGAACGTGACCATCTGATGTCCCTGGATTCCGGCCCACTGAAACTGGCATTGCGCACCGAGACCGCCAAGGACGGAAACCCATACTCCGTAGTGGGACTCTTCCCGGCCGGCCTTCCCGCCACTGGTAAGGCATGCGATGTACGGTTGGGCATCGACAAGGGTGACCGAACGCTGATGCTGGGCCAGTGGAATGGGCCCCATGGGCTTCAGGAGCAAAAGGAAATTGAGGCCCATCTGAAATCGGTCGAATATTCGGAAGCGAAGCAGGTCGCCGCATCTCTGGATTTCGATCACCTGGGGTAGCAGCAAGGCAAAAGGCGGTCCGACAGGTTCCCCCTCCCGTTTGGGAAGAGGCGACCCTCCAGACCGCCTACTTGCCTGTCTGCTTCCCGGTTACAGCGAGCGTTGCTCCGGGCCGTTGTAGGCCGAGAGCGGGCGGATCAACGCATTTGAAGCGCGCTGTTCCATGATGTGCGCCGTCCAACCCGTAATGCGCGAGGCAATGAAGATCGGGGTGAACATCTCGGTGTCGAAGCCCATCAGGTGGTACGTCGGGCCGGCCGGGTAGTCGAGGTTCGGCTTGA
>NZ_JBIVTO010000022.1:0-9039 GCF_044756805.1 Paeniglutamicibacter sp. NPDC091659
AGCAAGCTCCCAGCTCCTCAGACAGAGAACCGTGCGCGCATGACCATCACCACGGCCAATTCCCGATTCGCGAAATTCGTGCGGAACCAAACGAAATTGACATATTTAACCGTCGAATTTTTGGTGCCCGGGTGTCGCGGTGGAGGATCCGCTTAAGGGCGCGGATGAGCCATGCAGACAAGAATTGAAAATCATGTCGGCGGGTACTTTAAGCGAGAACTGAATACGTGGGGCGCTTCTCCTCGGATGCGCCCCACGTAAAGTTCAGGGTTGGTTTCTAACCATTGAACGCGAAACGCGCCTGGAGTCGCTTCGCCGTGGTGTCGGGGTTGAGCAGCAAGACGCAGATGATGCCCACAACCACCAGGTAGATGCCGATCATCCCGAAGGCGCTATTCATGCCTTGGCCCAGCAGGCCGGCCATTTCAGCGGTATCGGGCACACCCTTGGCTCCTGGAACATAGCCTGCTTTGTCCATGAGCAGTCCCACCATGGCCGGAGCGATCACGCCGCCAATGGAGGCCAGACCAGTCAGGGTTGCCATCACTGCGGCCCGCTGTTTTGATGCCACGCAGAAGGCAGCGGCCGTGGGCGCGAGTGGGTAGATCATGGCCAGGCCCGCGCCGATGGTCAAGGTCAGCACGGCAGGGTATCCCTGAAGATGCGGCAAGATGGTGAAGCATATGCCCGATAGCAGCAGCGTGGCGCCAAACAGGGCACCCAATGCCCAGCGCACGGTCACGCCACGGCGCATGAGGAACCGGGAGGTGAACCCGAGCACGAGCAGCGCAAGGGCCCCGACGATCCAGGGGAAGGTCGAGACCAGCCCGATCATTTCCGGGGACAAAGCCACGACGGCACCGAGATACTTGGGGGACCAGGTTGTCAGGAAGCCCTGTGCCCAGAAGCAGCCGGCGCCGGCAAGCACCGCAGCAATGAACATCCGCGAACCCAACACCCGGCGAATGGGTACCAGCTTGAGCAGATCCGACTGATCGGCAATGCTCTTTTCCGGCTTCTGTGCTGGCTGCGGGGATTCTGCCATGCGGGCAGCTGTCGAGGGCGCATCGGCAACTGGTTTCTTGGCGGTGTGGCTGTATGGTCCATCGCGGCCCACGAGGAACCATCCCGCGCTCCAGATGAGGCCGATGATGCCCAGGAACCCGAAGGCCCATCGCCAGCCCAGGGCAGGGTTGGCGATGATGGAAGCAAGGATGGGTGCCGCGATGATCGGGCCGAGGGTGGAGCCCATGGCGATGATGCTGCTGGGGAATCCGCGTTCCTTGGCTGGAAACCATCCATGGACGTGTTGCAACGAGATCGGGGTGGCGGGGCCTTCCGCGGCTCCCAGGAGGATCCTGGTCACCAACAGCACCGCGGCACCGCCGCCAAACAGCATGGGGAATTGCAGGACCGCCCAGGAGACCCCCATGGTCAGCAGGATCCATCGGGTGGGTACCTTGCCGGCCAGGAAGCCTACGGCGACGGCGGCGATGGCAAAGAGGAAGAAGAAGGCGCTGCCGATGAACCCGAACTGTCCGGCGGTCAGCCCGAGGTCTTTGATGGCGGAATCCGCGACGAGCCCCAGGACCGCCTTGTCGGCAAAGTTGATGATCTGGAAGACCACCAGCATGCCGGTGACGATCCACGCCCGCCGGTTCATCTTTCCGTGGGTGAGCGCCGCACGCAGCGTGTGTTCCTTGATGGTCGGGTCGGAGTTCATGCCCGGGCCTCCATGCTTTCGGCGATGGTGGCAAAGTAGCCTGTGCCGGGGGTTTTGGCGCCGCCTATGTGGAATGAATCATTGTCCGACGCGATGTGGACGGGGCCTGAAAAGTCGCGGCGGGCAGCCTTTTCCATGGCTGCCAGGTCCGCGGTTCCTGGCGTATTGGGGACGATGTGGTGCAGCACCAGGGTCTTGACGCCGGCGTTTTCGGCCACCTTCCCGACCGTTTCGAAGGGCGTGTGGGACTCACGCAAATGAACCTCGATGCCGTCGCGAGTGGGGCCCTCGGGGAAGGTGGCAAGGATGGAGGGGAGGTCAATGACCTCATGCAGGAGCAGGTCCGCACCGCGTGCCAGGGAGATGCAGTTCTCCGAATAGGCGGTGTCTCCGGAAATGACCACCGAACCGTATGCCGAATCAACCCGGTAGGCGAAAGCGGGGAAGCAGAGGCGGTGGTCAACCAGAATTGCGGTGATGCGCACCAGCTCATCCCGGTAGACCTCGAACGGCTCCATTTCCGGATGCCTGTTGGTGACTGGGTGAGCGCCGGCGCCAGCGGGAATCGAGATGTCATGGGCGAGAACCCAGTCATGGGGTTCCCCGCGCGCCTCGTCCGCCATGCGGATGGCAATGTCGGAAGCGAAGACCCGGTCCAAGAGCGCATCGACGATTTCGGTGGTGCTGGTCATGGCGCGATTGCCGAGGCGGGCATCAATCTCGGCCGCGTGCACGTGGTCCAAGGCCGGGATGCGCTCTGGTCGCCCTGGTCCGAAGACCTGGATGGGCGAGGAAAATGATTCACCGGGGACCTGCCAACCGGTCACCAGGTATGAGCCGAGATCGTAGATGTGATCGGAATGGTGGTGGGTAAGGAAGATGCCGCGGAGCTGGCCCCAGTTGCTGTGTTCGCGGTAATTGCGGATGCTGCCCATGCCGCAGTCGATGACGTACGTGGCGCCCTCGACGCAGATGGCGGTGCTGGTTCCTGCCCGGCTGCTCGAAACGATCGGGCCGCCGCCTGTTCCCAGTGTGTAGACAGTCATGCCCGTGGAACTGTTAGTGCTCATGGATGGCGCCTCGCTCTGTTGTGAATTGGCTGTTGTCTCATGTGAGTGGTTTGCGCCCGTTAGATTCATCGGGAGGCGCGGTACGGCGGTGCCCCTGACGGGTGACATACATCATATGTAGTGAAATTTGCGATCGCAAGAGTTGTTGCATGTTTGATGGTTTTTCTGCCATGCTGGACTCATCGGAACCACTGACACGCGAGGAGTCTCAATGCAAATTCAAGAGGGCCAAGAAATCATCCTGGGCGATCTGCCCAAGGGCATCACCTTGGCCAGCGAAGCCATGGGGAACAAGACATGGAACGTTCTGGGACACACCTACCTGTCGAAGGTTGAAAGCAGCTCGAGCTTTGCGTGGTTATCCCTTGATCCCGTCGGTACCGGTGTGCCACCTCATGTGCATCCGACACAGGATGAACACATCTACATCATGGAAGGCGTCTACACGCTGTACCTGGACGGAGAGTGGACGACGGCCGGCCCGGGCGACACCGTGCGGATGCCGATGGGCTTGCCGCACGCCTACTACAACAAGCACGAAAACCCGGGAAAATCCCTCTTCTGGGTTAGCCCCGCCGGACAGCTTTCCACTCTCTTCGACGAGCTGCACAACCTGGGCGACCCCGAAGAAGTGGTTCGGCTCTCTGCCCTGCGCGATGTTAATTTCCTGCCGCCGGGATCGGTTCCGGGCGCATAGCAATGGATGTCCGGGACGGCGGAGACAGGGCATTCAGGCCACCCATTTGTGCCGCCCGCCGCCCGGGTACGCAGCTCTTAAGCGAGAGGAAGCCGCCGTGGAGATGAACCCACCGGCCTACGACGTCCAATCCTATGGACCAGACCCGGAACAACTGATTTTCCTTCTGCCGCCGTTCCCGGGTACTGGCGTGCGTGGAGTGGTGATTTTGGTGCATGGAGGCTACTGGCGGGCCAGGCTGGACGCATCCCTGATGGATGCGCTGGCGCTGGATCTCTCGGTGGCCGGCTGGGCCGTGGCAAATGTCGAGTACCGCCGGGGAGGCAACGGAGGCGGCTGGCCGGGGACCTTGCAGGATGTGCGCACAGCCGTCGCGGCCGTGGAAACCAGTGGATGGACGGAGGGATATGCCGGACCGCGCATCCTCATGGGGCATTCGGTCGGTGGGCAGTTGGCGCTGCTGGCCGGAGATCTGGTGGACGGTGTCGTGGCGTTGGCACCGGTCACCGATGTGGTCCGCACACATGTCGAGGGCCTGGGGGAGGGGGCAGCCCAGGAATTCTTTGGGGCAACACCCCAAGAGCGGCCGGAGGTCTACCACGAGGCGTCCCCGCTGGCCGTGTTGCCGCCGTCGGCTCCGGTTTTGGTGGTGCATGGCGAGAACGATGACCGCGTTCCCGTGGCTCATTCACGCGACTACTTCCGTGCCGCATTATTGGCCGACGGGCCGGTCAGCTTGCAGGTCTTTCCCGCACTGGGCCATTTGGAGGCCATCGACCCGAAGGCCGTTCACTGGGCCGGGGTGCTGGCCTGGATGGAAGCGGTCGGGACCAGAGCGTTGCGGGATTCGAGCAACGCTTCTGCGTGAGCATGTGCCAACGGGGCCAATAGGCGCTCGACGGCCCAAAACATTTGTTTGGCATCTGGCGCCTTCCAGCCGCTCGGCAGGTACTCCAGCGGCAGATTGGGATCCCGGTACGGGAAGCGGCGCCACAACGTGAGCATCGGGACGAAACAGCCAAAGGCCTGCCGGGCAACATCGCCCGCGGCGGAGACGGGCTCTCTTTCTGCTGCCAGTCGATTGTTCCACGACGCTTCCGCATCCCGGTACAGCGCCAGGAACTCGGAATACTGGAGATCAAGGGACTCCAAATCCCACCACTGGCCCACCTTCTCGCGAATTTCCTGGGCATCCAAGTAATCGGCATTGAAATACTCGACGTACTGTGCCAATCCGCGCTCGGACAAGCGGGTCCTGGCCTGTTCCAGCACGTTACTAGGTGCAATGGCCACGCCCGCTCCGACGGATCCGAAGCCGAGGCTGGTCAATTCGGTGCGTAGCTCGTAGCGGCGGTTGCGTTCGGATTCAGGCACCGAGAAGATGACCAGCGACCACGGATCTCCCGGGGCGGACCGTTGCGGATCGTAAATGCGTTGGTCGCCTTCGTGGAAGGAATCAAGGACCTTGTCGGACAGGGCATAGCGGGCAATCTTTCCGGCTCTACGGTCAACAAGGGTGCCGTTGTTTTTCAATCTCGATACGGAGGAACGCGCGGCGGCTGCTTCGACGCCCATCGCCGCAAACATGTCCACCAGCACCGATACCGGCAGGACGCCTCCAGCCATGGTCCCGTAGAGGCCAAAGATCGTGACGATCAGTTGCTGGTGTTGCACCTTGGCAAAGTTGTTCTCCATGGAATAGGTGGTCCTGCTTCATAGTGTGAGGTGGGCGAAGGCTCTTGAACCCATCCTATGTCTGCCTGCGTGTGTGGGCTCGCTTGTTGTCTGCGCAGTTGTCTGTCGGTGTCGGGCCACGTACCGGAACGAAAGGAGCAATGGCATGAGGCCTTACCGCCTGGGGATTCATACACCGTGGGGGCAGCACCCGTGTGGCGCGTCGGACGGAACGAGGCGCCGGTCACGACTGCTTTCCGGGGGTCGTTTCGCTCAAGTTTTTGCCTTACTCATAGCCATAGAAGCCCACATACCACCGTATGCCGGACCGATGGGTCGGAAGGTTTACCCTGGCACTACTCATCGGCAACTAAGAGTCGTGAAATACAAGCCATTTACCGGGTTCTGGCACGAATTTCGTGAAACGAGGACCCGTGCCCGCGATCCGGCGCCGGTAGCGGCTGTGTTCCGCCGTGGCAGCGCCCCGTGTCCGGGCCCGGGGCTGCACCGTTTGTGCGCGTCCGGTCCGGTGCCCGCGTCGTCCCATGCACGCGGCTCACCTGCTTCACCCGCGGTCTGTCCTGGTACGAGAACACCGCACGGCGAGGGTCCGTCACCATTCACGAAATTCGTGCCAGAACCATTTACCGTTGTGGTTCGCCAAACTTTCTAATTGTCGGAATTTCGGTGCCCGGGTGTCGAGGTGGGGGATCGGCTTATAGGGCATCAGGATTGGGGCGAGACGATATTTCGACACAATCCGGTGCCCGGAAAACCGGGAAAGTGTTTTAGGTCAATTTGCCCCGCTCTAGTGTCTTGGAAACCTGTAGCTTTTCAAGACGCTGGGGATTCACTGGCAGTCGATTGCCGAGCCTTTCCCTGAGCGTCCCCCAGTAGCCACCGAGTGCCCCCCCCTGCCACACCGAAGCAGCCAATAGGTTGCTCTACGTTTTCAATGCCACGGTGGTACCCGACCGAGTCGGGCACCACATGCTTGAATAGCGTTCCGAACCTTATCGATTCGATGCACCCAAGCTGGCGTTGCCCGGACCAGCACTATAGAAACTTGGCTAAAGCATTCCAGGCGCAGGGCGGGAAGACGCTGGCGCTACTAACGACAATTCGCGGGATCGGCGAGAGTAACCAAAAATTTGGTCTCTCGCAGATCCCGCGAATCGCGCGAAGCATTTTTAATTGTGCAGCTGCCAACTACTGAATGTTGATGCCCTTGGCGTACACGATGTCATCTCCGAATGAGTAACAGGTGTTGTTGTTGGCCATCGGGCCGCGCCATGTGCTCCAGTAGTGGGATGTTCCGTATTTGTAGTAGGTCTGTCCCTTGTTTGGTCCGGGGCAAAGAGAGCCGACCGTGACGTAATTGCTGGTGTAGGCTTTCCCCGCGTTTGCCCAGCACAGGACGGTCGATCCTGAGGTGTTTTTCCAGCGGTACAAATCAGTTCGATTGCCGCACGTTGCGGTATTCACGTAGGGAGTGATGCTCCCGATCGTGAAGGAAGATGGTTCTCCCAACGTTACGATTTCGCCAGCAGCCTGCACGAATTGCGACTCCTGCGCCTCGATTTCCGCCACTTCTTCTGGTGTCATCAGAATTCCGTCGGCTGGGTCGACGATGATGACGTTTTCCACTGATTCTTGAGTCAGCGCCAAGGAGCCCGGTGCTGCCTGTGCAGGCACAGATGAAATGAGTGCAAGCGACAATGCCGAGAATCCGACGATTGTCTTAATGTAATTCTTCAATCCTGCGTCCCCCTATGGTTCGTCAATCAAGTGTTGATCGACCTACGTAGAGATCATACTATGTAGAGATAGGGATAAAGCAAAACTGACGTGCAGCTCTAGTCGGCCAGCGTTCCGCTTCCTGCTGCGTCGGAATAGATGTAAACATCATCAGGGTGGTCCACGGATTCAAGCATTCCGTCGATATTGACCACCGGAATGGCTTCTTTGGATGGCAAAATTGCCTGAATCCCCGCAGTGGCAACGCCGGCCAAAGTGAGGACTGAACAAATCGTGATCAGGGCGACTTTCATGTTCTTACCTTTCGATAGGGAGCTCATGCCCTGGGTGGACATGATCATGTGTGTAGCGCGGAGATGAAGCGCTGCGGTCGCAGCGCCGGTAAGAACGGCGGTAGTGCTCATTCCAATGGACTGGGCATCGCGAAGATCGGCGCCCCACTGTTCGCGGCGAACGTCGCGCAGCTCCGGCGGGGTAAGCGCAAGGCAGAAGCCGACGGCTAGATCCTGAAGCATTACGGCGCAATCCATCCGAAGCCCAGGGCAACGCTTCGCCCCGGTTTCATCTGGCCTTCCAATGAGGCCACATACTGGGACGCTTGTGAAACCGCGTCCCCCGCAAGGCGGAAGTATCGACGACGCGGGCCCTTCCGGGTGTCGCCAGTGTCCCACTCCGCTTCAACCCAACCCGCAGCCTCAAGTCGTTCGAGGATCGGATAGACAGTGCCAGTCTTGAGGCCAGTCTGCTTGACGATCTGAAGGCCCCATTGTGCGTCCTTGGATGACAGGAGAGTCGATAGGACCGCAGCTGTTGCGGGAGTTTTGCGGGACAGTGGTTCCATGGATTCAATGCTACCTATGTAGAGATAGAATTTCAAGCCGCCTTCCTGTTGAGTTGCGATATTGCGAACAAGCCCTCAAGGTGCGAATTTTTCGAGCCCCGCAATATGGGCCGCATCATCATCGACATGCCCGGGATTGAGAAATGCCTAGCCCGCCACCCGCAGCTCTAATGCCGCATCGGTTTTTCCCACGAATACCGCCAGCCCACACCGGAGTAACGCGCCGTCGTCTCGATCGAGCACTTGCTTGCGACCGCAAAGCAGGGGGCGGCGGACTCGCCCACGCGACGGCCATTACGACCATCGTCAGGATCGCCGGTAGAAATTTCCGCCTCGTCGACCTGTTGAACAACCAGATCGAACGCATCCAAACGCTCAACGAACTCACGCGCTAGATTGTCGAAATCGTGCGGCGGGCCCTGCTCATCGGCCATTGAACGCTGCGAAAACCAGGCCATTTGTCGTTGCGGTTCACATAATTCGATCCGGAAAGCGCAGCGCTAGTGGATGTGTTTTCCAACGCTAATGTCGCAGATTAAACGCCAGGAATACCGGTGCCTGCCGTTCCACAGGGGGACCCTATGAGGAATCCTTGTCGGGCGGCTGAGGCACACCCGAGGATGCCCGGGTCGAGGTCTTGGATAGTGTCAGCTCCGATTCCTGCCATGGTGGCGCGCAACTGGTGAGCGAGGCAAACTTTGGCAAGAACGGCAAGGGGGCGGGCTAGCGATGAATACAGATTCATCACTAGCCCGCCCCACAGGGTGTTGCTTTACTGCTGTGGCCGTCTCAAGCTGTCCTACGGCCCGGTACTGCAGGTACTACCGGTGTTGCTGGTACTGCTGTGGTCGTCTCAAGCTGTCTGACGACCACGCCCTCCGGGTACTGCTTTACTGATTTACTGCTGGTATTGCCGGTTTTGCTGCGGCCGTCTCAAGCTGTCCGACGGCCGGGTACTGCTGGTACTGCGGTGCTGCCGGGGTTGCTGGTCCTGCTGTACTGCTGTGGCTGTCTCAAGCTGTCCGACAACCACGCCCTCCGGCTACTGCGGTGGCCGTCTCAAGCTGTCCGACGGCCGGGTACTGCTGCTACTGCTGTACTGCCGGGGTTGCTGGTCCTGCTGTACTGCTGTGGCTGTCTCAAGCTGTCCGACAACCACGCCCTCCGGCTACTGCGTGGCCGTCTCAAGCTGTCCGACGGCCGGGTACTGCTGCTACTGCTGTACTGCCGGGGTTGCTGGTCCTGCTGTACTGCTGTGGCTGTCTCAAGCTGTCCG
>NZ_JBIVTO010000022.1:9132-13440 GCF_044756805.1 Paeniglutamicibacter sp. NPDC091659
CTGTCCGACAACCACGCCCTCCGGCTACTGCTTTACTGCTGGTACTTCTTTACTGCGGTGGCCGTCTCAAGCTGTCCGACGGCCGGGTACTGCTGTGCGGGTTTCCCCCCCAAAGGAAGCAACTGCACCTTCCTAAATCTGGGGGTAAATCGTTCTTCTCGCCGCATGCCAAAAATATAGTAGTGCTTCGAGAGAAAATCAAATCCTCAAGTTTCCGGGGTTTTTGGAGGGGTTGGACACCAAGCCAAGCGAGGTCGCTGGCTTACCGCCCGGCCCCCTCGGGATGCCCGGGGGACCTGTCTGTAGCGGCCTCACCGGCGGGCAGGTCCTGTTGGTCGGCCGGTGGTGGGCCCACCGGGACGAGGAGCTGTCGATCGCGATCCTCGGATTGCCACAAGCGAAGGCGCTACTTTAGGGCGACAAGGAATGAGTAGTCGAAGTCTCCGTAGCCGATGCTTGCGGTCAGATCCGTGGTGGGGTTCTGGTCCTGGCAACGCAGCACATAGGTCATCTGGGGCACGGAAGTCGCCGCAGAACTGCTTGGTGCGGCCGAGGGCGCACCTATGGCGCTTGATTCACAGGGATCCTTGCCGGTTCCGCTGAAGAAACTGGTATTCTCGGGTGCTTGGGCTTTGACCTGCAGGTTTCTGCCCGTGGGGTCATTGACAAACTTGTGGTCCAGGACCTTGATGGATTCCGCTGAAAAGGTTGGTTCGGCGGGGGACCGGACGCCTGAGCTTGTTGGTCCGGAATGAGCCGAACTTGTTGGGGGTCGGGAGGGGCTGGGGGGAGAACTGCTTGCAGAAGTCGTCGTCAGACCCGGTGTGGTCGGCTCGGGCGCGCGTTCCGTTGAGGTGCAAGCGCTCAGCGCAACGATAGAGAGTCCGGCCATGAGGGATCTGGCAACATGCGAGCCATTCGCAGGGGTCGGCATTTCCAAGAACACATTTCCTCCTTGTGGCCGGGACGTGCCTGAATCCTAGCAACGCAGGTATGCGGGAACCCAGGGATGGAACCGATTGTTATCGGTTTGGTTCCCCCTGAATGTCTGGGGTTGCTGCCCATCACTGATTCACGGGGCGTTCGGCAGCGTCCCGGAAGCCGGTGGTGGACGGGGCCGTGGAAGTAGGTCCGGTGATGCGGCAATCACGCCATCCACCCGGAAGCCTGCTCTTCCGCCGGCGCTTGCCGCGGTGCGGGATCGGCGGCGTGCGGGCACGGCGGGCCCTGCCGGCCAGGGCGCCGAAAACGGGAACGGCCGCCGAACCCGGTCGGAAAGGCATGAGCCATGCGTCCGTCCGACAGCCCATCAAAAAGCTAGTTTGCTAAGTATTTCCGTGTTGGAAATATTTTAGGAAGCCGTAGGGGACACGTATTGACACGACCTCCTTGGCCCACGGTGCGGGCCAGCTTCGAGGGAGGAGAGCCAGTTGAAACTCGCTGTATTCAGCCACGGAACGACTGGCCAGGGCTGGATTTGACAGGGCGCGACACCCATTCTTAGCATATTTCTACTTGCATCCGTTGATGGCTTTGACCGGCCAAGAGGGGAGGAACACGTCGCCGTTAAGCTAGACCTAGACCGAGACAAACCACCCCATTCGTTGAGGGCCCCTCTGGCATAGAGGGGCCTTCCGTTTACCCGGAACAAGTCCCTCGCCCGCCGTCGAGGTGCGGGCATCCTGCCGCCTCGGCCTACATGCCCTTGAAAACGACGAAGAGATTTCTCCCCTGATCGATGAAAACACGAAACGCCCGGCTTGGAATCCCTGGCCGGGCGTTTAATGCGATTCTATGGTGATCGGCGACAGTCCGTCAGCTTTTGGTGCCCCATGCAACTTCACGGGACAAAGGCCAACGGGCGGCCGGGCTTCCCCGTCCTAGAAGGGACGGTATTCACTCACCATGGGGCAGTCAAACGGATCCCGCGCGGAGAGGCCGACCTTGTTGAGGTGGCTGATCACCTGGGCGTAGGACTGCTTAGGGGTCGCCACCGTGTACGGAACCTTGAGCTCGTCGCAGTACTCGCGCACGATCTTTGCAACAGCCGGCAGGTTGGCTCTCGGCATCGAGGGGAACAGATGGTGCTCGACCTGGTAGTTCAGGCCGCCGTAGACATGCGACAGGATCCGGTTTCCGAAGTCGGAACGGGCCATGACGTTGCGGCTGGTGAGCACCTGCCGCGAAAAGAAGTCGATGCGCGATTCCTTGGGAATCATAGGCATCCCCTTGTGGTTGGGTGCAAACGAGGCGCCCATGTACACGCCGAAGACTGCCAGCTGCACCCCCAGGAACGCCGCGGCCATGCCCGCGGGCAGGAAGACGAACAGCACGGCGAGGTAGAGGGACAGGCGAAGGGCGATCGCTGTGATTTCCCCGGCGCGACCTTTCACCTTATTCCCGGTGACCAGGTACATCATCGAGCGGAAGTGCAGGTTGATGCCTTCAAGCGTAAGCAAGGGGAAGAACAGGTAACCTTGGCGTTCGGTGATCCACTTGAGGATACCTGTTTGCTTCTGGGCGTCCTGGACCTGGAAGGAGATGGTGTCCCATTCGATGTCCGGATCCTTGCCGATGGTGTTGGGCATGGCGTGGTGTTTGCTGTGCTTGTTCATCCACCACTGGTAGCTGATGCCCACCACGACGTTGGCCAGGAAACGGCCAATCTTGTCGTTGGCCGTAGCCGAAGTCAGGATCTGCCGGTGTGCGGCTTCATGGGTCAAGAACGCAAACTGCGTCAAGATAATGCCCAGGCCCGCGGCGATGAGCAACTGGAACCAGCTCTCGCCCAGAAGGACAAAGCCTGTCACGGCCCCGCCCAACAACACCGCCAAGATCAGGGCCGTCACCAGGTAGTGTCGCGTGCGGCGGCCCAACAGGCCGGCGTCACGTACACGAATTTTCAGGTGACGGTAATTATTGGATCCGGCGTTTCCGCGCACGCTGCGCTGCGTGGGTGCCGGAGGGAGAACTGGGGAAAGCAAACTGCTCAGGATTACAACCAATGGTACAAAGGGCGACAATTTCAGCCGAAAGAACCAAAAAAATTTTGGTTCCCACACAACAAACTGTACGGGAAAAGCCACGTGAGATCTAAAATCGTGCTCGGAACGTCCGCTTCCCGTGCTGTTCGCCGGGTCACACCGAACGAATCAGTGCCTGGTGGGAAATGCCCGGGATTGCAAAATCCTGTCGCCGCTGGGTTGGCCCGATTCACCCCGGCCAACGAATTGCCAGATGAAACGCTGATTTCCTAGGAATCGATTAAATCCCGGGAGACAAACGAGTTTGGAAAACCGCGTCGTATTCCATGACAGAGCTTGATTCGAAACTGACCTGATCTGTTCTCGGGTCTCGGCGTGCCCGTTAACGAAGATCGGCTTCCCAACCCGGATTATTGGAGTTCTCTAGATCTCAATATCCGGACAGAAAGCCGATGCGCTACGACTCTACTACAGGGCTGCCCCGCGCGCAGATCACCGAACTGATGGCGCGCGGTTCCCAGGTCCTAGCCTCCCGTTCCCAGATGTCCAAGGGACCCGGGCCGGCATGACAGCTGGGCGCTGACCGAAGTCGGCTGGGAGGAAATCCTCAAGGACCACGTCTGGCTGGCGGATCCCGCCTATATCGGCACCAACGCGATCACTCCGTTGAAGAAGCCGGCAGGCGGGGAGCTCAACGACCACGACAAGGCCTACAGCAAGCAGATCAGCCTGATCCGCTCCGCGGTGGAACGGGCCATCGCCCACTTGAAAAACTGGAAGACCCTCGCCACCGGATACCGCGCCAGGCTCACCGAACTACTCAAGGTCATCCGCGCCATCACGCGGTTGGAATACTGCCGACTCGGTTGGTGAGAATGGAGCTCTAAATAATGCTCAATGAAAATTTCATTCTGGAAGTGCCCCGGTCCGTTTTGGGCGGACCGGGGCTTTGCGCAATGCCAAACTGATGAGGTTGGCACCCGTCAGGAACTGGACTTGTCATCGTGGGATCCAGCTCCTTCGATTACTAAGAGCAGCCCGGGCCTCAATCATGACGCGAGAATCATCTTGAATATGAGGCGGGATCTTCCAAAGCCGATTTGCTCTTGATTCACACTGAGCCAGATGCAGCAGGGCTGCCCGATTCCCGGTTCAGTGCACCGTCAATAGACTGGGTGGCTAAACCGTTTCACCGACCAGTTGATCATCACCTTCCAGGTCTTCGGTCTCATCGGCCGGGACCATGCGCTTGCGCATCACGAAGTACAGCACCGCGACGACCAGGGCGAAAGGAACCCCGAAGATCATCGTCATGGTGAATTCC
>NZ_JBIVTO010000023.1:0-13256 GCF_044756805.1 Paeniglutamicibacter sp. NPDC091659
GGCTTCAAGCCCCGTGAAGACCGCGGTGGATTCCGTGGCGGCAACGACCGTGGTGGATTCTCCGGTGGCGACCGCCGTGAAGGTGGCTTCAAGCCCCGTGAAGACCGCGGTGGATTCCGTGGCGGCAACGACCGTGGTGGATTCTCCGGTGGCGACCGCCGTGAAGGTGGCTTCAAGCCCCGTGAAGACCGCGGTGGATTCCGTGGCGGCAACGACCGTGGTGGATTCTCCGGTGGCGACCGCCGTGAAGGTGGCTTCAAGCCCCGTGAAGACCGCGGTGGATTCCGTGGCGGCAACGACCGTGGTGGATTCTCCGGTGGCGACCGCCGTGAAGGTGGCTTCAAGCCGCGCGAAGACCGTGGCGGATTCCAGGGTGGCGACCGCCGCGAAGGTGGCTTCAAGCCGCGCGAAGACCGTGGCGGATTCCAGGGTGGCGACCGCCGCGAAGGTGGCTTCAAGCCCCGTGAAGACCGCGGTGGATTCAAGCCCCGCACCGAGACCAGCACCGCTGATCTCGAATCGCTGCGCGACGAAGAGGCAGCACGCCGTAACCACAACCCGGCCGACCTGCGCAGCTCCAACAGCCCGGAACGTGGCCGTTCGCCGGAAATCGACGCCGATGTAACCGGCAAGGAGCTTGACCGCATCACCCGTGCGGAACTGCGCTACCTTGACGATGTCAACAACGAGTGGGTCTCCAAGCACCTGGTCATGGCCGGCCGCTTGATCGCGATCAACCCGGAGCTTGCCTATGAGCACACCATTGCAGCCAGCCGTCGTGGCGGCCGTGTGGCGGTCGTTCGCGAGGCAGTTGGCCTGGCCGCATACGCAGCAGGCGCATGGGCCGAGGCACTGCGTGAATTCCGCACCCACCGTCGCATCAGCGGCAACAACCTGCACCTTCCGTTGATCGCCGATTCGGAGCGCGGCATCGGCCGTCCGGAGAAGGCACTGGAGATCGCGCACAGCGACGTCATCGAGACCCTCGACGCCAACGGCAAGGTCGAGATGGCCATGGTCGCCTCGGGAGCCCAGAACGATCTCGGCAACCTCGAAGCAGCCGTGGCAGAGCTTGAGATCCCGCAGCTGGAACTCAACCGTGCCTTCAGCTACAGCCCGCGCCTGTTCTCGGCCTACGCCGATGCACTGGAAAACGTGGGCCGCACCGAGGAAGCAGCAACCTGGCGCAACCAGATCGCCGTTGCCGAGGAAGCCCTGGGCACCGGACAGTTCGAAGAGCCGGAAATCATCGACTTCGGCGAAGACGACGAGACCGAAGCACGCCGCCCGCGTGCCCGCGACATCGTTGGTTCCGAAGCCCGCGAGGACGAGGCATCGGACGAGGCATCGGAAGAGGCCGCCGCGGTGTCCGACGAAGATGCAGTCACCGAAATCGATGCCGAGTCGCTGGAATCGTCGACCGACGAATCCAACCCGGAGCTCGATGACGAAGACGAAACCATCATCAACGTCAACGGCGCATCCCCGGTCATCGACCAGGACGAAAACGACGAAAAGTAGGAATTCGATCCACCCATGCTGATCTCAGGTTTTGACGCGCTGCTCTCCGATCTTGACGGCGTAGTCTACGCCGGCAACGGCGCAATACCCAAGGCCATAGAGGCCCTGAAAGGGTTGAGCGAGCATTCGGTTGCGTTGGCTTATGTCACCAACAATGCCTCGCGCTCTCCGAAGGCCGTTGCCGCGCACCTGAGTGAACTGGGCGCCCCCGCGTCCGCCGGCCAAGTATTTGGCTCGGCGGACGCGGGAGCCGAACTCCTTGCACAAAAGCTCCCGCGGGGATCCAAGATCCTCGTGGTTGGCAGCTCCTACCTGCGCGACTGCGTCACCGCATTCGGCATGGAGCTGGTCACCAGCCACCGTGACGGCCCGCAGGGCGTCATCCAGGGATTCGACCCTTCGATCGGCTGGAAGGACCTGGCCGAGGCGGCCTTCGCAATCAACCGCGGAGCCGTCTGGGTGGCCACCAACACAGATCAAACCATTCCACGGGCCGAGGGCATCGCCCCCGGGAACGGAATGCTCGTTGCCGCCGTGCAGGCAGCAACCACCGTCAAGCCATTCGTGGCAGGCAAGCCCGAACCGCTGCTGTTCCAGCGAGCGGCCGAAAACTTTGAAGCAACACGCCCCCTGGTGGTGGGCGACAGGCTCGACACCGACATCCTGGGCGGAAACAACGCCGGCTACAGCACCGCGCTGGTGCTGACCGGCGTCGACACCGCGGCCACGGCGTTGGCGGCGCGGACGGCCGAACGCCCCGACTTCCTGATCCGGGACCTGGGCGAACTCTATGTTCCCTATCCGACGATCAAGGCCACCGGATTCGGCATCCGCTGCGGCAGCGCCTTCGCCTCCGTCAACGGCGAGAGCATCACCATCGACGGGGACGAGAACGACCTGAACGCCTGGCGCGCCGCCTGTGCCGCCTGGTGGCTGGCCCATCCGCATGTCGACGAAGCGACCTCCCCGGCGACCGTCTTTGTGCAAACCGTCGGCAACAGGGCGTAAGCTCGAAACCGATGACGACCACCAACAACTCTCCAAACCCGGGCGAGTTCGCGCGCCCGGTCCCGGCCGCGACGCAAGCGACGCATGCCGGTGCAGATCCGGGAACAACGACCGATCTTGACGTCCTGGAATCGCTGGCGGGGCTGCCGGTTGCGCAGCACCTGGCCATCTACGAAGAACTCCACGGCCAGCTTTCGGCCGACCTCGGATCAACCTCACAGGAGCAATGGTGAGCAGGCTCGACCAAGAACTAGTCACCCGCGGGCTTGCCCGGTCCCGGACCGAAGGCGCGCGCCTGATTGCCGACGGCCGCGTATCGATCGGGGGAGTGGCACAGTCGAAGGCCGCCAAGAACGTTGATGCGACAACGCCCATCAAGGTCAAGGCAACCGAGGGCGAGGAATTCGTCAGCCGGGCGGGCCACAAGCTTGCCGGCGCACTTGCAGTGTTCGACCGTGTATCGGTCGACGGAAAACGCTGCCTCGACGCCGGTGCCTCGACCGGAGGCTTCACTGATGTGCTGCTGCGCCGGGGTGCCGACCACGTCGAAGCCGTGGACGTCGGACACGACCAACTTGTACCCGAATTGCGTGCAAACCCGCGCGTCCACGTCCACGAAGGCATGAACGTCCGCTACCTCGATCCCGATAACATCGGGGGAACGGTGCAGCTGGTCGTTGCCGACCTTTCGTTCATTTCGCTGACCCTGGTCATGAAGGCGCTTGCCCGAGCCACGGATCCCGGCGGCGACCTGGTGCTGATGGTCAAGCCGCAATTCGAGATCGGCCGCGAACAGCTTTCCCGCACGGGCGTCGTGAACAGCCCGCTCCAGCGGCGCAAGGCCGTCGACTCCGTGCTCGCCGCCGGGTACGAGGCCGGTCTTTCGGTCCACGGCCTCGCCAGAAGCCCGCTGCCCGGCCAGGACGGGAACGTCGAGTTCTTCCTGTGGCTGCAAAAGGACGCCGAGCGCAACGTAACAGCTTCCGCACTATCCCGCGTCGACACCGGCGCCTGGCCGGACGTTGACTATTCTTAGACTTGTTGGCATCGGATCTGATGTCCCTGGCCTTCGGTGACCCGAGGAAAGGAACGCATGCGTAGGATCTTAGTCCTGACACATACCGGCCGAAACGATGCACTTTCGGCGGCCGTAGATACTTGTTCACGGCTGCGCGAATCCGGCTTGATACCGGTGATGCGCCGGCTCGAAATGCAGGCAGTGCGCAACACCGTCGAGGGGGAGCTCCTTGAGGTGGAGGTCCTCGACGAAGACACCAGCCTTGACTCGATCGACCTCGGAGTGGTCCTCGGCGGCGACGGCAGCGTGTTGCGTGCAGCCGAACTGGTCCGCAACGCGGGCGTCCCGCTGCTGGGCGTCAACCTCGGCCACGTCGGGTTCCTTGCCGAAAGCGAACGCACCGCCCTGCAGGAGACCGTGCAGGCCGTTGCCGACCGCAGCTACACCGTCGAGGAACGCATGTCCATCGACGTCCAGGTGTGGCTGGACAACCGCCGCATCGCCCACACCTGGGCTCTGAACGAGGCTGCCATCGAAAAAGCGAACCGCGAGCGCATGATCGAGGTGGTCATGGAGGTCGACGGACGCCCGCTGAGCACCTTCGGTTGCGACGGAGTCGTCATGGCCACCCCCACGGGCTCCACCGCATACGCCTTCTCGGCCGGCGGCCCCGTCGTGTGGCCGGAGGTCGAGGCCCTGGTGATGGTCCCGATCAGCGCGCACGCGCTCTTCGCCAAGCCGTTGGTCGTCGCACCCACGTCCCGCCTGGCCATTGAGATCCTGACCCGCACCGATGCCCAGGCGGTGCTCTGGTGCGACGGACGGCGCACCATCGAGCTGCCGCCGGGAGCGCGCGTGGAGGTCACCCGCTCCGGAATACCAGTCAAGCTGGCACGACTGAACCAGACGCCGTTCTCGGAACGCCTGGTCAACAAGTTCGAGCTTCCCATCCAGGGCTGGCGCGGACCGGTGGAACCGAAGGACCGGGAAACGGCAACCACGGCACTGCCGATCATCACCCCGCCGCTCCAGGTGGTTGAACCACGCCACCATGGACCCAAGCCGGAATCCGACACAACCGCAGGCAAGGAACACCGGAGGCAGCTGTGATCCAGGAAATCCGAATTAGCGATCTGGGCGTCATTTCCCAGGCGACATTGCCCTTGGGCCCCGGTTTTAGTGTCGTCACTGGCGAAACCGGCGCGGGCAAGACCATGGTCATCACGGCACTGGGGTTGCTGTTGGGCCGTCGCGCCGACGCCGGTGCCGTGCGACATGGTTCCAAGCAGGCGGTTGCGGATGCCACGCTGGTGCTTCCCGCAACGAGCAAGGTGCTGGACCGGGCCGAAGAAGCCGGTGCCATCATCGAACGCTTCGACAACGAAGCCGAGCTCATCATCACCCGGACGTTGTCCGCGGAGGGGCGCAGCCGCGCCTCGATCGGCGGGCGTGCCGCGCCGGTGGGGGTCCTTGTCGAACTCGGCGAAGACCTCATCGCCATCCACGGGCAGACCGACCAGATGCGCCTCAAGGGTGCCGCCACCCAGCGGGCATCGTTGGACAAGTTCGCCGGCGCACCGCTGGGCAAGGTCTTGGCCTCTTACCAAGACGTCTTCGACCGCTGGGGCCAGGCCAACAGCGAGCTGGAGACGCTCACCGCGGCCTCGCGCGAACGCATCCGTGAGGCCGAGTCCCTGCAGGTTGCCCTCGAGGAAATCGACGCGGTCGATCCGCAGCCGGCCGAGGACGCCAACCTCAAGAACGAATCTCTCAAGCTCTCCAACGTCGAGGCGCTGCGCACCTCCGCGAACCTGGCGCACGAGGCGCTGAACAGCGACGCCTACGATGCCGTCAGCGTCATTACGCTCGTGGAAACGGCCAAGCATGCGCTTGACCAGGTGGCGGGCGACGACCCGGAGATGAAGGCGCTGGCCGAGCGGCTCAGCGAAATCGGGATCCTTGCCGCCGAGGCTTCAACCGATCTTGCGGCCTACCTTTCGGATCTGGACTCCGAGGGACCGGAGCGCTTGGCCGCCTTGGAGGAACGCCGTGCGGACCTGAACAAGCTCATTCGCAAGTACGCCCCCAGCGTTGACGAGGTCATTGCCTGGGCCGACGCGGCGCGCATCCGACTGGCCGAGATCCAGGGCGACGACGGACGCATCGAGGCCCTGCAGGCCGAGGCCGAGGCGCTCAAGACCGAGGTCGGGGAGCTTGCCGCCAAGCTCAGCAAGCTGCGTGCCAAGGCCGCCAAGGACCTTTCCTCGCGCGTGACGGCAGAGCTTGCCGCCCTCGCCATGCCGGATGCCAAGTTCGTCGTGGAGATCGAAACGCTCGACGAGCCGAACCGCTTCGGCAGGGACGCCATCTCCATGCTGCTGCAGCCCCATGCCGGCTCGTCGCCCCGCCCGCTGGGCAAGGGCGCCTCGGGCGGCGAGCTCTCACGCGTCATGCTTGCCATCGAGGTAGTGCTGGCCGCGGTTGACCCCGTGCCGACCTTCGTCTTCGACGAGGTCGACGCCGGCGTCGGCGGAAAAGCCGCGGTTGAGATCGGCAAGCGGCTGGCCATGCTTGCCAAGCACGTTCAGGTGATAGTTGTCACCCACCTGCCGCAGGTTGCGGCCTACGCGGACCGGCACATCCGGGTGATCAAGTCTTCGAACGCGGCCGCCGCCGACGGTGCGGGATTCACCGCCAGCGACGTGGTTCTGCTCGATGAGAATGAGCGGGTGCGCGAGTTGGCGCGGATGTTGGCAGGGCAGGAAGATTCCAGCACTGCCCAAGCCCATGCCGAGGAGTTGCTGAGCGACGCGCAAGAATTGGTTAGCTCGCTCTCCTAAATACGTTTTTCCGCCCGCCCCAACCAGCGAGCATGTAGAGTCAATCCCAATAAGCCAACAACGAAAAGGTGATAGGGTAGAACCCCGTGGTGCAGCGTAATCTTTCCCCTGATTCCCGGTCGTCTGAAACGACAAAGCATATCTTCGTCACCGGCGGTGTGGCCTCGTCCCTTGGTAAGGGACTGACGGCTTCCAGCCTCGGTCACCTTCTTCGGGCACGTGGCCTTTCTGTCACGATGCAGAAACTAGACCCGTATCTCAACGTAGATCCGGGCACAATGAACCCCTTCCAGCACGGTGAAGTCTTTGTCACCGATGATGGCGCCGAAACCGACCTCGACATTGGTCACTATGAGCGCTTCCTGGACGAAAACCTCACCGGAATGGCCAACGTGACCACCGGTCAGGTCTACTCCGAGGTCATCGAAAAGGAACGCCGCGGCGACTACCTTGGCGATACCGTGCAAGTCATCCCTCACATCACCGATGAGATCAAGCGCCGTATGCGCTTGCCCGCCACCGAGCCGGGCAAGGGCAAGAAGGCCCCCGACGTAATCATCACCGAAATCGGTGGAACCGTCGGCGACATCGAATCCCAGCCGTTCCTCGAATCCGCACGCCAGATCCGTCAGGACATCGGCCGCGGAAACGTCTTCTTCGTGCATGTCTCCCTGGTTCCGTACATCGGCCCAAGCCAGGAACTGAAGACCAAGCCGACCCAGCACTCCGTTGCTGCGTTGCGCTCCATCGGCATTCAGCCAGACGCCCTCGTGATCCGTTCGGACCGCGAGATCCCGGCGGAGATGCGTATCAAGCTCGGCAAGACCTGCGACGTTGACCCGGAAGCGGTCATCAACTGCGCGGATGCACCGAGCATCTACGACATCCCGGTTGTCATCCACTCGCAGGGCTTGGACGCGTACATCGTTCAGCACCTTGGCATGAAGTTCAAGGATGTGAACTGGTCGAAGTGGAACAAGCTTCTCGACGCCGTTCACAACCCGAAGCACCACGTGGAAATCGCGCTGGTCGGCAAGTACATCGACCTGCCGGACGCATACCTCTCGGTGACCGAAGCACTGCGTGCAGGCGGCTTCGCCAACAAGACCAAGGTCCAGATCCGTTGGGTACCTTCCGACGACTGCCAGACCGAAGCAGGCGCCAAGAAGGCACTTGCCGGCGTTGACGCCATCTGCGTTCCCGGCGGCTTCGGCATCCGCGGACTCGAAGGCAAGCTCGGCGCACTGAAGTTCGCTCGCGAAAACGGCATGCCGACCCTGGGCCTGTGCTTGGGTCTGCAGTCGATGGTCATCGAATACGCCCGCAACGTTGTCGGCCTGGCCGACGCGTCCTCGACCGAATTCGAACCGGACACCAAGCACCCGGTCATCGCGACCATGGAAGAGCAGCTGGCCATCGTTGACGGCAAGGGCGACCTTGGCGGCACCATGCGCTTGGGCCTCTACGACGCGACCCTCACCGAGGGTTCCGTTGTCGCAGAGACCTACGGCACGACCGCAGTGGCCGAGCGTCACCGCCACCGCTACGAGGTCAACAACGCCTACCGTGCACAGATCGCCGAAGCCGGCTTGGTCTTCTCCGGGACGTCCCCGGACGGCAAGCTCGTGGAATTCGTGGAACTCCCACGCGAAGTACACCCATACTACGTTTCCACCCAGGCCCACCCGGAACTCTCCAGCCGCCCGACACGCCCGCACCCGCTCTTCGCCGGGCTGGTAAAGGCTGCTCTGGATCACCAGAACGCTGGCAAGTAACAACATGGCTAAAACAGACGGCGAGGTGCTGAGCGATTCGTTCAGCCCTCGCCGCCTGCTTAACTCCGAGACCGTCTACGACGGGCGAATCTGGGATGTTGTGCAGGAAACTTTCGAGTACGCACCCGACATGGCTCCGTTGGTCCGTGACTTCATCGCCCACCCGGGTGCCGTGGCCGTATTGGTCCTCAACGAGGCCAATGAGGTGCTGATGATCAATCAGTACCGGCACCCCGTGCGCATGAAGCTTTGGGAGATCCCCGCGGGTCTCATGGACATCGAGGGCGAGGCTCCGCACCTTGCTGCTGCCCGCGAACTTGCCGAAGAAGCAGATCTCGTCGCCACCGACTGGTCGGTGCTAGTTGACCTCTTCCTCTCCCCGGGTTCCTCCTCCGAAGCCATCCGGATCTTCCTTGCGCGCAATCCCGTGCCGGTTCCGGAAGACGAACGCCACGAACGCACCGATGAAGAATCGGACATGGAAATCCGTTGGGTCCCGCTTGACGATGCAATCGCGGCAGTTCTCGCCGGCAAGATCCACAACCCCTCGGCCGTGGCCGGACTTCTAGCGGCTGCAGCGGTCCGCAACGACGGGTTCGCCACGTTGCGTCCTTTTGACACGCCGTTTGAAGCCCACCCGCGGCTGCGTTCCGCCGATCCCAAGCTTTAAGGCCGTAATCCAATGACCATCGGCACCGATGACGCGACCCTGCGGTTGGAAACGATCTCTCAGGCGGTTCCGCTCCCTGTAGCGTCGCCGGACGAAACGCTCCGGCTAACTGCCGTGGACGCAACCCAGCGCCTGAAGACAATCCCGGACCCGGTTCCGACACCGGGCCCGGATCCAGCTACTCTGCCCATCGGCAAGCATTTGGCGACCTACCTTCAGCATCTGGCCATTGAACGCGGCATGGCCAAGAACACCGTGAGCGCCTACCGCCGGGACCTGTTCCGATATGCGCTCTTTTTGCATGCACAAGACGTGACGGACCCCGGTGAGGTGACGTTGCAGCACCTGACGAACTTCGCCCAAGCCGTGCGCGACGGCGCAGACGGCGCGGCACCCTTGAGCGCACGCTCCGCAGCCCGCGCCATCGTTGCCGTGCGTGGCCTCCACAAGTTCTGGGAACTCGAGGGGTTGACGCTCACGAACCCTGCGGTGGACCTGCACCCGCCGACCGCCGGGCGGCGGCTGCCCAAAGCAATCAGCGTCGATCAGGTCGCGGCCATCATCGAATCGGTTTCGATCGATACGTCCGCAGGTTTGCGAGACCGCGCGATCCTAGAATTCCTCTATTCCACAGGGGCGCGTATTTCCGAGGCCGTCGGGCTCGACGTGGATGACTTGCATTTGGAACGCCCGGCACAAGGTCCCGCCGTGGTCCGCCTCTTCGGCAAGGGTTCCAAGGAGCGGATCGTTCCGTTGGGCTCATACGCGCTTGATGCACTCAACGCCTACCTGGTGCGCGGCCGCCCCGAACTGGTCGGCAAGGGCAAGGGGACGGCGGCGTTGTTCCTCAACCAGCGCGGCGGCAGGCTTTCACGCCAGTCGGCGTGGACGGTGCTGAACAAGGCCGCGGAACGGGCCGGCATCGAACAAGACGTTTCCCCGCACACCATGCGGCACTCCTTCGCCACCCACCTGCTTGAGGGCGGCGCGGACGTCCGTGTTGTGCAGGAACTCCTGGGCCATGCCTCGGTGACCACAACGCAGGTCTACACCCTGGTCACCGCCGACACGCTGCGCGAGGTCTACGCGGCGGCACACCCGCGCGCCCATAGTTAGGACCCGCCCTCATGGACGCCACGAAACCTTCGATGCCGACCCAGGTCGTGCTCTGCCTTCCCGTCTTGCGCGGGCTCAGCGGAACGCAAGTCCTCTTGGGCTTGAAGAAGCACGGATTCGGTGCCGGGCGGGTTGTTGCACCCGGCGGGAAGATCGAGCCGGGGGAGAGCCCCGTCCAAGCCGCCGTTCGTGAGCTGCACGAAGAAACATCCGTGGTCGCTGAGTTGGAATCGCTGGAGCCTGCCGCCCGGGTCTACTTCCGGTTCCCCTATGTGCCAGCGGCCGATATGGACTGCACAATTTTCCTGGCAAGAGACTTCACGGGCCCGGCCAAAGCCACGGACGAGCTCGAGCCGGCCTGGTACCCAGTCGGGCATTTGCCGTTGGAGAAAATGTGGGACGACTCGGCCCTCTGGTTGGGTCGCCTGCTCACGGGGGAACGCTTCGACGCGCTAGTGGTCTTGGCAAAAGACAATGAATCCGTTGCACGTTTTTCCACGGTAAATTGGCCCGATAGCAAAATGCCAAGTCAGCCTGCAACCAATGCGGACTTTCCGGACATTACACAGTAGAAGGCCGGTAAACCACTGGCCTTGATTCGGGGGAGGGCCAGTGGAAGCGCGCACCGCATTGGACGTGGAAGAACTGCACAGACTGTATGCGCAGAACGTCTACAGGTACGCATATCGCCGTGTCCTGGATATCGAGTCGGCCCGGCAAATCACCAACGACGCCTTTCGCCTTGCCTGGCAACGCGCAATTCCCGTGGGACCCGATGCGCTGCCGTGGCTCCTGGTCACGACCAAGAACCTTGTCAGCAATGAAATCCGGTCACTGGGCAGGGAACAAATGATGGCACTGAAGATTGCGACCCAGCATGTCACGGGACTGAGAAACAACGAGTCACAGCTGGGCGAACAGGTCCAGGCGGTGCTGGAAACCCTTCGTGAGAAGGACCGCGAAGTGCTCATGCTCGCGTACTGGGACGGGCTCTCGACCAGCGATATTGCTGCGCTGCTGGAATGCTCGGTCGAATCCGCCAAGTCCAGGCTCTTCCGGGCCCGCAAGGCATTTGAACGCAAGGCACCAACGAGCACGTTGAAGGGCGGCAACAAGTAATGGACAACCTCGAGATCCTCATCTCCGACGCCGATCCAGCCAAGCGGCACAACGTCGGCGGCCCCGGACCGCTCCAGCTACAGGTTCCGGGCCCGGTTTTTAACCAGACCCCGCAACCCATAGGCGACAGCAAGCTTTTCCGGGGATGGCGGATCTTCGCGGCTGTCTCGACGATCGCTGCCGTTGCGGCCGGCATTGTTGTGTGGGCGCCGTGGGAGGCGCCGAACGCAACGGGCCCTGCCGGACGCACGACCTTGGTTCCGGAAGATCCGACGGCGGGTCCATCGGAAAGCGCCTCCACCGACGATTACATGGTGTCGAAAACCGACTACGGGCTTCCCAACTTCCTGGTCCCTGCGCACCAAGACGTCTATTTCCAGGACAACGATGCCTGCAATGCCCTGGATCTGCGGACCATCAAACTCGAGAAGTTGGATGGCAGCCACGCCGCGCTTCCATACGACGCGAATGCCTACCCGGTCGTTGGCTGCATGGACGACTATGCGGCGGTCCAGAGCACGGACCTGGCATTTGCGAACGGCTACAACGCGGACGGCGGTTCGGGAATCTACATTGCGCGCTGGGTCGACGGCGCGTGGATTGTCGACGAACAACAGAGCCGTGGGATCAACAACTCACTTGGATTCCCGGTCATGGGATGGCCGGACCTGAGGGCGATGGGAAATCCTCGTGATTCGGCCAGCAAACCCGAGCAGCTGGAACGGCTCCGGAAAATGGGTCTCGATGACAAGGGCATCGTCCGCCTTTTGGGTCCCGATACCGCGTCTTGGATGGGCAAGGCTGCCTCCAATGAGTTCCACGAATACTCGAACACGTTGCTTTCGATCACCTACCCGTACTGGGAGTTGAAGGAATCAATGTTCGACGAGGGCGGAAACCCCATTGCCGACGACGTGAAGAGCGACCTGACAGAAGCGGAACGGTACGAACTGCAGGCCTTTGATATCCGAGGCAAGCAGGTCCTCAAGCTGGTGAGCGTGAAGAATGGCTCGCTTTTCGAGCCGACGGATTGTTCCGATCCCGAAACGAGCTACAGGCTTGACGGCGAATCGCAGAGCGGGGTCATGGCGGATTCGGGACCGCTCAAACTTGCCCTGATCACCAAGGTGACTACAGACGGCTACGAACATTCATGGGTGGGTTTGTTCCCGGGCGACATGCCAGCCACCGGCAGGGCCTGCGACGTGCGTCTTGGTGTTGACCGGAAGGATCGCACCCTGTTCGCCACCGAATGGGTCGGCCCCATGGGATTCAAGAACCAGGCCGAACGTGATGCCTACCTGAAGTCGCCCGAGTACACGGACGCGAAGAAGGTTGCCTCGCTCTTGACCCTCGATCACGTCGGATAGCCCGGCACTGCGGATCCGACCTGCCTGCCGATCCGAAACGGGACAGGTGGGACGGCGCGCTGCTTCTAGAGTCAACGAATACACACTGGCCTTCGGCATGCTGGGCTCGTATCCTCGGGGTATGGACCAACATGCGATTCCCGAGGACCAGGTTGTATTCCGCTTGCCGGCAAACCTTGGCAGGAACACGCTGCGGGTGGCTCGTGCAGTGGCACCCGTCGTGGTGATCTTCGGCGGTCTCTCCCTGATGGGCGTCGCAGATGCGCCGCTCTTGAATGCGGTCGGTTTGGTGACAGCGCTTCTGGCCCTGATGTTTTGGGTGACCGGTGCGATCACACACAAGAGAAGCACTCGGCAACGTCCCGAACGCCGAGCCAGGAAGCACCGGGGATATGCGGCAGCAGCAGAGGCGAAAACCGGTTCGCGCTCCTTGGTGCAAGACCTGGCACTGCTGGCAGCCCTTCATTCGCGCGGGCAAATCACCGATGCCGAGTTCGCATCCATCAAGGCGAAGCTGCTGGCGAGTTGAGACCCAGGGCCGTTGGTCGATTCCGGAACCCTCGGAGGACAACGACGAGAGGTGTGCAGCCAAATGGCTGCACACCTCTCGTCGTTGTCTGGCTCCGGGCTAGAAGGAGCGCTGCTCCGGGCCGTTGTAGGCCGAGAGCGGGCGGATCAACGCATTTGAAGCGCGCTGTTCCATGATGTGCGCAGTCCAACCAACAATGCGCGAGGCAATGAAGATCGGGGTGAACATCTCGGTGTCGAAGCCCATCAGGTGGTACGTCGGGCCGGCCGGGTAGTCGAGGTTCGGCTTGA
>NZ_JBIVTO010000024.1:0-8546 GCF_044756805.1 Paeniglutamicibacter sp. NPDC091659
ATCGGCACCGGCGAGGTCTGGCCGCGCATGGCGCGGTCGGCTGCCTCGACGGCCATCTTGCCGGCGAACGCCGGTGCGTGGGCCTTCCAGGTGGAGATCTCGCCCTTGCGCGACTGGCGGGTGGCGGTGGTGGTGTGCAGGCCCTGGCCGACGGCCTGGAAGATGGTTTCCACGTCCAGGCCCAGCAGGGTGCCGATGCCGGCGGCGGCCGAGGGGCCCAGGTGGGCCACGTGGTCGATCTTGTGCTTGTGCAGGCAGATGGCCTTGACCAGGTCGACCTGGATCTCATAGCCGGTGGCGATGCCGCGGATCAGGTCCTTGCCGCTGGCGCCGGTGTGCTGTGCGACGGCCAGGATCGGCGGGATGTTGTCGCCCGGGTGGGAGTACTCGGCGGAGAGGAAGGTGTCGTGGTAGTCGAGTTCGCGCACGGCAACGCCGTTGGCCCAGGCCGCCCACTCTGGGGAGACCTTGTCGGGAATCCCGAAGACCGAGGCGCCGGCGCCGCCGGTGGACGGCGCGTGGGTCAGTGCCTGGGCGCGGGCGGCGACGATCGGGCCGCGGTTCAGCGAGGCAATGGCAACCGACGCGTTGTCGATGATGCGGTTGATGATCATCTCGGTGACCTCGGCGGTGACCTCCACGGGATCTGCGGCGACGGTCGCGATCTTGTGGGCGAGCTGGTCCTCGCGGGCGAGGTTTTCTTCACTGCGGTAAACGCGCACTGGGTGGTTGATCATTCGGTGTCCTCTCGGGGTCCGGCGTGGGTTTTGATGTGTTCAAGGCTGTGGTGAAGGTGCAGCTGGGTGGCGGCGGCTGCCACATCCGGGTTCCGGGTGGCGATGGCCTCGGCGATGGCCGCGTGTTCCAAGGCCGACGTCGCAAGTCGTACGGGGTCGTCCTGGGCCAGCCGGCGTACGCGGGCCAGGTGCACGCGCAGCGAGCGCAACGACTGCTCGATGTAGGGGTTGTTGACCGCCGCATCGATGCTCTGGTCCAACTCGCCGGCCAGCTGGTAGTAGGCCTCGCGGGAGTCTGCGTCGTTCGAGCGGCCGGCCTCGATGAAGCGCTCGCGCAGCGACCGGAAGGTCTGGGGATCGGCCTTCCGCGCGGCAATGCGTGCGGACTCGACCTCCAAGGCCCGGCGCAGCGCAAACAGGTCGTCCACGTGTTCGAGCGAGACGTCGGAGACCACCACGCCGCGGCCGCGCTGTTGCGCGGCCAGCCCGTCGGCGGTGAGCCGGGCCAGGGCCTCGCGCAGCGGGGTGCGGGAGACTCCCAGACGTTCGGCTTGCTCAACTTCGCCGAGGATGGCACCGGGATGCAGGCGCCATTCGACGATCTCCGTTCGCAGTGCCTCGTAGGCCTTATCGCTTGCCCTCATGGAATCAGTGTATACAAAAATCGCACATTGTCGCGCTTTTCAGGAAATTTGATGCCATTTTTACGTGAAATGTATACATCGCAGTTGAAATCTCGTGGTGTGGGTCATATGCTCGACGCAGCAAGACTTCATTGCACGAATGCAGAACGAAGGGGTTCCCATGTCAGCGACGTACGCCGAAACCTATGCCGCATCCGGCCGCGACCCGGAGCGCTTTTGGCTCGATGCGGCCGCAACCCTGGCCTGGGACAAGGCACCCACGCACGCCATCGACGGCTCCCGGGCGCCGCTCTATGCCTGGTACCCCGACGGCATGCTCAACGTGTCCTTCAACGCGCTGGACCGCCACGTGCTCGCCGGGAACGGGGAGGCCACCGCCCTGGTCTACGATTCCGCGGTGCTCGGCATCCAGCGGCGCTTCAGCTACTCCGAGCTTCTCGAACAGGTGGCAACGTTTGCCGGCGTCCTGCGTTCGCAGGGTGTGCGCGAGGGCGACCGCGTGCTCATCTACCTGCCCATGATCCCGCAGGCTCACATCGCCATGCTCGCCTGTGCACGCATCGGTGCGGTGCACTCGGTGGTCTTCGGCGGGTTTGCCCCCAAGGAACTGGCCGCGCGCATCGACGACGCCACCCCGAAGGCGATCGTGACGGCGACCGGCGGCATCGAACCGACCCGGCGCGTGGAGTACCTGCCCGCGATAGCCGACGCCATGGAACAGTCCTCCCACCACGTCCCCACCGTGATCGTGGCGCACCGCGACGGCTTTGCCCACCAGCTCTCGGAGTATTCCGGCGGCGACACCGTCTGGCACGACTGGGACGAACTGGCCGCGGCCGCGCAGGCTGTCGGCCCGGTGCCCGTGGCCTCGACGCACCCGCTCTACATCCTCTACACCTCCGGCACCACGGGAGCGCCCAAGGGAGTGGTCCGTGACAGCGGCGGCTACGCGGTGGCCATGGACTGGTCGATGCGCAACATCTACGGCATCGGGCCCGGGGACACCATGCTCACCGCATCCGACGTCGGATGGGTGGTCGGGCATTCCTACATTGTCTACGGGCCGCTGATCGCCGGCGCCACCACGGTGCTCTACGAGGGCAAGCCGGTGGGAACCCCCGATGCCGGCTCGTTCTGGCGGCTCATCGACGACCACAAGGTCGACGTGCTGTTTACGGCACCCACGGCGCTGCGGGCCATCCGCAAGGCCGACCCCGACGCCGCGCTGCTGGCCGACCACAACATCGAAAGCCTCAAGGCACTCTTTGTCGCCGGTGAACGCCTTGACCCCGACACCTACCAGTGGGCCTGCGGGAAGCTCGGCGTCCCGGTGCTGGACAACTGGTGGCAGACCGAAACCGGGTGGCCGATCGCCGCCAACCCTGCGGGGCTGGAACTGATGGAACGCAAGGCGGGGTCTCCCACGGTCCCGGTGCCCGGCTACCGGGTGGAAATCCTGGACGGTTTCGGGGAGATGCTCCCCGCAGGGGTGGAGGGCAACATCGCCATCCAGTTGCCGCTGCCTCCGGGGACCCTTGCCACGCTCTGGGGCAACGACCAGCGGTTCATCGACACGTACCTCCGGGACTTCCCCGGCTACTACACCACGGGGGACTCGGGGCACGTGGATGCCGACGGCTACCTCTTTGTCATGGGGCGCACCGATGACGTCATCAACGTCTCGGGACACAGGCTCTCCACGGGAGCCATGGAACAGGTGCTTGGAGCGCACCCCGCCGTGGCCGAGTGCGCCGTCATCGGCGTGGCGGACGAACTCAAGGGCCAGCGTCCCAGCGGCTACGTGGTGCTCAAGAGCGGTGCGGAGATCACGGAGGAGGACCTGGGCCGCGAGCTGGTGGCCATGGTCCGCCGGGAGATCGGCCCGGTGGCGGACTTCCGCCAGGTGCGCATCGTGGACGCCTTGCCCAAGACCCGCTCCGGCAAGATCCTGCGCAAGACCATGCGGCAGATCGCCGACGGCAAGGACTACGCGGTTCCCTCGACCATCGAGGACCCGGGAGTGATTGACGCGCTGATCCCGTTCCTGCGCCCGACTGCGTAGACGGGACCACGGTCAGTGGCAGGGCTAGATGAATAAGTCCCCAGATAGTTGGTGCCGTTGAAAGGTCCCCCAATGACAATCGTTGTTGCCTACACACCATGCCCGGAGGGCAAGGCTGCGCTGAGCCACGGCATCGGCTTGGCCGAGTCCCAAGGCGAAGCCTTGCTGGTCATTAACGCCTCTGCCGGCACTGCCTATGTGGATTCATCGCTGGCCACGGAGGATGACGCAGCTGAGGTCCGCGCCCATCTCGAATCCCTCGCCGTTCCCGCAACCTCCAAACAACTAATCCGTGGCAAAGACGCGGCGGAAGAGATCATCGACCTGACAGATGAAATCAACCCTTCACTGATCGTTGTTGGGCTGCATAAACGCTCCGCCGTTGGCAAGCTGATACTTGGCAGTACGGCCCGGCGCATTCTGCTGGGCGTCGAGTGTCCGGTGCTCTCAGTAAGGTCCCCGCGCGGTCGCCAGCACGAGACAAGATCAGCGGACTAACGAAAGAACCATATCCATGAACACAGTGAACACGTTCCTTTCCAAAGGCGTACTGGACGTCGATGGCAACGAATATGAAATTTTCCGGCTGAACGCAGTAGAAGGTGCGCAAAGCCTTCCGTACAGCCTCAAGGTTCTTTTGGAGAACCTGCTTCGCACCGAAGACGGTGCGAACATCACCGCGGACCACGTCAGGGCCTTGGGCCAGTGGGATGCAAACGCCGAACCGAACACCGAGATTCAGTTCACCCCGGCACGTGTCATCATGCAGGACTTCACCGGTGTTCCGTGCATCGTTGACCTTGCCACGATGCGCGAAGCCGTGAAGGAACTCGGCGGCGACCCGACCCGTGTGAACCCGCTCGCACCTGCCGAATTGGTCATCGACCACTCCGTGCAGATCGATGTCGCCGGCAACGCCGGTGCTCTCGAGCGCAACATGGAAATCGAGTACCAGCGCAACGGGGAGCGTTACCAGTTCCTGCGTTGGGGCCAGACCGCATTCGATGACTTCAAGGTCGTTCCCCCGGGAACCGGCATTGTGCACCAGGTCAACATCGAATTCCTGGCACGCACCGTGATGACCCGCGAGGTCGGCGGCGTGCTGCGCGCTTACCCGGACACCTGCGTCGGCACCGACTCCCACACCACCATGGTTAACGGCATGGGCGTGTTGGGTTGGGGCGTTGGCGGCATCGAGGCCGAGGCGGCAATGCTCGGCCAGCCGGTTTCCATGCTGATCCCGCGCGTTGTCGGCTTCAAGCTCAACGGCTCGATCCCGGCAGGCGCCACCGCAACCGACGTCGTGCTGACCATCACCGAAATGCTGCGCAAGCACGGTGTCGTCGGCAAGTTTGTCGAGTTCTACGGCCAGGGCGTTGCCCAGGTTCCGTTGGCAAACCGCGCCACCATCGGCAACATGTCCCCGGAATTCGGTTCCACCGCGGCAATGTTCCCGATCGATGACGTCACCCTGGATTACCTGCGCCTGACCGGCCGCTCGGCCGAGAACGTGGCCCTCGTGGAGGCCTACGCCAAGGAACAGGGCATGTGGCACGACGCCGACCGCGAAATCCGTTTCTCGGAGTTCCTGGAACTGGACCTGTCCACCGTTGTTCCGTCGATCGCCGGCCCGAAGCGTCCGCAGGACCGCATCGAGCTCTCCGGCGCCAAGGAACAGTTCCGCAAGGACATCCACAACTACGCTGCAGGTGCTGCCGACGAACTGAACATCGGCCGCCCGTCGACCTCGGTTGAGGTCAACAAGGCGGACGGCACCACGTTCTCGATCGACCACGGCCTGGTTTCCATCGCCTCGATCACCTCGTGCACCAACACGTCCAACCCTTCGGTCATGCTCGCCGCGGCCTTGCTGGCACGCAAGGCCGTTGAAAAGGGCCTGACCGCCAAGCCATGGGTCAAGACCTCGGTCGCCCCGGGCTCGAAGGTCGTCACCGAGTACTACGAAAAGTCCGGCCTCATGCCGTACCTGGAGAAGCTTGGCTTCTTCGTCGTGGGCTACGGCTGCGCAACCTGCATCGGCAACTCCGGCCCGCTGGACGCCGAGATCTCCGAGGCCATCCAGGCCAACGACCTCGCAGCAACCGCAGTGCTCTCGGGCAACCGCAACTTCGAAGGCCGCATCAACCCGGACGTGAAGATGAACTACCTGGCTTCCCCGCCATTGGTCATCGCCTACGCACTGGCCGGCACCATGGACTTCGACTTCGAAACCGATGCCCTGGGCACCGACGAGGCCGGCAACGAGGTGTTCCTCAAGGACATCTGGCCGACCCCGACCGAGGTCCAGGCGACCATCGATTCGTCGATCGACGAGGGCATGTTCGCCAAGGGCTACGAAGGCGTCTTCGACGGCGACGATCGCTGGAAGGCGCTCGACACCCCGGCAGGCAACACCTTCGAGTGGGCCGAGGATTCGACCTACGTCCGGAAGCCACCATACTTCGAGGGCATGAAGGCCACCCCGGATCCGGTCCAGGACATCTCGGGCGCCCGCGTGCTGCTGAAGCTGGGCGATTCGGTCACCACCGACCACATCTCCCCGGCAGGCTCCTTCAAGTCGGAGACCCCGGCCGGCCAGTACCTGCTGGCCAACGGCGTGGATCGCAAGGACTTCAACTCCTACGGCTCGCGCCGTGGCAACCACGAAGTCATGATCCGCGGCACGTTCGCGAACATCCGCATCCGCAACCAGATCCTGGACGGCGTCGAGGGTGGCTTCACCCGCGACTTCACCCAGGAAGGCGCACCGCAGGCATACGTCTACGATGCGGCCCAGAACTACGCAGAAGCCGGCACCCCGCTGGTTGTCCTGGGTGGCAAGGAATACGGTTCGGGCTCCTCGCGCGACTGGGCAGCCAAGGGCACCGCATTGCTGGGCGTCAAGGCCGTCATCACCGAGTCCTTCGAGCGCATCCACCGCTCGAACCTCATCGGCATGGGCGTTCTCCCGCTGCAGTTCCCGGCCGGCGAAAACGCCGAAACCCTGGGCCTGACCGGCACCGAGACCTTCGCAGTCGAGGGCGTGACCGAACTCAACAACGGCACCACCCCGAAGACCCTGAAGGTCACCGCCGTGGCGGAAGACGGCAAGACCGTCTCCTTCGATGCCGTCCTGCGCATCGACACCCCGGGCGAAGCAGATTACTACCGCAACGGTGGCATCCTGCAGTACGTCCTGCGTCAGATCTCCGCCAACTAACCAGTTAGCGAAGACCGACGTCCGCAAGGGCGGGTCGGCTTGGAATTTTCCAGGCCGGCCCGCCCTTGCGGCTTTTCAAGGAACCGGTTGCGTCGAACCGCCCGGGCCGCGGGCACGGTTCGGGGCTTCCCGTAGACGGCATTCACGCGTCGATCCAGCTTGGCAAAATCGTACGCGTAGGCACGGTACTGCAGGATGTGGGCACACTCGTGGTACTGGACCGGGGTCATGGCGTGCTCGTCCTCGAAGCTGAGCAGCAGGATCCCGTTGACGGTGTCGAGGCGGTGCACGTAGTTCGTGATTTCCGCGGCCCAGCTCCCGGCAGGGGTTTCGGGGCGTGCGTCGATGCGCAGGGTAGCGGCCAAGGTGTGGTCGTTCATCAGCATCAGCACCACCGAGGAGGTGGGGGTGAAGCCGATCCCGTGGATGGCCACGGCGACGGTGTCGGCGATGATCTTGTCCATGGTTCTGTCCTCGCTCCTGGGGTTCGGGGGTCGCGGTGCCAGCCCCGGTGGTTCTCCCCCATGTTTTTTGTGTGTTTGGTCCCGGTCCGTAAACTCCGAAGGACAGCAAACAAAAATGATCGGCCGAAGGCTAGTCAGGCCAAGAGCCGGCCGCGGAGCGGACGTCCGGTTTCTTGGGTGCGAGCGAGTACCCAAGAAACCTCTGAAACCGCCAGCCAGCTACCTATGATGAGCTGCAGCTCCCATAGAACTCAAAGTAGTTCAGAACATGCTGGTCGCTGGTGACCCGATTACCCGGTTCGCTTTGGCCACCATTTCCAAAATCACGGCAGGTAGGCCATCAGCTTTTCCCCGGGACATGGACACCTCAACACCATGGACTTCTATCCCCTCATGGCCTGCCGGACAGCACGCCGTCGGCCTTTCGAAACTACCGGAGATGATCGCATGAGCAATGCAGCAAGCCGAATCATTGAACAGCTCCAGGCGCAAAACGATCTGCGCATGCAAGCCGCAAACGACATCGCCCATGCAGTCGCCGCACGGGTCAACGCCGAGAACGCCCTCACCGAGGCGAAGGCCAATGAAAAGGCCGCGTTTGCCAACGCCCTCAAGAAGGGCTGGACGTAGCAGGAACTCAACAAGATCAGCCCGGCTCGCGCAACACGCAAGCGCGCCGCAAAGATACAGACCGCTGGCGGAGAATCCGTGTCGCACGCGTCAAACAACTGACGCTACTAAGAAGATGGTGGGTCATGATCCGTACGGATCATGACCCACCATTCCTTGGTCGTGGTGCAGGGTGCATAGACCCATGCCCAGTTGATTCGAAGCCCGAGCATTGATCTACATATCTTTTTAACTGGGCCTGGAATCTATTTTCTCTGTTGTCTCCAAGAGGAGACATCGTGCATGTCAACCATCTTTCGCTGTCCGGACCCATTCACGATCCATAGCACTTGCTGTTTTTCGGCAACCATTTCTATGCGCCCCTCAAGCCGTTGGTTGTCTTTGAACTGAAAGTGAGCGCGCATCCCAGAGTCACTTTCCAGAATTTCCATTCGTTGTACCGTCAATCTTTTATGCGTGATCTGGTTCATGTTCATCAATCCCCGTTCTTGGGAGGGAGCGCTAGTTCAGCTCGGCGGCCTCGACGACGAGCAGCAGGTCCCCGCCCTGCACCTGCGCGGTGCCGCCGATGGCCAGACGCTGCACGGTGCCGGCGACGGTGGAGGTGATGCCGGCCTCCATCTTCATGGCCTCGATCGTCGCCACCGTGGCGCCGGCCTCGACCGTATCGCCCACGGCGACCTTGGCCGTGACGGCACCGGCGAACGGGGCGGCGATGTGGCCGTGGTTGGACGTGTCGGCCTTCTCCGCGAGCACCGCGGTGGACTCCACCGAATTGTCGCGCACCAT
>NZ_JBIVTO010000025.1:0-5701 GCF_044756805.1 Paeniglutamicibacter sp. NPDC091659
CACCCTCCCGAGTGCAGTACCATCGGCGCAGTGGGCCTTAGCTTCCGGGTTCGGTATGGGACCGGGCGTTTCCCCCACGCTATGACCGCCGTAACCCTGGTACCGGCACCCCGGGGCGAAAAACTCCCGGTGGTGCGGTGAATCTGTGGTTACAGAGATATCACTAGTGGTGATACATGTTTGGTTGTCCCGCGAAAAAACAAGGTTGTTGTTTCGGGACCGTATAGTGGACGCAGCGTTTCTTGCCGACACAACCCCTGGGGGTGTGTGGGTGTTTGTGGTTTAAGTTGTCGGCCTATTAGTACGGGTCAGCTTCACGAGTCTTTGGTCCTCGCTTCCACATCCCGCCTATCAACCCAGTGGTCTGCTGGGGGCCTCTCGCACGACAAGCGTGCATGGAAATCTCATCTTGAAGTGGGCTTCCCGCTTAGATGCTTTCAGCGGTTATCCCTTCCGAACGTAGCCAATCAGCGGTGCACTTGGCAGTACAACTGACACACCAGAGGTTCGTCCGTCCCGGTCCTCTCGTACTAAGGACAGCTCTTCTCAAATTTCCTGCGCGCGCAGCGGATAGGGACCGAACTGTCTCACGACGTTCTAAACCCAGCTCGCGTACCGCTTTAATGGGCGAACAGCCCAACCCTTGGGACCTACTCCAGCCCCAGGATGCGACGAGCCGACATCGAGGTGCCAAACCATGCCGTCGATATGGACTCTTGGGCAAGATCAGCCTGTTATCCCCGAGGTACCTTTTATCCGTTGAGCGACGGCCGTTCCACAACGTGCCGCCGGATCACTAGTCCCGACTTTCGTCCCTGCTCGAGCTGTCGCTCTCACAGTCAAGCTCCCTTGTGCACTTACACTCGACACCTGATTGCCAACCAGGCTGAGGGAACCTTTGGGCGCCTCCGTTACTTTTTAGGAGGCAACCGCCCCAGTTAAACTACCCATCAGGCACTGTCCCTGACCCAGATTATGGGCCGAAGTTAGGTGACCGGTACAGCCAGAGTGGTATTTCAACGATGACTCCACCCGAACTAGCGTCCGGGCTTCACAGTCTCCCACCTATCCTACACAAGCTGCACCGAACACCAATACCAAACTATAGTAAAGGTCTCGGGGTCTTTCCGTCCTGCTGCGCGTAACGAGCATCTTTACTCGTAGTGCAATTTCGCCGAGTTCATGGTTGAGACAGCGGGGAAGTCGTTACTCCATTCGTGCAGGTCGGAACTTACCCGACAAGGAATTTCGCTACCTTAGGATGGTTATAGTTACCACCGCCGTTTACTGGGGCTTAAATTCTCAGCTTCGCCCCGAAGGGCTAACCGGTCCTCTTAACCTTCCAGCACCGGGCAGGAGTCAGTCCGTATACATCGTCTTGCGACTTCGCACGGACCTGTGTTTTTAGTAAACAGTCGCTTCCCCCTGGTCTCTGCGGCCCACACCCGCTCACGCCAGCAAGTGGCGGTCACGGGGCAGGCCCCCCTTCTCCCGAAGTTACGGGGGCATTTTGCCGAGTTCCTTAACCATGATTCTCTCGATCGCCTTAGTATTCTCTACCTGATCACCTGTGTCGGTTTGGGGTACGGGCGGCTAAAACCTCGCGTCGATGCTTTTCTTGGCAGCATAGGATCACCGAATCACCCCCCGAGGGGGGCGCCTATCGGGTCTCAGGCTTATGTGAGTCGCGGATTTGCCTACGACTCGCCCTACATCCTTGGACCAGGTCAATTCCATTGCCTGGCTCGGCTACCTTCCTGCGTCACACCTGTTAATACGCTTAACTCCCCGGTTCGGGTCCCACGCCGCACACCCGGTGCAAAGCCCGAAGGCTCCACGGTGGGTGGTTGGGGTGGTTAGCATCACCGGTTCGCTATGGGCGGTTTTTTGCCGGTACGGGAATATCAACCCGTTGTCCATCGACTACGCCTGTCGGCCTCGCCTTAGGTCCCGACTTACCCAGGGCAGATTAGCTTGACCCTGGAACCCTTGATCATTCGGCGGACGGGTTTCTCACCCGTCATTCGCTACTCATGCCTGCATTCTCACTCGTGTGGGCTCCACCGCTGGTTTACACCGCGACTTCACTGCCCACACGACGCTCCCCTACCCATCCAAACGGCTGGACCACGAAGGCCTACCAATATTTGAATGACGCAACTTCGGCGGTGTGCTTGAGCCCCGCTACATTGTCGGCGCGGAATCACTTGACCAGTGAGCTATTACGCACTCTTTCAAGGATGGCTGCTTCTAAGCCAACCTCCTGGTTGTCTTCGCAACTCCACATCCTTTTCCACTTAGCACACGCTTAGGGGCCTTAGTTGGCGTTCTGGGCTGTTTCCCTCTCGACTATGAAGCTTATCCCCCACAGTCTCACTGCTGCGCTCTCACTTACCGGCATTCGGAGTTTGGCTGACGTCAGTAACCTTGTAGGGCCCATTAGCCATCCAGTAGCTCTACCTCCGGTAAGAAACACGCAACGCTGCACCTAAATGCATTTCGGGGAGAACCAGCTATCACGAAGTTTGATTGGCCTTTCACCCCTACCCACAGCTCATCCCCTCCATTTTCAACTGAAGTGGGTTCGGTCCTCCACGCGCTCTTACACGCGCTTCAACCTGGCCATGGGTAGATCACTTCGCTTCGGGTCTAGATCACGCCACTAACTCGCCCTATTCAGACTCGCTTTCGCTACGGCTTCCCCACACGGGTTAACCTCGCGACGTAACACTAACTCGCAGGCTCATTCTTCAAAAGGCACGCTGTCACCCCAACAAGGAGGCTCCAACGGATTGTAAGCGCACGGTTTCAGGTACTATTTCACTCCCCTCCCGGGGTACTTTTCACCATTCCCTCACGGTACTTATCCGCTATCGGTCATTGGGTAGTATTTAGGCTTACCAGGTGGTCCTGGCGGATTCAAACGGGATTTCTCGGGCCCCGTCCTACTTGGGATGCTCTCACAAAGCGGCAGACACGCATTGGCACTACGGGACTCTCACCCTCTATGGTCCGGCATTCAAACCGGTTCGCCTATACGCCTGCACCTCACTTCACTGGTCCGGCAGAACCAGTATGGAAAGTCCCACAACCCCGACCATGCAACGCCCGCCGGCTATCACACATGGACCGGTTTAGCCCCTTCCGCGTTCGCTCGCCACTACTAACGGAATCACTTTTGTTTTCTCTTCCTGCGGGTACTGAGATGTTTCACTTCCCCGCGTTCCCTCCACGCAGCCTATGTGTTCAGCTGCGGGTCACACCACATGACATGGTGCGGGGTTTCCCCATTCGGAAATCCTGGTATCAACGTCCGGTTATCGACTCCTCCAGGCTTATCGCAGATTCCCACGTCCTTCTTCGGCTCCCAATGCCAAGGCATCCACCGTGCGCTCTTAAAAACTTGACCACAAACATGATCAAAAATTTACATGAGCTAAAATTTATTACAATCGAAAGAACCAAGAAAGACACACACAAGGCATGTCCACCAGGTTCAATAATTCTTAAGAAATTGCTTATGCAAAACAGAACAAAACAAAACCAACGACCCGAAGGCCACCGGCTTGAATCGCACCTGTTTCACAAGATGCTCGCGTCCACTATACAGTTCCCAAACAACAACCCCGTCACACCCACCGCCACACAAACACCCTTCACGGGTGCGGCTTGTGCGGCCTAGGCCATGCGCGGGAAACCAGAAAAAACAAGAACCACCACCGACCCCCGCAAGGGAAGCCGGCAACGGGCCTGTTATTCCAGGACCCAACAGTGTGCCAAAAGACCGTTCCACCCCCGGACACCACCCACGTTCCAACCACACACAAGGTGCGGCGTACTGATCGATCGTGCCCGAAACCGGACGGCCGTTGCTTGTTGATATTCCACCCTTGAGCACTCGCCCACCAACACAAGTGGTGGATGCGAGCAGCACTGAACACCCACGGTTCCGCGCACTTTGGCGTGGTCGCTTGGCGTTAGTTGCTCCTTAGAAAGGAGGTGATCCAGCCGCACCTTCCGGTACGGCTACCTTGTTACGACTTAGTCCCAATCGCCGGTCCCACCTTCGACGGCTCCCTCCCACAAGGGGTTAGGCCACCGGCTTCGGGTGTTACCAACTTTCGTGACTTGACGGGCGGTGTGTACAAGGCCCGGGAACGTATTCACCGCAGCGTTGCTGATCTGCGATTACTAGCGACTCCGACTTCATGGGGTCGAGTTGCAGACCCCAATCCGAACTGAGACCGGCTTTTTGGGATTAGCTCCACCTCACAGTATCGCAACCCATTGTACCGGCCATTGTAGCATGCGTGAAGCCCAAGACATAAGGGGCATGATGATTTGACGTCGTCCCCACCTTCCTCCGAGTTGACCCCGGCAGTCTCCTATGAGTCCCCGCCTTGACGCGCTGGCAACATAGAACGAGGGTTGCGCTCGTTGCGGGACTTAACCCAACATCTCACGACACGAGCTGACGACAACCATGCACCACCTGTGAACCAGCCCCAAAGGGGAAACCGTGTTTCCACGGCGGTCTGGCACATGTCAAGCCTTGGTAAGGTTCTTCGCGTTGCATCGAATTAATCCGCATGCTCCGCCGCTTGTGCGGGCCCCCGTCAATTCCTTTGAGTTTTAGCCTTGCGGCCGTACTCCCCAGGCGGGGCACTTAATGCGTTAGCTACGGCGCGGAAAACGTGGAATGTCCCCCACACCTAGTGCCCAACGTTTACGGCATGGACTACCAGGGTATCTAATCCTGTTCGCTCCCCATGCTTTCGCTCCTCAGCGTCAGTTAATGCCCAGAGACCTGCCTTCGCCATCGGTGTTCCTCCTGATATCTGCGCATTTCACCGCTACACCAGGAATTCCAGTCTCCCCTACATCACTCTAGTCTGCCCGTACCCACCGCAGATCCGAGGTTGAGCCTCGGACTTTCACGGCAGACGCGACAAACCGCCTACGAGCTCTTTACGCCCAATAATTCCGGATAACGCTTGCGCCCTACGTATTACCGCGGCTGCTGGCACGTAGTTAGCCGGCGCTTCTTCTGCAGGTACCGTCACTTTCGCTTCTTCCCTACTGAAAGAGGTTTACAACCCGAAGGCCGTCATCCCTCACGCGGCGTCGCTGCATCAGGCTTTCGCCCATTGTGCAATATTCCCCACTGCTGCCTCCCGTAGGAGTCTGGGCCGTGTCTCAGTCCCAGTGTGGCCGGTCACCCTCTCAGGCCGGCTACCCGTCGTCGCCTTGGTGAGCCATTACCTCACCAACAAGCTGATAGGCCGCGAGTCCATCCCTGACCAAAAAATCTTTCCACCAAAAGCCATGCGGCTTACGGTGCATATCCAGTATTAGACCCAGTTTCCCGGGCTTATCCCAGAGTCAGGGGCAGGTTACTCACGTGTTACTCACCCGTTCGCCACTAATCACCCCAGCAAGCTGGGGGTCATCGTTCGACTTGCATGTGTTAAGCACGCCGCCAGCGTTCATCCTGAGCCAGGATCAAACTCTCCGTAAAAAAATACAGACACAACCAACACGCCGACTGGAAAAAGTCGGCCGGGTTGCACCAAGCAAAAAAATCCCGGCAAATTGCCCCAGGCGCCCACACGGGGGTGCGGACCCTGAAACCATTCACCAATAAAATAAATAAATTGGTATCAACAAACTTGGCACACTATTGAGTTCTCAAACAACAGAC
>NZ_JBIVTO010000026.1:0-1205 GCF_044756805.1 Paeniglutamicibacter sp. NPDC091659
AGCAGGATGTTGAAGAACACGATCATCAGCAGGACCGGGACGGAGCGGAAGAACTCGACCACGATGGTGGAGAACCAGCGCAGGGCCTTGACCTCGGCCAGCAGGCCCATGCCGAAGGCCAGGCCGAAGGCCACCGAGAGCACGATGCCCAGGCCCGCGGCCTTGAGCGTGTTGGCCAGGCCCGGGAGCAGGAAGTTCGCCCACGCGTTGGAGGTGAACAGGGACGCCCACAGGGAGCCTTCCATCTGCCCCTTCGCGGCGAGCCCGGCAACCACCAGGTACAGCAGGCCGGCGATGAACAGGACGCCGACGACGTTGATGGCCAGGATGCGCTGCTTGGCCTTGGGGCCGGGTGTGTCAAAGAGGACCGATGCGCTCATCGTGCCACCGCCAGTTTCTTGGAAAGCCAGGTGGTGAGCAGGCCCACCGGGATGATGATGATGACAAAGCCGACGGCGAAGGTGGCGAAGATCGGGACGATCAGGTCGGACTCGAACTCGAGCATCGTCTTCATGACCGAGGAGGCCTCGATCGCCACGGAACTGACGGCGGCAACCGTCGAGTTCTTGATCAGCGCGATCAGCACGTTGCCCAGCGGGACCACGGCGCCGCGGAAGGCCTGGGGCAGGATGACTTCGCGGGCGGCCGGCAGGAAGCCCAGGCCGATGGCGCGGGCGGCCTCGGCCTGCCCGACGGGCACGGTGTTGACGCCGGAACGGATCGCCTCGCAGACGAAGGCCGCGTGGTAGATCGCCAGGCCCATCACCGCGAGGTTGAAGAAGTTCTGGTTGAAGTCCGGTGAGAGGGTGAAGCCCAGCTGGTTGTACAGGGCCAGCACGCCGAAGAGCAGGATGATCGTCAGCGGGGTGTTGCGGATGATGTTCACGTAGCCGGCGCCGAAGACGGCGAAGCTGCGTACCGGGGAGATGCGCATCATCGCCAGGACGGTGCCCAGCGCCAGGGCGCCGATGGCCGCCCAGAAGGTCAGCTGGATGTTGACCCAGAACGCGGCGGGGATGTCGTACTCGGTGAACAGGGAGAGATAGTTCTCCATATTTCTGCCTCGATTTCAGCGGTCGAAGGTGGACCGAATCGGTAGGGGGTGTGCAGGGTTAGGCGCAGGGATCCATCTTCGGCGGGTTCAGGGCCGGGTTCGGGACGTAGCCGGTGCCCTCGGTGTTGGCCTTGATGGCCTTCTCCCATTC
>NZ_JBIVTO010000026.1:1301-2909 GCF_044756805.1 Paeniglutamicibacter sp. NPDC091659
CGCGGGTTAGGCGCAGGGATCCATCTTCGGCGGGTTCAGGGCCGGGTTCGGGACGTAGCCGGTGCCCTCGGTGTTGGCCTTGATGGCCTTCTCCCATTCGCCGGAGTCGATCATCTTTTCGATGGCCTTGTTGATGTCGGCGCACTTGGTGGATTCCTTGTTCAGGCCCACGCCGTACTTCTCCTCGCTGAACGGCTTGCCGACGACCTTGAACTTGCCCGCGTTGGCCGGCTGCGCGGCCAGGCCCGCGAGGATGATGTCATCGGTGGTGACCGCGTCGATGGTGCCGCCGGACATGCCGCCGAGGCATTCGGCGTAGCCGGACTGCTCCTGCAGCCTGACGCCCGGGATCATGTCCTTGACCTTCTGCGCCGAGGTGGACCCGGTGACCGAGCACAGGGTCTTTCCGTCGAGGTCGTCCGGTCCGGCGATCGTCGAACCAACCGGGACCAGCAGGTCCTGGCCGGCGACCAGGTACGGTCCGGCGAACGCGACGGATTCCTTGCGCTTGTCGGTGATGGAGTACGAGGCGAAGATCATGTCGACCTGCTTGTTCTGCAGGGCTGTTTCGCGGTTTGCCGACGGGGTGGAGATGAACTCGATCTTCTCCGCCGGGTAGCCCAGCTCGTTGGCGACGTATTTGGCGACGTCGACGTCGAAGCCCTTGTAGGTGTTGCCGTCCTTGTAGCCGACGCCGGGCTGGTCGAACTTGATGCCGATCTTGATCTTGTCGCTGGCGGCGCCTCCGCCGCCTCCGCCGCAGGCGCTGAGGGTCAGGGCTGCCGCGGCGGCCATGGCGGCCACTGCCGCGATGCGAGTCTTGCGCATTGGTTCTCCTTGGTTTCTGGACAGGGGTGTTGTTCCCGTCCGGGGTGCATCGAAAGGGTGCGGGTCGTGCTAGTGGGTGATGAGCTTGCCCAGGAAGTCCTTGGCCCGGGCGCTCTGCGGGTTGGTGAAGAACTGCTCCGGGGTCGCCTGCTCGACGATCTGCCCGTCGGCCATGAAGATGACCCGGTCCGCTGCCTTGCGGGCGAAGCCCATCTCGTGGGTGACCACGATCATCGTCATGCCCTCCTTGGCCAGGCCGACCATGGTGTCCAGGACCTCGTTGATCATTTCCGGGTCCAGGGCCGAGGTCGGCTCGTCGAAGAGCATGACCTTCGGGCGCATCGCCAGGGCGCGGGCGATCGCGACGCGCTGCTGCTGGCCGCCGGAGAGCTGGGCGGGGAGCTTGTCCTTCTGGTTGGCTACCCCGACGCGTTCGAGCAGGGAGAGCGCCAGCGTTTCGGCCTCGGCCTTTTTCATGTTCTTGACCTTGATCGGGCCGAGGGTCACGTTTTCCAGGATGGACTTGTGGGCGAAGAGGTTGAAGGACTGGAAGACCATGCCGACGTCGGCGCGGAGCCTGGCCAGCAGCTTGCCCTCTTCGGGCAGGACCTGCCCGTCGATTTCGATGCTTCCGGAATCGATGGTTTCCAGGCGGTTGATGGTGCGGCACAGGGTCGATTTTCCGGAGCCGGAGGGTCCCAGGACAACGACGACCTCGCCCTTGGCGACTTCGAGGTTGATGTTCTGCAGGACGTGCAGCGGGCCGTAGTGCTTGTTGAC
>NZ_JBIVTO010000027.1:0-2550 GCF_044756805.1 Paeniglutamicibacter sp. NPDC091659
CGCTTGGGTGACAAGCTTTCGAAACTGATTGGCGGCAACGACGGCGAAACCGTCGTCACCGACACCACGAGCCTGAACCTCTTCAAGGCGCTCGCCTCCGCCGTGCGCATCCAGCAGCAGGACGCCCCGGGCCGCCGCGTCATCCTCACCGAACGCGACAACTTCCCGACCGACATCTACATTGCCGAGGGCATCAGCGATTTCCTGAACTCGGTCGATGCCGAAACCGGCGAACACTATGAAGTCCGCCTGATCGACGAAAACCTCAGCTTGGCCGAAGCCCTGGACGATTCGGTCGCCGTTGTGTCGCTGTCGCACGTGAACTACCGCACCGGTGCCATGTGGGACATGAACGAGGTAAGCGCCGCGGCCCACGCTGCTGGTGCCTTGGTGATCTGGGACCTCGCGCACGCGGCCGGCGCTGTTCCGGTGGACCTGAACGGTGCCAACGCCGACTACGCCGTGGGTTGCACCTATAAGTACCTCAACGGCGGCCCGGGTTCGCCGGCCTTTATCTGGGTCAATGCCCGCCACCAGGGGCGCTTCTGGCAGCCGCTGACCGGTTGGTGGTCCCACGCCGCACCGTTCGCGATGGCCGACAGCTACACGGCCGCCAACGACGTGCGCCGCTTCCTCTGCGGAACCCAGCCGATCACCTCCATGGCCATGGTCGAATGCGGGCTCGATGTATCGCTCGAGGCCGACATGGACCAGGTGCGTGCGAAGTCGCTGGCGCTGACCGACCTCTTCATTGAGCTGGTGAAGGAACGCTGTGGCGAATTCGGCCTGGAACTGATCACCCCGGAAAACCACGCGGAGCGCGGCAGCCACGTCAGCTTCCGCCACCCCGAGGGCTATGCCATCATCCAGGCGCTGATCGGCCGCGGCGTCATCGGCGACTACCGCGAGCCGGAGGTCCTGCGCTTCGGCATCACCCCGCTCTACCTGTCCTACACCGACATCTGGGACGCGGTGGAAATCCTGCGCGACATTCTTGAAACGCGGGCCTGGGACGTCCCGGCCTACAAGTCCCGCAACGCAGTCACCTAGGATCCGTTAGGCCTTTCAGCAACAACCCAATGGATGGCTGCCGGGAACACCCGGCGGCCATCCATAGGAATCGCTATACCCAAAAACCGTTCGGCAATACTCACTCCCACCATCCGAGGTCACCCATGAGTTCGTCACTGGATAGCATCAAAAAAAGAGAAGCAGGCCTTTCCCGGCAGCTGACATCACGCCAATTGAGCATGATCGCGCTGGGCGGGGCCATTGGCACGGGCCTCTTCCTGGGCAGCAAGTTTGCCATCTCCTTCGCGGGCCCGAGCGTTATCCTCAGCTACGCCATTGGCGGGCTCATTGCCGTGCTGCTGATGGGTGCCCTGTCTGAAATGACGGTCGCCCACGCGACCACGGGTTCCTTCGGCGCCTTCGCCGAGCACTACATCAACCCCTTCGCCGGATTCATGATCAAGTACCTGTACTGGTCCTGCATCGTGCTGGCCGTCGGCACCGAGGTCACGGCCGTCGGCGACTACATGACCATGTGGTTCCCTGGGGTTCCGCCGATCGTCTGGGTGCTGGGCTTCTCGGTCCTGCTCATCGGCGTGAACATGTTCAACGTCAAGGCATTCGGCACCCTCGAGTACTGGTTCTCCGCCACCAAGGTCTTCGCCATCGTCGCGTTCATCCTCGTCGCGGCGGTGCTGGTCTTCGGCGGATCCAACCCCGACTTCGGGTTCCACAACTACCAGGCCGAGGGCGGCTTCTTCATGGGAGGCGCCAAGGGCGTCTGGTTTGCGGTCATCCTGGCGATCTTCTCCTACCTGAGCATCGAGATGATCGCGGTGGCGGCCGGGGAGGCCAAGGATCCCGAGGTCGCCGTCAAGAAGGCCTTCAAGGTCACCCTGGTGCGCCTCTTCCTCTTCTACATCCTGACCCTGTCGCTGATCCTGGCCATCGCCCCGGTGAGCAAGATCCTCGAGGGCGGCAGCCCGTTCGTCACGGTCATGCAGGTCATCGGCATCCCGTACGCCGACTCCATCCTGAACTTCGTGGTCATCATCGCGGCACTGTCCGCCATGAACTCCCAGCTCTACATCTCCACCCGCATGATGTTCTCGCTCTCCCGCGCCGGCCAGGCCCCGCGCATCTTCGGCAAGGTCCGCAAGAACGGCGCCCCGGTGAACGCGCTGCTGCTTTCCGCCGGCGGAATCGCCGTCGCCACGCTGATCTACGCGGCCAACCCGGAAACCGGATTCACGGTGATGATGGCGCTGTCGATGTTCGGAGCCATGGCCACCTGGATGCTGATCTTCGTGACGCACCTGTTCTTCCGCCGCGCCCACCAGCGCAGCGGCGAAAAGCTGAAGTACAAGCTGCCGTTCTACCCGCTGGGCTCGCTGGTCGGCGCCCTGCTGATGGCGGCCCTGCTCGTCACCACCTTGTTCACCAAGGAATTCACCATGACGATGATCTTCGGGGTTCCTTTCGCCCTGGTCGTCGCGGTGCTGTACTTCGTGATGCGCAAGCGCATGGTCCCGGCCGATG
>NZ_JBIVTO010000028.1:0-1540 GCF_044756805.1 Paeniglutamicibacter sp. NPDC091659
TTAGACAATATGTGAGAGGGGCCGGGACTTCCGCTTCAAGCTTTCGTGGTTTGCCATCCGGTGGGGTCTTGGCCCTGCGGCCAAACCGCTGTGGAATGGTAGTGCCACATTGAAGGTTGGAGGTCCCGGCTATGTCCGAGCGTACCTATATCGGGCTCGATGTCCATGCCCGCAGCATCGTCGGATGCGCCCTGAACATCGACACCGGCGAGATCAAGCGCATCCGTTTCGAGGATGACCTGCTGGGCGTCTCGCAATGGGTGCGGGGTTTCGCGCCGGGGGTCAGGGTGGTGTACGAGGCCGGGCCCACCGGCGTCGGGTTGGCCCGGCATTTCCGGGATGCCGGCATCGACTGCGTGATCGCCGCCCCCTCGAAACTGCTGCGTGCCCCCGGAGACAGAATCAAGACGGATCGACGGGACGCCAAAATTTTGGCGAGCATGCTTGCCCTGGGCGAGGTCGTCGAGGTCAGGATCCCGGACCCCGAACAGGAGGCCCTGCGGGACCTTTCCCGCACCCGGCACGTCGCCTCCGTCGACCTCGCGCACGCCAAGCAACGGGTCAACGCGATCCTGCTGCGCCACGGCATCCTGTTCCACGGAGGCACGTCCCGCTGGACCCGGGAGCACCTGAAATGGCTGCACCAACAGCACTTCGTGGACCCGGCACTGGAGTTCGCCTTCCAGGAATCCCTGGCGCAAGAGGATTCCATGGCCGTGCGACTGAAGCGGATCGACAAGGAGGTGGCCCGCGTGGCGGCCGACTGCCGGTACACCGAGGTCATCAACGCCCTGGCCTGCCTGCGCGGCATCAGCACCGTGGGTGCCTTCGGGCTGGCCACCGAGATCGGTGACTGGACCCGCTTCACCGGGGCCACCATCGGCTCCTACCTGGGGTTGGTCCCCTCGGAACACTCCTCGGGAGAGACCCGCACCCAGGGGTCCATCACGAAGGCCGGCAACACCTACGCCCGGCACCTTTTGGTCGAGGCCGCCACCGTGCACAAGCGCCCGTACCGCAGGCCCGGGATCCTGGAGCTGCGCCAACTCGAGCTGGTCTCCCCGGCCACCGCCGCCCGCGCCCGGCAGGGCAACCAGCGTCTGCATGATCGCGCCGCGGCGTTCGAGGAACGCCACAAGATGCCGGTGAAGGCCAAGACGGCCATCGCCCGCGAACTTGCCGGATGGTGCTGGTCCCTGGCCGCGCCCCTGCAGGAAAGCCATCCCATGGCCGGACGATGACCCCAAGACGTGCCCCGGCGCGCGCACCCGGACGAGGCAACATGCGGAGCCAACACGAGAGGCGACTATGGGTAGGCCCCAAGCCGACGCCCGAATTTAGACGACGTTACGCTCCAGCCGAATTCCTTGTCATGCGGTACCCAACCCGCGTTTATCAGTCTGACCATGTCGTCGACCATGACCTGCCGAACTAGGCCCGACGCCACCGCCGGGGCATGAAGAAAGCGGCTTCCGGAAGTTTGATTTCCGGAAGCCGCTCATCTCTGACTCTTGACAAGCCTTCTCACATATCAGTCGCC
>NZ_JBIVTO010000029.1:0-1389 GCF_044756805.1 Paeniglutamicibacter sp. NPDC091659
TCCAGTCCCTCCACGGCGCGCACGTCGGTGCGGGCCATGATCAGGAAGTTCGGGTCGCGGCGTGCGTCTGCCGCCGCGGCGATGCGCTTGACCATGGTGTCCAGGTCGACGACGTTCTTGCCGTCCAGGTGGCCGCAGCGCTTCGGGTTGAACTGGTCCTCGATGTGGCAGCCGGCCAGGCCCGCGTGCTCGAGTTCCTGGATGGTGCGTGCCACGTTCATCGGCTCGCCGAATCCGGTGTCCGCGTCCACCAGCGAGGGCAGGTCGGTCATCCGGGCGATCTGCCCGGCCCGGGTGGCGACCTCGGTGAGCGTGGTCAGCCCGATGTCCGGCAGGCCCAGGTCGTTGGCCAGCACGGCGCCGGAGATGTAGACCCCGTCGAAGCCCTTTTCGCCGATCAGCCGTGCCGAGAGCGGGTTGAAGGCCCCGGGGAACTGGCGGGCTGCACCCGGAACCAGCATTTGGCGCAGGGCAACGCGCTTCTGCTCGGGGGTGACGTTGGAGTACAACATGCTAGAACAGTCCCTTCGGGGCTGCGGCGAGGTCGATGACGCCCGGGGCCGCGACGATGTTCAGCGCATCCAGCTCGCCGGCGCCCAGCTTCTCCAGGTTCTCGGCCGCGGCGATGAAGCGGTCGATCTCGTCCTGTTCGACCAGGCCTGCGGCCAGGGTGCGGAACTTGTTGATGTACTGTTCGCGGGCGAACGGCCGGGCGCCGAGCGGGTGCGCGTCGGCCACGGCGATTTCGTCCGTGATGACGGTGCCGTCGTTCAGGGTGATGACCACCGTGCCGCCGAAGGCCTTCTCGCTGATGTCCAGCGAGTGGTAGCGGCGGGTCCACTCGGCGTCTTCCTCGGTGGTGACCTTGTTCCACAGCTCCACGGTGTCCGCACGTCCCGCGCGCTCGGGGGAGTAGGAGTCGACGTGGTGCCAGGCGCCGTCCTGCAGGGCGACGGTGAAGATGTACGGGATCGAGTGGTCCAGGGTCTCGCGCGAGGCGGTCGGATCGTACTTCTGCGGGTCGTTGGCGCCGGAGCCGATCACGTAGTGGGTGTGGTGGCTGGTCTTGATCAGCACGGAGGCGACGTTCTTGGGGTCGGTGGCCTCGGGGTGCTCGCGGTGGAGCTTGCGGGCCAGGTCGATCCAGGCCTGGGCCTGGTACTCGGCCGAGTGTTCCTTGGTGTAGGTGTCGAGGATGGCGCGCTTGGCCTCGCCGGCCTCCGGGAGCGGAACCGTGTAGGCGGCGTCCTTGCCGTCGAGCATCCAGGCGATGACGCCGTCCTCGCCCTCGTAGATCGGCACCGGCGAGGTCTGGCCGCGCATGGCGCGGTCGGCTGCCTCGACGGCCATCTTGCCGGCGAACGCCGGTGCGTGGGCCTTCCAGGTGGA
>NZ_JBIVTO010000030.1:0-1300 GCF_044756805.1 Paeniglutamicibacter sp. NPDC091659
TCGCCAGCAACCAAAAAAACGCGGGGGAGAGACAAAGCGCGGGGCTGGTGCCGCGATCCCCCTCACCCATGAAACGAGAACCACCATGAACACCCTCACCATCAACCACACCCACGAAGCCGGAACCCTGATCGAAGGCACCGCCAAAGGCGACGGAAGCGCCGAAATCTTGAAGGCCAACGGCTGGCGCTGGGGGCGCAGCATCGCAGCATGGTTCGTACCCATGAGCCGCGACCGCATGCCCAAGCACTACAAAATCGAAGGCACCGCCGCCGCGCTACGCGCCGCCGGATTCGAGGTTGAAACCGAGATCGACGAGAGCACGCGCAGCACTGCCGAAGTCGAAGCGGGAAAAATCGAACGACAGGCCCAGCGCGTCGAAGCACTAGAAGCCAAAGCCCAGCGCAAGAGCAACGCCGCCGATGAAGCCGAACACCGAGCCAAAGCAGCCGGCGACGCGTTGCCCTGGGGAGGGGAACCAATCAAGATCGGCCACCACAGCGAACGCCGCCACCGCAACGCCATCGACAAGGCCCACCGCGCCATGGGCGCATCGGTTGCCGCCGACCGCGACGCAACCGAAGCAGCAGACCGAGCCGCCACCGCCGCCCACACCACCGGGGCACGCTACAGTGTGCAGACCGTCGCAAACCGCATCAAAAAGCTCGAAGCTGACGCCCGCGCCACCCAACGCAACATCGACGGCCGCCGCGAATGGATCAAGAGCGAAGCGGGCCGGGACGTGCTCAGCGCCGAACCCATCGGAGCCACCGGCGCATACCGCGAACGCCTGCTAACACGACTGGCAGACCAGAACGACCAAATCACCTACTGGAAGCAGATCCGCGCCGAGCAAATCGCCGCTGGCGAAGCCACCAACTACAGCCGCGAAACCATCAGCAAAGGTGACTACGTGCGCTACCGGTTCGGATGGGTCGAAGTCGTGCGGGCCAACGCCAAAACCGTATCGGTCAAAACCGAATACACATGGACGGACAAAATCGAGTACACGGCACTGACCGACCACAAAACCGCCCACGAATACGCCGAAGCCCTGGCCACCAAGCAAGCCGAACTGGTCAGCTAACCGCCCGGCAGGGGAGGGGTACCGTAGCGGGTGTCCCTCCCCCTTTTCTTGGTGGTGCGGGCGGCCTCCGCCGCACGCTCCCCCGGCCGCTGGACGCTGCGCGGTGGCTGGGGGAGCGGCCCCGCGCCCACATGGGCACGGCAAAAGAAATTTCCTTCGGTCTTTTCCCGCACACCTGATGGACGCCGGGACCCAATCGACCACCCGCACACA
>NZ_JBIVTO010000031.1:0-1280 GCF_044756805.1 Paeniglutamicibacter sp. NPDC091659
GGCCTGGAGATGCTGGCCTCCGAAAGGCCGCGGGGCGTCTTCAGCCGCCAGCTGGTCCTGGGTGAAAACCTGGATACGGAGCACATCCAGGCCAGCTACGAGGCCGGCGTCCTGTCCCTGCGGATCCCGGTGGCCGAGAAAGCCAAGCCACGCAAGATCGCGATCACCTCCAAGGAAACCGACCAGCAGGCGATCGACGCTTGACCACACCGAACCCGGGGAACACCGCGGTGTTCCCCGGATATCGGAGGCATTTCGATAAGCGGCCTGAAACAGTAAAAGGCGTGAGCCCACATGGCCCGCCATTGCGTAAAAAACGCGAGAGATAAGGACCCACGGACTGCCTCCGAACACCGGGTGGTCCCCGGCCCCAGCGCCGGGGACCACCCGTCTCTACCCCGGCGGTGATCGACACCGCCGAAGTTTTTGCGGGGAGGAACACCGTGCAGGGTGCTTCTGATTTCTATGTCGTACTGGGCCTCGAATCGCGCGCCACTGACCATGACATCGCCCGCGCCTATAGGTCCCTGCTTCGCCAACACCATCCGGACACCGCGCCCTCACCGTCAACGCGCGGGGAGGAGGGTCGCGAACGCGAGTTGCTGGCGGAGATCATGGAAGCCTACGCGGTGCTCTCCGATCCGGCCCGCCGGAATCGCTACGACCGGAACCGCCAGACACCTACGGAGCCTTTCCCCGGCCCGAAGCTCCGGGAGCCGGGTCCCGGGTCGGCGGCGGGCGGCGGGATGTCCTTGAAAATTTCCCCACTTCGGTGGGAATCGCCAGCCAGGAGGTGGCTCTGAATGAGTGCATGGCGTCGTTATGATTCCCCTTTGTTGCCGCTTTTCCACGAACGCTTTGAGGAGCGTTGGGGGAAAGGGAGCGCACCGTTTCTGGACCCCGAGGTCCATGCACAGCCCTTGCCGCGGGCCCAATGGCTCAACATCGATACCGGTGCCGCGCTGGCCGTTGTTCCGGTGTGGAGCGATGACGACTCCCACCGGTCTTTCGCCATGTTCTACCTGCCCCCGGCCGGTGGTATCTGGTTGCTGCGTCCCGGGGCCACCGATTACCTGGAATCCGGGCATCTGGAGGAGGTGAGGCTGCGCAACGACGCCTTCAAGAAGGCCGTTGACCATGCCAAGGCCTTCATCGAAGGATCCAACCCACGGTGAGATACGGCAGAGCAAGCTCCCAGCTCCTCAGACAGAGAACCGTGCGCGCATGACCATCACCACGGCCAATTCCCGATTCGCGAAATTCGTGCGGAACCAAACGAA
>NZ_JBIVTO010000032.1:0-1141 GCF_044756805.1 Paeniglutamicibacter sp. NPDC091659
GAAAGCGTCGAGGTGATCACGCGTGCGGTGAAGGTCGATGCGTTGAAGGAGTGCTCGGCGTACAACACCATGGAAACGCGGAACGCGTCGACGACCGCGGGGGCGGCTTCCTCGCCGAAGGTCATCCACAGGAAGTTCTGCGAGTAGTCCAGGTCCTCGCGCGGTTCGACGACGCCCAGGCCGCGGCGGCGGCGCTGGTCGTAGGCGACCACGGCCGGGAAGGCCGCAAAGAGTTCCTTGGCCTTGACCAGCTCGGCCTCGCGGGAGGAGTCGTTGGCCAGTGCGTGGTTTGCGCCGATGACCGAGACGGCGGTGCGTCCCACGTCCATCGGGTGGCAATCCAGCGGCAGCAGGTCGATGGCGGCCTTGACGCGGGTATCCAGGGTGCGTCCGGCGCGCTCGGCGGCGATGAACTCGGTGAGTTCGACCTGGGTCGGCAGCTCGCCGTTCCACAAAAGCAGCGCCACCTCCTCGAAGCTCTTGGACGCGGCCAGGTCCTGGACCGGGTAGCCGCGGTAGAGCAACGAATTGGTGTCGGGGTTGACCTTGGACACGGCCGTGTAGTCCACGACGACTCCGGCCAGGCCCTTTTTGATCTCAGTTTCGGTAATCACTTCGCTCCTGATTCCTACAGATTCGCGTTGTTTGAATCGATGTCCAGGTCCGGGACCTGGAAGTTGAAGATGCCGTTGTCGAAGCGGTTGTATGCCTCGTAGTCGACCAGCTCGTACAGGCGTGCGCGGGTCAGCATGGAATCGACCCGGGCTTCCTGGGTGCCGTCGGCCGCGATGGCCTCGAGGGTGCGTTCGGCCTCGCCCATCGCACTACGCAATAGTGTCACCGGGTAAATCACCATGGCAACACCCGCGTCCGCCAGCTGCCGGCGGGTGAAGAGCTCCGACTTGCCGAATTCGGTCATGTTGGCCAGCACCGGGACGTCGACCGCGTTGCAGACGGCCTCGAACTCGCCGAGGTCCCTCATGGCCTCCGGGAAGATCGCATCCGCCCCGGCGTCGACCAGCGCCTTGGCCCGGTGGATCGCCGCCTCCAGTCCCTCCACGGCGCGCACGTCGGTGCGGGCCATGATCAGGAAGTTCGGGTCGCGGCGTGCGTCTGCCGCCGCGGCGATGCGCTTGACCAT
>NZ_JBIVTO010000033.1:0-1141 GCF_044756805.1 Paeniglutamicibacter sp. NPDC091659
GAAAGCGTCGAGGTGATCACGCGTGCGGTGAAGGTCGATGCGTTGAAGGAGTGCTCGGCGTACAACACCATGGAAACGCGGAACGCGTCGACGACGTCGGGTGCAGCTTCCTCGCCGAAGGTCATCCACAGGAAGTTCTGCGAGTAGTCAAGGTCCTCGCGGGGTTCAACGACGTCCAGGCCGCGGCGGCGGCGCTGGTCGTAGGCGACCACGGCCGGGAAGGCCGCAAACAGTTCCTTGGCCTTGACCAGCTCGGCCTCGCGGGAGGAGTCGTTGGCCAGTGCGTGGTTTGCGCCGATGACTGAGACGGCGGTGCGTCCCACGTCCATCGGGTGGCAATCCAACGGGAGGAGGTCGATGGCGGCCTTGACGTTGGCGTCCAGGGTGCGTCCTGCGCGCTCGGCGGCGATGAACTCGGTGAGTTCGATCTGGGTCGGCAGCTCGCCGTTCCACAAAAGCAGGGCCACCTCTTCGAAGCTCTTGCCGGCGGCCAGGTCCTGGACCGGGTAGCCGCGGTAGAGCAACGAGTTGGTGTCGGGGTTGACCTTCGACACCGCCGTGTAGTCCACGACGACTCCGGCCAGGCCCTTCTTGATCTCAGTTTCGGTAATCACTTCGCTCCTGATTCCTACAGATTCGCGTTGTTTGAATCGATGTCCAGGTCAGGGACCTGGAAGTTGAAGATGCCGTTGTCAAAGCGGTTGTACGCCTCGTAGTCGACCAGCTCGTACAGGCGTGCGCGGGTCAGCATCGAATCGACCCGGGACTCCTGGGTGCCGTCTGCCTTGATGGCGTCGAGGGTTCGCTCTGCTTCACCCATGGCACTACGTAATAGTGTCACCGGGTAAATGACCATGGCAACACCCGCGTCGGCCAGCTGCCGGCGGGTGAAGAGTTCCGACTTTCCGAATTCGGTCATGTTGGCCAGCACCGGGACGTCGACGGCCTTGCTGACGGCCTCGAACTCGGAGATGTCCTTCATGGCCTCCGGGAAGATCGAATCCGCGCCGGCGTCGACGAGGGCCTTGGCGCGGTTGATCGCGGCATCCAGTCCCTCCACGGCGCGCACGTCGGTGCGGGCCATGATCAGGAAGTTCGGGTCGCGGCGTGCGTCTGCCGCCGCGGCGATGCGCTTGACCAT
>NZ_JBIVTO010000034.1:0-1029 GCF_044756805.1 Paeniglutamicibacter sp. NPDC091659
CCCTTTTTTCCGTTTAACCCCCGGTTGCCCGGCGGGTCCGCCGGCGCCCCCGCACCGCGGGGGCCCTTTTCCCGGGCGGGATCCGCACCGGGCCCGCCGGCACCTGGCCGGCAGGGTGCGGAAACCCGGATCCGCACCCTGCCGGCGGGTTCCCCGACCCGGCCCCGTGGGCCGGCGTGGATCCGGAGGCCGTGGGCCCCGCACTCGTGCGGGGCCCTTTGTCTTTTAACTTGTCTTTCAACCCGGGATTCCCCGCCGGGGTGCCGCTTCCCGCCGGTTGCTTTCCGTGGGCCGCTTGCCGGGGGCGTATCCGCTCCGGGCTGCACCGGGCGGGTGTCCGGGGTGGACGGTTGTGGGGGTTGTGGGGGATGGTTGCGGGTGCGGTCGGGGGCGGCATGGGCAGGTCGGGGTTGCACGGGAGCGCGCCGGGGGTGCGCGACTGGGGTGCGCGGATGCGGGGTTTCCCGGGTTTCCCGGGTGCCGGGGGTGGATCCGGGTTCCGGGGGTGCGCGGATTCGCGGTTGCGTGGTTCCCCTTGTTCCCCGGGTGCCCCCCCGGCGGGGTCCGGTGTCCTGGTGCGGGGTGCGGGGTTTGCCGGCGGGTGGTGTCCGGTGGCGGGTGTTGCGGGGGTCACAGGGTGGTTTTTGGGGGTGCGGGGTGTTTTGGGGGCGTTGGCGGGGTGCTTGGGGGCGGCGGGCCGGGGTTTTGGGGGCGGGAGGGCCCCGATTTGCGCAGGGGCGTAAAGGCGTGTATTGTTTTCTGAGTTGCCGGGATGAGGACAGCGGGTAAAGCCGCTGGGGATCTCCCGGTCAAGAATCCTTCTTACCCCTTCCGATTCACCGGTTTTTTCCGGTGTGTTGTGGCGCGGTTCGGCGGGGCGGGTAGCACCGATTGGTGCGATTTGCTCTTCGACACGCGGTGGGTTAGGCTGGATAAGTTGCTCCAGAGCGAAGCGCCGGCATGAGATAAGCCCGGGTCGTGGAGGTTGGAAGCGTCTGTTGTTTGAGAACTCAATAGTGTGCCAAGTTT
>NZ_JBIVTO010000035.1:0-1020 GCF_044756805.1 Paeniglutamicibacter sp. NPDC091659
CTAGATGATTGATTCCAAGGGCTCAGTGGTCATAGGCGGTCAGTGAGCGCAGCGGATGACGGCCGGTGTTCAGGTTGTGCCAGATCGCCGCGGTCATCGCGAGGAGGCGTTGCAGCACCCGCACGGTGACCCCGGCGACGGTCCGTCCGCCGTGGGATTCGAGGTCCAGCTGGCCCTTGAGGGTGTCGTTGATTGACTCGATGACTTGCCTCAATGGCTTCAGGAACTCCCTGCCGGGTCGTCGTCGCTCGCCCTGACGGGTGGGCCGCACCAGGACGATGCCGCCTTCGGAAAGGGCGGTTTCGAACGGCTTCCCGTAGTAGTTCCTGTCCGCCAGGATCACCTGCCCCGCACCGATCCTGGCGGGCATGGAATCCAGGATCCCGAGCAGGACCGTGCGTTCGTCGGCCTTCGCACCGGTGAGCGCAAAGCCCACCGGCATGCCGGCCAGCGTGCACAACAGGTGCAGGCGCAAGCCCCAGAACCACCGCGAGTGCGAGGCGCAGTACCCGGTCTCGGCGAACCCCGCCAGGTCCGAGCGGTGGGCGGTCTCGCGGGAGCGCCCGCATTCGACGGGGGTCGAATCGGCCACCCAGATCCCGTCGGCCCACAGGCCGGTGTCCCGGCCCAGGTGCGAGATCACGGCCTGCAGGGTTTCGCCCAGGTGCCGCAGGCGCTTGTTGTAGCCCGACTGCCCGGGCAGGTGCGGGAACCATTCGATCAGGTCAACCCGGGCATGGCGGAGCCACCGGCGTTCGGAGGTGTAGCCGAGCAGGGCTTGCATCACCGCAACGGTGACCAGTTCCGCGTCGGTGATCAGCGGTTGCAAACCGACCGTCGGCCGCCACGGGGCCACGTCCGGATTGGCCTTCAAAAAGTCATCCGTTGAGGCGTACAGTGCTGTTGCAAGGGTGTCCAGGTCGTTGTCCATCAGAACTCTCCAGGTTCGAATGTTGGTGATTACACCTCGAGTCTGGACACCCTTGCCCGCGTAGTCATCCCTTGGAATCAATCATCTAG